>CAZCRF010000043.1:0-21698 GCA_964501065.1 uncultured Fibrobacter sp. | reverse complement strand
TTCCCGACAAGTCCCCCATATTTTGCAATGCCCGGAGCAGTTCCCGGACGACAAGCCCCCCTTGGCTGTGAGCCACGATGTCCACCTCCAATTCCGGCGTTGCCCGCCAATCGATTCCAGTCCCCTCGCAAAAATCGTCCAGGACTTGTTCCAACTTCCAGTTGAGTTTTTTCGCTTGAGAGTGATTGTCGTTCCAAAGAGGCGTCCCTTCAATCCACGTCCCGGAAGAGTCGTGCCCATATGCTTGGAAAAAATAGATGCCGTTGTGATTGATGTTCTCTTCCGAATTGTCGATGTTCTGAGTCCTGGCCAATATGTCGGGAGCTGAACCGTTCTCGTATCTTTTGACAAGTCCCCATTGGAAACTCGTCGAAGCCTTGTTCTTTGTGGAATCCAGGGCTTCGACGCCCCACACTTCAAAGTCGCTGTTCAATCCGTGGACAAAAAGAACCGGCCGGGCGAGTTTTTTGCCGGGAACTCCCGTGTATTTCCACTCCGGATAAGCCACTTTTTGCTTTTTCCAGCTTTCCACCAAAGAGTCTTGATGGAATTTGGAGTATCCTTCGAAGCGAAAACTTGAATCCGAATCAAAAAACACTCCGTCCGAATCCAAACAGTTCAGTGATTTTTCCCGCCAACCGTGCGCATGAGCCTTGAACTCGTCCCGCCTTGAATCGCTCAAGCCGAAATCGTCTTCCAACAATTTGCGTTTACTGAATAAATGCTTGACGCCTTTATAACGAAGCTTATTCTTGCAAGTGACAACATAAGTCACCCTCACGATGCTGAAGAGGGCGTAATAATGGTCACTATAGTAATTCGGCTTGTGGTCGTAATAATACTTGACTTTTTCTTCTAACTTGGCGACAGAAAAATCATATACTTCGCTGCAAACCCCATAGGGGAGATAGGTTTCATCATACGGTTCCAACCACGACACTTCTTCAGTGTCACTTGAAGGACTGTCATGAAACTCGGATTTTGCCTTGTCGAAATCTTCTTCGGCGAACACCGCCAAGGCGAAAGCGAGCAAAAAGAATGTCAACGTTTTCATTCCCAACCTCAATGCAACAGCAAAGTTAGAAAACACCCGTACAGACGGAATGAAAATGGAAAAATTTCCGTTGTAAAGCATACAACGTTTATTCAAAGAAGACGTTCCGCCCCGAAAACAAATTCCCCTTATGCACAAACGCTCAAATCCACTGCCAACCCCGTCGGATTTTTTTATCTTTGCCGTTCGGAAAATTCCTCAAGGACACCTCTATGACATTCAATCCTCTCGCCGAAACGCTCAACGCCACACTCTCTGCGAACGGAACTCCCATCTATCAAATGCTCTCCCAAAAAGGGAAGGCCATCTTCTTCCCGAGCAAGGGCATTCTCGGACAAGGCGGCGAAGCGAAGGGCAAGGAAATCAACGCGACAATCGGCACGGCCCTCGAAGACGACGGCTCGCCGCTCATCCTGCCCTGCATCCAAAAGTCCTTGAACCTGCCGAAATCGGCGTTCCTCTACGCGCCGAGCTACGGAAGCCCGGAACTGCGCGATGCCTGGAAGGCGCAGATTCTCCGCAAGAACCCGAGCCTCGAAGGGAAATCCTTTTCCCGCCCGGTCGTCTCCGCCGCGCTGACTCACGCCATCTCCATGGCCGCCTACCTGTTCTTGGATCCCGACGACAAAGTGCTCCTCCCGGACCTCTATTGGGACAACTACGAGCTGGTCTTTGAAAACGCCTACGGGGCAAAAATCGAGACATACAACACGTTCCGAAAGGGCGGATTCGACACGGAAGCCTTGGAAGCCGCCATCGAAAAGGGCGGAATTGGCAAGAAAGTGCTCCTGTTGAATTTCCCGAACAACCCGACCGGCTACACCGCCACGGAAGCGGAAGCGGCGAAAATTGCGAAAGTCCTGATTCGCGCGGCAAAAAAGGGCAACCAAATCGTCGCCCTTCTCGACGACGCCTACTTCGGTCTCGTCTATGAAGACGGCGTCTCTCGGGAATCCCTCTTCGCCCGTCTGCTCGACGCCCACGAAAACATTCTAGCCGTCAAACTCGACGGACCCACCAAGGAAGATTACGTGTGGGGATTCCGCGTCGGCTTCATCACGTTCGGCTTCCGCGGTGCGACAGAGGAGCAGCTCAAGGCCTTGGAGAGCAAGGCTGCGGGCGCCATTCGCGGAAACATTTCGAACGCGCCGAACATTTCCCAGAAAATCCTTTTGGAAGCTTACAAAAGTCCGGAATACGTCCAAGAGAAGGACGCCAAGTACGCGGTGCTCAAGAGACGTTACGACGTCATCCGCACGACCTTCGCGAATCACCCGGAATACGCAGAAGCCTTCGACCCGATGCCCTTCAACAGCGGCTACTTCATGTGCGTCCGCCCGAAAGGCGTCGATGCAGAAGCCGTCCGCGTCCATCTTCTCGAAAAATACAGCACGGGGACCATCATGCTCAAGGGTCTTCTCCGAATCGCCTTCTCGGCGGTTCCGACGGAAAGCCTGCCGAAGCTCTTTGACAACGTTTACCACGCCATTCTCGATCTCACATCCAAATAAGGAGGTTCCATGCCCGACTCCGCAACCTTGAATTACGACGGAAAATCTTATGAACTGCCCGTCGTCACCGGAACGGAAAACGAAAAAGCCGTTGACATTTCGAAGCTCCGAAAAGAATCCGGGCTTGTCACCTTGGACTACGGCTTCACCAACACGGGAAGCACCAAGAGCCAGATTACGTTCGTCGATGGCGAAAAGGGAATCCTGCGCTACAGGGGCTACAACATCGAAGACTTGGCGGCCTACACGACTTTCCCGGAAACGGCGTGGCTCCTCATCTACGGGGAACTTCCCACTCGCGAACAGCTCGGCACGTTCCGCCGCCTGCTCACGGAGAACGCCCTCATCCACGAGAACTTGCTGAACTTCTTCCGGGAAATGCCGCCGTCCGCCCACCCGATGGGCATTCTGGGGGCAGTCGTCAACGCCCTGGGGCTTTTCACGCCGCGCTTCTATGACGACGAAAGCAAGCAGGACGCCTTCAACCTTTCCGTGGCGAGCCTCATCTCCAAAGTCCGCACGATTGCCGCTTTCTCCTACAAGGCGAGCATCGGCGAACCGTTCGTCTATCCGGATGCGGAAAAGAGCTACTGTTCGAACTTCCTCAACATGATGTTCTCGAGCAAGGCGAAGCCCTACAACGTGGACCCGCTGTTCGTCCACGCATTGAACGTCCTGTTGATTGTCCACGCCGACCACGAGCAGAACTGTTCCACGTCCACCGTCCGCATCGTCGGAAGCTCCCAGGCCAGCCTCTACGCAAGCGTCTGCGCGGGCATCTGCGCCCTCTGGGGCCCTCTCCACGGAGGGGCGAACCAAGCCGCCCTCGAAACCCTGATGAACATACACCAGAGCGGACTCAAGGTCAAGCAGATTATCGAACGCGCCAAGGACAAAAAGGATCCGTTCAAGCTCTACGGGTTCGGGCATCGCGTCTACAAGAATTACGATCCGCGGGCCAAGGTTCTCAAGGGCCTGGTGCACACGATTTTCGACCGGGAACGCATCGACGACCCGCTTCTCGACATCGCATCCGAGCTCGAAGAGGCGGCCCTCCACGACGATTACTTCATCGAGCGCAAGCTCTACCCGAACGTCGATTTCTATTCGGGCATCCTCTACCATGCGATGGGCATCCCGACGAACATGCTCACGGTGATGTTCGCCATCGGGAGAATTCCCGGCTGGATCGCCCATTGGAAGGAAATGCACGACGATCCCCAATCCAAAATCAACAGACCGCGCCAAATCTACACGGGATACACGGAACGCCCCTGGATTCCAATAGACAACCGCGGATAGAAGGCCGTCAAACGGTCATCCCATTGTCCGCACGGCGATGTCGATGACCGTCATTCCCAAGGCGAAAGCCGCAAGGACCATCTCGGCGAAGGAAAACATCCGAAGACGTTTGGAATAGACGAAGACCTTCTCCCCGTTCGGCAGCCTCTTCTTGCGATACGTCCAATTGAGTCCGGCGATGAGAGCGAGGCATGAAACGATGAACGCCCCTACCAAAAGATAGAGGTAGTGCACGTTCCCCAGATACAGATAGTTCACACCGGTGACGACCAACACGGCTACGGCGGCAATATAAGCGGCCAATACGCTCGCCGCGCTGACGGGGACAGGTTTCTTCAGACTTTCCACGCGTTCGTCAAAAAAGTGCTTCATGTCCGCGTCCGAGAACTCCTTCCCGTGAGACGCCAAAATTCGCCGGGAGAGTTCCACGTTTTCGGGATTCCATTCATCGGGGGCTTTCAAAATGTCGAGGAGTTCCTCGTCGCTGAAGCTCTTGAGCATCTCCATGCTGGCCGCATCCGCCGCAGACGCAGAAGCGGCATGGACGCTCGCTTCCAAAAGGCGGCGCGCCGTATCGATATCCTTGGCGCGAACGCGCACAATGCAAGCATCCGCGCCGCGATTCTGGAAATCCAATCCCAACGGGTCGACGCCCATGTTCGCATCGTTCAAGATTTCCGCTTCGATGGAATTCTCTTCGAGCATTTCGAGCATCGCTTTCGCTTCTTCCATCGTGGCGAAAGTTTCAAACGGCATCCATTCGAGCATTTCCCTTTCACTAGACATTCCGCATCTCCCCGCGAATCCGTTCCCAGCCGGCATCCGGGATTTTCGCCCCGACGACCTGGACGACTTCATTCGAGACGATGCTCGCCAACTTTCCCGCGCGTTCCATCGACCACCCGGAAAGAATCCCGTAGAGGAATCCCGAAGCCCAAAGGTCTCCGGCACCCGTCGTGTCCACGGCCTTCGCGCTTCCCGAATCCACATGCGTCACGACGCCGTCCCTTGAAATCAGCGCGCCGCGCTTCCCGAGCTTCACCACGGCGATTTGGCAGAATTTCGCCATCTTTTCGAGCGCGACTTCTTCCGATTCCCCCGTGTAAGCCTTGGCTTCTTCCTCGTTCGCGATGAGAATGTCCAGTTCGCGGCCGGCGAGAAGCTTGTTGAAAAGCGGGCGGCAATCGTTCACCACGCCGAACGCCCCGAAGTCCAAGGCGGTCATCGCACCGCGACGGCGCGCTTCGGCAATCATCTTGACGAAGCAATCCTCCCCATAGGCCCGGTAACCTTCCAAGTAAAGAATCCCGACATCGTCGAACAATTCCGGAGTGATGTCCGAAACGGTGATTTCATTCGACGCGCCCAAAAAGGTGAGCATCGTCCGCTCCGCATCCGGCGTCACGGCGGAAAGGACGGAACCCGTCGCCGTAGAAGAAAGCCTCAAATGACTTTCCACGCCATTTTCCACCAAATGCTTTTGAAAGACTTCCCCCAGGGCATCCCTGCCGACCTTCGAAAAAAAGGACGACCGACCGCCGAGGTGCGAAAGCCCGACCATCGTGTTGCAGCAAGCTCCGCCGGGAACGACCTGCGGATTTTCGACTTTTTCCAAAGCCTTCTTCAACTGCGGATAACCGACGGAAACCTGCCCGCCCTTGGGCAATTTCTGCGACCGAATCCATTCATCGTCGACAGTAGAAAGCAAATCGACAAGCGCAGCACCAAATCCCAACACTTTTTTCATAGGACTCCTTAAAAGCGACGGCCTCGACGGCGGGCGCTTTCTTCAATTAAAAAAGCCTTTTCCGATTCAGAAAGGGAGCTGACGCCGCCACGACTCACCTTTTTCAAAATCATGTCCAATTGCCGATTCTTGTCGAGGTAGGCGACCTCCCCTTCGAGCGGATCATCCGGAGTGCCGCGCGGTTTTGACTTCCGACGCTCCTGAAACTCCCCGCGCAACTTGTCCCACACGTTGTGCGAAAAAAGATACATGCAGAGGAATCCCGAAAGCACTCCGCCCAAATGCGTGAAATGCGCGACGGAATCGTTCGAACCGGCAAAGAACACGTCCAGTGCGATGAAAATCCAAATCGCCGTCTTGATGCGCATCGGAATGACGAAGAACATCAGGATTCCGCGATTCGGGAACAGCCACGCGTAGGCGACGAAAACGCCCATCAAGGCACCCGACGCACCGATGATGAAGGTGAACGGCGACATCGCGCCGAACAGGTAAAAGGGGATGCTGAAAACGCCGGCGAAAACGGCGCAAAACAGATAGAGAATCCAAAAGCGCCGATAGCCGATTTCCTCGGCGACATCATCCCCGAACATCCAAAGGGAGAACATGTTGAACGCCAAGTGCCAAAATCCGCCGTGCAAAAAGGCGTAAGTCACGTACCGCCATAAATCCGAATAAAAAGCGGGCCGGAGCGCGCCGTAGGCAATCAGGTAATTTCCCAAGGAGGGGAGCAATTGGCAGACGGCGAAGATGACGACATTCGCCACCAGTAAAATTCGGATGGGGCTAGAAAGCATTCGGAAGGGCTTCAGTCCGAACATAAAAGAATCTCCCTTTCGCGGAGGATGTCTAGAAGGATGGAAGAGGGGACTATTCGGGAAACGTCCCCGCCAAAACGCAGGATTTCCCGAACGGCTGAGCTTGAAATTCCCGAGAATTCGGGACCGATCGGCAAGAATACCGTTTCCGCTTCCGGCCAAAGCCGAGAATTGTTCCACGCCAAGTCGCGTTCCGCTTCGAATTCCATTGCGGAATGGATGCCGCGAACAAAGTACTTCGCCCCGACCTTTTTCAAGAATTCCACGGAAAGCCCTTCGAAGGAATCCACGGAAACATTCCGAATCCCGGCAAGGGCCTTCGCCGCCAAGCGCACACGGGACTCGACAGGAAGGAACGGCCGCTTCGCCACATTCCGCCCGACGGCGACAATCACCCGGTCAAAAATCCCGGCGGACTTTTGAGCGATTGCCAGATGGGCTGCGGTGAACGGGTCAAAAGACCCGGCGAATACGGCGACGCGTTCCATAGTTCAAATTTACAAAGATGCGGAAAAGAAGACGAGGGAGCTTTCTCCATAACGGCGGATTCGGCCTTCCGACGCCCACACGGGAACATGACGCGACGGGACTTCGAACACGGCGCTCCCTCCCTTTTCCAACAAGGGGAGAAACGGGCGCAAATCGGGATATTCCTCGGTGAACGGGGGGTCTGCAAAGATCAAGTCGTATTTTTCCCCCGTCTGAAGAGCCTGCAGCAAGAAAGCCCGGTCGGAAACGGCGCACAATCGGAGCTTTTCAAAAATTCCGAGACTTCGATAGGCGGCGGACAGGATGCGCGCCTGGGCGGCATTCTTTTCGACGGCCGTCACACGGGCGGCTCCGCGGCTCAAAGCTTCGATTCCCACCACGCCAGACCCCGCGAACAAGTCCAAGACGGAGAATCCGGAAACATCTTGCAAAATGTTGAACAGGGCCTCGCGCGTCATGGATGCCGTCGGACGCGTCTTGTTCGAAGACGGCGACGAGACCAACCGTCCGCGAAATGCACCGCCCGTAATCCGAATCGGCATCAGTCTTGGACGTAAATGACGAACGTCATCGAGGTCGTCATCCCGTTTTTGCCGGAAGCGGACATCTTGATTTTTTCAATGCCGATGCGGACAGGACTTTTGGACAAGGCTTCCACAAAACGGGAAATCGTCTGGAAGTCGGCGGCGGTCGTCACATTGTACGTGACGCTCCGGTAAACGCCGAAATCCTCCGTCTTCGGTTTTTTCATCCCGGAAAGCCGGAGCTTCCCCCCGGCATCGAGGCCGCGGAAGGCGTCCGTCTCTTTCGATATTTCATTTTCCTTGACAAAGGGGATGGAACCGGGAGGGGGGGCGAAATCCGCTTTCCCCGCGAGGACTCCGTATGCCGTGATGGACGTCGCCGGGGCGTTTTCCGGGAGCTGCGGGGTCTTGAATTCGGAACTCCCCATTTTCAACCGTTCCAAATAATTCTTTTGAATGACGGGAGTTTCCGCGACGCCGTGGACGGAATAAAAATTCGGAGCTTCGAATGTAATGTCGGAAAAGCTCACCCCATCCGGAGTCACCGCATTGATAAAGGCCAACACCTGGGCCGCCATCGATTTTTGGAACGCAACCTTTTCCATCGGAAGCAAGTCCGCATAGCCACCGCGCCTTTCCTTGCCGAAAATTTCCGGGCGGACATCCTGTATCACGCGTTCCGGGGACGCCGCTTGGGCCATGCGCACGGCAAGAGCCTCTTCTTCGGCGCGTCGGTTCGCAATCGCCCCGCCGGCAGTCGTCGTCTGACCGGAAAGCCGCACGCCCATTTCCGGACCCGACCGGCTGGGGTCCACCACCCCGAGGGCGTTCAAAAGCGGAGTCGGCAAGACACCTTCCAAGAATCCCGGCACTCCGGCGAACTTCAGGGCGGCAAGTCCGATGAAAAGCACGACGAGAACCGCAGCGAGCACGGCAAGAGTCCGCTTCTTCTCTTTCGAAACGCCCTTCTTCGCAACGGTCACCCGGGGAGCCACCGATGTCGAAACGCCATTTGCCGCGGCATCAATTAAATTCAATTCAATCATGATTTGCGCTCCTCAAGGACACGCCGATGGCCCCCGCACAAGAAAGGACGTGGCTAGCATTTTCCTCATCGACCGGCAAGCGGATGTTCGCAAAGGAATCCATGGGGACGATGGGCTTGTCATCGACTGCCTTGCGAAGATTTTCCACAAACAGGAGATCCGTCGCAAGTTCCCCGCATAATAGATATTGGTTGACCGCCGCCCCGTTGATTTCCGCAGCCATCTTCACTTGAGCGGAAATGTTTTTGGCCAGCTGTTCATAGGCCTCTTCCCGTTCCTTGCCGGCCAGGTCAAGAGTCGAGCAGCAGCGCAGCGCGCGAATGTTGTCCTTCGAAGCCCACAAGAGCATCACTCCCGTGACGTCGGCCTTGATGACGCACTGGAGCCGCCCGTCGAGCTTCGCTCCGACTTCGAGCAAGTTCAAGACGGAAAGAGCGTCCACTTCCAAGATTTTCGGAGCGATGGCCTGGTTCCGAAAACCTTTTCGAATGGAATCCACCCAAACCTTGCGCATGGCGATGAGCAAGACAGTCCGCCCCATTTCCGATGCGCCGCCGAGTTCCACGAAATCCAAGATGTAATCGCTCGCATTCGCATTCACGACCGTTCCCAAATACCATTCCAAGTATTCGCGGACATTCGACACTTCGGGAGGGACGAACAGTTGTTTGACAATGGCGCGGAAGGAGGATACCGTCAAGCCGATGCTGCCCAGTTCCAGATTCCCGTTGTCGGCAATCCACTTCGACAGGGCGGATTCAAAGGAGAAGACGTCGTCTAGCGGATTGGATCCGGTGTCGAGAATCGCCGTCTTGAGGACTTTCTTTTCCGCCGAATCATATAAGGCGACCTTGAGCAAGACCTCGCCAGCCTCGATGCCTAGATGCAACTTCGTATCTTCCGTCATATCAACAACTTGTATCCTATTTTCTATAAATCTAGTCAAAAATGACGAATCCGATTATCGTTTCCGCTTTTTTCTTGCCGATTCCGGAGACTTTGCGCAAATCCTTCGGCCCGGAGAAGGGTCCGTGACTCGCCCGGTAAGCGACAATCTTTTCCGCGAGCTTTGGCCCGACGCCCTTGATGGCGCAGAGTTCCTCCGCAGATGCCCGATTGATGGAAAGGGGGAAGTGCACGACGGCTTTCGCCTTTTTCCGGTGTCTTTCGCGCTTCTCGCGGACGGCAGAGGCAGCTTCCCCGACGGAGGGCTTCCCTTCGGCGGTGAAGTTCTCGCTTCCGATATCGAAAGCCCTTTCCGAATAGGGGAAAGTTTCGATTTGCGGAACGGGGTCCCAAGGGGATATTTTGACCAGGACGCCCAAAAAGAAAAGGAGGAGCGCCAATATAAAGACCTTCTTTTCAGGCCCGTTCATCAGCCGCCTTCAACAGTCCGAGGAACAGGGGAGCCGGATGGAGCAGGGAGCTTTTCAATTCCGGATGGAACTGGCACGCGACAAAATACGGATGTTCGGGAAGTTCCATGATCTGCATGATGTCTTCGCCCTTCGCCTTGCCGGAAAAGACGATGCCTCCCTTTTCGAGCCGTTCCACGTACTTCGGGTTGACTTCGTAACGGTGGCGGAATCTTTCGCGGATTTCGGACGCCCCGTAGATTTTTTCGGCACGAGAGCCCTTGCGGATGAGAACGTCGTGACCGCCGAGGCGCATGGTCGCCCCCATTTCCTTAATCTTGTCCTGTCCCGGCAAATAGGCGATGACGGGATCTGGAATCGGATGGGACGAAGTTTCCATCTCCATCGTACCGGCTTCCGGCATTCCGCAGACATGTCGCGCGATCTCCACGACGGCGAGCTGCATCCCATAGCAGATGCCGAGGAACGGAATCCCGTGTTCCCGCACGTATTGGATGAGGACTATCTTGCCTTCGATGCCGCGCGTCCCGAATCCTCCCGGGACGATGACCGCGTCGATTCCCTGCAAATCCGCTTCGACCTTTTCCGGGTGACGTTCCAAGTGTTCCGTGTCAATCCAGCGAATGTCCACGTGGACATCCAAATGCGCGGAAACGTGATTCAGGGCTTCGACGATGCTCGCATAAGAGTCTTCGAGGCGCGTGTACTTGCCCCCGATGGCGACCGTCAGAACCTTGCGCGGATGCACGTCGTTCCGATTCATGGTGTCGACCAGGCGACTCCAAGCTTCGAGATGCGGCGGCGCGTAAATGCGGAGCTTCTTCAAAAGGATTTCGGGGACACCCTCCTTGTCATAGACTAGCGGGCATTCATAAACGTGCTTCACGTCCACGCCGGAGATGACGTGAGACGGGGGCAAGTTGCAGAAGAGGCCGATTTTTTCCTTGATGTGCGGTTTCAAGAACTCTTCGCACCGGGCGATGATGATGTCCGGGTAGATGCCGCGCTCGTTCAACTCCCGCACGGACATTTGCGTGGGCTTCGACTTCTGCTCCTTGACTCCCGAAGGAATCGGCACGTAGGTCAGATGGACGAACATGCAGTTCTCGCTCCCGACGTCATGGGAGAGCTGCCGCGCCGCTTCGATGAAGAACTGGTTTTCCAAATCGCCGACAGTCCCGCCGATTTCAATCAGGAGGATGTCCGCCTCTTCGCTGTTCGCGACTTCGTAAAAATGCTCCTTGATGGCGTTCGTCACGTGGGGAATGAACTGCACCGTGTGCCCGAGGTAATCCCCGCGGCGTTCCTTTTCCAAGATGAGCTTGAACACCTTGCCCATCGTGAGACTCCACTCCGAACGGGCGACGATGTTCAAGAAGCGTTCGTAATGGCCGAAGTCCATATCGACTTCCCCACCGTCGTCAAGGACATAGACCTCGCCGTGTTCCGTCGGATTCATCGTCCCCGGATCCGTGTTCAGATAACCGTCGCACTTGACCGGCACGACCTTCAGGCGGTTCGAAAGGAGCGCGCCGATGCTCGCTGCGGCGACTCCCTTCCCCAGACCCGAAATGACGCCGCCCGTCACGATGATGAACTTCGTCTTTCCGTTGTATTCAAATTCTGCTTTCATCAGATTCCATCCGTTTTAAGATATTTTCCACCTTTTGCACGTCGGAAGGCAAATCGACCGACGCGGAAAGGGATGTACCAAAAACCATTCGAATGGGGCGTTTCCCCAAAATGCGCAGCTGCTCCAAGGAGCGTTCCTTTTCCGCCGCCGACTGCGGAAGGGCGTGGAACTCTTCCCGGGATTTCGCCGAATAAGCGTAAACGCCCACATGGCGATACCAGACAAAATTCCCTGGAGGAATTTCCCGGACAAAATCCTCCGCATAGCCCGCCGCATCCATCCGGACTTTCACCACGGAAAGCCTTTCCCGCTCACAGTCCGAGAGCGGCGCCGCCACGCTCACCCAGGAATCCGGTTCCGCAGCGAGCGCCTTCGCCACATCGCGGAGCATTCCCAAGTCCGCAATCGGCTCGTCGCCCTGCAAGTTCACGACCAAATCGAGCCCGAGCCTCTTTGCCGCTTCGTAGACCCTGTCGGAACCCGTCGCGGCAGATTCCGTGAGCACGCCCTCGAATCCGGCACTTTCCACCGTTTTTAAAATACGAACGTCGTCCGTGGCACAGACGACGCTTTCAAAGCACCCGGCGGCAATAGCCCTGTCCAAAGTGCGAAGAATCATGGGACGCCCGCAAATGGGGACTAGGGGCTTTCCCGGGAACCGGGTGGAAGAATATCTAGCGGGAACGACGCAATGGACGACGGCCATGGGCATTCACCTCGACATCAGCCGATGACCTTGGGAATCACGAAGTGATCGTTTTCCACTTCCGGTGCGTTGGCAAAGGCTTGCTCGTGCGAGAGTGACGGCTGAGGAACGTCTTCGCGGAGAACGGTGGGAGCGTCTTCGACACCCGTCATCGGTTCCACTCCCGAAAGGTCTAGGGCCTTCAAGTCCTCCATGTAGCGGAGGAGTTCGTCTAGCCGGGAAGAAACGGATTCCATATCCGCATCGGAAATTTTCAAACGGGAGAGCTTCGCGATTTTCAAGATTTCGTCTTTGCTGAGCATATTCGACCCTTTATTCTACAATTCAAAAAATAGAAAACTCCGCCCCGGAAACTAGTCCAAAATTTCCAGCCCGGCGTATTTTAAAATCAATTTTCTGACAATTCCGTTGGAAAATTTCACCTCGACCCGCGTATTCTCCCCGGAACCGGACACATTTGTCACGACGCCGTTCCCGAACTTCAAATGTCGGACGCGGACGCCTGCGCGCAAGGGATTGTCGCAGCCTTCGTCATACACGATTCGCGGTTCGGACTTCACCTTCCCGACGACAGGCGGATTCTCATAGACGATGCGCCGGGTCTTGTGCAAACCGGAAGACGGGACGGTGCGATTCCCGGAAAAACGCCCGCGCTGCGCACCGCCGCCCGCGCCGAAGCCCCGGAAGCCTCGATTCCACGGTTCCCCCGAGAACTTGGATTCCCCTGCAACTAGAGCCTCCCCTTCGACGGCAGTCGTCGTCGGATCGATTTCCTCCAAAAAACGGGACGGGGAAAACGGTCGAAGACTCCCCTGCCAAAAACGGCGCGCCGCATGGTAAAGAAAGAGGACTCGCTTGGCGCGCGTACAACCGACGTAAAACAGCCGCCGTTCCTCTTCCGATTGCCGCTTGCGCTCATCCGGAGTGGACGTCATGTCCGATTCGCGGAGAAGCGGAAAGACACCGTCGTCGCATCCGGCGATGTGGACCGTATCGAACTCCAGCCCCTTCGCCATGTGGATGGTCATGAGGGTGACCCGGGAATCCGCATTCTCCACTTTCTTGTCCGCATCGGTCAAAAGGGAAATTTCTTGCAGGAATTCGTCAAGTCCCTTGTCCGGATTTTCCTCTTCGAACTCCCGGAAAGCGTTCACCATTTCATCCAAGTTCCGGGAGCGTTCATCGGCCGACGCTTCATCGTCCTTTTTCAAGAATTCCTTGTAAAAGGAATCCCGGATGACGCGTTCCGCGATGATGGGGAGAGCCTCGCCCTCCTTGAGCAGGGAAAGCCAGGAGTCGACCATCTTTTTGAATTCGCCAAGGCCTTTTGCCGCACGGCCACCCTTCGCCACTTCCACGGGAAGGGCTTCCCAAAGGGAAATTCCTTGCGCCGAGGCGGAAAGCCGCAGGGAGTCAAGGGAACCGTTCCCGATTCCCCGCGAAGGGACGTTGATGATGCGGAGAAACGCCGCGTCATCCTTCGGGTTCGAAAGGAGCCTCATGTAAGCCATGATGTCCCGGACTTCCTTTCTGTCCCAAAAACGGGTGCCGCCGAAGATGACACACGGAATCCGGTAGCCGTTGAGAGCCTTTTCAATGGCCCGCGACTGGGCGTTCGTACGGTAAAAAATGGCCGTGCCCGCATAAGAGTCCGTTCCCGCCTTCTGGATGCGTTTCGCGATGAAGTCCGCCTCGACCGTGTCCGCCAGGACATGGATGACGTGGATGAGCTCCCCGGGCGGTTCCTTCGAATAGACGTTCTTCACCATTTCGGGCGGGCGTTCGTTGTGGGCGATCACGGACCCCGCGCCCTTCACGATGTTCGACGAGGAGCGGTAATTGCGTTCGAGCTTGAAGAACGTCACCCCGTCGAAATCCCGGGAAAAGTTCCGGATGATGTCGATGTTCGCCCCGCGCCATCCGTAAATGCTCTGGTCATCGTCGCCGACGACGGTCACGTTCTGCGTGGAACGGTCAATCAAAAGCTTGAGCAGCTCGTATTGGACGTCGTTCGTGTCTTGGTATTCATCGACGACGACGTAGCGGAACCGGTTCGCGAACTGGGCGGCGACCTGCGGAAGCCTTTGCAAGAGGACGACCGTATTCAGCAAAAGGTCGTCGAAGTCCATCGCATTCGCCTCGGAGAGCTTCGCCTGGTAATTCCCGTAAATGTTCGCCATCTGCACTTGATCCGGGAATGCAGCGTGTTCTAGCGCGACCGCCGGAGTCTGCAACACGATGCGGTAACTGCCGTCGGGCTGCGGTTCCTTCGAAACGCCGTTCTTGTAGCGCGAAATGGCGGCGCGCGCCTGCTTCAACTTCTGCGCGTCCATTTCTTCGCCGTAAATCGGCTTCAAAATCTCCTTCAGGATTTTCTTCTGGTCGTCATCGTCGTAAATGGAAAAGTTCTTGTCGATTTTCCACCCCAAGGCTTCCGCAATGCGCGGATTCGAAAGGCAGAGCCTCAAGATGCGAACGCAAATGGAATGAAAAGTCCCCATCCACTCCAAGTTCACCGTTCCCGAAAGAATCTGGCCGATGCGGGACTTCATTTCGCGGGCGGCCTTGTTCGTAAAGGTGACGGCGAGAATCCGCCGGGGATCGACGTTCAAGGTGGAAATCAGATACGCGATTTTGTACGTAATCGTCCGGGTCTTTCCCGAACCTGCGCCGGCCAAAATCAAGGAGGGGCCGTCCGTCTTGACGGCTGCGGCGACTTGTTCCTCGTTCAGTTCCCGTTTCAAGCGGGGGACGTCGACTGCGCACGCCATCAATTGTCGTCCGGGTTAGAAGCGCCGAGGACTTGTTCCAAGGTCGTTAATCCGTCGAGAGCCTTTTGCATCCCATCCATCCGTAAAGTAATCATTCCGCATTCCTTCATCGCGATTTGCTTGATGACTTCGCCGGACGCGCGTTTGACAATCGCATTGCGCACGTCTTCGTTCGGCACCAGAAATTCGTAAATGCCACAACGGCCCTTGTAACCGGAACCGTCGCAGTGTTCACAGCCGCGCCCGTGATAGAACTGCATTTCCGGCGACAAATGCAACTCGTCCCGAAGTTCCGGGGAAATGTCCACGGGTTCCTTGCAATGCTTGCAAATCCGGCGGACAAGACGCTGCGCCAAGATGCCCTTCATCACCGTGGCGACCAAAAACGGTTCAAGCCCCATTTCGAGCAGACGGGGGAACGAACCCGCAGAATCGTTCGTGTGCAAAGTCGAGAAGACAAGGTGACCCGTCAATGCGGCTTCAATCGCCATCGAGGAAGTTTCCTTGTCGCGCATTTCGCCTATCATGATGACGTCCGGGTCTTGGCGCAAAAGTGCGCGGATGCCCGCCGCGAAGGTGAAGCCGGCGGCCACGTTGATCTGCCCCTGGTTCACCCCGTCGATGTTCAATTCGACAGGGTCCTCCATCGTCGAAATGTTGATGGTCGGGTCCAGGATTTCGCGGATGGATGCGTAAAGGGTCGTCGATTTTCCGGAGCCGGTCGGCCCCGTCACAAGTACAATCCCGTTCGGAGAATTGATCGCGTCCTTGAACTGCTTGAACATCACCGGGGCAAAGCCCATATCCTTGAGCGGGAACTGCCCCGAATTCGGATCCAAAATACGCATGACGATTTTTTCACAGATGCCGCGCTTTCTCAAGGAGACGGGGAAGGAGCTGACACGCAAGTCGACTTCGCTCCCCCGGTACCTGACGGTGAAACGGCCGTCGAGGGGCTTCCGCTTTTCGGCGATGTCCATCTTGGCGAGCAGCTTGATTCTCGAAATGATTTGCGACATCAGCCGCGCGGGAATCGGGGCTTGCACTTGCAAGTCGCCGTCAATCCGGTAACGGAGCTTCAAATAAGTTTCTTGCGGCTCCAGGTGAATATCGGAAGCCTTGCGGGAAATCGCCTCTTGGATGAGGGAGGTCACGATTTTGACGACCTGCTGCCCCTCTTCGTCCGTCAGTTCGGACTCCTGGACTTGTTCCGCTTCCCGGTCCACGGTCTGCAATTCGTCGTCGCCCTCTTCCTTCGCCTTGTTCAGCAGGGCTTCGAGGGAATCTCCCTGGGAAGAGGATGCGTAAACGCGGTCGATGGCCGCGGTGACGTCCTTTTCGCTGGCCATCACGATGTCGACGTCCATCTGCGACTTGAACTTGACGATGTCGATGACGCGGATGTTCGTCGGGTCGGTCATCGCTATCGTCAGAGTCTTGTCGGTGACGAAGAGCGGTACGACCTTGTAGGTGCGGCAGACGTCTTCGGAAATCAGATTGTGGACTTCCGGGTCGATGTTGAAAGTCGCGAGCTTCACATAGGGCACTTCGAACTGGGTGGAGAGGATTTCCACTAGGCGCTCTTCCGGCATGAAGCCGAGAGTCACCAAGATGCGCCCCAATCGCTGCCCGGTCTTCTTCTGCTCCTCCAAAGCCTTGTTCAACTGCGCCTCGGTGATGTAACCGTGCTTGAGCAAGAGTTCACCGATACGCATCCGGGTCGAATTGCGCATTTGGACGCCGAGGATGTTCGTCAGGACCTCTTCGCTCACCATGCCGAGACGCACCAAAATCTTCGACAAGGCAAGCCCGGTCCGCTCATGCTCGCTCATCGCATGCTTCAGCTGGTCTTCGTCGATAATGCCTTGGCGAAGCAGAAGTTCACCAATCTTAGACTTTCCTTGACTCATAAATCCGATAATCCAAATCCGCGTCCGGGACTTTCGGGCAACCCGCCGGAAAAGCCGGACATTTTAGGGAGAATATACCTTTTTTGAAACGACCTTGAAAGGGGAACGCCCCACGGCAAACGCCCTGCGGCTACAAATGGGACCAACCGCAAGCCGGGACGGATTCCATTTCCCCGGAAAGATTCCGCATTTCGACGCCGGAACCCTCGCAAACGCGCCCGATAGGATAAGCGACGACACCCTTTTCCACCAAAGCTTCCGATGAAAGTCCCGTCGTGAAGAGCAACCGGTAATCTTCTCCGCCCTTCAGCCAAAACTCCCGAAGACTGACCCTGTATTTTTCCGAAAGCCGCACGGCTCCGGGATGCACGGGAATCTTGCGTTCGTCTATGACGATTTTCACGCCGGACGACAACGCCAAGTGGGAGAGTTCCGAACCGAGACCGTCGGAAAGGTCGATGCAGCCCCCGGAGACTCCCGCGGCGACGAGCTTCGCCCCGAACCTCTCGTCGATGACCGGGCACAGGTGCTCGCGGACGACCTCCGAAAGTTCCGGATCCCCCTGCTTCCCGTGGAAAAACGCCCAAAGCCCGGCTCCGCTCGCGCCGATGGGGCTCGAGACGTAAACGGTGTCGCCGGGAACGGCCCCGGATCTCCGCAACGGCTTACCGGCTGCAGTCCCCAACATGGTGATGGAAAAAAGGCCTTCGTCCGCCGTGACGACATCGCCGCCCAAGAGGGCGATTCCCCGCTTTCCAAATCCGCGAGCAAAGGCCTTCGCCATGCGCTCCCGGAAAGGAGCGTCCCAATTTTTGTTCACGCAAAAGCCGAGAAGGGCGATTTTCGGGATTCCGCCCATCGCCGAAATGTCCGAAACGTTCGAAACGATGCACTTCTCCACGGCCTGTTCCGGAGAAGACCAGTCCAGGCGGAAGTGGGAGTTTTCCGCCGACATGTCCTTGGTGACCAGCCACCCGTCAAAAGCCGCGCAGTCATCCCCAGCGCCGAACCAATAGCGCTCCGCCGGCGACGTGCAGTCGATGGAGGCAGCCCCGGAAAGGATTTTCTTTATCAAGTCGAATTCCCCGAGAGGGGGAAAATGCAGGGAAGAGTTTTCCATTTTGCATAAAATTTAACATTTTTAGTTATTTTTTAGCCGTGGGACACATTTTTTTCATTTCTGACGACCGCGAAACCGATTTATCGGAAATTGCCAATTGGACTTTGGATTGGATGCTTTCGCACGCCTTTTCGGCGGACACGGCCATCTACGCCTGCAAAGGCCTGGAACAGGGTGCGAACGCCTTGGAAACGCCCCTATCCCAAGGGGAATCCCCCGCCCTGATCGTCCTCGACCACGGGAGCTCCCCCTCAGAAAAATCCATCGCCTTCGGCAAGAGACTCCGCGACGCCATCCCGGAATCCTGGATTGTGGAACTGATCGAGAGCGACTATCCCTCTCCCGAAAAATCCGACGACGCGTTCTTCATGCAAAAGCCCGTCAAACGCCCGGATTGGGAAGATGTCCTGCAACACGTTTTCATCGAAGCCTGTTCCCCGCAATGGTCGAACGCCACACCGCTATTCCCCTGATATGAAAAAAGGAATCGCCTACTTCGGCGTGCGGAACCCGAAACGGGCTGCCGAAGATTTCAAGCAAATCCAGTCCGCCGGATTCACCCACATTTTGCACACCTGGTCCGAAGAGGACGAAGAGTATTACGCGGAGACGATGAAGGCCCTCATCGCGGAGTCGGCGAAATTCGGGCTCAAATCCTACGTGAACCCTTGGGGCGTCGGCCGCGTTTTCGGCGGAGAGGCCTACTCCGAACTCAGCGCGAGAAATCACGACATGAGCCAGGTGTCGCTAGACGGGAAGCCTTCCGTCGCCGCTTGCCCGAACCATCCCGCGTTCCGCGCCTACATGCACAAGTGGATTGCGGACGTCTGCGCATCCGATGCGGAAACCGTCTTTTGGGACGAACCGCACTTTTATTTTGAAAAGGGACGACTCGACAACTGGTCGTGCCGCTGCCCGCACTGCAAGGGAAAATTCCAAGAGAGGTTCGGTTCGGACATGCCCTCGGAAATGACGGAAGAAGTCAAGAAGTTCCGGGAAGATTCCCTCGTGGATTTTCTCCGCGAGATGACCGAGGACGTACACAATCGCGGCAAACGGAACTGCGTCTGCATGCTGCCGCCGTGGTTCCCCGCCGGGCTGGACGACTGGGAGCGGATTGCGAGCCTCGAATCCGTAGACGAAATCGCCTGCGACCCTTATTGGGAACGGGGAGACTCCGAAGATTCCGTCAGAAAGCATTACGCGGAGACTTCCGCCCGAATCTTCCGAACCGCGAAGAAGTTCGGCAAGGAACCGCAGATGTGGATCAAGAATTACCAAATCGAAAAAGGGCGCGAAAACGACATTCGCACGGCGACGGAAGAAGCCGCCAAGGCCGGCGTGAAGAACATTTTCGCCTGGTCCTACTTTGGAAACGCCTATCTTTCGAAACTGGCGTCCGACGCCCCGGAAACCGTCTGGGAAGTCCAAGTGCGGGTCTTGCACGAAGTCCTGTTTTAGTGGTCAGTGGTTAGCGTGAAGTGTGGAGTGTTTAGAGTTTAGTTAACGGTCAATGGGGCATCGTCATCCTATATTGATAGGGTGACACTTTTTTATTCCTTTGTAAACTTTAAAAGGTTGGGAGTGAGGTGGGCGACTCGCCTGGATTGACGCCTTTGGCGTTCGCAACTGCGCCTCAAAATGACGCGGATGCCGCGCCGTGCGGAATGGAATCGCAAAGAGCGATTCACTCCCCGGAGACTTCCACCTCTTCGGGGTTCGTGACGCGGACTTCGATGCGGCGGTTCTGTTTGCGCCCCTCTTCCGAATCGTTCGACGCCTTGGGGCGAGAATAGCCGTAGCCGACGGCCGTGATGCGGTCTGCGGAAATCCCCTTGCGAACCATATAATCCCGGACGCTGTTCGCCCGCTCCTCGGAAAGCTTTTGGTTGTATTCTTCGCCGCCCTCGGAACTCGTGTGCCCTTCGATTTCCACCTTGGCCTTCGCATTTTTCTTCAGCCCGGCAATTGTCTTGTCCAAGGAAGAGAGGGATGACGGCACAAGCTCCGCACTGCCCGCCTTGAAAGAGACTCCCTGAAGTTCGGCGCGCGTATCGTCGAACGCGACGTTCACGGAACCGTAGCTCGCGTGCAAGGAGACGAACGGCGTTTCCCCGCATTCAAAGGGACCCGTCAAACTCTCGCACAAAATTCTGTAGGAATCTTCGCGCGGAATGAGAAAGGAGGCTTCCCCGTAACCGTCCGTCTTGACGCTTATCCGATTCTTCGGATTCTTTTCCCCGACGAAGGTGAGCGTCTTGTTCCGCTGGGGGACATCATCGAAATTCGTGTAGGCGATTCGCAGGACGGCATGAGTCTTGTTCGGGGCCAAATCCTTCGCCTGGATGGCGGCGAATGCGGACAAAATAAGCAAAGCGAAACGACGGTTCATAGATTCTCCTATTCCGCCGCTAATTTAATCTTTTCCACAGGAAATTCCCACCGCCATTCTAGAAATCAATTCCTTTTTTTATAAATTTTTGCCCGCCGTTGTGAAATGGAACACAACGGTAAATTTTCCGCAAGGAGATGTCATGAAATTCAAATGGTTCAAGATTTTTGCCGCCCTCGCATTCGGCCTCTCGGCCCAAGCCGCGGCTGAAGACGCTTTCACCCTCAAGGGGAACATCCAAACCCAGGGCGTGACGAACACCAATGACAAAGGCATGGAATCCTTCTGGTTCCGCGCAAACATCGGCGGAATGTACAAATCCGACGACTTCGACGCCCAGGTGATGCTGCGCATTTTCGGGCCGCATTTCGGAAACTCCATCGACGGCAAGAAATACGACAAGATTTTGGCGGACCTCTACTGGGCAAACTACAAGTATTCGCTCGGTTCAAACAAATTCAATCTGAAGCTCGGACACTGGAAAACGGACTGGTCCCAGGCGACGAACTTCGGAACCTATATCGACAAGGCTCTCTCCACCCGCGGGTTCATGATGCGCGATTATTCGCACGACGCCTTCGAACTCGGATGGAACTTGGGACCCTCGGCATTCAAGGCGATGCTCGCCACGAACGACGGGGAATTCAACACGGGATACGTCCGCGTCGAAGAACGCCTCAAGTTCTCCTTCCCGCTTGAACTCGCCGCCGCATACCGGGTGAACGCCCTCGACGCGATGAACCAACCCGCGACCCAAACGCACCGCGTCGCCGGATACCTTTCTTACGCCATCGTCAAGAACCTCCGCCTTTACGGTGAAGTCGCCTACCTCTACACGACGGAAGACGACGAAGTCAACGCAGCGGCCATTTCCGCCGGAAAGGCCATCAAACCGGAATACGCCCAAGGTTCTGAACTCCTGCCGTTTTACGTCGGGGTCGAGATTCCGACAGCCGGATTCCTGGACCACCTGATGTTCGAAGTGGAGCATATCGGAAACCGCGACGAACTGAACGACGGCGCGGACGATTTCGCGTGGACGGTCGGGCTTGTCAAATCCTACGGCCGCACCAAGGCGCAGCTGAACGTCTTCAGCGAAGAGGAACTCGACGATGTCGCCGTCGCTTTGCGCTTCACCACGACCATCAAGTAAGCTTTCGATTCCTTCGAATTTTCAAGGCCCGCTCTGCGGGCTTTTTCATTGGAAGGGAACTCGTTGCAGTACGGCTCTACACCATCATTCCGAGCAACACCAACGTCATTCGCCAAAGGCGTTAATCCAGGAACAGTAGCGGCCGT
>CAZCRF010000042.1:12388-22156 GCA_964501065.1 uncultured Fibrobacter sp. | reverse complement strand
TAGACCGATGTTCTTGCCGCTTCAGCGGCTTAGAACAACGAGCCTAAGGCCACGCCTAGGTTTAACGAAGATGGTTTTTCCGTGGCACGGGCGGCTGACGTTCACAAAGCTGTGTCCTCTGCGCTGGGCGGTTTACGGTCAACTAAGTTCTCCAAACTAAGCTCTAAGTTCTATTTTCGCACGGCTCGTTTTGGCGCCATCCCCATTGCATAAACCTCGCTTTCACTAATCTCAAGCGGAAATTCGCCGCTGCATTCGTCGTGGAGCATTGCCTTTGGAGGATTTCACCGACGCAGTCGTCGTGGAGCATTGCCTTTGGAGGCATTTACCGCCGCAGTCGTCGTGGAAGCTCGCCTTTGAAAGCATTCGCCGCCGAAATCCGCGCGGTTCGCTTTGACGCTCTTCCCATTGCGTAAGCCTCACTTTCACTAACCACTATCCACTATCCACTAATCCCTGACACAGCCCATCAACCCCTGATTCCCCAACTTTTTCTAAATTGCCGTGCGAAACACCCACCATCACCACGCATGACCAATCCAAATAAAAAATATCCGAATGGCTATGTTTATTTAGCCGTAATGCTCGGGATGCTGACGGGATTTGCCCCGTTTGTCACCGATTTCTACCTGCCGTCGCTCCCATTCCTTGCAGAATACTTTTCCACAAGTCCTTCCACCGTGCAAATGAGCTTGACGATGAGCATGCTAGGGCTTGCCCTGGGGCAAATTGTCATCGGGCCCGTCAGCGACAAGTACGGGCGAAAGCCTCTTTTGATGTTCGCCTTGGCCGCCTTTCTTTTGACGACGGTCTTGTGCCTTTGCGCTCCGAGCATCCACGCGTTCAACCTTTCCCGACTGTTTCAGGGAATGGCCGCTGCGGGAGGGCTTGTCATTGCCCGTTCAGTGACGACGGACTCATTCCGCGGAAGGCTTTTGTCCCGCTTTCTCGCCCTGGTGAGCGCAGTCAACGGCATCGCTCCGGTGACCGCCCCCGTGCTCGGCGGAATCTTCCTCAAATTCACCAGTTGGAAGGGAATCTTTGTCGCCTTGATGGGGATCGATATCGCCCTGTTGATTCTGGCATTTTTCTTCACGGAAACCCTTTCACAGCGCCGCCGCTCCCCAAAGCCTCTGTTTTCGACCTTCACCCTTTACGGGAAAGTGCTGCAAAACGGGGAATATCTGCGATTCCTGCTCCCCTATATGCTCTCGCAATTCGTACTCTTCTCCTACATTTCGGCTTCCCCGTTCATTTTCCAAGTGGGCTATGGATTTTCCCCCGTCAAGTTCAGCCTCTTCTTCGCCATCAACGCACTTGCGATTGGCGTCGGCAGCGCACTTTCCGGAAAATTCCGGGACGACTTCGGCGCACTGAAATGCGGAGCGTTCTTGATGACCGCCGCTTCGGTAGCCGTGCTCTGCCTGTTGTGCGTGAAAGCCTCGCCGCTGCTCTTGGAAGCCTCCCTTTCGACGATGCTGTTTTCGTTCGGCATGATGCAGCCTCCCGTCACTGCCCAGACTCTTCGCACGGAACGGGCGAACGGGGGGACGGCTTCCGCGCTGATGGGCGCTTTGGGATTCGCCATGGGGAGCGTCGCTTCGCCCCTGGTCGGCATCGGGGACACATTCAAGACTGCGGGGGCGGCCATCTTCGCCGGCTCCCTCCTGGTGCTTGTATCCGTGTGGGCGGCAGTTTCCGCCCATTTCCCCAAACGGGATGCCGAACTTTCCCCGAAAAAAGTAGATTGAAGTCTATGGAAGAAATGCATATCAAATGCCCCCATTGCGGGAACGAGATGGACGTCTCCTTGCACGGTCGGAAAAGCTCCTTGGTCGTCTGTGTCTGCGGGCGTTGCAAGTCTCCCCTGTTCTGCATGGACGGCGAAGTCTTTGAACTGGACCGGGAAGAATTCCACACCTTGAAAAAGAAACTGACGAAGGTCGTCGAAGCTTTGCAGGAATGCACGGAAGTCCGGGAAGAAATGGCGAACCTCGCGGGAAATGGCCATAAGAAACCGATTCAAACGAATTCGGAAGGGCAAATCACGAAAGAAGAAATCGACAATCTGCGAATCGACTTGGAAACCTGCAAGGATGTCTCCGAATTCATCGAAAGGATGGGCTAGAACGCCCATTTGACGGCGATGGCGTCGGACTCGGCAAAGAAAAATCCTTGGGGAGACAAGTGGCGGGAAAGCCTCGAAGGCGGATTCCCCGCTTATCTGCGTTCTGCCGCCCGGGCCGCCGACGTGCAAATTTCGGGTCGAACGGTGAACGCCCGCATCGTGGGAGATTCGTGGAACACGCAAAAGGTCGTCCTGCTATTTTCCCGTTTTTCGGAAGAAGAAGAGGCGAACATGCTCACCGCCCTGAAGAGGCTTCCGGAATTATCGAACTCCCTCGCGCACCATTTGGAACCGGACGAAGCTTTAGAATTGGCCGTGAACAACGGAATGAAGCTCTTTCCCGGAGCGGGAGTGAAGTTCTCCGTCAAGTGCAGCTGCGGCATGCGTGGAATGTGCAAGCACACTTACGCCGCCTTGGCGGGACTCGGGAAAAAAATCGACAAGAATCCCTTTCTGCTGTTCAGCTTGCGCGGACTGGACATGGCCGTGCTGGCAAAGCAAAGCGCGGAAGCGGAATGGGAGGGGGAAATCCCGGACGAAGCCGAATCCATCCCCGCGTTCGGGAGCTATTTCGCCCTGGTCCCCCGGAACGGCTCGGAAGAAATTCCCGACGTCCCGGAGTTCGAAGAAACGGGAATCCCCGATGTCCGAAAAGCCC
Source organism: uncultured Fibrobacter sp. (assembly GCA_964501065.1). GTDB lineage: Bacteria > Fibrobacterota > Fibrobacteria > Fibrobacterales > Fibrobacteraceae > Hallerella. The sequence goes on along the minus strand of CAZCRF010000042.1, from coordinate 19,370 downwards.
TCCGCGGCGCAGTGTACGCGAACGCCGTGTTCTCCGCAGAATTCGTAGACGATTTCCGCGACACCTTGAAAGCAATCTGCAGTGACAATTTTGAACGCTACCCGGAAAATTCGGTGGATCTTTCCGTGAAAGGGGACGTCCGTTACATGGGCGAGAACCGTTGGACATTCGGGAAAGCCCCTCTCGAATGGGCGCTCGACGCCGTTTCCGTGGAAAGCCCGACGGGAATGTCGAAGGCGGACGCCTCGGCAAGGCTCTTGTCCTATGCGCAGAAGACCGCCGGGGAAATTCTGAACCGGGGTGCGGTTTATCCAAAGCTCTTTTTGACGGGCGAAAAAACGGCGCAATTCTTTTGGCTGCCGCTGTTTTCAATGGCAGAAGTCAGGAAGGCTGCCGAGCGCTTGCAAAGGATTCTCCCCGCCAAATTCGTCCGGAGCGAACTCGAATTCCCCGGGAAAATGGTTCAAAACTCGGCGGAAGTCCTACTGGTCGCGATTCTTTCGACCTATATGCGGCGAAGCTCGGACCGGAAGTTCAAGGACGACCGCCTATACGCCTTTTTCGGAAAAGCGACGCTGGAAGTCTCCGACAGGACTTTCGACGGAATTTCGGAAATCCGGAAATGGCTTTCCGGCTACGAGCTTTTTAAGGCCCGGTATGCGGCAATCGTGAACGGCGCAGACGCGGGATTCGGAAAAGTCGACGTGGACTTGGACTTCGCAGACCGCGAAACGGGGGAAGTTTCCCCCTATTCGCAGCTTTGGAAATGGGACTTTCCCAAAGAAAGGCGCGGACGCATCTTGCAAGATTCCCTGCCGCTCTGCGAATACCTGCCGGGATACGCGGAATACATTTCGGGAAAAGCCCACGACAACATCCACCTTTCCGGGGAAAGTTTAATCCGATTCTTGAACGAATCCGTCCCCCTGTTCCGCGCATTGGGCGTGGAGCTTGACTTGCCGCCGGGAATCGACCGCGTCGTCCGGGGAATTCCGCAGCCGCAAATCGTCCGCTCCGAAGAAAAAGTTCGGGCGGGATTTTGCCGACTCGAAAATCTCTTGCAGCTGAACTGGTCCGTTTCCATCGGCGAAAAGTCGATGGACGGGAAGCAATTCCTCAAACTCTACGAGGAATCGAAAGATTTGCTCTATTTTGAAGGGCAATACTTTTATGTCACCGGAAGCGACGTGGAACGTTTGAAGGCCGGACTGCGCGACCGTTTCAAGGTCCCGGCGATAAAGGTCTTGCAAATCGCCCTCGCCGGGGAATTCGAAGGGCTTTCCGTGCAAATCGCCCCGGAAGCCTTGTCGGAGATTCGAAAACTCCAAGCGGAGAACGACGTTCCCACGCCGCCGCAGATTCACGCGACCCTGCGCCCCTACCAATGGCGAGGCTTTTCGTGGATGCTCGGGAACTCGCGTCTCGGATTCGGGAGCATTTTAGCGGACGACATGGGGCTAGGAAAGACACTCCAAGTGATCACCCTCTTGCAACAAATGAAAAACGAGGGGGCATTCGAAGAGCGCAAAGCCTTGATCATCGTCCCCACGGGGCTTCTGCAAAACTGGAAAAGGGAACTTTCCAAATTCGCCCCGGAACTTCGATTCCACATTTATCACGGGCAATCCCGTCGATTCGAAAATGCGGCCGCAGACATTTTCATCACGACTTATGGCGTTTTGCGTTCAGACCGGGAACTCTTTTCCAAGGCGGATTGGCAAGTCGCCATCATCGACGAAGCGCAGAACATCAAGAACGCCGGGACATCGCAGAGCCGCGCGGTCCGAGCCGTGTCGGCACACATCAAGATTGCGATGAGCGGGACTCCCGTCGAAAATCGCCTGATGGAATTCTGGAGCATCATGGACTTTTGCAATCGGGGATTCTTCGGTGGGGCAAAGGCGTTCCGCGAGGAGTTTGAAAAGCCCATCCAAGACCGCGGCAACAAGCACCGGGCGGAACTCTTCCGAAAAGTCACAGCGCCATTCTTGCTCAGGCGTCTCAAAACGGACAAATCCATCATCGCGGATCTCCCGGAAAAACTGGAACAGGACGAGTGGGCGGCACTTTCTTCGGAGCAAGAGACGCTCTACAATGAAGTCTTCAACTCGATGATGCAAAAAATCGGGACATTCGACAAGGAGGATTCCGCCGAGAACTTCGAACGCAGCGGAGTGGTTCTCCGAGCGATTGTCGCGCTCAAACAGATTTGCAATCACCCGGCGCAATACTTGAAAGACGGTCACGTCGCCGCCGAGCGTTCCGGCAAGATGGAACTTTTCCTCGACATTCTGGAATCCATTTTGGACACGGACGAAAAAACGCTGGTCTTTACGCAGTTCACGGCAATGGGCGAAATCTTGGAAAAAGTCATTCAAGACAAATTCAAAGTCCCCGTCCTGTTTTACCACGGCGGGATGAGCCTTTCGAACAGGGAAAAGGTCGTGTCCGAATTCGAAAACATTCCGGAGAAGCGCATCTTGATCCTTTCGTTGAAAGCCGGCGGAACGGGGTTGAATTTGACGTCCGCCTCCCAGGTGGTGCATTACGATTTGTGGTGGAACCCCGCCGTGGAATCCCAGGCGACAGACCGCGCTTACCGAATCGGACAAAGCCGCCGCGTCGTCGTGCATCGTCTGATTACAAAGGACTCGTTCGAAGAAAAAATCAACGACATCATCGAAAGCAAGAAGAAGATTTCGGAAATGACCGTCGCCACCGGGGAGAACTGGATTGCAAGGCTCTCCGACGAAGAACTCCGCGAAGTGTTCACCCTCGGGAAAGGGTGAGGGCAGTCACTTTAGCGAGCGGATTCTGCACCTTTTCCCTCGTCACCGCTTTTTCCGACGACTTCCGCCGCCTCCTCGAAGTTTCCGCCGTAGCCCATGTGAACGAGCAAGTCAACCACAAGATTCTCAAAAAACTGAGGCGAGCATTTTAGAACCGCCGTTAGCAAATCGTCCGGCGTACTTCGCTTTCAGCAAGCTTTTCATTTTGCGAGGATGAATCATTTGAGTTTTTGGAATTGTGCTTGTTGAAGAGCTTCGTTGAACTCGTCGGAAAGAACTTCAACCGCCTCTGAAAATTTATGCGCTTTTCCGTCCGACATGAATTTTAAAAGTGGAAGCATGCACGTCTGGCAATCTGGAATCATTTTCATCCTCGCGAAGTTTACTTGGCGAGAATCAATCACACTTTCGGCCAATGTCGGATTTACTTGGCGATGATAATTTGCGCAGCCTTTCACGTCCGCACGTACTTTTTACAGACCGAAAATCCTTTCAAGCTCCTCTTCCAGCTTCCCGTCTTTCGCAAACTGGAGCGTGTCGCAGAGTTTGATATTGTTCTTCTCAATGTGAATCTCGTCATTAAATCCGAGGATGTAACGCAGGCAGATCCGGTAAATAATCTCCGTTGGAGCGCATCCATAGACCTGCTCTGCAAAGATATGATTCAGCCTTTCCGAATCGTCCGGGAAGAGAGCCTTCATCCGCTTGCTTTGATAAACCCTCGTGACGATTTCTGTTATGTACATGCCGGATTTCATATAGAGGTCGGCAAACGTCGCGTCCGGATCATCGAAGCAGCCGGGATTTTCTTTCTCAAGCCTGTCAACCATATCCTTCACCACACGTTTCGGAGTGAAGATCTGATTCGTCCGCTGCGGCGGGATGTAAGTGAAGATATCGTCCTCGTGTTCGCCGGTGAAGTAGTCTGCCAGTTCCAGCCGCTTTTTCATGAACTCCTGTACCGCGTCATTAAATACGACCTCGTCAAACAAATGTCCGTCAAAATGCTTCTTGACCGGATTTCCGTTTTCGTCGGTGGTATCGTAATCCCCGCCGTCGCGCAACATGCGGAACTGGTCAAGTGTTACTCCGACGCCATTCTGCGGATTCACCGTAACTTCCCAAAACACCTCCGCCGGTACAAGTGCATCAAAGTTCGCAAGCGTGGTGCTCTCATCGCCATAAGCCATAAGGAACGCAGGAATCGTACGTGAGAAACCGCGGAGATGGTCGCGAACGCTGCCTTCAATGGAATCCTTCTCCCTGTTCAGCTTTTCGGTCTCGACAGTCTCCACGATGGTTTCCGCTGCCTTTTTGACGGTTTCTTCGCTGTTCAGCTTCTTATGAATGTTATCCACCATCTGCTGATAGCCTTCGAGCCTGCGCTTCGTGTATTCATCATCCAGCCTGGTGATCTCGGTCATGGACGCACCGGACTTCTGCGCCTCGGCAATTCTGTCGTCGCGTTCTTTTTCGAGCTGGTGATCCCGGATGGTGTAATCGCCGTACTCGCGGCTCACAACAGTATCCGTCGTTTCCTGAATCTTGCGCTCAAGCTGATTCTGCGTGGACTTCTTCAAATCTCTGCCATATTGCTGGCGGGCAGTTTCCATGAGTGTATCTGCAATCGGTTTAGAGAACTTCTCGCGGAGCGCCGCAAGTTCATCCTTTTTCGGATCAGGATTCTTTGCGTGTTCTTCTGTAATGCCCGCTACAGCCTGTTTGAGCTGTTCGTGCACGTCGCTGTAAACTTTGTCGCCGAAAAGCTCGCTGGCCGTTCCGATCACCTGCTCGTGCGGTATTTCAACCTTACCTTCATCGTTCAGATCAAGGCCGTCCGCCGTATGTTCGTCAATGCCTGTAGGCGACAGCTTACCCGGCTCCTCGATAGCCTGCATATTGTTGATGATGTCGATGATTTCTTTCGGCGCGCCAAAGATGCCGGAAATATTGGCAAACAGGAAGTTTGACATGAAGCCTCGCTCCACGACTTCCTTTGCATGGATATGACGCGGAATGGTCAGAACGGATTCTGCATCCAGCTCGATCATTGATCCGTTATCATCTTCACCATAGACAGGGAAGAAGTTCAAAAGCTCGCGGACATGTGCCTTTCGCTGATCAAAGTCTCCCTTGTCGCCAGAGGTCTCCGGAATCAGGTCGTTTGCAAATTTCTCAAATATCGTCAGTGTTCTCGCCGGATCAAAGTCAAATACATAGGCATTTTTCTTTCGGTAGGAATTGCCCTGTGCATCATGGAACAGGCACGGATTCTGCGCACGGAACGCCGCCTGCATATAGAGCGCCGGGCTTGCCATGTTGGAAAGCATGAGAACCGCCGTCCACTCCGGAATCGTTACGCCGGTTGTGAGCTGCCCGACAGAAAGTGTGATCGTCTTATCATGTGTCTGGATGGCTTTCGTGACTTTATCAAAGGACTTTTCATTCTCGTCATCATCATCGAGCTTGCCATCGCCCGCAGCAAGAATAACCTCATAATCCTTGAATACCGGATGGAGCCCCAGCTTCTTAGCGAGTGCTCTCGCGCTTGCCACACGGTTCAAGAGCCAGAAGGTATGCTTCAGCTCATCCCGCAGCTCCGGCGTGGAGAACGGGAACTTGTCCTGCGTCGTCAGCGCGTCCAAAAATTTATCCACGTCCGCGTCATGAAGAAAACGGCCGGATTCATTGGTTTTGAAGAACTCATTCAGGTCAAACGCGTATTCCTCCACATCATTATCTGCAAGCTCAATGCCCTGCTTAACTTTGTCACGGATAATGTCAGACATCTGATAGGTGAACAGAGAAAGCCTCGGCAGGTTCTCATACGGATTCTCAATCTCGCTGGAATCGTCCCAGTCGCGCTTTTTCTTCTGCTCGTCGGCGTACGTCCAGTTATAGATAGCCTTTTCCGGAAACTTATCATTCGCCAGCGCCTTGAAAGGCGTGCCGGAAAGGTGCAGCGTATACTTGCGGCGAATATGGTTGAATGCCGTATCCGTTTTATATGTATCGACGCCCTCGTGTGCCTCGTCGATGATGAGAATATCCCACGTCAGTCCCTTTTCCGCGCTTACTTCGGAGAGCTTGTCGTATCTGCCGCCAAAGTAAATAGAGCCTTTCAGATCCTGCAGGCTGACAAACTCAATGCAGCCCTTCACCTTGCCGACGCCAAGTTCCTGCAGCTTATCAAGATATTCCTGACGGCTGAGAACATATTTCCTGTCCTTGATGCCGTCCACATTGCTTACAAAGAGATATCCGGACTGCGGGCCGAAGAAAGTTTCATAGTCCTGATACCATGAATTTGCGATTGCCGGACGGTTGGTCACAATCAGAACATTCGTCACATCAAGCCGACTGCAGAGATCATAAGCCGAGAGCGTCTTGCCGAAACGCGGCTTGCAGTTCCAGAGGAATTCTCCCTTCTCGTGGGATTTGAAATAGTCGTACGTATGCTGCACGGCATCGTTCTGTTCATCGCGAAGCTTATACGGAATCACCGCGTCCGCATCATCCGCGGAAACTACACCGTGGTTTTGCGTGAAGTCGATAAAATCACCCTTGGCGGTATTCGGCTCAATCTGGAACCACTCAGTTCCTACCTCGCGGGAAATGCCGAGCTTCTTCAAATAGGCATGAAAATCCTTATCGGTAAAGCTACCGTAAGGCTCAGTCATATAGGCGGCGCGCATATGCCACCATGTCTTGTGATCGACGCCGACCGTGTGCGTCTGCTCATTGATGCGGGTTTCCACGTCCCGCTCTGTAAATCCGATCTTTGTCCAGCCGTTGTGTTTCGGCACTCCCGGAGTCGTATAGGCGTAGCACTGAGGAGTGACCTTTGTGGCTGTATTTATCTTGATTGCTGACATTTATGCCATCTCCTTTACATGCGTCTCGATGAAGTTTATCTCGTTCTCGTCAAGTCCATATTTACGATACAGCTGCAGATCGATCTCATGGACGGATTTCGACCAGTCGATGTCGGAAGAGGGAGTGAAGTCTTGGAGAGGGACGTATTTCCACTTTTCAGGAGGATTATCCTGTGTTATTTTCAGAACTCCAAGCATTGTACGGGCAAATTTTGATTTTACATATTTCAAACAAGCATCCGCTTCGGCTTTAGAATTAAAAGAACCTATACCAATAAAAGACTGTGTATAGCCGACGAGCGGCTCGCCGACGAGCGG
>CAZCRF010000042.1:0-12288 GCA_964501065.1 uncultured Fibrobacter sp. | reverse complement strand
AACCTATACCAATAAAAGACTGTGTATAGCCGACGAGCGGCTCGCCGACGAGCGGAGTAGATAATACTTCTCCTATTGCTCCAGAACCGTTTGACTTTGGTAAAACGACTTTAAAATGCTCAAGATTACCATTGTCGATAATGTATTTTCGCAAAATCCACTTATAAACCCTTTTATTTCCCGGTTGAGCAAGTCCTAATATGCGAACACTTTCTCCAACTGGTTTATTTTCCTTAAAAACATTGAGCTTATTAAAAGAGCTTGTTACAATTCTTCGCTCCCGACCATCACTGCTTATCTGATTTCTTGCTTCTGGGTAATCAGTGTAAAGCGCATCCAAATCAAACCTGTTCTGCAAAATCATAATATCTGTTAGGGAACCAGATGTGAGACGTACAGACACTCTTCGCAAAATGGTGTTCAGTTCTTCAAATGCAGAAAAGGCACCAATTGCACCGTAATCCTTAGACATATCTCTATACGTTACAGCCACGCCGCCCTTAATATCGGTATTGGAAAAAACTCTGGAGCTATCTTGCTCATATTCCAACACCTTAAAATGTGGATCGGAAAGCCGTTCCTCGTTCCACGCCTTCGGTGTTTTCCCTGCATTGAAAAGAAATCTCGCAGGAGTAATCAATTCGACTTTCTCTGCCACGCCAAAAGCAGCATCCATAAACGTGTTATAGACCGGCTTGTCGGAAGTGTCTCTTGTATCCTCCTGATACGGCGGATTTCCGATCACGAAATTAAAAAGTTTCTTGCCCATAGTTAGTTCTCCTTTGCGTCGGCACGATCCATGAATCTGCGGATTTCATCTTCTAATTGTTGCCTGTCCGGCAGATAAAGCTGATACCGGCTGACAAAAAGTTGGTTTGATATATTCTGTGTCGCGTATTTCACCATCAGTTTGTCTTCAAATGCGCCCATAACAATGCCAATCGGCTCTGTATCCCCGGGTGTATTCATCTCTTCGCGGTAGTAGTTCAGATACAAATTCATCTGACCTATATCCTCATGCTGTACTTCGCCGCGCTTCAGGTCGATCAGGACGAAGCATTTCAGGATCCGATGATAGAAGACCAGATCGATCTTGAATATCCTCCCTCCGATATTGACAGGCTGCTGCCTGCCGACATAGGTGAATCCCTTGCCGAGTTCCAGCAGAAAATGACTGAGATTATCTATCAGCGCATTTTCTAAATCACCTTCAGTATACACCGGCAGTTCCGGCAGTCCGACAAATTCAAATATATATGGATCTTTTATAATGTCTTTCGGCTTTTCGATAATCTGTCCCTCTTTCGCAAGCGCCATGACCTCGTCTTTGTTTTTGCTGAGCGCAAGCCTCTGAAAAAGCATGCTTTTCATTTGTCGTTTCAGCTCCCTGACGCCCCAGCTTTCACTTTCGCATTCATGGATATAGAAAGAGCGTTCCATATCATCGTCAATTTTCAAAAGTTCAACATAATGACTCCAGCTCAATTTTGCAGACAGTGTCTGCAAAATCGGATAAGTAAGATACAGTTTTCTCATCTTGTTAATATTACTTAGGCTGAAGCCGTTTCCGTATCTTTCCGTTAAATCGCGGGATAATCTTTTCAGCGTCTCCGACCCATACTCCGCTTTTTCATGTCCCGCCTGCTCGTACTCAACAATATATTTGCCGATATTCCAATTTGTCTCGACGAGCGTTTGGTTAATCTGAGACGCGGCTTTTTGTCTGCCGTTCCGCAAAGCGTCTCCGATATTTTCAAGCAGGTTTTTGTAAGAAGAGTCTCTATTCTCCGTTAAATCTGTTTTCATACTCTATTCTCCTTCAGCTTCTTGAAGACGAGAGAACGCCCCGCTCTCCAGTCAAATATTTTACAAGGTATCGCTTCCGGCTCTTCTTCCTGCGCCGCCATGTCCGAAAAGCTCTCAAACAGCGACATCTGGTGATATTCCTCATACGGCTTTCCAAGTGGGACGGTGTCCTTCAGGCCGTCCATCTGCCAGATGTTCCAGACGATTTTATTTGCCACCTGCCGCAGAAGCTTTTCATCCGGCTGCTTTTCCCAGCGTTCCGTGTAATAATCAATGAACGTCAACAAGAGATTCACCCGCGCAATCAGAAGATTGTCTCCCTGATATTCATACCCATACGTCGCCTCGAACGCCCGGATTGCCCATTTGAGCCATTCATCATATGTATCGGTATTTTCGTTCACTATCCGAAGCTTCCGGTCAAGCTGTCCGATCCTGCGCTTTGGCGGAACAATCAGCTCGCCGGTTGAGACGTCATACCGTGACACGAGGTACGGCGCTTCGCCGCATGTGATTTCCAGCCGCCGGGAATCCACGTAATGCTTCCATGTTTTCCGTTTCGGAAACTCTATCGGCTCCGGGGCTACCGTCCATGTATGGTCTTCATTTTCTATGTTAAAAACGTCTTTCCTGCCGAACCATTCCTGATCGCAGTAATTGTTCATCAGGTTGCAGAGCCACGCCGGTGTGAAGACCTCGGCTTTTTTTCGCGTTCGCGCCGCCTGCGCCTCCAGTGATTTCTGGATACGCGGCTTGATGATGTCCGCGTGCTGCGACAGCAGCTCCCGTTCAATCGGCTCTTTATCCGTAAATCCGCAGCCGTACTCCTCGTAGGTGTCCGTCGCCCAGATGATGTTCTTCTTCGTCGACTTGTCCTGTAAAAGAATCACGAGAAGGGGGTAAACCGGGCTTTGGGCTATGTCTATCAGTTTTTCCACAAATGTCGCCAAGTGTATTGATTCAACTGTTTGAAAATATACTCAATGGAGTCAAAAATTCAAACCGCTTTCCCAGTCCCCAACTCCGTTTCCCGACGCCAAAAAAAGCTCCCCCGCGAAGAGGAAGCTTTTCAGGCGAAAATTCCCCCGGAGCTTTCGCCCCGAGGGAATCGTCTATGGCAAACGGTGCTTGCAATGAGCGGAATGGGCAGCACATGCCTGAGAACATCCCAAGCAGGCCGGGTTGCGGTTCACCACGGCGCTCTTCACGTTTTTGACGACGAACGCGACGGCGACGATTGTCCACAAGGCGAGCAATGCGATGACCAGGATGTTTGCAAGCATTCAGACCTCTTTGAAAATCACTTCTTTTGCTGACCGGCGATGGCGTCGACGGAGCGGACCGCGCCGAAAGTCTTGCCCTTGTAAGGATCCGGGCGGAACAACTGGAAGAGCATCGCCGCGATGAAGATGCAGGCGATAGCCGTCGCCACCGAGAAACCGCCACCCATCACCAGGGAACCGATTTGGTAAACGATGAAGGTCATCACCCAAGCCCAGACGTTCTGGAAGATGATGGCGAACCAGAACCATTTGCGGTCGTTGAGTTCGCGGGCCATCGTCGCAATGGCGGCAAGGCAAGGCGAATCAAGCAAGTTGAAGAGCAAGAAGCAGAATGCCGCCAAGACGCTCGGGAACCAAGTCTTGAGCACTGCGCCGAACGTTCCGGCATCTTCATAGGTTTCCGCGCCTTCCGCTTCTTCTTGCAGGGCGTCGTTTCCGCCGGCCAAGACGGCCATTGTCCCGACGATGCCCTCTTTCGCGGAGAACCCGGCCAAGGAAGACGCTGCAGCTTGCCAACCGCCTTCTTCTCCGCCAAATCCGAGCGGAAGGAAGATGTAGCGAATCTTGTTGCCGATGCGGGCCAAGATGGAATTCGCCGGATTTTCCACCAAGCCGAATTCCAAGTTTTCCGTGTCGGCGGCCAGCTCTTCCCCGGCAGCGGCCTCTTCCTCTTCTTCGCCGCTTTCCGCAGACTCTTCGGCAGGTTCAGCAGCTTCGGGCTTTTCCGCAGAAGCGACTTCTGCCGCCTGCGCGGAATCCGACGTTTCCACAGCTTCAGCAACTTGCGCCGTCGCAGAGTCCGTCTTTTCAGCACTGGAATCCGCAGCCAAGGCGGTCGCAGAATCCGTCACGGCAGAATCGACGGCAGCCACGGAATCGCTCACGACAGCAGGGGCGTCCGCGGGATTCGGGGCGGTTTCCGCAACGGCGGCCACTTCCGCTTCGCCCTCTGCGGAGGCGCTTTGCCAACCGTAGCTAGACAGGAACCACATCACCAGGCAAGCGAGGAACAAAATCGTACCGGCTTTAATCAAGAATCCCTTGGTGCGTTCCCAAGCGTGCATCAAAACGGTCTTCAGCTGCGGAAGATGATATTGCGGAAGCTCCATCACGAACGGGGCGGCTTCCCCGTGGAAGGGCTTCGTCTTCTTGAGCATGATCGCGGCAAGCAGGACACTGCCGATTCCGCAGGCATACATCGTCGGGGCGACCCAGGAGCCCAAGCCGCCTTGAGCCGCAATGACGCCCGCCATGCAGGCAATCACCGGGAGCTTCGCGCCGCAAGGCACCCAAGTCGTCGTCATGATGGTCAATCGGCGGTCGTTGTCGTTTTCAATGGTCTTCGACGCCATGATGCCGGGAATTCCGCAACCCGAAGCGACGAGCAGCGGAATGAAGCTCTTGCCCGAAAGCCCGAAGCGACGGAAAATGCGGTCCATCACGAACGCGATGCGCACCATGTAGCCGCAGTCCTCGATGAAGGAGAGCAAAATGAACAAAATGAACATCTGGGGAGCAAAGCCCACGACCGCGCCCACGCCGCCGATGACTCCGTTCACCAGAGCATCTGTCAGGATTGGATTCGCCCCGGCTCCTTCAAGAAAACCTTGGACAGCTTCCTGGATGCCGCCGACGAAAGAATCGTTCGTCCAATCCGTCGCCATGGAGCCGACAGTCGTCACGGAGATGTAGTACACGGCCCACATCACCAAAAGGAAAATCGGGAGACCGAGAATCCGGTTCGTCACGATGCGATCCACCTTGTCGGACAAGGTCAAGTGGCTGCCTGACTTTTTCAAGACGCCGTTCAAGACCTCCGCGATGTAATTGTAGCGTTCGTCGGTGATAATCGATTCGCTGTCGTTGTCTCGGGACGCTTCCAAGGCCTTCACGATTTCTTCGATTTTCGCCTTGTCCGCCTCCGAAAGGGAGAGCCGGGCGAAAACGTTCTTGTCGCGTTCAATCAGCTTGATGGCGTACCAACGCTTCAAATTTTCCGCGACAGGCGGGAGATACGCCGTCACGTCGGCGATGGCCTTTTCCACGTCGTCCGCGAACTTCGCCTGGGACTGCGTCGCCGTAGATTTCGAAAGTTCGACGGCCTTTTCCGCCGCTTCCCGGATTCCCTTGCCGTAAAGGGCTTGGGTCTCGACGATTTCAACGCCGAGCTTTTCGGAAAGCTTTTTCACGTCGATGGTCGAGCCGGATTTTTTCAGAGCGTCCATCATGTTGAGCGCAATCACGGTCGGCTTTCCCAGCTCCAAGAGTTGGGTCGTCAAGTAAAGGTTGCGTTCGATGTTCGTCGCATCGACAATGTTCAAGATGACGTTCGGCGCGGAACTCATCAAATAGTCGCGGGAGACGACTTCTTCCTGCGTGTAGGGCGACAGCGAATAGATGCCCGGAAGGTCCGTGACTATCGTGTCCTTGGACTTTTTCAGACGCCCTTCCTTGCGTTCGACGGTGACACCCGGCCAGTTGCCCACATATTGGCTAGCCCCGGTCAAGGCGTTGAACATCGTAGTCTTTCCGCAATTCGGGTTCCCTGCAAGTGCAATTGTTGTTGCCATTTTCGGTTCTCCTTATGCTTCCTTGACTTCCACGCGTTCCGCGTCATCCTTGCGGACGCTGAGTTCATAACCGCGCACGTTCACTTCCACCGGATCCCCGAGGGGAGCGACCTTGCGGACGTACACCTCCGCACCGTTAGTCAGGCCCATGTCCATCAAACGGCGCTTGAGCGCACCTTCTCCGTGCAATTTGGCGACCTTGACGGTTTCGCCGACCTTTACATCGCGTAAAGTTTTCATTTTGTCTCCTAAGCGGCCATCACACCATGATGCGGCTGGCCAATTTATGGTCGAGAGCGATGCGCGATTCCTTCACTTTCACAATCACGTTGCCGCCGAGGCTCGCCACGACAGTGACGGGGGAACCCACGCTGAATCCGAGTTCATTCAAGTGCTGCCGCACTGCGGCGTCGCCGCTCAAGCGCTTGACTGTAAAAAGCTCACCTATCGAGCACAAAGTCAAAGGCATCGTCTCACCTCTTTGAATTAGAATGTAAAACCAACCGTCGCACCGGCTCCGAAATAGACGTCGTCGGAGTCCGCATCTTCGTAATCGTCGCCGATCGGCAGGCAAGCGCGGAAGTACCCTTCGAGGGAAAGATTTTCCGCCGGGTTCAGATAGGCCTTCGGTCCGACCCAGACCTGCTGCAAGTCCGCGTCCTTGTCGGTCGTCATCGTGTGATATTCCCCTTGGACGCCCACGGAGAATTGGTCGTTGATGGCGAAGGACGGTTCCACGTAGGCGAACATGTATTCCGGGGTTTCGATTTCCGTCGGATTGTCTTCGGCGTCGGCCAGGTAAGCGTAGAACGCCGTGCCCTTGATGTTCACCTTGCCCAAGTTGAATTCCGGTTCAATCGCAAAGGAATGGCTCATCTTCGGCTCATCTTCCGAAAGGGCGTCGGAGGCGAGACCGTAAGCCAGCTGCACGTTCACCGCTTCGCCGAAGACCAGGTTCGCCGTGACACCGGCGCGGAGACGGTTCGCATTTTCTTGCTGGTAGCTCTGGTAGTTGGCAAACGGACGGATGGAATGCGCTCCGAGGGCGATGTCATAGGCGACATGCACGTCGTAAGAGGTGCAGCCTTCTGCTTCTTCGGGGCAGTCGTCGTCGCCGCGACCCCAGCCGAGCCCCACCAAGAGGCCGTAAGCGTTGAGTTCGAGACCGCGGACGTCACGTTCGGTCATGCCGACTGCAGCGTCTCCCGGATCATCGTAGTCGTAATAGCGGAACGCGCCTTCCGAATAGGTGAAGTCACCGGCCTTGATGGCGATGTTGTCGTTCAGCTGGTATTGGATGAACGCGCCGTCGTAAGCGAACCCCGGGGCCGCGTTGTCGTCATCGGCGGAAATGGCCGCTTCCGCAGACCACTTGTCGTTGAACTTCACTTGGAAAATCAAATTGAAAGTGGAGGAGTAATCGTGGAACCACTTGTTGTCCTGCGCGTTGTTGTTGACTTCGTCGCGCGGATCGACCTGCTTGAAGTGCGTGTTCGCTTCGAATTCCACTTCGCCGGCAACGGAGAATTGCGGGCCTGAAGACGATGCAGCCTCTTCGGCGAACAGCGGGGTGGCCGCCAAGGAAGAAGCCAGAATCAAACCGATTTTTTTATTCATGGGATGTTTCCTTTTTTGAATCTTATTTTCGAATCCTTTTCAGTTTAGCCTTGTCTAGTTAGTTTAGGCAAAGCTAATTAGTCTTGGCTAAATGTAGCACAAATGGAGAATTTAGTCAAGGTGAATTTTTTGAGATTCGCCGCCAAATCCAATGGGAAATCTTTCCCGTGATTGCCGTCACAAGGGTATTTTCACCCATTCCCGGACAAATTTCGATGATATCAGCCTTCAACCGCGTTCTTTTGGACGAATGAAGAAATTCTGTCCAGAGTTTCGCCGGAAAGGATGTGCTCAAGCGAGCAGGCGTCGGCATCCGCCACGGTCGGGGAAACGCCCAAGAGTTCCAAGAAACTTCGGAGAAGGGTGTGCCGCCCAAAGACCCCCTTGGCAGCAGCAAGGCCCGTTTTCGTCAACCGGACGTCGCCATAGGGTTCCTGTTCGATGTACCCCAGCTCCTTGAGTTCGTGCATGGCGCGAACGACGGACGGGGCCTTGACCCCGAGTTCCTGGGCGATGTCCTTCAACCGGGCAGTCCCCTTGGAAAGGTGCAGCATATGCACCATTTCCAGATAATCTTCCAAACTTTGGCTGAGTTTTTTCATCGCCTTTAATTTAAAAATTTTATTCCCGAAATCTAACGCCAAACAAGAAGCCGCGATTCGCCCACTGGCTCGTCGCCCGTCTAATTTTCTGGACAAGCCGCGTAATAAGCCCTCTTGTCCTCATACATGCGCTTGTCGATATCGTTCAAGAATTCATCGGGAGTTTGCTCTTCCAAATTCAGTTTGCTGTAGCCGAACGAGGCGGACAGCATGTAGCGGACGGGATTCTTGACGTTAAAGTTTTCCATGTTCGTTTTGACGTCCCGAATGGCCATTTCGATGACCGCATCCATTTGCGTATTCAAAAGCAAAATGAATTCGTCCCCGGCGTAGCGGATGGCCGTTCCCAAGTCGCCGACGGATTCTTGCAAGATCCCCGCCACGTTGCGCAAGACGGAATCCCCCACTGCGTGCCCGTAATGATCGTTGATGTTCTTGAATCCGTTCAAGTCCACCATGACTCCCGTCACGTGCGAACGCGGGGAACGTTCCAATTTTTTGAACATATAGTCCAAGTAAGCGCGGTTGAAAAGCCCCGTGAGCCTGTCCTTGAAAATGGCTTCGTTCTGCAAGCTGGAGAGAATTCCGGCAATGGCGATGCAGTAACTGGCGGAGATGACGGAAATCCCGTAAAAGCAGCATTGGATGATGGCGCAGATGGCGACGGGTATGATATAAGCCCAAAGGGCGAAGCTCTTCAGCGGACTTTTGCGCCAACGGCTGCGGCAGTAAACCACCAAAGAGTCGATTAAAATTCCGTAGTTGACAAGCAGATACAGCCAAAAGAACGTGCGCCGCGAATAGACGTTGTTTTCGTCGATGGAAAACACCAGCGGTTCAACAAAGTTGATGACCAGCAAAAAGCTCGCGCTCCCGATTACCACCGTGAGGATGCTCTGGTGGAGCTTCGGGAAATAGCCCGTCAAATGGATGAAGAGAAAACGGATCCAGCAAAGGCTGGTGAGCATCGTCGAAATGTAGAGCCAAATATTGGAAATGTAATTGACGGAGCGCGCAAAACCTCCCGGCCGCCCGTCGATGTAATAGGAAATGGACTCGCTCACGCAATCGGACAAGGTAAACAAGATGAAAAGCATCACGCTGTTGTTTTCCGGAGTCTTTTCACGAAAACGCCAAATATTCCCGGCGAACAGGACGCCCAAGAGGACCACGCCCAAAATGTTGGTGATGAGAATCGCTTGTAAATTGAAATCGGGGTGCATGGGAAAAAAATAAACTATTTCCCGGCCAACGGGTCAAAGAGAATGGAGACGGCTCACGAAATTGCGGCTGACGGGAATCACGGAATAATCCTTGTCGTGCAACTTCACGCAAAAATGCCCATTCGGCAACCTCTGGTATTCGGCAATGGCGTCTATGGCCACCAAATGCGCCCGATGGACGCGTACGAACTGCGCCGGGTCGAGCCTCTTTTCCAAATCGACAAGCGGCATGCTGATGACATACTTGCCGTTCGAAGTGTAAACCGTCGTGTATTTTTCTTCACTTTGGAATCGAAAAACATTTTCAATCGGAATGACGATGGTGCGGTCCCCGACCTTCGCCTGGACGCGCCGCAAATAAGGGGCTTCCTTGTCCGGAAGGCGGTTCAAGAGGCGCTGCACGTCCGGTTCCGCGTCCGATTCCCCGCTGAAGACATCCCCCAGACGGCGGATTTTATCCATGCAAACTTGCAAACGCTCCTCTTCGATGGGCTTCAGCAAATAATCCACGGTGTCTTCCGAAAAGGCCTTGAGGGCGTATTCATCGTAGGCCGTCGTGAAAACGACCAGCGGATCTTCTTCGCTGTCGATTTCCCGGAGCACGTCAAATCCCGTTTTATCGGGCATCTGGATATCCAAAAAGACCAAATCCGGATGAAAGGTGCGAATTTGCGAAATGGCTTCGTCCCCGGTGCAAGCCTCCCCCACGATGGACACCAAGTTGGGATAAGCGTCCAAAAGTTTGCGCATCCGCATGCGCGCCAAGGGTTCATCGTCGACAATCAGCGTTTTGAAAATCATGATTTCAATATACTAATCTTTTTTTGAAGAACCCCATCCGCTCAAACCAAACCTTCGATGAAGATGATTAAAATCAAGATGGGAAGCACGTAGCGGAAATAGTTCTTGCAGATGCGGGGAATCTTCAGGCCTTCGCCCTTGTTCGCCTCCGAAAGATACTTGTCGAACCCCCAGCCCCACTTCGAAACGCAGAAGAGGAGGTAAACCAACGACCCCAGCGGCAAGAAGAAGTTCGAGACGGCGAAGTCTTCCATGTCCAGGACGTTCTTTCCGCCGATTTGCACGAAATCCAAAAGATTGTAGCCCAATGCGCATGGTACGGACGTCAAGAGGACGACGACAAAGCACACGCACGTCGTCTTTTTACGCGACCACTTCCAATCGTCCATGAACCCGGACATCAAATTTTCGAAGACGGCCAGGACGGTGGACATGCTTGCAAAAATCATGAAGAGGAAAAAGGCCGCGCCCCAGAACCTGCCGCCCGACATGCTGAGAAAAACATGCGGAAGGGTTTGGAATATCAGTCCGGGTCCCGCGTCCGGTTTCACCCCAAAGGCGAAACACGCGGGGAAAATGATAAGGCCGGCGGACAGGGCGACAAGAGTGTCCAAGATGCAGATGCGGACGGACTCCCCGCCGAGGGAAAACTTGTCGGAGGTGTAGGAACCGAAGATTTCCATGGCGGCGACTCCCAGGGACAAAGTAAAGAACGCCTGGTTCATCGCGGCGGTGATGACCTTCCCCAGACCTTGGTGCCGGATATTTTCCAGACTCGGGATGAGGTAAAAGCGGAGCCCTTCCGATGCGTTCGGAAGGAGCAGGCTATGCACGGCCAGGGCGACTATCAAAATCAATAGCCCCACCATCATCACCTTGGAGACGGCTTCGAGACCCTTTTGTACGCCGAAACTGTTGACCAAGAAACCGGAGACGACGACAATCAATATGCAGCCGAGCATTTGGAGCGGACTCGACAGCATCGAAGCAAAGACACCGCTGACCTCTTCGGACGGGACATTTTCAAATGCGCCGAAAGCGAACTTGCCGAAGTAGTTGATCATCCAACCCGAGACCGTCGTATAATACATCATCAAAAGAAGACAGCCCAAAAAGCAGAAGTAACCGTGGATGTGCCACTTGCTCTTTTTGGGTTCCAGCGTCCTGTAGGCGGAAACGGCGGAACGCTTCGACGCGCGCCCGACCGCCAGTTCCATCGAAAGAATCGGGACTCCCATCAAGACCAGAAAAATCAAATAAAACAGCACGAATATTCCGCCGCCATTTTGCCCCGCCAAGAAAGGGAACTTCCAGACATTTCCAATGCCGATGGCGCACCCGGCGGACACCAGCAAGAAACCGGCCCGCGATTTGAATCCTTCCCTAGCCATGCAAGCCTCCTTTCAACAATTGCAAAAAGCGTTCGTGTAAAATCCCGTTCGAAAACAAAAGCTGTTCCCCGTCGACCAAGCGAATTTTTTCCCCGTCAAGACGGGAGACCTTCCCCCCGGCTTCTTCCACAAGGAGGCTCACCGCAGCGACATCCCACGGATAACTCATCGTCATCACGAAACCGTCGAGGGAACCCTGCGCGACGAACGTCCCTTCGACGACGGCACTGCCGAAGCATTTGACGCGCGTGCAACTTTCGGCCTCGCACCGGAAGTTTTCCAAATTTTGGCGATTGACCTTTTTCACTTCCCCGACATTGAAATCCCCGTTCGAAACGATGGCCTTTTCGAGTTCACCGGTCGTGCTGACGCGGATGCGCGCCCCGTTCAAGAAAGCCCCTCCGCCGCGAAAGGCGGAAAACGTTTTCCCGAGCCCCGGCAGGCTCACCGCAGCGACAAGGGGCGTTGTGCCTTCAAGACGATTTTCCACCAAGGCGACGGAAACTCCCCACAGCGGAATTCCCCGGCTGAAATTGACCGTACCGTCAACGGGGTCCAGAATCCATTCATAACGCGAGCCCGGAGACAAGCGGCCCGATTCTTCCGCGCGAATGGAATGTTCCGGGAAACTCTCCCGGATGCGGGCGACCAGGATGCGCTCGCTTTCCATATCGGCCGCCGTCACGATGTCCTTCGGCGTTTTGAAACGGACGGATCCCAAATGAGCTTGCATCGAAAGGGCGCAAGATCCGGCCTCATCGGCAAAACTCTTGGCCAAATTCAAGATTTCGGAAAGTTCCATGCGTACAAATTTAACATTTCTTCGCCGACGGCTGATTCAATTGGGAATGTGCAATGAGCAATTAGGAGTGAGGAGTGGTCGGTGAACAGTGATTAGTTGACTGTAAACAAAAAAGTCGTTATGTTGAGCAGGATTGGCGTCATGTTGAGCAGGATTGGCGTCATGCAGAGCGAGAGCGAAGCATCTCTTTACA
>CAZCRF010000041.1:0-22747 GCA_964501065.1 uncultured Fibrobacter sp. | reverse complement strand
AAAAGCCCACTTTTTGCGCATGAATTTACAGAAAAGGACTTGCCTAATCGTTCAAGAAATTTTTCCCCAATGAGGACGTATCTTTTTGGGAAAATAAATATGAGGCGTTATATTTGGTAGATTCAAGAGAATCTCGGCACAAACGAGAAATTGTCCCGGCAGAGGATAATTCCGAATTGCTGGAGTTGTACAGACATTTGTTGAAAGTTTGGAGGAAACTTTATGAGAAAAAGTTGCTCGAATGGATGCTTGCCGAAGCGGAGGCCGCCCAAAGAAAAATTTGGATTAAGTATCAAGAGCTTTTAGATAATTTGCGATTGATTCAAAGATCATTAAAGTCTTTCCCTAATTTAGGATGGGATTTAAGTTTGGCAGAGCTGTCTTCTCAAGACATTCAAGAAGTGCTCCGCTGGGGAAAGTTCTTTGAAGACAATCAATCCGTTCGAGAATTGTGCGAATTGTTGGGAAAAATGCGAAAGGCGGCGAAGGAGAAGGAACGCGTTAAAATTGAAGAAACGATTGCTTATAAGCAAATTCGAAAAGATTACAACTCTCGGGAAGAACTTTCCGGCATAACCTTTGGCAATCGAATAGAAGATGTTCTCCCTCAGGAATTGGCTTTGTTGGGCGATGAAGAGTTGGCTGTTTTGTTCGATTTGAAATTTATTGAAAATCGTTTGCTTTGTTTTGAAAAAATGGGTTACGTTTCAAATTGGGAAACGAAAAAAGAGGAAAAGGAGGTGGAAGTTGAGAAGAAAGAAAAAATAGGGCCGATAATCATTTGCGTCGATACGAGCGGATCCATGATGGGGACGCCGGAAAACATCGCTAAAGCAGTTTCTCTTTGCCTTGCAGAAATGGCGCATACTCAAAACCGCGATTGCTACTTGATTAATTTCAGTACAACGATTGAAACGTTTGATTTTAAACCTCCCAAAGGATTTCGGGATTTAATCGCGTTTTTAAAGAACAGCTTCCACGGAGGAACGGATGTTGCCCCAGCGTTAAACGAAGCGTTGAAAATGATGGAATGCAGTTCCTATCGATTGGCGGATTTGCTGGTCGTTTCCGATTTTTGCTTTCCAGAAAATGATGAAGTACTTGAATCAAGAATTCGCACGCAGCGTAAGTCGGACAACCGCTTTTATTCGCTGGTGATTTCCAATGGGTATCCCTGCGATTCATTGATGGGGAAGTCGAAATATTTCGACGAAATTTGGCATTTCGATACGGCTTCTCAAAATATCCGCCACCTCCATTCCCACATTTCAAAAATTTCCGACCAGAGGCCTTGAAATTCCGGGGTAATAGTTGTCCCCGTTTGTCCCTTTTCAGATGGGTAATTTTGTCTTGTAATCCGAAAGGGTTGCAGAATTAAAAACCTTCGCACTAGTGCGAATCTACAAAATTTCCTTCAAAAGGAGACACTCATGAATTCTAAGGAAACCGTCATCAATTGGCACGTCACGGAACGTTGCAACTACAGCTGCAAGCACTGCTTCGCCAAATGGAATCATTCCCCGGAAATCTGGGAGAAAGAAGAAATGGTGGAAAAGGTGATTTCAAATATCGAAGAACACTTTAGGAAAAATTTCCATTCCAATCCGATTCGCCTGAATGTTGTCGGCGGAGAGCCGCTCCTCTTCCCGGAACTCTTGTGGAACGTGGTGAAGGCCGCCCGCCTTCACGGAATGAACGTTTCGCTGGTTACGAACGCCACGGCGGTGGAGAATGCGCGTCCGTTCATGGGCGAGATTTCGCAGATAGGCCTTTCCGTCGATTCTCTGCAACATCGGACGAATTTGGAAATCGGGCGTTGCCGGGGCGGGGAGACTCTTTCCGCAGAAGCCGTGAAAGAAAAAATCCAAGAAATCCGGAAGGAAAATCCCCATGTGAAAATCAAGGTGAATACGGTCGTGAACGCATACAATTACAACGAAGTGCTGAAACCCTTCATTCTAGATTTCGGCATCGACAAATGGAAAATCCTGAGGCAAATGCCGTTCGGCGGGAACTCAGGAATCAGCAACTATCAGTTTTACGCCTTCGTCAAGAACAATTATGTGGCAAAGGATGAGTTTTCCCCAAAACTGCCGGACATTTGCATCGAAGACAATGACGCCATGACGGAAAGCTATCTGATGATTTCGCCGGACGGCAGGCTCTTTCAAAACGGCGGAATGGAATACGGCTACAGCCGCTCCTTGGCGGACGTCCCATTCGCGGAGGCGTTGAAGGAAATTCGCTTTGACGAGGGCAAGTTCCGTTCCCGTTACGCGGCGGATGCGACAGCGAAAATCGTCGGCCGTGCGATTGGATTTTTCCACGTCGATCCCCTGCAAAAAACTTTTGAAAGTTTGATGGGAACTTTCGATTGGACTCTTTGAAATGCACACCGTTCGAGAAAAAGGATTTCATATGATTGTGAACAAACTCCGCTGCCGTTGCACCGGCAAAAATGGGAAGTTGAAGAAGCTCTACCCGAATTACTCTTCTGCGATGGAGAACCTTTACTACGCGAAGGAATCGCGGAACGTCACCTTGCACGTCTACGAATGCCCGGAACATCTGGGCTTTCACCTGACGAGCAATCTCATTCAATATTAGGAGGCGATATGTGCCAAGCGAATCACTACATCCAAGCGATTGAACGGGAAATCGAATTGAAACTGTCCGGTTACCAGACGGCTTTTGTCAAAGTCGAACAAGTCAAAAAGTTCGATGGAGGCGAGTGCGGACGCGTCTATCGGCTGTTGCCGTCGGAGAGGACGCGCGCCCGTTTCGAAGACGTCGTCGGCGCTCTTCGGAAGAACTTCAAAAACGGCATGGGCTGTTACCAAGTCCCCGAATCGGAAGTCCCGAAGACAAGGCTCTTGAACGAAAATTTCCGGTTCATGGAAAAGTTCGAAGAGAAGAAGGGCGAAGTGTGGGTCACTCTTTCCGGGAAATTGTCCCCGGGGCATCTCCTGTGCGTCGCACCTTCCATCGCCAAGGAAGTCGCGGAAATCTTCGCCATGGAAATTGCCCTGGGGAAGACTTTCAAACTTTCAAGCGAAGTGGCGGCCGACCAATTGCGGCGATTGGAAGAAAATGTCGGATTTTGGCAGTGCGGCGAGGCTCTATCCCGAATGCTTTCGGAGTCGGTGGCGCTGCCGCCATTTGAAAGCGTCACTCTCAAAGACGAGGATTACTTTGTACTGAAAGACAACTCCCGTGCGGGGAATTCAGAGCAGCGCGCCTTTGTCTGCACTGCCCTTTCCACTCCGGACCTCGCCGTTTTGGAAGGTCCGCCGGGTTCGGGCAAGACGACGGTCATCGTGGAATTGCTCCTGCAACTTTTGCGTCGCGGCAAAAGGGTTCTGCTCGTCGCATCGACCAATGTCGCCGTGGACAATATTCTTGAAAAGCTGTTCGAAGTTTATCCGGGCTTGAAGAATTTCTCCGCCAAACGATACGGCGACCCCGACAACGGGAAAATCAGCATTGTCGGCAAGAAGTTCTTGCCCAAGGTCTTCGCCAAGATGGAATCCCAAAAGTTGAAGGAACGCTTGGGCGAAGTGCCCGTGCGTACGCCGGAACAGCAGATGCTGTTTGAAAACTGTGATCCACAAAACAACGACATCCTTTATTCCCTCTTGATGGAAAACGCGCCGATTGTCGCCGGGACGACCTTTGGCGCGGCGCTCCCCGAAATGAGAAAATTTTCGGGCGAAGGGGAGAAACCTTTCTTCGACTATCTGATTTTGGACGAAGCGTCCAAGACGACGTTCCAGGAATTCCTGGTCCCGGCCATCCTCTGCAAGCGTTGGGTTGTCGTCGGGGACATCAAGCAGCTTCCGCCCTATGTCGACGATGCGGACTTCGCCCATAATCTGCGGGCTTGCTATCCTGAGGAAAATGACTCTCGGAGGGAATTCACGGCTGCATCCGATGCGCTTCTCGCTTCGAAAGGGAAGGGGAATCGGCAGACGTGCATCTTGGTGGAAAAGGAATCCGGATACGATTCATTTCTTTATAAGAAGTACGCGGAAAAATTCGGCATCCTTTGCGTGGACGCGGATTCGGGAAATTTCAAGGATTTGCCCTATGCGGACATCGTCCTCGGCTCTGCGAATTCTTTTGAAAAAGTTCAAGAATATTTGCCGCCGCGCATCACGACGGTCCGTTTGGCAAGGGATTCCCAAAATGGCCGAATTCTTCATGAGTTGGAAATGCAAAAATGGGTTTCCGTGGCTCGCTACAATCGCGAAAAGATTTTTAAGCGTTTTGGCGAGAATGAACCTCGGGAATGGCATGATGAAATGGCTTGGCGCGTCGTCCGCCTCTTTGAACAGCGCGACAACGTTTTCAATACGGCCGGCGATTTCCGGATGGACTTGAAGAGGCAAATCCGGGAGCTGATTCCCACGTCTTCTTTTGAAGAAACGGAGCGGAAAATCCGGCTGCTCGAACAGATTTATTTGCCGTCGTGCATGGAGCTTTTCTTGCGCGGTTATGGGGAATTTAAAGACTTGGCTCTTTTTCGGGGAATTCCGTCGGAGTTCTTGAACGCCCGTCGCCAAACGCTTTCTTTCCAGCACCGTTCCCATCCGGAAATTGCAAAAATCGCCTCGCATGAATTTTACAATGACAAGGCGATGCTTTCCTCCCATATGGAGGGGAAAAGGGAGTGGGATTATACGCGTTACGGGAATGTGCACAACGTCTGGTTGGATGTCCGCGGAAGCTTTGATTCCCGGAGCGTGAACAAGAACGAGTTGAAGTGCATCGAACGCGAGCTTCAAGAATTTCGGAAGTTCGCCTCCCGGCACAAAAAACTGCAGGGGAAATGGTCCGTCGCCGCTCTTTCTTTTTACAAGGAACAGGCTGCGGAACTGGAGCGAATCTGCAAGAAGGTTTTCAAAGACTCGACGAAGTTTGTGGAATACAAGGCGGGTTCCGTCGATTCCTTCCAAGGGCACGAGGCGGATGCCGTTTTCCTCAGCTATGCGAACACTTATCCGACCAACTTTTTGGAGGCGCCGAACCGTTTGAACGTCGCCATCACGCGTGCGAGGTTCCTGATGGTCCATGTGGGGAATTTCCGGCAAATGGAAAAATCCCAAGGCGCACTGGGGCGCATCGTCCACAAGATTCCCACGAAGAATTTTTCAAAATAACACAAGGAGAAAAATATGAAAATCGACATCCAAGATGAAGTCCGCTCCATCATCGTCAAAGGTGAAATTTCGGAAAAAGTCCAGAATCCGTGGGCGCGGGCCTTTTTGCAATACATCCAAAAGAATCCGAAGGCCTCTCTAGAAAAAATCGGGACGGACTTGTTCGGGGACGACGGCGCCGCGCGCAGACGCACCGTGGAAAATATCCTCCAGTATTTTCAGAACAAAGGCCTGCTGAAGATGGAAGGCGGACTGCGGTCGCTGACTGCGGAAGGTTTGGAAGTCTTGGAGAACGGCGCCCTTTGGCGCGCTTCGAAAGGGAGCTTCTTGCTTATCGTTTATGATTTGGACGATAGCAATCGCTTGATTCTCGGACTCAAAAGTGTTCCCGACGATTGGTTCGACAACGGAACTCAGGAGCTGGAAGAATTGGAAAGCCCGGACGAGGTGAACTGGATTTCTTCGGCGGATGTCCGCATTGAAAGGGACAAATTGGCGAAGGAAGTGCGTCCGACTTATGTGGAATACGACTTCGACGTGGATTTCAACCCTGTTGCGAAAACCATCGAAATCTCCGGGAAATCCGCCAAAAAGTCATTCCCGGAGATTCTCGCAAAATTCGAGCTTTCCGATTTCGCCGTCCAAAACCTCTGGGAAAGGTACGATGAAAAAGCCTAGCTCCCTCAGCGGGACAAATCCTCGTGAATCTTGGCGGCGATTTCCCTTCCGGTGCGGAGAGCGAGCACGACTGTCTTCGGGCCGTAGAGGGCGTCCCCGCCGACGTAGACCTTGTCCTTGTCTCGTTCGGAGACTGTGTCGAGCACTTCGGAAGAGACCCGGTTGCCGATTGCCAGGACGACCGTGTCGCAGTCGATGAGTTCTGACTCGCCATCGATTTTGACGGGGCGCGGGCGGCCTTTTTCGTCGGGTTCGCCGAGGGTGAACAGGTCGAGCTTCGCCTGCTTGACGTGGCCGTTTTCGTCCGACAGGAATTCGCTCGGATTCCGGAGCTCCACGATTTCGACTCCTTCGGCGACGGCTTCTTCGATTTCTGCGGAACAGGCGAGCATTTCGCTTCGCGTGCGACGGTAGAGGATGCGCACTTTTTCCGCTCCCAGGCGGAAGGCCATTCTCGCGGCATCCATGGCGACGTTCCCACCTCCGATGACGACGACGTCCTTCCGCGAATCGACGTTTTTCCCACAGTTGGCTCTTTGCAGGTATTCCTTCGCGTTGAAGACGCCTTCCAAGTGCACTCCGGGAAGTTCCGGGACTAGCGGCGCGCTTGCGCCGTTCCCGATGAATACGGCGTCGAAGCCCTGTTGGAAAAGTTCCGAAGTGGGGAAGTCCTTGCCGACTTGAACGCCCGTGTGCGCGATGATGCCCATTTTCGGCAGGATGGAAAGTTCGTAATCGAGGATTTCCTTCGGCAGGCGGAATTCCGGGATGCCGTAGCGCAAGACTCCTCCGAGTTCATCGTATTCTTCGAAGATTTCGACATGGTGTCCGTGGGTGCGCAAGTCGATGGCCGCTCCGATTCCCGCGGGGCCGGAACCGATGACGGCGACTTTCTTCCCGGTCTCCGCTGCGACGGGCAGGGGCTTCTTTCCGCCCAAGTGCAGGCGTTCGTAATCGGCGCAGAAACGCTCCGTGTTCCCCATGTGGACTCCTTTCCGGGAGTCTTTCTGGAGCTTCCCCATGGTGCAGTTGGATTGGCATTGGCGCTCGTGGGGGCAGACGCGGCTGCAAATCGACGGCAAGAGGGACGTGCCGCGGATGATGGCTATCGCGCCTTCGAAATCGCCCGCGGCGACGTGTTCCAAGTATTGGGGGATGGGCATCCCGATGGGGCAGGCCGCCGTGCATGCGGGCTTCTTGCATTTGAGGCAACGGTTCGCTTCGAGCCTCGCTTGCGCTTCCGTGAATCCGAGGGAAGTCTCCGCCATGGTCGTTCTGCGGGCGAGAGGGTCCAGCTCTGCGGCAAATTGGGGCGTGATGCCTTTTTTCCCTTGCGGAGTGAGCGCAGGGGATGCGGCGATTTGGGCAAGTTCCGCTTCGGCTGCTTGCTCAAGGGCTTGAGAGTTATCCATAGACGACCTTTAATCTGCGGGAACGACGAACGCCCCAGGGGATTTTGCAAAATATAGGCTTTTATTTTGAAAAAGTCGCCATTTTTGTAGAAATTTTCCGGATGTACCATCCTTTTCGGCCGCTTCGTCCCGGAGCGTCCCCTTGTGGAATTCCGGAGTTTGTAAAATCGGCGTAAAGGATGGGAAAAGGTTTTGAAAAAACGTCTTTCGGGGGCTTTCCGTCCGGCGCCGGAAGGCCTACATTTGCGGCATGGATATTTACGTCATCATCCTCGCCATGCTCTTTGCCCTGGCCGTTTTCGATTTGGTGAACGGCGTTTCGAACGACGCTTCGAATTTCTTGAACTCGGCGGTCGGCTCAAGGGCCTTCGGATTTCGCCTGTTGATTGGGATTGCCGCTGTCGGCATTGTCGTCGGCGCTTCGTTTTCGAGCGGCATGATGGACATTGCGCGGCACGGGATTTTCTCGCCGCAGTACTTCACCTTTGCGGAAATCATCGCAATTTGCGTGGGGGTGATGCTCACGGATGTCGTGCTGCTCGACGTCTTCAATTCCTTCGGGCTGCCGACTTCGACGACCGTGTCGATGGTCTTTGAGCTTCTGGGTGGGACGGTCTCCCTCTCGCTCTTGAAGCTCCATCGCGGAGCGGAGGGGCTCTCCCTGGGGGATTTGCTCAACACGGAAAAGGCCCTGTCCGTCATTTTGGCCATCTTCGTTTCTGTGGCTGTCGCTTTCGCCTTCGGTTGGGCGGTGCAGTGGATTTCCCGTGCGCTGTTCACGTTCCGCTACAAATCCCGGGAGAAGTATTTCATCGCCCTTTTCGGGGGCTTTTCGCTTGCCGCCGTCTTTTACTTTGTCCTGTTCAACGGGTTGAAAGGTTCATTCTTGCAAATCCCGCCGTGGGTCTCGGAAAATCGCGCGGCCGTGTTCGGTCTCGCTTTCGCCGTCTTCGCCGTTCTTTCGGAGATTCTCTTCTTGCTCCGCTTCAACGTGCTCCGGCTTGTCGTCGGCTGCGGGACGTTTTCGCTCGCCCTTTCGTTTGCCGGGAACGATTTGGTGAACTTTATCGGCGTGCCGCTTGCCGGGCTTTCGGCGTTCATGGCGTATTCGGGCAGTGGGCTTCCCGCGGACCGGGTCTTGATGGGCGCGCTCTGCGATTCCGAACGGGGGCTGTGGTGGCTTCTTTGCCTTTCCGGTGTCGTCATGGCGTTGGCTCTTGCCTTTTCGCGAAAGACCCGCAAGGTCATCGAAACTTCCGTTTCGCTCTCTAGCCAAAGCTCCTCGGAAGAGCTTTTCGGTTCAAGCCCCGTCGCCCGGGTGCTGGTGCGTTATGCGGATGCGGCCTCTTCCCTCTTTTCGCAAATCTTGCCGCCGAGGCTTCGCGTGAATTTGCGGAACCGTTTCGACGTGCAGCATTTGCAGCTCGAAAGGAGCGACGCGGCTTTCGATTTGCTGCGCGCCTCGGTGAACCTCATGCTTGCGAGCGTGCTGATTTCCGTGGGGACGTCTCTCCAGCTTCCCCTTTCGACGACTTACGTCACCTTCATGGTCGCGATGGGCTCTTCCCTTGCCGACAAGGCTTGGGGGCGCGAGTCTGCCGTTTACCGCATCACGGGCGTTCTCACCGTCATCGGGGGCTGGTTCTTCACCGCCTTTGCCGCTTTCGTCTGCGCCTTTTTGGTCACTTCGGTCGCCTACTTGGGCGGCATCCCGGCGATGTTTCTCCTCTTCGCCCTGGTGATTGTCTGGACTGTCCACTCGGCACGGCGCTTTCGTAAAAAGGAAAAAGGGGCGGACTCCTCGGCGGAGAGCTTCCGACGCATCATGGCCGAGAAACGCCCCGAAAGGATTTTGGGAGAAGTGCGGACGCATTTCAAAAAGGAGTGGGGCTGGTTCCTGGTGTTCGCCGAAGACTCTTTGTTCGGGACTCTCAAAGCCGTCCTGGAAGAGGATTTGGAATCCCTCCGGTTCATTCGCCAAAAGATGAAGGAGGGGAAAAAGACCGCTTCGCGGATTCGCCATGAAGGGTTCGCCTGTTCGCGAAAGATGACGGACGGGGATTCGCTCGCGAAGAGGTTTTTCCTTTACCAGGCGAACGATTTCGCCTCTTCCCTCTACTATTGCCTGGAGCGCATTTTCAAACCCTGCTTGAATCACGTCGACAACCATTTGACTCCGTTTTCGTCGAAGCGGAAGGGGATTCTCCTGTCCGTCGCCGGGGAAGTCCGCGATTTGCTCGAGGATTCCGCCCGGATGGTGCTCGGGGGAGATTACTCCGATTTCGACTCTTTGAAGTGCCGCATCCGGAAGGCCGGGGCTAAAATCGTGGAAGTGCGCAAGGCGGCGTTGCACGACAGCGTGTCCGTTTCCAGTCCGGAGGCGGAAAGCGTGAGCCTCCTCTTCCTCACGGTGCTTTACGAATGCCGCGCTCTGCTCGATGCCGCCCTCTATCTGGTCAAGGCTTCGAAAAAGTTGGCGTCCGACGGGAATGTCGAAAATCCCGGCGTTCAGTCGGCCAGTTGCGGCAAGGTTTCGGCGATGCACCGGGCGACTTCTTCGGGGGCGGCGCATTCCAAGAACGCCTGATTCCATTCCACTTCAAAGCCCAGGTAGGACGTCTCGGGGAAGAGTTTCCGCAGGGAGGTCGCATGGCCGTCCGTCTTTCCCAGGTAAGGGTAGTTGAATCGGACGCGAAGTTCCGGGAAAACTTCTTTCAAATTCCGCTTCCATTCGACGGCGAAGTCCCGTTCCCGCTTCCGCGCCGGGTCGTAGAGAATTCCCAAGTCCGCATTCCGGGGCGCTCCTTTCCAGACCGGGGTGAAGCTGTGAATGGAAAGGTGCAGGACTGTCGATGTGGCGGAGTCGGCAAGTGCTCGGCGGACATCTTGCAAAAAGGAGTTTCGGAATTCCTTCCAATGGTTTTCCAACCGGGCCTTTTCCGCACCGTCCGCGCCCTCGGTCCACCTGGAATATCGGTGGTGGAGGTTCGAATTCCGATTCAGGTCGATGGCGAGTCTCGAATAGGAGCCTTTCAGGGCGCAGGCGGGTTTTAAAATCTTTGCCAGGGCGTCAAAAACGGCTTTGGCCCCGATGTCGTAACCGCGATGGGTTTCGAGGGCGGCCTTCGCCTCCGCCGATTCGAATCTCTCCGTCAAAAAATCCGGCACGGCGTTTTCCGCGTGTTCGCAACTGAGGCAGAGGGCGAATCTCTTAGACATAAAGCCTGTTCTTCGCCAGGCATTCGGAGAGCTTGCCGTATTCTTCGATGAAGGCTTTCCGGGTGGTTTTTTCCCCGAGTCTTGAAACGAGAGCCGTGGACAAGGTTCCCCGTTCGAGAATCGCTTCGAGGACTTCGGCGGATTTCGGGGAAATCTTGCTGCGGACTTTTTCGAAGAGGGACTTCAAAAGCTCCGAAGCGGAAACGACGCTTTCCCGGATGCCGAAAATCTTCAGGTAATCCGCATCGTCGAGAGTCGCCCCTTCCGCGAACCGGGTCGTCGCCGACAGGATTTGCACGAGGCTGTCCGTTTTTACGGCGCGCTGTTCCGATTGCGGTGCGAAAGTCCCGTCCGCGAGGGATTTCAAGACGGCCAGTTCGAATTCCGCAATGGCGACGTCCGCCTTGGGGCATTCCTGGATATCGACAAGGCGAATCTCGACTGTGCCGCGGTCAAAGCGCGCGATGGCGCCGCGGCTGTTCAAGAAGAAATGGTCGAGCAGTCCTTCCGGGTCAAAGGGCGCAATGTCCTTTTCGATGACGTCGAATATTTTCCTGTTGTAGTCCGCTTCCGTGAAAACCGCCTCGGGGATGACTTTGCCGGTGATGCTCGGAATTTTTTCCTGGTTGTGCCGATAGGTTTCCACGCGGGCGTCCAAAAATCCCGTAAACCGGGAATCGAGATAAGGGCTCGAAGCGGCTAGGGCGGGAATCAGCGGCAAGAGCAATCGAATGCCCGCATGGAGAATCCCGAATTCCTCGTCGCCGCAAAACGAAATGTTCAGATGCGTCGATTGCAGGTTCGCCCATCCGTGCCCGCGGCAATCAAAGATGCGGTCGTAGGCGTTGTAAATCTCGTTGCAGTCATAAGGCCAGAGAACCGTTTCCGAAAGCGGGTCCATGAACGGGTGGGCCGCCGTGGGGAGGAGTTCGCCCCCGATGGCGGAAAGCTTCCCGTTCGCTTCGAGAACTTCCCGGTGAAAGCTCTCGCTCCATCCGTCGAAGGAGGCCGCGGGTTCTGCGCACTTGAATTCGACGACATGGGAAACGAGTTCGTTCGAAAGTCCGACGTTGCCGTGTTCGCAATCGGATTGTTGCACGCCGTTTTCATCCTTGCCGAGGACGACGTCCGCGCGGGGGAGGACCTTCCCCGTCCCCTTCGAAACGATCATGTATTCCAGTTCAAGCCCGAAGCGTTCAAAAAGATGCCAAGATGCGTTTTTCATAGAATTGCCGAATCAATCCCGTGATGTTGGAGCAAGCGTTGCTGTGCCAGGTTGATGCGCTCCTCGATGCGCCTGCGCAAAGAATGCATCACCGTCAAATAAATTTTCTCGCCGCCGAGTCCATCTTCCACGCCGTCGTCGATACTCGGATTGTCGTTCACTTCGATGACCATCGGCTTGCCGTCCACTTCCTTCAAGTCGACTCCGTAAAGTCCGTTCCCGATGAGGGAGGCCACGCGGACGGCCGCCTTGACGATGCCGTGGGGAACATCGTCGAGAGGGACGCAGTCGTAAAGTCCGCAAATATCGTCCTTGTTCTTCGAATTCCAGTTGTAAATCTGCCAATGGTCCTTCGCCATGTAGTAGCGGCACGCGTAAAAGGGACGCCCGTCGAGAATGCCTATCCGCCAATCGAATTTTGTCGGCGTGAATTCCTGGGCGATAATCAAATCGCTGCCTTCGAACATTTTGTCGAGTTGCTCCTGGAGCTCCTTTTCGTTTTGAACCTTGACGACTCCCATGGAAAAGCTCGAATCCGGCGCTTTCAAAATCATCGGGAAGCCGATTTCCTTCGAAAGTTCGTGCCGATTTTCGGAATGGGCGATAATCGTGTGCGGTGCGGGAATTTTCCCGACGGACATCAACTCCTGCAGATAGACCTTGTTGGAGCAGCGCAGAATGCTGTCCGGATCGTCGATGACTGCAATCCCCTCGGATTGGGCCCGCCGCGCAAATGCATACGTGTGGTGATTGACGTTCGTCGTTTCGCGAATGAATAGCGCGTCGAATTCCCCGACCCGGTGGTAATCCTTTTTCGTAATCAGCTCCACGCGAAAGCCCGTCTTTTCCGCTGCGGCGATGAATTTCTGGATGGCTTTCGCATTCGACGGGGGCTCCTTCTCGTCGGGATTCACGAGAATCGCCAAGTCGTAGAGATATTCCTCCGGGTGCGCCGACGTAAAACGGTTCTTGTCGAAATATTCCTTGGCGAAACGGTCCACCATTTCCAAGTGGGAATCCGGGATTTCGTTCACGCAAATCGGACGGATGCTCTGGATGAACCACTTTTGTCGAAAGACAAAATGCGCGCGGAGAAGCGGCGCTTGGAAAAGCCGGTAAAGCTCCTGCGAAAGCTCCAAGTAGTGCGGGCTGACGTTTTGCCCAAAATAAATGGACAGGGTGAATTCCGTGCCGGTGAGCTTGCGCAGGCTCTTTTGA
This sequence comes from uncultured Fibrobacter sp., assembly GCA_964501065.1. GTDB lineage: Bacteria > Fibrobacterota > Fibrobacteria > Fibrobacterales > Fibrobacteraceae > Hallerella. Next base: position 9,836 of record CAZCRF010000041.1, on the reverse strand, counting down.
ATCAAGTCGTCTATTTCATCGGTGACGTTTTTCACGACTGCGGGCGCCTTGAAGTCCCGGATGCTCTTGACGTTTGGAATGACTTTGTGCCCTCGCGCTTCGGCGAGCAGGGAAACGTAATACCCTTTGCTTTGGTAGCTGTAATCCTTGCAAAGGTTGAAAATGCGCACGTTCCGCATTTTGGAGTAATCGGTGTTGGTCAGATAATCCTTCGCCGAAACGATTTGTACTTCGGGAACGTGGAGCTTCCAATTCTTCGGGCTGTTGACTACGATGATCTTTTTCATTTTTTCTTCGGTTGGATGGCGAGAACTAGACTGTCGTAAGTTAGAATTCCGAGCAGGATGCTGTGCACGAGGCGGTTGCGCTCGACGGCGTAATAATGATTGTAGGCAATCGGATTCGACGAGTCCGGATCGGCGATGAGAAACTTCCGCTCCTCGTTTTCCCCGTAGACGACAATGAAGTGCCCCATCGGATCGCCATGGATGTCGTCAAAAACGGACTTGTTCTCTGAATTCGTGTATTCGCGTTTGCTCTGGTAAAGGAATGTCGTGGAAACGCCGGCAATCAAGGGGACATTCTTGTTGAAGTAGTGGTTGAAAAGCCCCGGCTTGAAATCCTTTAGGTTGATGACTCCGCCCTCTTCGAGAAACCGGAGGTATCCTTTGATGGCGACACGGAGCTTTGCCCGGTGCTTTGCCGCGTATTCCTGCCGCAATTTGTCCGCCAAAGCGTCCATAGGCAAATCGACCCACGTGGGGTCGAAAATTTCCAGGTTCACGGAGTGGATTGTCGCATTGAATCCGCGTTTCAGGGCGTCGATTCCCAAGAATGCGCCCAGAGTTCCGCCCCCTTCGAGCATCTCGATTTCATCGATCAGGCGTTCGAGGGGGATGGCGTATCCGTAGTGATGGTAGATTGCATGCAAGCTTGTCGGGCCGCACGTCACGTCATCCGGTTGAGGAAGAATCTTGATTTTCATATTCTACCGGACCATGTGTTTCGCTTTATGAGAAGAAGCCCTTGATTTTTTCCATGAGGCTCTCTTCCTTGGCAGTGTCCTTGTCCTTTCGGATTTCGGAAAGCTGCTTGTACAAATCCTTTTCCTCGGACGTCAAGTCAGTCGGGATGGACGTGCCGATTTCGACGTAAAGGCTTCCCCGGCTGCCGCCATTCAGGGGGGGGAGCCCTTGCGAACGCAGTCGGAGAACCGCTCCGGGTTGCGTCCCCGCGGCAATCTTGATGGAAACGTCGACACCGTCTATCGTCGGGATGCGCTGTGCGCCGCCTAAGGCCAGCTTGTAAACGGGGACTTCGATTTTGCAGTGGAGGTCGCTCCCTTCGCGCGTGAAAAAGTCGTCCTTCTTCTCAGCGATGACGACGTGCAAGTCTCCGGAAGCCCCGCCCCGCGCGCCCGAATGCCCTTCGCCGCGCAAGGTCAAGTACTGTCCTTCGGAAATGCCCGCCGGAATCTTGATGGAAATGGTCTCCTCTTCGAGATTCCTCCCTTCGCCGTGACAGGTGGGGCACGGGTTCGCGATGATTTCCCCCGTCCCTTCGCAATCCGGGCAGGTGGTCTCGCTCACCATTTGGAAGAATGAACGGGTCACGTGACGGACGCGCCCCGTCCCGTGGCAAGTGGAGCATTGCTTCACGCCGGTCCCGCCCTTGCCGTTGCATTCCGTGCAGGGCGCGTAGCGTTTCAAGCGGACTTTTTTCGTCGCCCCGGTGAGAATTTCCTTGTAGGAAAGAGCGATCCGGATTTGCAAATCCTGTCCGCGCGGGGGGCCTTGACGGGACCTCGACGACGAGGAACGGAATCCGCCGAAGCCGCCCCCGAAAATATCGCCGAATTGGCTGAAAATGTCTTCAAAATTGGCACTGGAGAATCCGCCGAAGCCGCTCGCACCGGCTCCGCCGGGAGCGTTGAATCCAAATTGATCGTATTGGGCGCGCTTTTTCGAATCGGAAAGCACTTCGTAGGCTTCGGCCGCTTCCTTGAACTTTTCTTCGGCTTCCTTGTTGCCCGGGTTCTTGTCCGGGTGATACTTGATGGCGAGTTTTTTGTACGCGTGCTTGATTTCATCCGCACTGGCATCCTTGGAAACGCCCAAGACTTCATAATAATCTCTTTTCTCTGCCATAATCACAACTCCCTACGGGGATTTTTCAAACATCAAAATGACACAAAAGGGATTTCCCCCTCGGAAGAGGGGAAAATCCCGAGAATCGCTTTACCGGGAACTGCCTCATTTCTTGTCGTCGTCGACTACGGTGTAATCCGCGTCGATAGGACCGTCCTTGCCGTCGTTCTTAGGCGCTTCGGAATGAGGAGCGGAAGAGGCGCTCGCATTCGCGGAACCCTGGGCGGCTCCGGACATGGAGCTGATCATGCCTTCGAGCTTGCTCACTGCTGCGTCGATTTCTTCCTTCGAACCGTTGTCCTTCTTGTCCTTGATTTCTTGAATCGCGGCTTCAAGCTGACTCTTGGTGTCGGCGGGAATCTTGTCGCCGGCTTCCTTGATCTGCTTTTCCGCCTGGTAGACGATTTGTTCGGCGCGGTTCTTCGCATCTTCCTTTTCGCGGTCGGCCTTGTCCTTTTCGGCGTTCGCTTCGGCATCCTTCTTCATGCGTTCGATTTCCTCTTCGGAAAGGCCGCTAGAAGTCGTAATCTTGATGGACTGTTCCTTGCCGGTCTCCTTGTCCTTCGCGCTCACGTGGACGATGCCGTTCGCGTCGATGTCGAACGTGACTTCGATTTGGGGCACTCCGCGCGGCTTCGGGCTGATTCCCGTCAAGTCGAAGTGTCCGAGGGTGCGGTTGTCGCGGGCATAAGTCCGCTCGCCCTGGAGCACGTGAATCGTGACTGCCGACTGGTTGTCTTCCGCCGTGCTGAAGACCTGGCTCTTTTTCGTCGGAATCGTCGTGTTGCGGTCGATGAGTTTCGTCATCACGCCGCCCAAGGTTTCGATGCCGAGGGAAAGCGGAGTCACGTCGAGCAGGAGAACGTCCTTCACGGAAGAGTCGCCGGAAAGGACCGCTCCTTGCACGGCCGCTCCGATGGCGACGACTTCGTCCGGGTTCACGCTCTTGTTTGGCTCCTTGCCGAAGAATTCCTTCACCTTCGCCTGGACTGCCGGAATGCGGGTCGAGCCGCCGACGAGAATCACTTCGTCGATATCCGAAAGTTTCAGTCCGGAGTCCGCCAGGCATTTCTGGCACGGACCGATGGTGCGTTCCACCAGGCCTGCGGTCAGCTGGTCGAACTTTGCACGGGTGAGGGTCAAGTCCAAGTGCTTCGGACCTGTCGCATCCGCCGTGATGAACGGCAAGTTGATGTTCGTGGAGGTCGTCGCGGAAAGGTCTATCTTGGCTTTTTCCGCAGCGTCTTTCAAACGTTGCAAGGCCATCTTGTCGCTTTTCAGGTCAATGCCCGGATTCGACTTCTTGAATTCGTCGTTGATCCAGTCGATGATGACTTCGTCGAAGTTGTCGCCGCCGAGCAGCGTGTCGCCGTTTGTCGCTTTCACGGTGAACATGCCGTCGTCGATTTCGAGAATCGAGATGTCGAAGGTTCCGCCGCCCAAGTCGTACACGGCGACCTTTTCGCTCTTCTTGGAATCAAGGCCGTAAGCGAGAGCGGCAGCAGTCGGCTCGTTCACGATGCGGAGCACGTCCAGCCCGGCGATTTTTCCGGCGTCTTTCGTCGCCTGTCGTTGGGAGTCGCTGAAGTATGCCGGGACTGTGATCACGGCCTGTGTCACCGGCTGTCCCAAGTAATCTTCCGCCGTTTTCTTCATCGCCTGGAGCACCATTGCGGAAATTTCGGGCGGGGCGTATTCCTTGTCGCCGATTTTCACTCGGAGCAGGTCGTTGCCCGAACCGATGATTTTGTAAGGCATGTGCCTTTCCACATCGGAGCATTCCCCGGCGTGACGCCCCATGAAGCGCTTGATGGAGTAGATTGTGTTTTCCGGGTTGGTGATGGCCTGCCGCTTTGCCACATGCCCCACCAAGCGTTCCCCGTTCTTGCCGAAAGCGACGATGGACGGGGTGGTGCGGAATCCTTCTGCATTGGCGATGACGACGGGTTTGCCGCCTTCCATCACGGCGACGCAACTGTTTGTCGTACCCAAGTCTATACCGATAATCTTGCTCATAGATGTATACTCCTTAAACTTTGTTTCATCCGCGCCAAGGAAAGCAAAATGCGTGCCAATTGGAAGGTCTTCCCGCGAGGTCGCTGTTTTTCGCCGAATTGGGGGGATGTCGGCGAATTCTCGGACGGAAACGGGGAGGATGTTTCACTTTGAAACGCATTCTTGGAACGGTTTTCCTCTTCCTTAGGCCTGAGGTTTCCCGGAAGAGACGACGACCTTGGCCGTTTTCAACAGCTTGTTCTTGAGTTTATAGCCCTTTTGGAATACGGTGACGACATGGCCGTTCGGGACGGATTCCGAAGGCTGTTGCATGAGGGCTTCGTGCAGATTCGGGTCGAATTCTTGCCCGACGGGGTCGATTTGCTCAAGGCCCGCATCCTTCAGAATCTTTGCGAATTGGTCGTGAATCATCGCGATTCCCTTGACGAAGGAGTCGTAATCCTTTTGCTTGTTGTTGTCGGGGTGCGCGGCCCGTTCGAAATTGTCCAGCACTTCGGACAGCTTTTCGAGGAGTTTGCCGTTCGCCGTTTCCACCAGTTCGAGTTGCTCTTTGGCGGAGCGTCTGCGGAAGTTGTCGAATTCCGCCATCAGACGGACGAACTTGTCCTTGTAGGCGTCCCCGGCGGCGCGCAGGGCGTCGTTTTCGGATTTGAGCTTTTGAATTTCCGCGGTTTCCGGGGAGGATTCCTCTGCCGTTTGTTTCGTTTGTTCGGCGGTTTCCGGGGCGATTTCTGCGGCCTTTTCCGCTTCTTGGACGATGTCTTCGTTCGGCTTGTCCGGATTTTGCTTTTCTTCCATGGTGTTCGTTTCCCTTTCGAGTGATTTGCAGTTTTCTTGAAATGTTTCGTTTTGAAACGAAAAAGCCGTGCAGAGGCACGGCTTTTAAGCCTTGGGCAGGAAGGAATTACATCATTCCGCCCATTCCGCCGCCCATTTGCGGGGCTGCGGCCGGTTTGTCTTCCTTCTTTTCCACGATGACGCAGTCAGTGGAGAGAAGCATGGACGCAATCGAGGCGGCATTCTTGAGAGCGGTCTTCGTGACCTTCGCCGGGTCGATGACTCCCGCCTGGATCAAGTCTTCGTAAGTGTCGGTCTTGGCGTTGTAGCCGAAGCCGTCCTTGCCTTCCTTGACCTTGTTCACGATGACGGAATCCTCAAGGCCTGCGTTCTTGACGATTTGACGAAGAGGTTCTTCAATCGCGCGGCGGATAATCTTTGCGCCAGTCGCTTCGTCCGCATCGTCGAATTTGAGGCTGTCAATCGCATCGGCTGCGCGGATGAGGGCGACTCCGCCGCCCGGAACGATGCCTTCTTCGACGGCTGCGCGCGTAGCGTGCATTGCATCGTCCACGCGGTCTTTCTTTTCCTTCATTTCGACTTCGGTCGCGGCTCCGACCTTGATGACGGCAACGCCGCCGGCGAGCTTCGCCAAGCGTTCCTGGAGCTTTTCCTTGTCGTAGTCGCTAGTCGTCGTCTCGATGGCCTTCTTGATTTGGCCGATGCGGGACTTGATTGCGCTAGCGTCTCCCGCGCCTTCGACAATCGTCGTGTTGTCCTTGGTGATGGTGACGGACTTGGCGCGCCCGAGAACGGAAATCGGGGCGTCTTCGAGTTTCGCGCCGAGTTCTTCGGAAACGAGCTGTCCGCCGGTCAGAATGGCGATGTCCTGGAGCATCGCCTTGCGACGGTCGCCGAAGCCCGGAGCCTTTACGGCGGCGACTTTCAACGTCCCGCGAATCTTGTTCACGACCAGAGTGGCGAGAGCTTCGCCGTCGACGTCTTCGGCGACGATGAGGAGAGCCTTGCCCTGTTTCGCGACCTGTTCGAGAATCGGGAGCAGGTCCTTCATGGAGCTGATCTTCTTGTCGTAGAGCAGGATGTACGGATTTTCCAGGTTGACTTCCATCGCATCCGTGTTCGTGGCGAAGTAGGGGGAGAGGTAGCCGCGGTCGAACTGCATCCCTTCGACGACGTCGAGGGTCGTTTCTGCGGTCTTGGATTCTTCAAGGGTGATGACTCCGTCCTTGCCGACCTTTTCCATGGCGTTGGCGAGGAGTTCGCCGATTTCGGAATCGTTGTTTGCGGAAATCGTCGCCACTTGGGCGATGTGTTCCTTGCCGTTGATTTTGACGGCCATCTTGGAAAGTTTTTCGATGACGGCGGAAACGGCCTTGTCCATGCCGCGCTTGATGTCCATCGGGTTTGCGCCTGCGGCGACGTTCTTCAAGCCTTCGCGCGTAATCGCCTGGGCGAGCACCGTTGCCGTTGTCGTTCCGTCCCCGGCGGTGTCGCTAGTCTTGCTCGCGACTTCCTTCGCCATTTGTGCGCCCAAGTTTTCGAAGGAATCTTCGAGTTCGACTTCCTTCGCGACGGTCACGCCGTCCTTGGTGACGTTCGGCGCACCGTAAGACTTGCCGATCATCACGTTGCGGCCTTTCGGGCCTAGGGTCACCTTGACTGCGTCGGCCAGTTGGTCCACGCCCTTCATCAATTTTTCGCGAGCTGCCACGTCGAACTTCAATTGCTTTGCCATTTTGTTTATCTCCTATTTAATTCCTGTGTGATTTGCGATTAGAGGATGGCGAAAATATCGCTTTCGCGGACGATGAGGTAGTCGGAACCGTCGACGGAAACTTCGGTTCCGCTGTATTTCCCGTAAAGAACCTTGTCGCCGACCTTGACGTCCATGGCGATGAGCTTGCCGTTGTCATCCTTTTTGCCCGGGCCGACGGCGACGACTTCGCCCTGCATGGGCTTTTCCTTGGCGTTATCCGGGATGTAAAGTCCGCTTTCGGTCTTTTCTTCTGCCGGTGCGGGTTTGATGAGAACTCTGTCTGCAAGTGGCTTGATCATGATAGTTGTACCTCTTTAGTTGAAAAGTTTGCCGCGAGGCGGCCTGACTTCGCACGGAGTTTTAGCAAGATTTGTGCCAACACGAGGAATGGCGGTTGTTCGGGCTTTGTCGGTCTTGGAAACGGGGGCGTGTTTCATCGGGTGTTTCAATATGAAACGTTTGAAAGGCCGCGTTGGACGCTTCTTTTGCCTTGCGATTGCTATATTTGCGCGCAAATCATCAAAATGAGGTGTCCGATGAGTTATCCAGACGAAGCGCAAGAGAATTTTTCCGCCCTTTCCCGGAATCCCTACCCCGGTCGAGGCATTGTACTCGGGACGTCTCCGGACGGCAACTCCTTGGTGCAAGTCTATTGGATCATGGGGCGCAGCGTGAACAGCCGGAATCGCATCTTCGTCGAGGAAGATTCGGGGTTCGTGAAAACGAAGGCGTTTGACGAAAGCAAGCTTTCCGACCCGCATCTCATCATCTATTACCCGGCGAAACACCTGCCCTGTGCGCACATCGTCACGAACGGTGACCAGACGGATACGGTCTTTGACGCGTTGCGGCTAGGCGGCACGTTCGAAAGCGGCTTGGCGACAAGGGAATACGAAGACGACGCTCCGAATTTCACCCCGCGCATCTCCGGGATCACGTATCGCAATCCGAATCCTTATGTTTACCAGCTGTCGATTCTCAAGTCCGACGGGAATTCGGAAGAGGCCGGTTGCATCCGCGAGACTTTCGGCTTTGAAAAGGCCATGCCCGGACTGGGGCACTTTGTCTCCACATACGTGACGGACGGTTCTCCGATTCCCTCCTTCCGGGGTGCGCCGCGGTGGATGCCGATTTTCGATTCCGCCGAGAAGACCCTCGACGCTTATTGGGACGCACTCGACGCGGACAATAAAGTCTCTGTGCTGGTGAAGTGGATTGACCGTGGGACTTTTGCGGCGAAGACGCTTATCCGGAACAAGCTCGCCTGACGGAGTCCGTCAAAGGAGAGGGGCGGCAATCTTGCAGAGCCATCCGAGGGAACGCCGGAAAAGGGGAATCCGCTCCTTGTAGGTTTCGAGGGTCAGCTCCGCCGATTGGGAAAGGACGCTCTCGAAATCCGCCTCCATTTGCTTGATGGAGGAAGTCTTGTAGAGGAAGGCTCCGTTTTCGAAGTGGTAGTAGAAGCTGCGGTAATCCATGTTCACGGATCCGACGCTCCCCATTTCCCCGTCCGAGATGAATATCTTGGAATGGATGAAGCCTTTGGGGTAAAGATGGATGTGCACCCCGTGTTCGAGGAGAATTTTTGCGAACCTGAGCCCGACGCAATGGACGATGTAATGGTCGTAATCGGCTGGAAGCACGATGCGGACGTCGACATTCCGTTCTGCCGTGAAAATCAGCGCGCTGATCATCGTTTCGTCCAAAATCAAGTATGGCGATATGATGTGGACGTAACGCTTTGCCTTGCCCAATATGTAGAGGTAAACGTTTTCCGCCAAATCCTGCCCGTTGTAATCATCGTCCGCGTAGGGGATGACGGCTCCCGCGTCCGGGAATCTTTTGTCTGTCGTTTGCAGATATCGGGTGCAGTCCTCTTCGAGGCCGTTCACCTTGCGCTCTTGCGTGTGCCAAATTTGCAAAAAGATTTTGGTGAACGGCATCGCCGCCGCGCCTTCGATGCGGATGACGCTATCCTTCCAATAGGGGAATCGTTTGTGGTCGAGGTTGATGTATTCGTCGGAGAGGTTCACGCCGCCGGTGAAGACGACCCGCCCGTCGATGTCCATAATCTTGTGGTGGTCGCGGTTGTTCAGGCTCATGTTGAAGACGGGAAGCATCGGCATGAATTCGCGGACTTCAATGCCCAAATCCTTCAACGTCTTGCGGAAACGCCTTGACGCGATGCTCACGGAACCGATGCTGTCGAAAAGGACGCGGACTTGGACGCCTTGCGCCGTCTTTTCCGCCAAGATGTTCAAAATGCGGTTCCACATGACCCCGATGTCGATGATAAAGTAATCCAAAAAGATGAAGCGTTCTGCTTTTTTCAATTCTTCGAGCATATGGGGGAAGGCCGCTTCGCCGCTAGGGTAATATTCGGTGCGGTTGTCGGTGAACACGGGGAAACGTTCCGAGCGTTCCATGTAGGAAGCGATGTCGTACAGTTCCGGATATTTTTGGAGGGCGTTTTCGGTGAATTCCCTGTTAAGTTGTACCGAGTGTCCGTTCGTGACGGCTTTCGTCTGCGAGAGCTTCTTTTTGATGCGGCGTCGTCCTCGGTTGTAGCGCGTGAGGAAGTAGAGGAGTATCGCGGCTATCGGAAACAGCAAAACGGGCAGCATCCATGCCAGCTTGAAATCGTTCTTTTGGGAGCAGTTCACGAGGAAAATGGTGAAGCCGCAGCTGAGGGCGACGCTCACTTCGAGGAAATACTTGGAGGTCGGGCTTATCCAAGAACAGAAGTAGATGTAATAGGCGAATTGGATGAGCAACAGGACTGCGATGAGGATTATCCGGCTGTAGAGGAGAATGGTGGATAGCTTGTGCTTTTGAAGTCTGATTCTGTGCTTCTTGTACATAAAGTTTGTACCGTAGGGTTTGGCGTTTCCCGACTGAAGGGAAAGCTACAAAATTTGAAGAAAGATGCGGTCGCGGTGCTATGGGTTGGTGGACTGTTGACCGAATTGTTAAGGCAGAGCTTAGAGTTTGGAGCTTAGTGATTAGTGTTTAGTGGGAAGTGAGGCTTGCGCAAAGGGTGTTTTCAATTAGCAATGTGGGATTAGGAAGAATGTGTAAATTTCTTTCTGTAAAATCAAAAGGGTCCGGAGAACTCGCCG
>CAZCRF010000040.1:0-23050 GCA_964501065.1 uncultured Fibrobacter sp. | reverse complement strand
GCCGAATAGAAAGCGACCTGTTTCGCCTACCCGGCGTGGGGCAAGATAGGGGGAGTATTAGTTGCGAGTGATTAGTTCTTAGAGTTTAGTATCGCCGTGCCTTTCTTCAAATACAATTGCACATTGCCAATTGCTAATTGATTCTCCACCCCATGCCCCTGGGTCACGCTCAAGTTTGACACGAACTGTGTTTGTCACACGATTCGTGCTGACGCTCTTTCCTTTACGCAAGCGACTCTCCCCACTGGTCCAGAGCCTCTGTTCGTTTCCCCTTTCCCAAGTCAATTCTTCATTCCGCATTATGCATTATGCATTCCTAATTGCACAAAGCGCAAGCCTCACTTTCACTAACCACCAACTCCTAATTCCTAACCACTCCCCACTAGTCCCTAGCCACTAGCCCCTAATCCCTATCCAGCCCGGTTCAACGCCCTCGTAGCCTCTCGCTTCAAATAAAAAACTCCGGGAACGATTTGCGCACATTTCCCGTAGAAATAAGCTCTTGGCAATTGCAAGTATTTCCGTAAATAATTAAATTATGGTCATGATGGAATTCAAAACGAATGTCTTGTGCATCGGAGCCGGTTACGTAGGCGGCCCCACGATGACTGTCATCGCGGACAAATGCCCGGACGTGAAAGTGACCGTAGTCGATATCAACCAAGCGCGGATCGATGCTTGGAACAGCGAGAGTCTCCCCATTTTTGAACCTGGACTGGAAGAGGTCGTCAAACGCGCACGTGGGCGCAACCTCTTTTTCAGCACGGACATCCCGGCCGCAGTCAAGGAAGCGGACATCATCTTCGTGAGCGTCAACACGCCGACCAAGACGTTCGGGCGCGGGGCAGGCAAGGCCTCCAACCTGCAATATTGGGAAAAGACCGCGCGAGAAATTCTCGAAGTGGCGCAGAACGACAAGATTATCGTCGAGAAGTCGACGTTGCCCGTCCGCACGGCCGCAGCCATGGAGCGCATCCTCAACTCGAACGACAAGGGACTCCACTTCGAAGTCCTTTCGAATCCGGAATTCCTGGCGGAAGGGACAGCCATCCAAGACCTGTTCGAACCGGACCGCGTGCTCATCGGAAGCCACCAGTCGAAGTCCGGCCTCGCCGCTCTGCAGAAAGTGGTCGACATTTACGCCCATTGGGTTCCCCGCGACCGCATCCTCACGACGAACCTCTGGAGTTCAGAGCTGACGAAGCTCACCGCAAACGCGTTCCTCGCCCAGCGAATCAGCTCCATCAACTCGATTAGCGCCCTTTGCGAAAAGACGGGGGCCGACGTGGATGAAGTCGCCTTTGTCATGGGCAAGGACCGCCGCATCGGCTCCAAGTTCCTCAAGGCATCCATCGGCTTTGGAGGCAGCTGCTTCAAAAAAGACATTCTGAACCTCGTCTACCTGTGCGGTTATTACGGTCTCCCGGAAGTGGCCGCCTATTGGGAGAGCGTCGTCAAAATCAACGAATGGCAGACGCACCGGGTCACCAGCCGCATGCTCGAACACATGTTCAACACGATTGCCGGGAAAAAAATTGCAGTCTTCGGTTTTGCCTTCAAGGCGAACACGGGCGACACCCGGGAAAGCCCGGCGAATCTGGTCGTGCGCGACTTGCTCGCCGAACACGCTCTCCCCGTCGTGACGGACCCGAAAGCGATTCCCGACGCGAAACGCGATTTGAAGGACGTGCTGGATCGCGTTTCCTTTGAAGACGACCCATACAAGGCCGCCGAAGGGGCGCACGCCGTCGTCGTCTGCACGGAATGGAAATGCTTTGCCGAACTCGACTGGAAACGCATTTACAAAAGCATGGAAAAACCTGCCTTCGTCTATGACGGGCGGAACATCTTGGACGCCTCCTCTCTCCGCAACATCGGGTTCGATGTCGCGAATGTGGGGAAGGGCGAAGTGGAATAAAAATGGGACTCGATTCCAAAACAAAGCTCCCTGTCCCCTTGACAGAGGCTCAAGAAAAGATTTTGGCTGTTTTCAAGGCGGTCAAGCCCTTTCTTGAAGAGCATTCCCTGTCCTACTATCTTTTAGGCGGGACGTTGCTCGGCGCAGTTCGCCACCAAGGATTCATTCCTTGGGATGACGACATCGACATCGGACTGGAACGCGGCGACTATGAAGTTTTCCTGAAAACGATATCCCAAAGTCTGCCCGACCATCTTGAGCTGCGAACTTATTTCGACGAAACGGACCATCATTACTACTTTGCGCGAATTGTCGACACGCGATATATGATGAAGCGCGAAGGCAGCCTAATTCCCCGGAAAGAAAACGTCTGGGTGGACATATTCCCCTTGGACGGAATGCCGAACAACTTCGCCTTGCGGCAAATTCACAAATTGCGTCTGCTTTGGGTGCGAATGCGCTACCACATTTCCTGCTTCGACAAGATAAACTTGAAACGTCCCCACCGTCCCCTTTCGGAACGGCTTGTCATCAAGTTCGTCGAGCTGACCCATTTCAAAGGGCGCAAATCGTACCGCGAGTGGTTGGATGTGCTGGATAAATGTTTAAAACGGTATGATCTCCGCCAATCGGAATGGCTTGTCAATTTTATGGGGCAGTATAAATTCAAGGAAATGTTCCCCAAATCGTATTACGGGCGCGGCAAAAAGTATCCTTTTGAAGGAATGATGCTGAACGGCCCGGAAAACAGCGACAAGATTCTTTCGCAAATGTACGGGGATTACATGCGAGAACCTGAAGAAAAAGACCGCAACGTCCACAAGGCGTCCTTCATCAAAGAATCCGCATGAGTCATTCGCTTCGGCAATTGCAGCTGAAAGAATTGGAACTGCTCAAGATTTTTCAGGGCATCTGCCAAGAGCACTCGATTCGGTATTTTGCGTTAGGCGGCACATTGCTCGGCGCAGTGCGTCATCGGGGATTCATTCCTTGGGACGACGACATCGACGTCGGAGTCCCCCGCCCGGATTACGACCGTCTTTGTAAAATACTGGAAGAAAATCCGTTGCCCAAGGGTATCCACTTTCACACCTTTCACAATTCAAAAGACTATATTCGTTACTTCGGACATTTAGAAGACGAAGGGATGAAAATCGTCCGGCACGATAAAATGAAGGCGGAAGAAACTTTCGCATGGATTGACATTTTCCCGTTAGATGCCATGCCGAATCATCCCGTCTTGCGCAAGTGGAAAGTCTTTCAAGTGTTGTTCCTGCGGGCGATGTACCGCTTTTCCTGCTTCGACACCCTGGTGAACGTCGAAAAGAAAGACCGTCCCTTCATCGAACGCATTTTAATTTGGGTGGGACTCCATACGCCGATCCAGAAGCTTTTCGACACGAAGAAGTGTTTGAACCGTTTGGAAAAGGCTCTGACGGGCATCCCTTATGAAAAATCGGATTTCTTGGTCAATGCGATGGGGGCCTATAAATTTCGGGAAATGTTCCACAAAAAGCACTACGGAACAGGAAAGATGTACCCCTTCGAAGACACGGAAATCTGCGGTCCGGTGGACTACGACTTCGTCTGCACGCAACTTTACGGCGACTATATGAAGCCGCCCAAAGAAAACGAGCGCAATCACCACGGGTTAACGAGGATTGGCGAACAGGTTCTAGATGACTCCGAAAATTAGCGTCATCATTCCCGTTTACAATTCCGCCAAATATCTGTCGGAATGCCTGGAAAGCATCCAAAATCAAACTTTTTCCGACTTTGAAATTGTCGCCATCGACGACGGCAGCACGGACGGAATTTCAGCAAAGAGGCTCGACGACTTCGCTGAAAAAGAGGCTCGGATGCGCGTGCTCCACACAGAGAATCGCGGAGTCTCTGCGGCGCGCAACGCAGGGCTTTCCATGGCTCAGGGGGATTACGTCCTGTTCGTGGACTCGGACGATTTTCTTTCTAACGAAGCGTTGGAAACCGCCTATCGAGCGGCAATCGATGCCGATGCGGATGTCGTCATCACGGATCATGATTCATTCAAAGAAAACGGCGCGAAAAAGAAATCCCAATTCTTTGCAAAACCGTTTATCACTCGCGACCGCAAGTTCATTAATCAAATTCAGCAGACAGTCCTTTACGGCTCCTACTCTCCGCTTTACACCAATCAAAGCAGCTATCTCTTCGGCGCACTTTGGACGAAACTGATTCGACGCAGCTTACTCAAAGAAAATAACATTCAATTTCCCCTGACTATCAGCCTGTTTGAAGACGGGATGGTCGCATTACAAATTTTTCAATTTGCGAAATGCGTCGTTTACGTCCAAAAAACCACCTACCATTACCGCGTGTTGAATGCCTCCCTTTGCCATTCGTTCGATTTTTCTTCGTTAGCGGTTTATCAAGCGATTTCAAAAGAAATTTTGCAATTTTTGAGTTCACACCAAAAGAGTACCGACTTTTATTTGGCGTATGATGCCCGATTCGTGTACTACGTGAAAAAGCAAATCGCCCAAATGTTTTCCGCCAAAGGCTCTTTCCTTCAAAAATACTTGACTTCAAAGAAAATTTTGAATGAAGACTTTTACCGCCCGTTTCTAAAGAAAATCCCACAATTACGACTCATCCGAAACGAAAGAATTTTCGCTTTTCTGGCTTATTTCAGGCTGGATTTTCTTTTGGCTCTGTTGATGCGAATTCGCCGTCATTGACAACGCGGTCTTCTTTTTGAAGTCTTAGGGATTCAATCCGTCCCAGTTCCACCCCCCAGAGCATAAAAAGGAACGCGGAGCTGTTCCCGATGGAACCGGACATCGTCAAGAACAAAGCTCCCACGAAAAGGCTTATATGAACATCCCTGGATTCAAACGACTTTCCCTTGAAGAAGAGGACGAATAGCCAAGCCAGCAACAAATAATAACTGAAAAGCCCCACAAAACCTCGGTCTATGAGAAGTTTGAACACGACGGATTCCAGCCCCCCCATATCGTTGCCGGAATTATCCTGCACCCTCCGCGCTCCCGAAGAACTTTCCCCCTCTTCAAAAAGATTGTGAGAAGCAAAACCATTGCCATTCCCAAACACCGGTGCATTCTGTATGGTCAGGTAGGAAAAAATCAATTGTCGCATCCGGAAATCAAGGGAAGAGCCTTTACTGTATGCAAATTGACTTAACATAAACGCCAAGATAATCGATGAACAAAACAGCAAAATTCCATAAACGATAATTTTGAAAATGGGTTTGAATCTGGACGTGACAAAAAGAAATACGCCTATTGCCAAACAAACCCATGCAGTCCTAGACCCGCACAACAAGATGTTGAGGCCGAGCAAGCAGAGAATGGAAAGGACTTTTGGCCTGCCGATTGTACCAGACCTCAAGTAAGGAAGGTAAAACAGGAACAGCCCCAACAAAAGAGTTCCCCAGGCCGTGGGATGCTTCGTCGTAAAGCAGGTGCGAATGCGCCAATCCTGGCTTAGGGAAATCGATCTGTTGAGGTCGTAAATTCCATTGTACTGAGGAAAGGCCGAATTGATGATTTTGTAAGGAATATTTTCATTGAGAGCGGCTTCCAATATTCCGAAGAGGCAGCAAACAGTCAAAATGGGAATGATTTTTTGGGCAAAATCATCCAAGGATATGCGTTTCCCGACACTATAAGCGACAAACAAATAGGCGAAAGTATCCACGAAATCACGAAGTCCGTAATATAAATCTTTAACAAATGGTGTGGAACTGAACACAGCCGTGCCAATATAGCTGAAAAGTAAAAACAAAAATGGAATCCGCAACGGATTTCCCAAAACATCCTCTTTCGTTTCATAAGGATATTTGAATATTTCGACAAGCAGAAATGCATAAAGGAATAGATGCTGAGGCGAAATGGAAGGACTTGTCGTCAACAAACAGACATTCGGGAACAAAATCGTCCCCACAAACAAAGCGATGAATCGAGTTTGCAAAGTGCCGAAAAAAATGATTCCCAGCAAAACGCAAAAAAGCAGAAAGACCAGCAAACTCATCTGACAAGAAAACTACTTCAAAGCCGTTTTCAACGAACTTTTAATGTCCGTCGTACTGACGTTCGGCGTCCGAGGCAAGTAAAGGACTTCGCAGTATGGCTTCAAAAAATCGAATTTTCCCGTCCAATCGTCCCCCATCACGAAAAGGTCGCACTTGTATTTTTGGACATCCAGAACTTTCTGCTCCCAATTGTCCTCCCGGAGAACCTTGGTGACGCAAGAGAGCGCTTCGACGATTTCCGCGCGGTCTTCAAAGGGAATCGTGCACTTTTTCCCTTTCAGGGCGTTGAACTCGTCGGACGAGACGGCGACATACAATTCATCCGCCAAGGAGGCGATTCTCTTGAGAAGCCGGAGATGCCCGATGTGAAACAAATCGAACGTCCCGTAAGTGATGGCTCGGCGGTATTTTTTCATAGCAAGAAATATAGCAAAGACTGTTTCAGACAGGAATAGCTTTCAATTTTCCAAGCGGAAAACGACAACTAGCGGAGAATGATCAGACGGATAGCGGAACTTTTCCCCGTCATAATAAACGTCGTTCAACACGCCAAACCGATGTATGTGGACGAGAGAATTCGTAAAAATATGATCCAAATCCCAAGGGCTGTATTTTTGCGGGTCAAAATAGTTGTAGCTCTTTTTGACTTCATACGAAAATTCCGCACGGGACTTCGCATCGAGAAGGATTCCGGAAGAGGTCAGGAGTTCATAGGGTTGCGAAGCGGCGGCGGAGTTGAAGTCGCCGGAGAAGAGAAAAGGCTTTTCCCGGGCGATGCTTTGGACTTTTTCGGGGACGAACCGGGCACTTTCCAATTTCGCCTTTTTTCCGTGGTAATCGAAATGGGTGTTGAAGACGAAAAAACGTTTTCCCTCGAATTCCAATTCAAACCAATTGCAGTAGCGGATATGCTTGGCGTCCCACCCCTTTTGGCGCTTGCCTGGATTCGACGACAAATAAAAACGCCCGGCCCGACGCACCCGGAACATTCCCTTGCGGACCAGCAGCGGATTGGCGTCATTCGAGTCGAGGGTGAGGAATTCATAGCCGGGGAGAAGTTCCCGCAAAGCCGCATTCTTGGAAGCGGAGCCCTCTTGGATTCCGACGATGTCGAAGTCGTAAAAGCGGATCAGGTCAGCAATTGGCCGTTTTCTCTTGCTCCACGCATCGCCATTTTCCGCGTCTCCGGCAGATTGCCAACGGATGTTGTAACTGGCCAAAGTCAAAAATTCTCGATTCGAGGATTCTCCCGAAACGGCGATTTGGACGAATAGCAAAAGAATGACGATGGCGAACCGCTTCATTTGATAAGACCTGACGAAAAAAATTCCCTATTCAAAATGTCCAAGATGTTTTCGGCAAAAGTCTTTCCATTCGGCGGAATCAGCTGGTTTTGGAGCATCCATTCCCGACGGCTTCTTTTGAAATCGGAAGGGTCATTGTCAGAAGACTTGTCGCGGACCATCTTCAAGAATTCATCGATGGAAAAATCTTCCAACGTATAATTCGCCTGCATGGCCATTTTCCCAAATTGGCAGAGAATTTCATCACGAGGGTTCCCGATGTAAAGCGTCGGTTTGTCGACAAAAAGATATTCCACGGTGAACGAGCCGCAATCGTGAATCAAGGCATCCGAAGTTTTGAACAAATCAATATAATCGCCCTCTACGACAAATGTATTTGGAGCGGCATCCCATGCGGCGTAATAGGCTTCTGTCCGATTTTCCCCCCAATCGGGATGCCGATAAAGGTGCTCTCTCAGATGGGGGTGAGGCTTGAACGCGAATTGCATTTCGGGATGTTCTTTAGCGAAGGCCAAAATGGATTCCCCGTATCGAGTGAATGTTCCGCAATTCGCCAAATCGTTTTCCAGAATGGAATGGTGGGGCGCATAGATGATGCGTTTCTTTCCGGGATCTTGTATTTTCCAAGGATTCGATTTTGGCGGCATAAAAAACATATCCGCAAGCGGATAGCCGACAACTTCGACATTTTCCCCCCGATTGAAAGCGATTTGTCTCGCATTTTGACGATGCAATTCCGACGGGTAAAAAAGTTTCCAAGCGAGATTGTGAAATAACGTGTCGTAAGCCCATGAATAATTGGAAATGAAAAAAGCATAGGGAACATAACAAGTCAATTTATCCATTTGATTTTGAATGCGAAATGATTCGGAATGATTGTTTTTGTAGGGCTGCGCGTAAAAGAGAATATCCGCGTCAAAATCGTTGAAATCTTTTAGAGTTTTGAGAATGGGGAAATTCTTGGATTGAAAGTAGGTTTCCATTTTTTGGAAATGAAAATTTTGAATTTCTTTAGAATCATTTGCTCGCGGCAAAAGCAAAATTCGCGGTTCATAAAGAGAACTTTTCAACATTGAGAGAAAAAGTTCATCATACTTCCAAATGGAGACTGTCATCGCCAAAAAAACGACTCGAATTTTTTCCCCACGCGATACTTTGTCTCGAATGTCTTGATTTTTTTTTCTTTCTCGAGAAGCTTTTCTCCATATCAGCAAACGCTCTTTGATACGGAAGTGATTTAAGAAATTTTTGATGGAAACCGGCGTTGTATTATAAATTTTTTGGATGAGATTCTTCATTTGGTTTTAAAATAAAAATTTTGAGGACATTGGTAAGTTGAAGGTCGCCTCCAGGTCTATCAATCTCAAGTGACTAAAACGCAGCCCGGGGAATGCGCTTTGGACAAATCATCAAGGCGCGCATGAACAGACGGGGAGATTAACCACAACTCCAGCCCAGAATTACGTCTTCTTCAAGCCACCGAGAATCGCCCGGTTCAACCGGTGCATCCCGAAAGCGAGCGGAATGGAGACGAAAATCGTCACCAGAATGACGCCGACGCGGGAATCCCAATGCAAGCTGAAAATGGAATTTTTCCACGATGCGCCCAAATTGGAATTGTCCAAGACCTGAATGACGATATAATGGCAAAGGTAAAGTTCAAAGGAAATTTTTCCCAAGAACCGGAAGATGGGGCTTCCCAAGCGCACCTTGTAAAGGCAAAGAATCACGACGGCGACGAAGCAGGTCGTGACGAACTGGTGGGTGAAGAACTTTATCACCTTTTTATGCTCGAAAAGGGGCGCGAAGAGCGAAACGTGTTCATCTGCAAAGAGGGCAATCGGGAAAAGCATCAAGAGCGCAATCAACAAGAGGGAATACCGCTTGAAAATGAAGGAATAGATGCCCGATTCATACTTGGCGAAAAGGATGCCGAACAAGAACAGGGACGTGATGCCGTACCACGGGATTCCCTTGCCGAAACGCACACAGACAAAGCAATAAAGGCAAACCCCGACAGCCGTCAACAGGAACGCATGCAAAAAACGGAAATGCCGAAAAAAGACGGCGAAGAACGTGTAAAAGAAGAGGAGCGCGACGACATACCAGGCGACTGGGACGATGAGGGAATTTTTCGTAAAAACGGCAAGCGGCGGCAACAGGCTGTACAAGAACATATTTATCGAAGGGCAAAAACCGGAAAGGAAAAAGACGACCAGGTAAAGGGCTGTCATCGTGTAATAGGGGACCAGCAACGACGGAAATCTGTGTCTGAAGAACGTCTTCAAATAATCCGGCTTGTGAAGAAGACCCAGCATCACCCCGAAACCGGAAAAGAAGAAGAACACACCGACAAAAAGGTAACCGTGATTGTAAAACGGGACAAGCGACGTATGCGTGAAGATGATTCCCAAGGCGGCGATTCCGCGAACGGGGAGCGTATTTTGCAGGGACAATCCGTCGCCGAATAGGCCTTTCCGTCACCACGAGGATTCAGGCAGGCAAAGCCAGCAAGACGATTGCAATAAAGACAAAGGATATCATTTTCCCCTCCTTTTCCTCCATTTTTGGCAGATGCGTCCCCATTTCTCTTTCACGAACGACTTTTCACCGGCATCCATCACGAAAAGCCAATATCCAGCGAGGAACAACATCGAAGACATAAAAATCAACAGCAAGAGTTCCACGAAAGGATGGATCGGGAAGACTCCCCGCACCGCCCACGCCAGAATCCCGACAAAGAAAGTCAGCGGAATCACCCGAAACGGCACGTCCTTGCAAAACTTCCACGCACTCATCCCGGAATGCTTGGAGGCAAAATAAATTCTCGAACAAACGACCAGAAAATCGGACAGAAATATGCCGACGAAGACGGAATACGGGGAAAAGCCGAACTTCAAAAGGACATAGGCGATGGGGAACACCAAGAGATTCAAGACGCTGAGAATCAACCGGTAATTCCGGATTTTTCCGATTCCGTCGATTAAAAAGTTCAATCCGCGGGCCGTCATGATGAGCAAATTCGTCCCGAGGACCAGCTGGCAGAACTCGACGGCGTTCTCCGGAACTTTTTTCAGCCAGAGGGAAAGGACATACGGAGCATCGACGATCAACGGGACGGAAAGGAGAGCCATCAGCAAAAAGGAAAATTTGCAAACCGTCATCGACATGGAGACGCTCTTTGCCAAATTCCCGTCGCCGATGTTCTTCATCACCTGAGGATTCGACGACTTGAAAATCATTTCGGAGAAGAAACTGATGTTGTGGCGAACCTGGGTGGAGACTCCGTAAGCGGCGTTGACGCCCGTGCCGAAAAACAGGTTCAGCAAAATGGGGATGCCGTCGCCCTTTGCGATGTGGCTTGCAATTTCAACGGTGACCCACCCGGAATAAGCGCCCATCTCCTTCATCAACTTCCCGTCGACAGCCTTCAGATTCAACTTGCTTTCCGGATAGTGCAACCGACTGTAAATGCGCTTCAACGTACGGCATGAAACGGTCATCAGAGCCATGCAAAGCCCGTAGGTCGCCAATCGATCCGCCGGCGTATAATAAAGGAAGATGGCGATGACAAGCTTGAGGACAGCTTCCAGAATGCTGAACAGGGAAAAGACGATCATGTTTTCCTTGGCATTCATGATGGCGTCGTAAGGAACGGCGATTACCGAAAAGAAAGTGCTGGCGACAGTGCAATGGAAAACGAACTTGGCGACGGGAATCCGATCGGGGTCGATGTTCAAAAAGCCGTCGAAAAGAAACACCCCGGCAACTTCCAAGACCAAGACGAATACAAAGCCGATGAAAACATGCAAGACCAGTGCCGTGTTGAAGACTTTGGAAAGCTGCGCCGTCCCCTTGCCCCGGTTATAGGAGAGAAACCGCTGCGTCGCCGAACCCATGGCCTTGTTCAAAAAGGAAAGCGCGCCGATAACTCCGCCGACAAGGGCGAAAATGCCGAAATCCTTCACCCCGAGGGCATCTAGGATAAGACGCGTGGAGAATAGCGCGATGACGATGGTGACAAACATCTTGGAATAAAGGATGCCCGTGTTGAACACGATGCGAGTGGAACTCTGCATCAGCTTTCCACCCACCGTTCAATCCGCTCGACAGCCGCGTACGTCGCCATTCCCGTCTCGCGAAGTCCCACTTTTTCGTTGAAGGCGGAAAGGCGTTTTACGTACTCCTCCCCGTCAAAATCCTCGATTCGGGAAATCAATTCCTCATTGTTCTCCGCCAGCGGAAAAGGCAAATCCCGGAATTCAAAATAAAGGTCCCTGTCTTTTTTATAAGAAGGAATGTCCGTGGCGAAAATCAGGCAAGGCCTTTTCAAAAGGGAAAAATCAAACATGCAACTCGAATAATCCGAGACCAGCAAGTCCGCTTCGAGGAGCAACGCCTGCATGTCCGGGTAGGGCGTCGCATCGATGACCTTTTCCGAAAAGGCGAAGGGAAGCTCTTTCTGCATCACGACGGGATGCAGCCGAACGAGCAAGACCCAAGATTCCCCCGTTTTCCGCTCCAGCGCGGCGAGGAACTTCTGAATATCCAGGGAATAACAATCGACGCGTTCGTCCGCCCGGAACGTCGGCGCGTACAGAGCGATTTTCGCAGAAGGGGAAATCCCGTAATGACTGCGAATTCGAGTAGTCGGTTTCGGAAAGACGAGGCAATCGTTCCGAGGCAGCCCGGACACCAGAACATCTCCCCGAAAGCCGAATGCGCGGCGGTAAAGTTCCGTGCACCAAGCGCTGTTGGAAAGGAAGACGTCGGCGAGACCCGCGTTGACGTGCACCCGCTTCATATATTCCGCATCGAGGCTCTGCGCCGCATCGCCTTCGATTTTTTTGAGACACAGTCCGCCATGCCACGTCTCCATATAAAACTGCCGACGGCTCTTTCGCGTGAACGCGAATTTCGTATGGCTGTCGACCCAAACCTTCGCCGTTGCGAGTTCGTAAACCATCCGCAGGGAATTTTTCCCAAAATTCGCCCCCCGAGCGCCCGAAGGAACCGGCGGATTGTATTTCGGATGCACAAGCCAGACCAAGTCCCAATCCGGATGCTTTTTGCGGAGTGCGTCGCAGATTGTCCGCGGGCTGTCCCCCGTGCGTTTCCCGCTGAAATTGCAAAAAACGATTTTATGCCTTTGGACGGGAAGGAGGTGCAACAGATGAAACAGAAAGATTTTAAATCGGTCGGATTTTGCGAGCCTTCTCAAAATCTTCATTCCAGCACCTCCCGCAGAGCTTCGTCCCGAGATTTTCCGCCACAGACTTTTCCGATGAAGCGAGCAGACCGCTCAGAGGCGAAGCCGTCGTCCTTGAGCCCGTTTTCCCCAAAAAAGGCGTCCACTTTGCCGCGGTAAGGCCCCGTCTCGAACGAAAGGACTGCCCGTTCAAATCCGTCGTTGTCCGTGGCGCAGGGGAACGGCAAGCGGAACGGATCGAACAAAAGCCCTCTCTCTTGAACGTATCCGTCGATATCCGGCGCGAACATGAAGGCCGGTTTGCGGCTGACGAGAAAATCAAAGATGCAGGACGAGTAGTCGGTGGCCATGCAATCGGCGACGGCGAGAAGCTCTTGGATGTCCGGATAATAAGTCGCGTCGAAAATCTTTTCCGTCAAAGGGATTTTCCCCTTGAAGCATTTCGCCGCCCACGGGTGAAGCCGCAAAAGGCAAATCCACTTTCCACCGAATCTTTTTTCAAGAGCGGAAAGGGCGCGCGGAATATCGAATTCAGCGAGATTCCAAGCGGCGGAATTCTTGCGAAATGTCGGCGCATACAGGAAAATGCGGGAATCCTCTCCCAAGGAAAAAGAGCGGCGAACCTTTTCCAGGGTCTTCAAATCCGGGCGGACGATGAAATCGTTCCGAGGATAACCGAACTCCGCGATGGGACCGTCATACCAAAAAGCCCGCTTGTAGACATTTGTACAAAAGGTGCTGTTGGAAATCATCAAATCTATCATGGGAGAATCGTGCTTCGCCATTTTCAAAAATCGCGGGGAAATTTTCGTCTCCGCATCCCCCTCGCAACGCTTGATGCCAATCGCCCCGTGCCATGTCTGGATGTAGATTTGATTTTTCCGTTTGCGGATATAACGAAATCGACGGACATTGCAGACCCAAACCTTGGAAGTCGCCTGTTCAAAAACGGAGCGGATGGAGTTGTATTTCACCCAGCCCACGCCCGAAGGCAGGGATTCCCTGTATTCGGGAAAAGTTTGCCAAACGAGGCGGAAGCCGCCCCTCGAACGAAGAGCCTCGCAAATGTATTTCGGATTACAGCCGTAGCCGCGCCCGAAATAGTTTTCAAAGAAAACCTTGTCCTTTCGAATCGGGAAAATTCGAAAAAGATAGTAGCAGAGAAAAAGCAGCAACGAGTGAAGTCTTTTCATATTCAACGGTTGCAGAGCATGCTGCGAATCAGGCGTTCATACGACTCTTCCAAATCGACGGTCGCCCGCCAGCCGAGAGCCTGCATCTTTTGGGAAGAAAGGTGCAACTCCGTGTCGGGAGCGTATCCGTAGGTCAAGGAACTTTCGGGAATATCATACACGACCCGAATCTTCCCCTTGGCGATTTTCCGGGCGACCAGTTCCGCCATGTCCCGGATCCGCAAATTGGAATTTTCGTTCGCGACCGTGTACGCTTCGCCCTTGTTTCCCTTGGCGAGCAACGTCAGGATGGCCGAGACGGAATCCCGCGTATAGCAGTAGTTTCCCCAGGAAAGCCCTTGCGTGTGAAGGACGATGTCCTTGCATTCGATAGCGGCCTTGGCAAATTGGGCGAAGACGCGATTTTCTCCGTAAGAGATTCCCGCCCCGAATGTCTGCGAAAGGCGCGCCGTTTTGACGGGCAAACCGTATTCCGCAGCGTAAGCCGCGCAAAGGCATTCCACCATCCGCTTGCTTTCCGGGTAACAGCTCCGCGGGCTTTCCAAGTCGATTTTCCCCAAATCCTTTTCCCCCGCTTTCTCCGTCGACGGGGGGACAGTTCCAAACGCCTCCATGGAAGAGAGGTAAACGACGCCGCGAGAATGCTTCCGCTTGGCGAATTCCAAAATGTTCCGGCTTCCGTCAATGGACGTGCCGATGACTTCGACGGGATGCGTGACGAATTCCTTGGATGCCGTGGCGCTGGCCGTGTGGACGATGAAATCCACTTCGCGTTCAAAGGCCAAGGGCCGGGAGATGTCGGCAAAATGCCATTCGAGTTCTTCCCTGCTCCAAACCTCTTGAAAAACTTTCTTCGCCTTGTCGGCATTCCTCGCACAGGCGATGAGCCGCGTCTTTTTATCGTACAATCGGTTGCGGCAAAGAATCGCCTTGACGATTTGGGAGCCGACAAGCCCCGTTGCCCCGGTGACCAAAACGGCGGAGCCGTCTATTTCATTCCACGGCAAGTCCGAATGGGCGAGTATTTCCAAATCTTCTTGAAGGGTCGGGTCGTTTGCGCTTTCCATCGTCATCAGAATCCAAAAATCTGGGAGTTTTCCTTCGCCTCGAACAGGGCGCGAAACAGGTAAAAATCCATCGGAGTCGTAATTTTGATATTTTCCACGGGTCCTTCGACGGAGAACAATTCATACCCGCAACTTTTCATCAAACTGGCGGAATCGATCATATCGTGAACCCCTTCCCGTCGCAATTTCAAGTGAGCCGCGTAGATGTCTTCCAAATAGAAGCTCTGGGGCGCGCGCGCCAAAAAGCACTGCTTCCTGTCGGTGATGCTCTGAATTTTTTTCCGCTCGTCCATGGAGACGATGGTTTCGATTGCCGGAGTGACGGTGATGGCGGAACCATGCTCCCGTACACTTTCAATATTTCGATGAATCAAGGCTTCGTTGATGAGGGGACGCACTCCGTCGTGAATGAGCACGACCGTATCTTCAGGACTTTTGCATTCTTTATAAAGCGCCGACAGGCCGTTGAAAATGGAGTCTTGGCCGGTCTTTCCGCCGGGGACAACCCACTTGACCTTCTTGATGGAGAATTTTTCCAACAAAGCTTCCAAGTAAGAGATCCAACTTTCCAGGCACACCACGCAGATGCCGTCGATTTCCGGATGGTTTTCAAAATTTTCAATCGTGTGGATGATGATGGGCTTGCCGTTCAATTCCAAGAACTGCTTCGGCTTGGACTTGGCATTCATCCTCGACCCGACTCCACCGGCAAAAATCAACGCGACGTTCATAAATTCTCCAGCTCCAATATAGCTTTATAAATTCCCGTCCATCCATTCGATGCGGGCCTTTATCCAGGATTTGAGCGAATCCACGGCGGCACCGTAAGAACCGAAGCTCTCGATGAACGGCCAGATGTCGTCCTCTTCAAGGACCGGCCACCGCTTGAATTCATTCTCCGCCGCCGCCGCAAGGCCGCTCGCTGCGGAATCGATGTCCGCCTCCATCTGCAAGAAGGCGTCCCGATGCGCCGCCCAATAAGCCGAAACGGCTTTCCGGAACGCTTCGCTCTTGAAAAGATAATAATACCAGTGGGCATACCGGATGGAGAAGCCCTGTGGCGAAATCTTCCTGAAAGAAGAGACGCCGTAAGCGAGGTCAAAGTCCCAAACGGGTCCCATCCGCATCGGCGCGCCCTTTTCCCAAGTGATGAAAATGCTCCGGTTGTTCCCGTCGACATTTTTCGAAAACTCCTGGACCATGTAAAAACGGAGAAGCTCCTCCACGTCGAACCACGCGCCGAGGGAATCCATGGAAGAAACCGCCTCGCTCTGCAAAAAATCTTCAAAGCCGTCGACGTGCCCCGCGATGAGGGAAGCGGACTCCGCTGTCGGATTCTTCGGGGACTTGATTTTGTAGATCTTACCGAGCTTGGTGATGAAAAGGCTCGAATCCGAACTTTTCAAAAGAGACTTGTCCGCGGAACTTCCGCCTTCGATGCCGCTCGTCGAAGGGGACGTCTTTTCTATCAAAAAACAGGAATCGTTCTTGGGGATGTTCACCCGATTCTTCCCGACCTTGATGTGCTCCGCAAGCTGGAAAACTCCCATGTATTTGCGGTTCAAGTAGACTTCGACAAAAACGGCTCGGGGAACGTAATCGTCGCCGAGGCGCTTCGCCAATTCAAAGGTCGCGAAGTTCCGCAGCAGGCTCTTGTCCCGTTGGTTCGCAATCAAGTTCCAATCCTTGTCCTTCGGCATGCCGAACAGCGACTGCTTGTTCTCGAATTCCATCTTGTAGCCGAACTTCGCCATCTGGAACGAGGAGTTTCCGCGTCCCTTGAGAGTCATATCCAACACGTCGCCATCCGGAGCGTCCTCCCCGTAGATTTGAAGTTTCGCCGGAATCTTGGTCTTCGTATTTCGAATTTCCCGAAAGCCCTCCGTTTCGATGACGAGACGCGGCAAGCCCGCATAAGGGTATCCGGAATCGTCCAAGGGCAAATACTCCGGATTCTCCACGGGACTGTCCCAAACGCTACAGGAAATAACGGGGAAAAGACAAAAAAGCAACCCCAAGGTTTTGGGGCTGTTCAAGCGGCACTGCCGAAAAAGACGCAGCAAAAAATTTGCCATTGGCCTAAGTTAGAAAAGTCCCGGCAAATCCTCACATGTCTTCAAGCTGCTTGCCGTTCGTCTCCCGGATGAATTTCACCACGAAGAAGATGCTGACTGCGGCGAAGAACGTGTAAATCAGGTAAGTCTCCCCCGCCCCGATGCCGTTCTTCCCGGTGAGGACGGGGAAAGTCCACGTGACGAGGAAGTTCGCAAACCACTGCGCAAGGCCGCAGATGGCAAGGGCCGTCGCGCGGATCCGGTTGTTGAACATTTCACCGAGCATCACCCACATCACGGGTCCCCACGTCACGGCGAAGAAGGCGACGTAAAGGTTCGCGGCAACGAGGGCGACCACCGCGCCGCCGCCCAAGGAACCGTCCGGAGCCGCGTTCAAGAAGCAAACGGCAAGCGCGCCCAGGGTGAAAGTCATGCCGACGCTCCCAATCAACAGAAGCGGCTTCCGCCCGATTTTGTCAATCAGCAAAACGGCGACGACAGTCATCACCAGATTGATGCTGCTGTTGATGAGACTCGAGAAGAACGCGTCGCTCGATTCGAACCCCACGCTGCTCCAAAGTTTTGTCCCATAATAAAAGATGACGTTGATGCCCACGAACTGCTGCAAGACGGCAAGGCCGAGGCCCGCCCAGAACACCGGAGCGATGCGCCTTTTCCCATTCGAAAGCACTTCGAGCAAATCCGAAAGGGAATGCTTCTTCTCGCTGTCGAAGGATTTCCGAATTTTTTCCACGCTGCCATCGAGATTGTCCGCGCTGATTTTGGAAAGGACGGCCTTCGCCTCTTCAATCCTCCCTTGCGAAATCAGATACCGAGGGGATTCCGGGAGCTTGAGCGCCGCGATTCCGTAAAGGAGAGCCGGGATGATTTCCACCCAGAACATCAACTGCCAAGTGTCAAAATGCCAACCGTTCTTCGTCGCGTCCCCGGCGACAGTCGCACTCGCCGAACCCCAATGGAGCACAATCAAATAATTCGAGAGGAGAGCGACAAAAATGCCGACGACAATCGCGAGCTGCTGCATGGACCCGAGCCTACCGCGCAAATGAGCCGGGGCGGTTTCCGCAATATAAATCGGCGCGATGATGCTCGCCATGCCGACCCCCACGCCGCCGATGACCCACCAGATGATGAAGTCGTAAAGCCCGAACGGCACTCCCGAACCAATCGCGCTCACCAGGAACAGAACTGCGGCCGCGAGCATGCAGCGCACGCGTCCGAAGGCGTCAGCCAGACGTCCGGCGAAGTAAGCCCCGGCGGCCGCCCCGATGAGGGAAAGGGCGACGGCAAGCCCCAACTTGTGGTCTGTCGCCGCATCGGCGGGATCCAGTCCGAACGCCTCCGGCAGGGCGATGTTCGCCCCGTTGATGACCGACGAATCGAACCCGAAGAGAAAGCCGCCCAGCGCGGCGGAAAGCGTTATCAATATCACGTGACCCAAGGAAATCCGACTTTCGGACGCCATGAAGCACCTCCTTCATTTTTTATCAATATACAAGACAAATTTGAAATTTGAATCCAAATTTTTACAAAAAAATCCATCGGGAAAAGAAAAGCCCCCACAGAGACGGGGAGCTTTTGAAGAGAAATCCTTGAAATCCAGAAGATTACTTTTTCTTCTTCACGTTCACCTTGCCGAATTCCACGTTGCTCTTTTTGCCGAGCAGGAGGGCGCGTGTCTTCAGCGGCAGGCCGAAGCAGCGGATGAATCCCGAAGCGTCCTTCTGGTCGTACATTTCGACGTTGGAGAACCCGCCGAGATCCATGTCGTAAAGGCTGTACGGACTCTTCATGCCGGCCGGGATGACATTCCCCTTGTAAAGCTTGAGGCGAACATCGCCCGTCACGACCTTTTGCGTTTCGGCGACGAAGGCGTCCATCGCCTGGCGGAGCGGGGTGAACCATTGCCCGTTGTAAACGAGGTTCGCATAAGTCATGGACATTTTCTGTTTCTCGAACATGGTCTCCTTGTCGAGGACCAGCTGTTCCAAACATTCATGCGCCTTGTAGAGGAGAGTTCCGCCCGGAGTTTCATAAACGCCGCGGCTCTTCAGGCCGACCAAGCGGTCTTCCACGATGTCGATGAGTCCACAGGCGTGCTTGCCCGCAATCGCGTTCAGCTTTTCGAGAAGTTCCACCGCGCCCATTTTCTTGCCGTCGAGGGCGACGGGAGTGCCCTTGTCAAAGGAAATGGTCACGTAGCCCGGCGTGTTCGGAGCCTTTTCATACGTATTCGTATGCTTGAGCATGTCGTATTGGTGTTCCTTGTCCGGCTCTTCCAAAATGCCGCCTTCGTGGGAAAGATGCCAGAGATTCCCGTCTTCGGAATAAATCTTGGTCTTGGAAATGCCCGTATGCGGAATCTTGCGCGCATCCAGATAATCAATCATGCTTTCGCGGTCGTTGAACTCCCACTTCGGGTCCTTCCACGGTGCGATGACTTGGAGAGAGGGATCCAAGGCGGCGTATGTGAGCTCGAAACGGACCTGGTCGTTACCCTTGCCCGTAGCCCCGTGCGCAACGGCGTACGCGCCTTCCATTTGGGCAATCTTCACTTGATACTTGGCGATGAGCGGACGGGCGAAGGACGTACCCAAAAGGTAAGTCCCTTCGTATTTCGCCCCGGCGCGGAGAGTCGGCCAGACGTAATCTTCGAGGAATTCCTTTTTGAGGTCGAGGACATAGCACTTCGAAGCTCCCGTCGCAAGAGCCTTCTTTTCCAAAGCGGACTCGCTCGGAAAGTCGTTTTGTCCCAAATCGGCAGCGAATGCGATCACTTCGCAATCGTAATTTTCCTTGAGCCAAGGGATGATGACGGAAGTGTCAAGTCCACCGCTGTAGGCGAGGACGACTTTTTTCTTGGATTTTTTAGCAACTTTTGCCATATTGAAGTCCTTTGATGGTTGACGCATAAAATATAAAACAATTTATTTTGGTAAAACATTCCCATTGGGGAGTTTTTCGAAATCCGCGCAAAGAAACAAATACGGCTAAGACATCGAAGGGGCAAATATTTATATTCTCCGCATATGAAAGTTTCCGACAAAGCCCTGGGCTACGCCTCTTTCGCCGTCCTGCTCTGCATTCTGGCCGGAGTCGCGCTCGGCATGTATCGGGCGCACAGGGAAACCTCCACGAAAGCGTTTATCGACTTCGATGAACTGGGTTCGCTCTCCCCGGAAGACCCGATGACGGAAAACGGTTACGAAATCGGACGTGTCAGTTCCGTGGAATGGCTCGGGAACAAGTCCCGCGTCACGGTCATTTTCGACAACCCGGTCGTCTTGCGCGAAGGGACGCGTTTTCGCAATGCGGCATTCGCCATCATGGGCGGGCGACGGATAGAGCTTGTACGTTCAAAGACGGGAGAATCCTTGCCGGAATCCCACGTTTTCAAGGGGGAATTCGTCCCCGGCATCACGGAATCCATCCGCTACATCTCCGAAATCCGGGACAGGCTGATGACCGTCCGCGACGCCGCAATGCTAATCCTTTCCGGATCGGAATCGAATCCGGGAGCAGTCCAAAAATACGAAGAAGCCATGGGAAGCGTAGAGGCTCTCCTTTCCCACTTAAATGAAATTTCCCTCGCCGCGAACGGCAAAGTGCAAAAAGCTCTGGACGTGGCGGACTCCGCCTCCGGTGAAATCATCCGCATCGCGGACGCTGCCGACGAGACGATTCACACAACAAGCGAAAAGGCGGAAGCGTCCATCGGGGCTGCGGCATCCGCCCTGCAAAGGCTTTCCGACGGCATCGGGAAAGTCGAGGGGATTCTTTCCGCCATCGAATCGGATTCGCTCGCCCAAAGCCTTTTGGAAACAACCGATTTAGTGGAATCCATCGACAGTCTCGCAGGTAAGATGTCGCAACTTGTCCAGTCTATTCAAACCAAGGGAATGGCCGTTTATGACGAAAACGGCAACCGGGTTCGCCTCACCAGTTGGAAGAACTGGAACATCATCGGCAAGACGGCTCGCGAGAAAGCGCGAGAAAAACAAAAAAAATCTTTTTCGACCCCTTGACAAGATTCCCTGAGTTTGTATATTTGGCTCACCAATTGCCTCATAGCTCAGTTGGTAGAGCCCCTGACTGTTAATCAGGTTGTCACTGGTTCGAGTCCAGTTGAGGCAGCGAAAAGACTCCGCAAAAGCGGAGTCTTTTTATTTAGAGCTTTTCAGAGATCCTGTGTCACGAAACGCATTCACTCCCATTGCTTGGCCGAGATTCCGTCACTCATCCTAAAACAATCCCATTATTCGGGCACGGGCTGCGAAGTATCTATATTCCAACAAACTTTTGAAGGAGGACGAAAATGTTCACATTACCCGGAAAATACGGCGACGCGAAAGTGCTGCAGGACAAGGACTTGGTGGAACAAGGCTGTCTGGATCAAATTCAAAAATTCATGGACAATCCCGTTGTCGAAAACAGCAACGTGGCGATTATGCCGGATTGCCACGCCGGGAAAGGAGCCTGCATCGGGTTCACCCAAACGCTTTCGGGAAGGTGCAACCCGGACATGGTGGGAGTGGACATCGGATGCGGCATCTATGCATTCAAATTGGAGCAAAGGCTTCTCGCTGCGGATTTTGAAAAGCTCGACAAAATCATCCGGGGGAGCATACCGTCGGGATTTGCACGCAGAAAGACGCTGCACCCTTATGCAGGCGAGGTGGATCTCGGCGGTTTAATCGCGACCGTCGCCGGGGATGAAAACTTTTCAATAGGGACGCTCGGCGGTGGAAACCATTTCATAGAAATCGATCAAGACAGGGACGGCGACCATTGGCTGGTGATCCATTCCGGTTCAAGGCACTTGGGGGTCGAAGTTTGCTCCTATTGGAAGAAAAGGGGCAACGAATTCGGGTTTGTCGAAGGCTCCGATTTCGACGGCTATCTGCATGACATGAAAATTGCGCAGAAGTTCGCCCACTTGAACCGCATGGCGATGATGGAGACTATCACCCGGCAAATGCAGCTATCCGTTGCGGATGAAATTTTTTCAATCCACAACTACATTGACACGGACGCGATGGTTTTGCGAAAAGGTGCGACATCCCTGAACCTTCGCGAAAAAGCCGTCATCCCCATCAACATGGCCTACGGCTCTCTGATTGTGGAAGGATCGGGCAACGCAGCGTTCAACTGCTCCGGTCCGCATGGAGCCGGCCGTTCAATGTCCCGGACGGAAGCCCGCAAAACGCTCAGCATGGACAATTACGAAGCGTCGATGCGAGGGATTTTTTCCACATCGGTGTCCAAAGCGACGATTGACGAATCTCCCATGGCCTACAAGCCCGTGGATTCCATTTTGAAGAACATTCGGGATTTGTGCACCCCCGTCCAGACAATCAAGCCCGTTTACAACTTCAAGGCCACGTGAAGAGTCCTTTGCATGGGGAATGGGGAAAATCGAATTGAAAGGATTGCGGCTTGGCGGATTTCAAATATTCACCCCCCGGACAATTTGACCTTGAATCCGCGCCGTTCCAGTTCTGAACGAAGCCCCTCACGCTTGTCCCCTTGGATTTCTATCCGGAAGTCCTTGACGGTCCCTCCCGTGCCGCATTTGCGTTTCAAGTCGCGTGCCAAGGATTCCAATTCCGACGTTCCCAAAGCCAGTCCGGAAATCAGGCTCGACACCTTGTTGCCTCCGAGGCGTTTGAGCGAGATGCGGACGACTCCGTCGCCGGCAGGCGGTTTTACGGTGGGTTTGGAAGGCACGACTTTGCCGATTCCCGTGGCATAGACTAAAGTGGAGCGGTCATCATTCATACCCAAAAGTTAGAAAATCCGAGATTAGGACGGGATGGGGATAGTTATCAGTTGTTAGTGGGAAGTGGGGCCTGCGCAATGGGAAGAGCGTCAACACGACCCGCGCCGAGGAAGTCCGTCATTGCGAGGAGCACCAGCGACCTGTCTGCCGACTGATTCCGAGCTGACAAGGGCTAGCGAAACAGGTCGAGCCAACGACGCAACCGTCCGTTTGACGGACACGGCTTCGTGCCACGGGAAAATAGTTCTCTTGGTGAACATAAGCCGCCCGTGCCAAAGAAAACAGTCCTAGTTGAGCCTGAGCGTGGCCTTAGACTCGTTGTTCTAAGCCGCTGAAGCGGCAAGAACATCGGTCTAATGCACAATGCGCCTATCGAGCTGACAAGTCAGCTCTCCCACAGCAAGCTGTGGAGGCGCAGTAGGCCGTGGGGGTGGATGAAGTCACCTTCGTTCCTTTATTCCGCACCCTTGTTCCC
>CAZCRF010000039.1:0-23447 GCA_964501065.1 uncultured Fibrobacter sp. | reverse complement strand
CGGCGAGTTCTCCGGACCCTTTTGATTTTACAGAAAGAAATTTACACATTCAATTGTCATTCTGAGCGACATCACCGTCATTCTGCACTTGCTAATGTCATTCTGAGCAACGCGAAGTGACTGCTGCTTTTCTGCAAACAGTCATTCTGAGGGAGCGTGCGACCGAAGAATCTCGTTACTGTAAAGAGATGCTTCGCTCTCGCTCTGCATGACGCCAATCCTGCTCAACATGACTGCGCACCCCTTGACCGTTAACTAAACCACTACCCACTAATTCCTAACCACTACCCACAACTCACTAACTCCTAATCCCTGTTCCCTCTGCCCACCAACAACTATCTTCCCGCAGCTTCGAGCGAGCGGTCGCGATTCTTCAGAAGCCCCATCAAATCGAAAGCCTTGGCGCTGCGTTCAAAATAACCTTTCGCCAAACGGGGATTCTTTTCATTCAGTCCGCGGTAATAAAGGATGGTCGCCGAAAAGAACGGCCTCTTTCCCCGGACGGAAAGTTCTAACGCCTCCGCATAAAGGGAATCGGCGGAAGGGAGCTTCCCCACGTCTGCGACACGAGCCCTTGCAAAGGCGAGCTTCCCGGGAAAGTCCCCGTCAAAGGCGTCCGACGCATCTTCCAAATATTTCTGCGCCTTTTGAAAATCCCCCTCACCGGCAAAAGCGACCGCGGCCGCGCACAGGATGTTCCCCAAAATTCCGCCCGACATTTTCTTCAAGAACTCCTCGGAAAGGGAGTACTTGATGTCGATGACCTTGCCGTAATCCCCCCGGGCCAAGAAGAGCTCCATCCAGGCGAGGGAATAAGCGGCGAGGGACGCGGAATCGAGAGCCTCCTTATGGACGCGCCGGAGCAAATCCTCCGCCAACTTCAAGTCCAAGCTTTGAATCCGCAGCTCCGCCATCGCCACGAGAACACGCCCTTCGGCATTCAAATCGGCTTCCTTTCGGCAAAGGGTCAAAGCCTGTTCGTAAAAACGGTTCGCCTTCGCGAAATTCCCGGAACGGAGAGCCTTGTCCCCGCGAAACGCATAAGTCCCGGAGCCCGCCGCGAACGAGCCGACGACAAGAGTGAGCAAGACGAGCAAGGCGCGCATCACCACGCATCCTCCGCTGCGAACGGGACGGAATCCCGCTTCGGCATTGAACGCCTGACAAGCCAAATGTTCGAAAGCCCTTCCATCAAATCGTCCGCATTCTGCAAAGCCTCTTCCCCTTGCACGGCCATGCCGCTGACCGTCCCGACGACCCGGTTCAACGAATCCAAGGTGCCGTTCAAATTGTGGAAAACGCCGTCGAAAGACATGAAGACGTCATTCACCCTTTGCGGCGTATCCTCCAGGCCGCGGACCATGACGTTCAAATTTTGGGTCAAGGAGTCCGCCCCGTGCAAAATCCGCGGCAAGTGTATGCTCAAATCGTTCAACAAAATGAGCCCTTCGTAGGAGAAGTGATCCAAGCGGTCCAACTGCGTATTCAACTTCTCGTAAATCATCTTGGAACCGAGGAGCGCGCCGATGGTCGTCCCCGTGTCCATCGTCAGGGCGACCAAGGTGTCCGCCGCGTCAATCAACACCGTCACGCGCTCCAACACTTCGTTCAACGTTTCCAACACGGTTTCGATGTCTTGCGCTTTCCCTGCGACAATCATTTCCCCGTCTTCGAGGACGCGCCCCTCCCCCTTGCGGACATCGACTGTGACGACACGCTCCGAAATGACGTTCTGGTCGCGGATGGGGTAAATGGTCGCCCGGTCCGTAATCCACGGCTGGAACTCCTTGCGAATGGTGAACTCCATCCGGACCTTCCCCGATGCGTCAATTTCTATCTTGGAAATGTGCCCCACGCTCACGCCGCTGATTTGGACATCCGTCCCGACGTGCAACCCTTGCGCCTTTTCAAAATGGCTGTAGAGCTTGTACTCTTCCACCCCGATGACACCGGCGGTCACCAGGCGGACGTAGAAGACCGAGCCGAAGGCCATCACGGCAAACGTAATGAAGACGCCGACCAAAAGACCGGACAAATCCATCCAATTGATTCGCCGCATGGGCTTTAGCAAGGAATCCTCCTTTTGAGGTTTAGGGCAAAGCCGCCTCAAAAATACTTTTTTCTTTTCAAAAACTCAATAGGACGTTCATTTCTCAGAAAAAATCGGCAACAGGCGCATCGGCCCGCGAATCCCGACACATGCAGTGGTTTCGACTACGCTGGTTTCGACTACGCTCAACCACCGGACAGCGACTGTGCTCAGCACCACACTTCGACTCTGCTCAGTCACCACGCTTCGGCGCGGCTCGTGTTGACGTTCTTCCCTTTGCGTAAGCCTCACTTCCCACAAACCACTTCTTTCCCAAGTCAATTCTTCATTCCGCATCCCGAATTATGCATTATGCATTCCTAATTGCAAAAAGCGCAAGCCACTCTTCCACTAACCCCTGCACCCAATCCAGCCCGGTTTACAGTCCGCCAGCGCTACACTCTCCGCGCGATTCCTCCCCATTCCCTTTTCTTTTGTTATATTTTCCGTGAAAATATCTCGGAGGATATGAGATGAAAAAGGTGGCCTTGGGTTTTATCTTGGCGTGTTTCTTCGGTTGCGCAAGCGTCGAACCGACCGATCCGACAGCTATCAACGACGCCCTCGTCGGTTTCACCGTCAATTCCCAGGGGGAACATTGGCCGGAAGCCCTGAAGTTCGTCACTCCGGAAGAAGCGGATGAAATCACGGACGAGAACGGGCAAATGAAAGCGGAGTACCGCGTTGCGGCCAGCCGCCTGCGCATTTCGGCACTGAAGCGCATGCCGTGGCGCGTCGACAGCAAGGGGCGTCTGATCGGCATCAAACCGGTTCTCGACGACTTCAACAAGAAATACGCCGTGTCCGAGGACGAAAAAAGCGTCGGCTCAAACCTCGAACAAATGCGTCAAGAGCGCATCAAGCGCACACTCGAACGCGGGCAGCGCATCATGGCGGGCGAAGAGGAAGAAGCGAACAAGGAACCGGAGGTGGAGGTCTTCACCAACAAGTTGACCGAAGAGGAAAAGCGCAAATACGGCAGCACGGGGGAACTTCGCGCGCCGGATGCGGAATACGACGGAGAAAGCTCCTCAGTTCCAGAAAGCGAAGTCTCCGAACCCACCGACTCCTATTCTTCGGACAATGCGGACGAAGGGACGTCGGACGCGCCCGTCCAAGTCTTTGAACCGGAAAATTCGGGTGTCGAGGAGGACGGTTATTACGGTCCGGACGAAAGCGGCGCCACTTCCGACTTTTGACAAGAGCCTCTCCGCCAAATAGCTATATTTTCCCCAGTTTGAACCAGAAGAAACACATCGTCATCGCCATCGACGGTCCCAGCGGGACCGGGAAAAGTACGACGGCAAAAATCGTCGCCAAGGATTTGGGCATCACCTATTTGGACACGGGCGCGATGTACCGCGCCATCACCCTCGCCGCCATCGAGACGGGAGTCTCCCCGAGCGACAGCGCAAAGTTGGACAAGCTCCTCAAG
Organism: uncultured Fibrobacter sp.; assembly: GCA_964501065.1. Classification (GTDB taxonomy): domain Bacteria; phylum Fibrobacterota; class Fibrobacteria; order Fibrobacterales; family Fibrobacteraceae; genus Hallerella. Next base: position 19,923 of record CAZCRF010000039.1, on the reverse strand, counting down.
TCCACCCAAATCCGCTTTGACGACAAGAATGAAATTTTAATCAACGGGAAAAATCGCGAACGGGAAATCCGCGGCAAGCGCGTCTCGGAAAGCGTCAGCCTTTACAGCGCCGTGCCCGAAGTCCGCGCAGTCCTCACCCGGTTGCAACGGGAAATTTCCGCCGAGCGCAGCTGCATCTTGGACGGGAGGGACATCGGTACGGTGGTCTTCCCCCATGCGGATTTCAAGTTTTTCCTCGTCACCGATTTGAAGGTCCGGGCGGAGCGCCGTTATGCGGAGTGCCAGGCGAAAGGCATCCCGATGAGCCTCGAAGAAATCGAGAAGAATTTGGCAGAACGCGACCGGATCGATTCATCCCGTGCGACAGCCCCGCTGAAAAAGGCGGAAGACGCTTTAGAAATTGACACGACACAACTCTCAATCCCACAACAGGTGAAGATAATCGAAGACCGCGTAGGTGTCGTGGCGTAGCTCCGATTTCTTTTCCACAACCCAACATCCACATGTCAGAAAAACTCAAATTCGGAACAGAAGAAGACCTCCAAGAAATCCTCAACGCCGAAAAGGAACTCGGTTCCATCCAGTCTAGCGAAGCCGCCGAAGCCTATGCGGGCATGGAAGGCCTCGAAGCGGGCAAAGTCGTCACCGGCAAGATCAGCCAGGTGAACGACCAAGAAGTCCTCGTCGACGTGAACTTCAAGTCCGAAGGCGTCATCTCCCGCAACGAATTCAAGGAAGGCGAAGTCCCCGAAGTCGGTTCCGAAATCGAAGTTTATATCGAAAAGCTCGAAGATGAAGACGGACGTCTCGTCCTCTCCAAGCAAAAGGCGGACTTCGTCCGCGTCTGGGAACGCATCCACCAGGCATTCGAAAACAACGAAATCGTGCGCGGCACTCTCACCAAGCGCATCAAGGGCGGCGTCGTCGTGGACCTCTTCGGCATCGACGCGTTCCTCCCGGGTTCGCAGATCGACCTTCGCCAGATTCCGGACATCAACGCGCTCATCGGCCAGGAATTCGACCTCAAGGTCATCAAGGTCAACAAGGCTCGCCGGAACATCGTCGTCTCCCGTCGCGTCGTCCTCGAGGAACAGCGCAACAGCCAGCGCGACAAGGTGCTCGAAACCCTCGAAAAGGGTCAAGTCCGCAAGGGCATCGTCAAGAACATCACCGACTTCGGCGCGTTCATCGACCTCGGCGGTGTCGACGGCCTCCTCCACATCACGGACATGAGCTACAAGCGCATCAACCACCCGTCCGAAGTCGTCAAGCTCGGTGACGAAGTGGAAGTGATGGTGCTCGACTTCAACGACAAGAAGGAACGCATCTCCCTCGGCATGAAGCAGCTCAAACCGCATCCGTGGAAGGATATCGCTTCCCGCTATCCGGAAGGCATGGTGGTGAAGGGCAAGGTCGTTTCGATTACGGATTACGGCGCGTTCGTCGAACTCGAAGACGGCATCGAAGGCCTCATCCACGTCTCCGAAATGTCTTGGACGCAGCACGTCAAGCATCCGTCGAAAATCCTCACCGTCGGCCAGGAAGTGGAAGCGGTCGTGCTCAAGGTCGAAGAAGACCAGGAACGCATTTCTCTCGGCATGAAGCAGCTTGAAGAAGACCCGTGGGAACACATCGACGAAGAATTGCCTCCGGGCGCACGCGTCGTCGGCGAAATCCGCAATCTGGCTTCTTTCGGCGCATTCGTCGAAATCAAGGACGGCGTCGACGGCCTCATCCACGTCTCCGACATGTCTTGGACGAAGAAAATCAACCACCCGTCCGAAATGGTCAAGAAGGGCGACAAGGTGGAATGCGTCGTTCTCGCCGTCGACAAGGAAAAGCGCCGCATTTCGCTCTCCATGAAGCACTTGACGGAAGACCCGTGGGATACGATCGAAACGACCTACCCGATTGACTCCGAAGTGAAGGGCAAGATTATCCGCTTGCTCGACCGCGGCGTCGTGGCGGAACTCCCGAACGGCATCGAAGGGTTCATCCCCGTGTCGAAGCTCACCGCCGAATACATCAAGGTTCCGGCGGACGCCTTCAAGGTCGGCGACGAAGTCCCGGCCGTCGTGACGGAAATCGACCAGAACAATCGCAAGATCACCCTCTCCGTCGTCGATTACTTCAAGAATCGCGAATCGGCGGAACTCCAAGCCTGGATGGATTCCCACAAGCCCGGCGAAAGCGGCACCACGATCGGTGACGCCATCGCCCCGGCCAAGAAGTCCAAGAAGGCCGAAGAAGAAGCGAAGTAATTTGCTGATTTAAGAGAAACCTCCCGGCCGCTAGGTCGGGAGGTTTTTTGATTGCTCACAAAACTAGCTGATACTTTTGGGCGAAGATTTCATTGATTATCAGAATCGGCTTTGTATTCCACATCTTTTGGGTTAAGCGGAGTTCTTCCCGAATCTTGTCTTGAAGAGCCGAATCGGGCAACCAGTTCTTGCCGCCGGTGTTGATAACCAAAATAGGCTTTATTGTGCTTCTTCTTTTTCCAATCTAGGACAGGAAGACTTCGCTTCTATAAACAAAAGTTCACCGTTCCTCAGCAACACAAACTCACATAACCTTAACGCACCGCCCAAAAGAATTTCCTACCCCCGCGTAATCCGGAACAGCAAGCGGAAGGAGTTCATGTCAGACAAGATGCCGCTCTCATGCGGAGCCGTCGTATAGGCGAATTCAACGCCGATAGACCACGTTTCGCTGACCCACCAATCCATGCCGACATCCGTGCGGACCAGGAAGGCGATTTCGTCAAATTTCTTTTCATGGCTACTCACATCCTCAAGCGATATCGGCTTATGAGGGTCTGCGACGTTGTAACCGGCAGAAAAGGCGTTTCCAAAATGAAATCCGCGCATCACGGAATTCGGATTCCGACACGGATACACTTCGATGCCGACGCCTCCGCTGAAATATCCTCCGACGACGCCGTTCCAACTCAAAGTCCGGGAAAATTTCTCTTCGACTTGATACGACTCTCTATACAAAAGCTCCGTCGAGGACTCGAACTTTCCCGAAATCATGACAAAATCAAAGTCCCCGTAGATGGAGACGGCATTCCCGACAGATCTTCCAATGCGCATGTTGAACGCCGGGGACACTCCGCCAAACGTAATCGTGCCGTCGACATCGCCATATTGGGGAACGCCGTCGATGTAACGATATCCATCATAACTCTCGGCAGTCTTGAAACGGCTGTAAGCGACGCCCGAACCCACGCTGAAATAGGTTCCCCGATGTTCACGGGGGGCTGCCCAGACCGCAGCGGCCAGCATCAAGATGAATGAAATCCGGCGCATCTCAGCCTCGCGTTATCCGGAACAGGACGTAAAAGCCGCGGATGGGACTTTCCGATTTCTCGACATCGTATTGAGGGAACGCTTGGAAGTAAGAGAAGCTGACGCCAATCGAATATTCGTCAGAGACCCACCATTCCTTGCCGACTTCCAGCGTGAAAGCGTAGTCTAGAGACGCAATCGCCCCCAAAGACTCGAAACTGTATCCCGACGAGCCTCCGAAGAAAAATCCATTCAGCACGGAACTCGTGTCGCGGAACGGATAGAGAGACGTTCCAAAACCGACATAAGTGCGCCCCTGTAAATTTTCGGAATCATCAAGTCTTTCCTCGCAGACCCCGCCGTCACAAGAAAATCGACGTTCTTCACCCGAACCCAGATAGAGTGCAAAGTTGAACTGCGTGTAGAACGTGATGAAATTTGCAACGCCCACGCCAAAGCGGAATTCCATCAGGGGGAACCCGAAGCCCGAAAACGAATTGATTTCGTAATCCTCGTCACCGGATTCCCGCGTCTCGGCATCGATGTACGATAAACCGAAGTCCATGCTGTTGTAAAAGCCGCGGTGCTGCTTGGGGTGGGGATTGGCCGTTGAAGTCGAATCGGCGGCGGAAATGGCGAAGCCCATCGACAGCAACAGGAGGAACTTTTTGACGCGAAAACCAAACATGGGCAAAAATGTAACTTATTTCTACAAGAAAATGCCCGTATCCCTCTCGGTAATGGTGCTTTTCGATGCAAAAAGTGTATCCTCTGAGGATACGACAGTCAAGCTTCCCGGAAGTTTTCCGCCCATCTTCACCCGGGTCACGCCGGTATAGAGGATTTGCCGGTTCAGCAACGGGTGGCCGCCTTGCCGAGGCAAGAACAGGAGAATGTGGCCGTAGCCCGAGCCTTGCGACTTGTGCACGGTGATGGCGAAAGCCGTTTCAAGGGCGCCGCTCGGAAACTGCGACAACGGGTAGCACGGGAAATCCTCCCCCGATTTGAGCATCAAATAATCCGCCCCGGATTCATCCTTGACGACGACACCGGAATCCCCGTTGAAAAGCTTGAACTGGTTCTGATTCCGGGTGAACATCAGGATTTGGCCGGGGAAAAGCCTTGCCGACCGACTCCCGGACTTCCAACTTCCACCAACCAAGGTGCAAATTTCCCGATTGATGGATTCGACACCTTGGATTCCGCGCCTTTCCGCAGAAAGGATGCGCGCCGATTCCGCCAAGTTCCATAGCTTTTCTCTCGCGGCCCTCTCCGCCCCGGCATCTTCCGCTTTCGGGTGCACTTTTCCGGCGAGCGGGGGCAAATCCTTGCAGAACGCGTCCGCCCATTTTCGGAGAATTTCCCGCAGGCGACTTTTCATTTCCCGGGAATTTCTCTCACCGCCAAACAGTTCGACGAATCGGACCGTATCCTTTTCGCAGTCGAAACCCGTCCCGTCCCATGCGTTCACGCCGCCGCATTCCCGGATCGCCGCGTCAAAATCCGCAGGTTCCTTTTGAATGGATTTTGCAAAACGCCCGACGGGGGAATCGTCCGGGAACCGGTTCGATTCGGTGAGTTCCACCACGGCGTCCTTGCGGATGTCGAGAAGTTCGCCGAGAACCGCCCCCGCGTCGACGGAGGGAAGCTGGTCCCTGTCCCCCAAGATGTAAAGCCGAAAGTCCTTTTCGGGGAGAGCCTTCAAAAAGGACGCGAACAGGCAAATGTCTATCATGCTCGCTTCGTCGACGACAAAGATGGACTTTTCCGGCAGCGGATTCCTCGCATCGTAGGAAAATGCGTTCTTCGACGGATTGAAGCTCAGCAGCCGGTGCAAGGTCTTCCCTTCGACGCGGCGGAAGGCCTGCACCATTTCCGGATTTTCCGCCTTGACCTTTTCGGAAAGGTCTTCGAGATTCCGGATTTCGTTCAAGCGGTTGGCCGCCTTGCCGCTCGGGGCGGCGAAATAAAGGTTCCACTCCCGCATTTCCGGGTGTTGCAACAGGAGCTTCCACAAGAGGAACTGCACGACTGTCGTCTTGCCCGTCCCGGGGCCGCCCGTGACAATCAAATTGGAATCCTGGCCGCAAAGAATCGCCTCGACTTGCGCCCTTTTCAAGCGGATGCGGGAATTTTCGGCGAGCCACCCCTCCACTTCGCGGTTGCACTGTTCCACTTCGGCTTCGGAGGGTCGGCGGAGAGTTTCAAAAATGGCCTTCGACGGTTTCGAGGTGTTTCCCGCCGCTGCAAACCGGCTGCACAATTCAACGCTCGCCTGCCGATACTTTTCGGCAAAGAGCCAAGGCTTTCCGTCGAATTCTCGGACTTCCAACGGGAGAGACTTTTCCCCGTTCCCCGAGAGCCGTTCCAAGAGTTCCCGGCAGCCCTCTTCAAAAACAGCCCGGAAAGATTCCGCGTCGGGGATTCCGTCGAGGCCATTTTCCGCCGAATAGCTGCGCGCCTGCACCAAGAGGCCGTCCCACTTCCTTTTCCACTTCGCCAGCAGACGCTCCGAATCGAGGGAGCTGCAGACATTGCCGTCGCGCAGCAGGGAAAAGTGGACAAGCAGGACTTTCTGCGCATCCGGCGGAAGTTGTGCGCCCGGTAGCCCGGCAAGCATTTTCACCAGCTTCAAGTCCAGCGGATGCGTTCCGCGTACTTGAGCGAGAGCCTCGTAAAAGTTCTCCAAGGATTCTTTTTGAAAATCAGACATTCTTCTCCCCTTTTCCCTGATTCATGAGATTTTTCTTGAGCTGTTCAAAAGCCTTTTCCAAATCGGCGAAGCTCTCCCAGGTCTGCGCGTATAGCCCGGAAGATTCCCCCGCACGGCAGCCGCGGACAAAAACGTAATACACGCCGCCGAAATGTTCGCGGAAAATCTGTTCTTCGGACTTTTCCGGCATGAACGATTGGAGCCAGCGGACAAGGCAATAGGAATACAGCACGCGTTGGACGGCATAATCGGAATCGACCTTTTCCATGGCGTCGACCGCAGAGTAACTTTCGAGCACGTCCGATTTCCAATCCAAAATGGAATAGAAGTCGCCGCGCTTGAAGAGCAAGTCCATGAAGCCCTTGCAGTAATTTCGGAGAGCCGCCCCGACGTCCGCGTTCAAGTGGAATTCCATTTCCGGAAGCCGGTTTTCCGCCGGGAGTTCCTTCAAGCGAAAGGCGTTCCCCGTCGCCCGATTCCCGTGGATTTCGGGGAAATTCGCGTTCATCGTGTTCCAGGCGAAGTGCGCCATCTGGGAAATCCAATCGGGATGTTCCGCCGCGTTGAAAGCCTGCGACAAGAACTGCTCCCCGATGAGTTTTTGGAACTCCGCATTTTGGACAGCCTCTTTCGAAGAGGCGAGTCCGCCGATTTCCACGAAGTCCATCTTTTCGAAGACCTGGTGCATCGCGTTCCCGAGCAGGCTGCCCTTGGGGAAGTTCTTCACCTTGCCGTAGACGTTTTCGGAGACTTCGGCGGATGCCGCAAGCGAGATGCGCTTCGGGTTCGCGTCAATCGGGTCTTTCGACGGCGACGGGATAGATTCCGCGCCGTCTTCCGCATCGCGATTTTCCCCGTCGACAGAGCACTCGTTCTTGTCCAGCTTGCCGGTGAGCGAGGAATAGGAATGTTGGAAGATGCTCTTCCCGTCAATATCCCGGTTGAGCCTCAAAATGTGCTCGTTCGTCTCTTTGTCGTCGTCTTCCGACTGATTTTCCAAATTTCCGCTCATCTTTTTCCGGAGTTCTTCGGCATTCCACTCTTCTTGCGTCAGATTTTCCACTTCGGCAAGCTCTCGGAAGGCGGCGTTTTCCGCGCCCAAGGCTTTTTTCAAGAACTCGAACGCTTTAGTTTTTTCCCACGTTTTCGTGTAATACGGCATCACCAGGACGGATTCGGCACGCGTGAAATTCACGTAGAACAGACGACGCCATTCTTCGAGTTCTTCTTTTTGACGATTTTCCTTGGCTTCCTTGGTCAATCCGAAAATTTTTCGCTTGCCATCCCGATAAATGTAAGGCGGTTCCGCTTTATTATTCCAGCCTTTGAATCCCGCGGCGGAAATCACCACGGGGAATTGCAGTCCCTTCGAAGCGTGAATCGTCATCACTTGGACCGTGTCGAAGTCGCTCCCTTTCGACACCAAGTTGCCATCTTCGTCGTCCGCCTCTTCCGCGTCCAGGGAAAGCCCTTCCAAATGCTTGACGACTTCTTCCACGGTCACGCCGTTTTCGTACAGATAATCAAAGATGTAATTGCCGATTTGCTTGATCTTGGCAAAAGACTGGAGCTTGGAGGAATCGCAAAGGTATTCGTCGATTTGAGTCTCTGCGTAGATGCTTTCCAAAAGTTCCGCATAACGGCCTTTCTCCAAAATCGCACGCCAACGGGAGAACTTCTGAATTTCCGGATTGTTCGGAAAATCGAACTTTTCGTTTTCCACGTCGCCGAAATCCAGACGGAAAAAGTCCGAGACGAGAGCCTCGCTCAGCAGGCTGCGGTTCTTTCCCGAAAAGTCGGGTGCGTCCAAAGCCTTCAGCAAGGCAATCCACTGGTGCGCCTCGTGACCCTTGAACAGATTCGCGTCCTTGTAACGGACGAACGGGATTCCCACATCCCTCATGGCGGATTCCATCTCCTCCATTTCCGATCGCGTCCGCGCGAGCACGGCGATGTCCGAGAGCTTCAAGTTTCGGAACTTCTTCGAGTCCTTGTCGAAGCACTGCAGGGCCGTTTTCCCCGAATCGTCCTTTTGAACGAATCCGACGATTTTTTTCACCGCATAACGGGCAAAGCTTTCGGCATCATCCGATTCGCCGTCCGTCTGGCAAAGAAATACGGGGCGAATCTCTTTGCCGTTCCACGTCGGCGATAGAATATCTCCCGAAGCGGCGGAATTCTCGAATTCAACGGAAACTCCCGTAGAGCCTTTGAAATAATCGCCGCAAAAAATCCGGTTGCAAGCTTCCACCATCTCGTTCGTCGAACGGAAGTTCGTGCCGAGCCGTTCTTTGCTTCCCTTTTTCGAAATTTCATCGATGGCGGAAAGATACACGTTCAAATCCGCCCCTTGGAAAGAGTAAATCGACTGTTTCGGGTCGCCGACGACGACGATGTGGTTTTTCGGGCTGTCCAAGAAGACCGTCTTGAAAATATCCCACTGCGCCTGGTTCGTGTCCTGGAACTCATCGACAATCGCATACAGGTACGTTTCGCGGAGCTTTTGGCAGAGAGGCGTTTCCGAGCCGTCCCGGGAAATGACGGCATCGCGCACCTGCTGGATCATATCGTCAAAGGATTGCAGCTTGTTCTCCCTTTTTTGCCTTTGGAAAGCTTCGCGGGTTTCCGGCAGATGCGAAAGGAGGTATTCCTTCGACGGAAGGTCTTCCTTGCATTTTTCGGCATAACCCTTGTCGATAAAATATTCCAGCAATTCCTGTAGTTCGGGATTTTCCACGGAGCCAGAAAGTACGGAACCGTTCCTTGTCTTGGAAAAGGATTTTTCCCGGATTGCAGAAATCAAATCGCCGACTCGATACGTCGTCGGAGTCTTTCCATTTTTTTGGGGAAGCGCCAAATAGCTTTCCCCGGCGAATTTTTGCAAAGCTTCCAAATTCCGGAGAAAAGCATCGTTTTCCATTCCTTCGCCAATGCTTTTCACGGAATTCGTCATCCATTTTTGAAGATTTTTCGCATTCAATTCCTGCGAGACGATTTCTTCCGCCCATTCGTCGCGAATCTTCTTGCGGACAACATTTTCGGCGACTTCGTCCCCCGCCATGGAAAGGGCGAACGGCACGTCGGCTTCGTAGGCGAAGTCGTGGAGAGTCTTTTGGCAAAAGGAATGGATTGTCCCGATGGTCGCATTGTCGAGTTCCGCCAAGGATTTCTTCACGTTTTTCAGTTCTTCGGGAGAGAGCTGTGTCGCCGCCAGTTCCTTCAGTTCGGCTTGAATCCTGTCGCGCAGTTCCCCGGCGGCCTTTTCCGTGTAAGTCACGAGCAGAATCTTGCCAACGGGAATTCCCCGCTTGACCAGTTCCGCGACGATTTTCCGAATCGTGAACGTCTTCCCGGTCCCCGCAGAAGCTTCGATGCAGTAATTTTTTCCCACGTTGAACTTGTCGATGTCGAATGCCATCATTTGCCCCCTTTCTTGTTTCCGGAAGATTTCTGTTCTTTCTGAGTTTCCGCGAATGAGATGATTTCCGGCATCAGGGATTTCATCGATGCTTTCGCCTTTTCCCATTCTCCCCACAGCTCGCCCTTCTTGGCGCCTTTTGTCGAGTAGCCGCCGACACTTTCCCGGCGACAATCGAGCAAGTCCTTGGCGGCAAAATACTTTATGTCTTTATCTTTGGATTCTTTGATGAGTTCGGCATAGGAAGAAACGGTCTTTCCGTAAAGGAGGGAAAACGGTACGAGCTTCCGGAAGTTCTTCACGAACATTTCGCCGTATATGGCGTTCAAGCGTTCCCGAGCCTTTTCTTTCGAAAGGGAAATATCCACTGTCATCGGTTCATCCTTGTCGGCACCGAACACGGCCACCGTGCAGGCGTTTGATTCGCCCGATGCGAGAAGTCCCAATGCGGCGACATAATTCGAAATGAATGCTTTGGGTTCTGCGGATTTTTTTACATCCACCAAAAGAATCTTGTCGTCGGATTTCGCGCAAAGCCGCACAGTCCCCGAAAGAGTCCAATTCAAGGATGCGCCTGTCTGCGGAATTTCCACTTCCAGATTCCTCGTGCAAAAAACCGCATTATGGAAGTGACTCCGGATTTTTTCCGCAAATTCTTTCGCCTTCGACTCCAAATCGTCAAAAGCCTTTTTCCCGAAAGGTCCGGACGGGATTTGCCCCTTCCTCGAAAGCGCATCGAAAGTCAGGGAGTCGTCCTTTTCCGCCGCTTCCAAATTTTGCGCGACCATTTCGTTCTGCAACAGGTAACTTTTCAAAGCGTCCAATTCTATCGGTTCGAAGAGTTCCTTTTCCGGATCCTCCTCCACGTTTTCCACATGCAAAGCCCTGTCCACCTGGAATGTGAACGGATTTTCCAGAAACTTCTTGATGCTGTAGACGTTCACGCGGGACGGCAACTTCTTCGCATCGGCGGACTTTGGGGTAGCGACGGCCTTTTCCGGAACTTTCGCGGTCTTCTCCTGGCCGAACAGGGCCAAGGTCTTCTTGTTCCGCCTTTCGCGCGCCGTGAAAAGTTCGACCCACTTCCGTTTTTCGTCGATGGCCATTTCCTGCACCGCCAAGGATTTTCCGAATCTCTTTTCCAGAAAGCCTTGCAAGTCGACGACAACGGAAGACGGGTAAAGCTTCTCGTCCTTCGGCAGGTAAACGTTTTGGTAGCTGATGTGGAAGCTTTCGCTTGTGCTCATCAACTGGCAAAGGAAGGCGTAGCGGTTCCTTTGTACCGCCGTGTCGTCTCCGGGCCACTGCGGGACGGATTTTCGCAAGTCCAGCGAATCGAAGCTTTTCGTCCCGGGGAAGTCTTTCGCATTCGCCCCCATGAAGAAAAGATGCTTGACGGGGACAGTGCGATTCGGCACGAACTTCATGAAAGTGATTCCGTTGACGAAAAGGCTCCCGAAGCTGTAAGCCGACGTCTCGACGGAATCCCGCAGGCTCATGGAAACCATGTCCCACGAAATCTTTTCCGCACCGGCGGCAAACTGGTACTTCAAATCGTCGAGGCTCGAAAGCACGCTCTTGAAAACGATTGATTCCCCCAAAAGCTCCTTCGGGGCGTTTGGCATCGAAAGCCAGCCGCTCAAGAAGTTCCGGATTTTCGAAAAGGAACTTTCCTCCCCGACAAGGCTGTCCATCCGAATCCAATCCTCCAAGGAGTCGACCGCTTCCGCAAAGCGGTTCAAATCCGAATCGTTCGCACTGTTCATGTCGGCATAGGGGGCGTATTCGCCGACGGGAGAATCCGAGACGCGGGCGAGCAAGAGTCTTTTCACGCCGCAGAGCCAGTCTTCCTTTTGGTTGTTCGGGTTTTTATGGTCGCGGTAAACGCCCATGCCGCTCACCCAAGCTTCCCAATTCGACACCTTTTCCGAAGAGACTCCCCGGGCCGCCTGCACGACGGGATTCCGCATCAGCGAAAAGAAGTTCACCCGGTTCACCGCGCCGCTCCTCTTGATGTCGAAGAGATTTTCCAAAGCTTCGCCGACGAGGGATTTCTTTGCAGCGGAATCGACGATGACAAACGGCAGACGCACGCCGTCCGCATCGCCGCGTTCCTTTTGGTCGAAGACTTGGAAAATCGCCGAACGGTATTCGGGCAAATTCGGCGAGACGACCAGAATGTCGCGGACATTCGCCCCCCCGTTCAGCAACTTGCAAATCCGGGAATGAATCGCTTCGACTTCGCGGATTCTATTCGGCGCGGCGGTCAAGGTCAGCGACTCGTCTTTCTCGTCGTCCTTCTTCTCCCGGGCTTCTTCGGGAATCTCATTTTTGCTATTCGCCTTGGGAATCTCATTTTTGCGATTCGCCACCATCCATTGGACCTGATGCAGCCTGGAATCGACGGGAAAAGTCTCTCGGAGGAGTTCTTCCTTTTCGGGGAAAGAAAATCCGTAATCGCTCCCCATGCACCAGAGCTTGATGCTGTCCCGCCCGGCGCGCCCCCAAGCCAACAGCAAATCGTTCTCATCCGCCTTCAGAGGCTCTTCGGCATCTTCATCCAAGACCCATTTGCTCGGAGCTTTTTTGAATTCCACATCTTCCCAAAAATCCATGCACGGATTCTGGAGGTACACGTAAACTTCATGCGACTTGGCGAATTCCTGCAACACGACCCGGTAGAACTGCCCCATTCCGGAAAGCCCCAGGATAAAGACGGGATTCTCGGATGCATAGCGGAACTTCGGGACGCCGTTCTCCCGGCACGCTTCGAACATGAAGGGGAGGGTCAGGTAACGGCTGTCGGGGTTCACCTTTTCAAAGGCCCTGGTCAAAAGGGATTCGCCGTTCTCGTTGTGGAAGATGGCGGAATAGAGTTCGCGTTCCCATTTTTCATTTTCGACTTCCCGACCGTTCCCGTCCAAGAAGAACGGTTTGAGATTCCCCTGTTTCCAACAGTCCAGGATTCCCGGTTTCTCTCCCTCGAGGTCTTTCCAAAAATGGCTCGGACGGCTGATTTCGTATTCCAAGAAGAGCGCGGCCATCTTGTTCGCCAAGTCGAAGAGGCGCGATTCGTCGATTTCGCCATTTGAATCCTCCGGGAACAGATACCCGGCGACGCGCCCCGGGAGTTTCTTGTCGACGGCATCCTTCCCCGCCTTGCCGAGTTCCTGCAGATAGGCGATGACCGCGTTCCGGAGCAAGTTCACGGAGAGCTTCTTCTGAATCTTCCCCGATTTGTCCTTTTCCCCGCCGCCGAGGATTTCGAACAGGAAGTTGTCCAGGGACGCCTTGTTCAAATTGGCGAGGACGCCTTTCTCCTCCATCCAGCGCAAACGGAACCACTGTTCGAGCTTGTATTCCGAAAAGAGAATTTTCGGGGCGTCGAACGGAGACCGCCACGCCTTTAAAACCTCCTCGATCATTTCTTCCACCAGGGAATCCAAGTTCAATGCAAACTTTAAATGTAACGCCATGCTTCCACCTTTTTGTCTTGTCTTGTAATATACTTTCGGAACGGGCGGAAATCCGCCCGTTCCCTTTTCTCTCCCCTAGAATCCTATCCGACGACCGCCGTGGACATCCTTCGCCTCCACTTCCCTCTGCAACTCCGCCGCCAAGCGTTCCGCCGTCAGGGATTCCTTCGGCAAGAAGCGTACCCTTCCGTTGACGGCGTTGAAATCCCCGGGCGTGGTCATCGGGAGACGCACCACGGCTTCCGGGCAGGCGAAGTCCGGGAAAAAGGCGCTCCAAATCTTCCGAATTCCCTCGGGCTTCAAGTAGTCGAGCTTCAACTTGAACGCGAACCGGCGCAGGGAAGCCTTGTCCAGAGTTTCGTAAAAGTTCGTCGCGGCGATGAAGATTCCCCGGAAGTTCTCCATCTGGGTGAGCGCTTCGTTCACTTTGGTGACCATCCACCCTTGCGTCGCGAAAGAACGGTCCTGCAAAAAGCTGTCCGCTTCATCCAAGAAGAGGATGGACTTGTTCTTGTCCGCCTCGCGGAAAGCCGCGCGGATCTTCTTTTCCGTTTCCCCGACAAAGGCGTCGAGCAAATCGCTCGCCCGCCGGATAATCAGGTCGCGTCCGAGATGGCGCGAAAGGTAACGCGCAAATTCCGTCTTCCCCGTCCCCGGAGGGCCGTAGAGCAAAATGTTCAGCGCATTGGGCGGAGACTTTTCGTCCATGGAATCCCAGACTTGGTTGAATTTCGCCGCCACTTCCAAGATTTCGTCGACGGACCCGCCGATGTTCAAGCCGTCGAGGGAATAGTCCGGTGCACGGGACTCCCTCTCCCTAAAGGATTTGCAATCCGTCCCCATCAAGGTCGCATTCGCCTCGAGGAACAGATTCATCATCTCGAAGGCGGAAAATTGCGGTCGGGACGAGCTCGAATCCGCAGCGAGCAAGCTCTTGACGTTTTGCACGGCAAAAGTCATCGGACCGGCGGCCACCTGGAATTTCTCGGCAATTTGCCGTTTTTCCTTCGGCGTGAACAAGTTCTCCGCCCGGTTCTCCTTCAAGACGGAGTCCAGGACGCTCTCCCGCTCCCGTTGGCAAAGGGATTTGAAACTCATGGAGTAGTCAAACCGGCGAAGCGTGCTGTCTTCGATAAAAGATGTCGAATTCGTAATCCAGATAATCGGCGAATGGATTTCTTCCAAAAGATTGTTCAACGCGCCCTTTTCAAGCTCATTCAAAATCAAGTCCGCTTCATCCACCAAGATGATTCCCGGCACCCGACGGCATTGCCAATCCGCGAGTTTCAAGGAGCGCAAACGCCTCTGCAGCATTGACTCTTTGATATTCAAGTGAGTTTCCAAACCCTCCGCCGATGGATTCAAATCCTCCTCCGAATTCAAATCCACCTCCCACAGGGGCTTTCCGAGTTTTTCGGCCATCGCCCGGGAAAGCTCCGTCTTTCCCGTTCCTTCCTTGCCGTAAAAAAGGATGTTCAGCGAGCGGTCGCCCTTATGATTCTGAATCAAGGACAAGGCGATTTGCGCCCGGAAATTTTCGCCTTGCAACTGTTCAAAGGAGACCTTCGCCGGAGCGGACTGGCGAAATCCTTTCAAACTGATTTCCGTACCGATGCCGCACAGATACCGTTGAACATCTCCGGAGACTTCCTCGAGCAAATCAAAACGTCGCCGGGGGCTTTCTTTCGGCAACACCAGATACAGCTTTTTCAACGCTGCCTCTGGGGAAAGAATCCGGTAAACATTCTTCAACGGAATCCCCGTCGCCACAGAACAGACGTATTCACAATCCGCGTCTTCATTGAAATCAGACTCCAGCTCCAGCATACCGCCAATCCACAAAAAGAGCAAGATTTGCACTTCGTCATCGGAAAGGTTCAAATCCCGCTGAAGCGTCTCCACGCGCGAAATGCCTCCCACGGCGGCCGGAGAAAAGTCCTTCCGCAACGTTTTCAAACAGAATTCCAAAGCCTTTTTCCTAAAACGCCCACCAAAGTCCATCAACCCATCCACATCAGCGCAATCACGGAACATTTCCATCAATTCGTCATAAGAATAATTCCCGGAGTCATCGAGGACGTCCAAGAGTTTGCGATGCGAAATTTTCCTTTTTCCCCCGACACGGGAATTGTCGCCCATACCATACAGTTCTATCATTTCTTGAGCAAAGGAGTTCCGGTCAGAAGCATCCATGAAGTGATACATTTTTTTACCACTCCAAACATTCAGGCCATTTTTGATGAAGCGCGCCAGGTATTCGCACTTTTTCATGCGAATGAACGAGACCCCCTCGGACACGTTCTTCTCCTCATCGGAACTCTTTTCGATTTCTTCAGCCACGTTCTTGAAATATTCTGGATTCATCTGAATTCCTTCAAATACACTTGTTTTTATGAAATACACTTGTTTTTATGACAATTTTCGTCAAAACAAATTGTCCGGTAAAATGGGATTCAATTTCGGCTCGCTTTCAAGTCGGCCTTTTCCTTCGAAAGCCCGACCGCAGATTTTTCACGCGCAGCTCACCGGAAGGACGTCGAGTTCATTCGAATCGCGCCTGCCCGGAGCGTGCCCCAAGCGGCCGCTACATAAGAACCCCGCGAAATGGGAGAAAGATGGGACGACAAAGGCCAAAAACCACCCCAGAAGGCATCCCTACAACACAAAAATTCAAAATATCATTTCTCAAAAGTCTCTTAAAGATAGACTTTTGAATTAAACCTGTCAAGGGAGTCTCGAAAATTTTCATTAAATCGTGACGAACATCACATCTCGTTTTCCCCGTCAAAGCAAGACGCCCCCGATTCCGGGAGCGTCTTGGATGTGTTGTCGGTTGGATCAATGCTTGTAAGCGGAAGTCTTGACCAGGAACTCGCCGCCTCGGCGGATGCCCACCGTATAGCGACCGGCGGGGAGAGCGTCCCATTCCTCGGTGACGATTCCGCTCTTCTCGACGCCCTTTTTCAAGACGACGACACCGTTCATGTCGAAGACGAAAAGTTTCGCGCGGGAAGGCGTGCTGTAAAAGATGCCGTTCCGGGAAGCCTCCAAGAAGGCATGGGCATTCAACGAGGACGGCCGAGAGATTCCTTCCGACGGTTCCTGCCCCTCAAAAGCCAAAGCCGTGTCCGCTTCCGCCCAAAGGCGGACGCCTTCCACGTCGAATTCGAATTCATCCAGATTGGGGCCGCCGTCGGAAGTCATCGAATAAAGCCCGAGGGTGTTCAAGCCTCTCTTCAGCGTGACGGGGACGGTCACCGAATCATAAGCCGTCCACGCGGATGTCGACGGGAACGTCACCACGCCGACAGTCGAATCGTTCCAGACGAAGTTCATGCTCCGGGCGGACGCGCCACCGTTTGCAAAGCGGAAGGTGAGATTCGCCGCGCCTTCGACTTTTTCGGACGTGAGCCGCCACTCGCCGAAGCTCGAAAGGTCGTTCGTGAAGTTGTAGTAGCCGCTGTCGATCCAGCCCGCGTTCTTGTCTTCATAAGTCCCAAAGCCGTCTTCCGGGTAGGCCGCATTCACAAACGACAGGATTTCTCCCGTTTTCGAAGTCTGCGCCGTTTCCAAGACTAGAATCGTACCCGATTTCTTCACTGCGTCCCCTTCCCCTCCGACTGTCGTCACGGTGAAGGGGAAGCTCCCCGCGGAGGAAGGCGTCCCGGAGATATTCAACTTGCCGCCCGAAACGCTCAACTGCAAACCGTCCGGGAACCCCGAATATTCCACGCCCGTGCAGTAATTGTAGGCATAAGCGAACGGCACGATGGAATCGCCCAAAAGAATCCGCTGGCTGGAGGAACCCGCGCCGTTTTTCACCAAGGAAGGCGCATGCACTTCCCCGACAAGTTCAATGTCCGGAGTGGGGACCGTGTCCCGGTCGTTCCCGAGCCAGAATCCGAGATGCGGCGGCTGGTTGTAGGCTGTGTTCTGCCACGAAATCCCCAAGCGGTAAACCGGGTCGTGCATCAGCGTGTACATCCGCTTCGACGTCGGGATCGTCGTCGTGTAAAGGTAGAGCTTCGATTCCCCGTCGTGCAAAATCACCTCTTCGCGCCAATCACCGATAAGGTCCGCGGAGATGTTCGGGGTCGCCTTCGTCGTATTGCAGGAATTGCCCTCCAAGGAGACGAGGGTAACACTTTTCCCCGTCGAGGAGTTCCACTTGGAAATGGTCGTGTTGTCGAGCAGTTCGTCCAAGCGGTCGCCGTCCCAGTAAATGCGGAAGTTGTAAGCCGGACGCGAAGACGAAAGGATTTTCCCTTGTGCGGAATAGGTGTTCCAGTTCGCCGCCGACCACATTTCATGTCCGCGGCTCGTGGAATCGACATCGCCCGCGACTCCGCGCCCGTTGTCTTCCGAGCTCGTTTCGTACCAAAGCCTCGTCCCGGTTCTTGCATCGTGCAATTCGTAGCCGTAGGGCTTGTCTTCATGAACCTGCCAGACTTCCAAGCCGGCGTTGTCCGGGTCCAAGTCCCCGAGGTGCATCGCGTCACCGTGCCCAAGCCCCACGCGGTACATGAATTTGCCGTCATGGTCGATGGCGCAGTTCCCTTCGATGATTTCGTCGAAGCCGTCGCCGTCGACGTCGCCGGCGGAAACGTTGTGATTCCCCTGCCCGTAACATTCCGAGCCGCTGGTCGCCGCATTGTAATACCAACGCTGGGTCAAGTTCGTACCGTCCCAATCATAAGCGGTCACCGCCATCCGGGTGTAGTACCCGCGCTGAAACACCATGCTGGGCTTTGTCCCGTCGAGGTAAGCGTTCGTCGCGAGAAAGCGGTCCACGCGGTTCCCATAGCTGTCTCCCCAGCTTTTGACCGTTCCGCGCGAGGGGTTGTAGGCGACAGTCGCCATTTCCGCGCCCGTCTGACCGTTGAAAATCGTCAGGTATTCGTTTCCGCTCAAGACGTAGCCGCTCGAGTTGCGGTAGTCGGTCGTGTGCCCCGTTTCCCCGGCGGCAGCCCCCTTGCTGATGTAATTGCCAAGGCCGTCCTTGGTGCCGGGGGCGGTCTTCATCGCAACTTCCGCATAACCGTCCGAATCGTAATCGCCGACGAGAATCTGCGTGTAATGCGCCCCCGCCCGGATGTTCACGCCCAAGTCAATCCGCCAGAGCTTTGTCCCGTCGAGCTTGTAGGCGTCGACGAAGACGTTCCCCGTATAGCCTTTTTGGGAGTTGTCCTTGGAATTCGAAGGATCCCATTTGAGCACCAACTCGTATTCGCCGTCGCCGTCCAAATCGCCCACCGCAATGTCGTTCGGGGAATAAGTGTAGCTGCCGCTCGCATTCGAACCGCCAGCGGGCCTGTCCAAGTTGATGACAAGCTGTTGGGACGCCCAGACGGAAACGCTCTTGTCCGCAGACTTTTCGACTCCGTTTTCCACCGGGCGGACTTCGTATTTCGAGGAAGCCGTCCCCGAAGCATCCGTGTAGTTCGTCGCTCCCGATATTGGGGAAGAGTTGACAAGAGTCCCGTCCCGATACAAATTGAACGATGTCGTCGAAGCGTCCGTGCCGAACAGCCGCCAACTCAGGTAAACGCCGCCGTCGACCTTGATTGCCACCAAGCCACGGTCTAGACGCTCCATTTGCCGCGCGGCATTCGCCCCGGAAACGAGCAACATCGAAAAAAGCAAGACCAATCCCAACCGCTTCATAGAATCTCCTTTTGGCTTAAAATAGGTCGGAAATGTTCCATTTTGGAGTATCCGGGAAGAATACCATTGTCCTTGGACAACGGGGAGTTTTCTGGGGCTAGGGGTCAGGAGTTGGGAATGAGGAGTTAGGAATGAGAAGTTAGTGGTTAGAAGTTAGTGGTTAGTGGGAAGTGGGGCTTGCGCGAGGAAAAAGGCGTCAGCACGAACCGTGCGGACTTCGGAGGAGAACCGTCACGACGCGGGACGCGCCGTTTCCTTTTGGATAGCAAGGCTTACGCAAGAGAGGGCATCAACACGAACTGCGCGGCGGCGAAATCCCGCCAGGGAAAAGCTCCACATCAAGCACGGCGGTGAATTTTCGCTTGGAGCTTGGCGAAAAGTGAGGTTGCGCATGAGAGGGCGTTGAACCGGGCTGGATAGGGGTTAGCAATTAGGAGTTAGTGGTTAGTTGACTGAGAAAGGGAGCTTCGTCGTGCTGAGCGACCCGCCTGCCGAATGGCAGGAGCGAAGCATCCCTTTGCTGTAGCGAGATTGACGCCTTTGGCGAATGACGTTAGCAAGTGCAGAGTGACGTTGTTCGGCGCAGAATGACGACGTTGCTGTGTCGTGTTGAGCGGGCCGCAAGGCTAGAGCGAAACTTCCAGTTGCGGCAACGGCTCGTTCGAATCCGTTTTCGGGACGTTTACAAACATTTGCGCCGCATTTGAGTCTGTTTTCGGGACGTTTACAAACGTTTGCGCCGCATTTGAGTCTGTTTTTAGGACGTTTACAAACGTTTGCGCCGCATTTGAGTCTGTTTTTAGGACGTTTACAAACGTTTGCGCCGCATTTGAGTCTGTTTTCGGGACGTTTACAAACGTTTGCGCCGCGTCCAAATCCATTTTTGGGGAGTTTGCGAATGTTTGCGCCGCATTTGAGTCTGTTTTTAGGACTTCCAAGGCGGATTTGTCGCGAGAATGTGGAATCCGTCCCCAAAAGGGCTTCGATGGCGCCCAAGTGGGCGTTGAACCGAACTGAATAGGGAATAGGGAATAGGGATTAGTGGTTAGAAGTTAGTTGATTGAGAAAGGGAGCTTCGTCGTGCTGAGCGACCCGCCTGCCGAATGGCAGGAGCGAAGCATCCCTTTGCTGTTACGAGATTAACGCCTTTGGCGTTAGCGGCTGCGCCTCATCGCACATTCTCCGAACAACAGGGATTAGGGAAAGTGAGGCTTGCGCGAGGAAAAGGGCGTCAGCACGAACCGTGCAGCGGACACGGCTCGTGTCAACGAAAAACAGTTCTAGTTGAACTTAAACGTGGCCTTAGGCTCGTTGTTCTAAGCCGCTGAAGCGGCAAGAACATCGGTCTAATGCACAATGCGC
>CAZCRF010000038.1:4519-24047 GCA_964501065.1 uncultured Fibrobacter sp. | reverse complement strand
CGACGGAACTCGACGAAGCCTCGACGACCGTGTAGCTAGAGGACGACGCGCCGGAGACTTCTCCCGAGGAGACTCCGGCGAGCGCGCCCGAAGAAAGGTTTTCCCCGCTGTCGCCACTCCCTTCTAACTCCGGGGACGCGGGCGACGAGGAGGAAGAACAGGCGACAAGAGCCGCGAAGGCGGCCGCCGCACAAATCCATTCGGCATAAAATTTTCTCTGCTTCATAAAAACCTCGTTTTTCAACCTTTCAAATTACATCCGGAATGCGACGAATTTTTCCGCTTGGACAAAAATCCTCTTTAAAATTCCGAGCATTGCGAAACCTTTCGTTCCGTCCGAAACTTTTTACCCCACGAAAGAATCCCGCGAAGAAAATTCGCCTTTTTAAACGCCCCTCAAAAAAAAACGTCTTCAAATCACCCGTTCGAGCGTCAATACAAGAGCAGTTCAAAACAGGAGTTCAGATTTGAAATGGAAACGGTTCGCCGTCGCTATTCTCGGCGGCCTCCAACTTTCGCTTGCCGCAGAACGGGAATCCGTCACCGCAGAAGACGCCTTCTGGGCCTTTGACGACGGACGAATCAGTTACGAAGAACTGGAAGATTTGCTCGAATCCATCGAATCGGGAGATGCCCGCGAAGCCTGCGAAGAATGGGAAGCCTTGGGCGGCGATCCGTGTCGGAAGACCCTTTCGGAACGCCTTTCGGACTGGAACTTCCGGGGAAACGCGCGCTACGCCCTTTCCATCGATTCGTCGGGAAACGTCCGGAATGAAACGGCAACCCTAAAAGTCGGCATTCGGCGTTTTTCGGGAGAAGTCCGCGGCAAATCGGAACGGCGGAAGAACGCCCGCGTGGAACACTGGAAATTCCTTTACGAGGGAAGTTCTTTTCGAAATGCGCTGGGGAATGTCTCCGCCGCCGACTTGGGCAGCTCCATCCCCTTGCAAAAGCGGACGGGGAACGTCTCGTCCGCCAAGCTCGGGAATTTTCAGGCGGGGGCTTTCCTTTTGACGGATTCCTCGGCGGGGATACTGGCCTCGGCCAAACTGCCGCGCGCCGCCAAAGTCTCCGGCATGGGGAACTTTTCCATGGAGGGGTTTCAAAACGCTTTCTTGCGGACAAACTTTCCCCTTGCGGATGTCCAGATCCTCTACGCAAAATCCTGGAGAACGCCCCTGCTGTTCCTTTCCGGGAAAAGCGGCCAGGAATTTCCCCTCCGCATCCGCCTTCGCGCCTATTTCCACCGAAACGATTCCCTCCCCGGAGTTTTCAAGCTGCCCCAAAGAGTGGAAAGCTCCAAGGCCTTCGCAAGTACGCAAATCGAGACGCGTTTTCGGGATTGGCAAATCAAGCTGTCCGCGCGATTCTCCATCCCGGCGGATTCCGGGAAATCCAGGGAATTCGCCGAAGCGTTCGTCGGCAAAAAAAATCCCGCAGCCATCGACTTCGGCCTCCGCGCGAATTCCGTCGGCGATTCCCTTTCCGCAACGGGGATTCTCCGAAGCGGCATCCGGCTGTTCTCCGCCGAAAGCCTGTTCGCCGAATGGAGGCTCTCCCCCGATTTTTACGGGGAAAGGACTCTTTACGAAATTCGTCCGGGAATCCGCATCCAAGTCGAAGAGGAAGTTTCCACCCAATGCCTCTTGATTTTACGGGGGCCGCAAAAGAAGCCCCTTTCCCTTCGAAACGTCACCGAGATGTCCTTTTCCCAAAACCTATTCGGCAAAAGCTCCTTGGAATGGCGCGCCAACCGTCTAAGGGAAATGCACTTGTGGCGATTTGGACTTTCGCTCGGGGGAAAATGGTGAAAAAAAATCCTTCCGAGGAAAGGAGAACCTCGGAAGGATTTTTTAGGGGAGTGTCGATGCCGTTAATTTAAGAAACTGCCGAGGAGCGGAAATCCGCAAAACGGGCTTTTCCGTTTACAGCTGTAACCGAGGCTCACTTGCCAACGGCCTTCCCCCAGGAATCCTTGAGCCCGACCGTCCGGTTGAACACGAGACGCCCGGGGCCGCTGTCGCGGGAGTCCAGGCAAAAGTAACCTTGCCGCATAAATTGGAAGCGGTCCTCCACCGTCGCGTTCGCGAGCATCGGTTCGAGCTTCGCCCGCTTCACCACCATGGAATCCGGATTCAAATAGTCGAGAGGGTCCTTCCCCTCCGGGACTGCCGCCGGATTTTCCACCGTGAAGAGATTGTCGAACAAGCGGACTTCCGCATCGACTGCCGACGGCGCGTAAACCCAGTGGATAGTCCCCTTGACCTTTCTCCCGTCCGGAGAATCCCCGCCCACAGTCGCCGGGTCGTATGTGCAATGGATTGTCGTCACGTTCCCGCTCTCGTCCTTTTCGACTCCGACGCATTTGACGAAATACGCCCCCTTCAAGCGCACTTCGCCATCCGGTTTCAAGCGGAAGTATTTTTTCGGGGGGGTCTCCATGAAGTCCTCCCGTTCAATGAAAAGTTCCCCGCCGAACGGGACTTCCCGACTGCCCGCAGAAGGGTCTTCCGGATTATTCTCCACGACGATGTTTTCGACTTTGCCCTTCTCCCAGTTGTCGATGACGACGCGGACAGGGTCCAAGACCGCCATGGCGCGGCGCGCCGTCTTGTTCAGCTCCTCGCGGATGCAAAAGTAGAGCAAGTTGATGTCCACCATGCTGTCCGCCTTGGAAATGCCGATGCGGTCGCAAAATTCGCGGATCGAAGACGGCGTGTAACCGCGACGGCGAAGTCCGGAAACAGTCGGCATCCGGGGGTCGTCCCATCCCATGACGCGGCCACTTTGTACCAATTCCAAAAGCTTGCGCTTGCTCATCACGGTATAGGAGAGATTCAGCCGGGCAAACTCAATCTGCTGCGGACGGTTCGGGAGCGAAAGGGTTTCCAAGAACCAATTGTAAAGCGGACGATGCGCTTCAAATTCCAACGTGCAAATGGAATGCGTGATGCCCTCTATCCAGTCGGACAACGGGTGGGCGAAATCATACATCGGGTAAATGCACCACTTGTCCCCGGTGCGGTGATGCGACGCGTGCTTGATGCGGTAAACGGCCGGATCGCGCATGTTCATGTTCGGGCTCGACAAGTCGATTTTCGCGCGAAGGGTCTTGGCGCCATCCGGAAACTCCCCGGCCTTCATCCGGCGGAAAAGATCCAGATTCTCCGCGACGCTCCTGTCCCGATACGGCGACGGTCGCGAAGGCTTTCCCGCATCGCTTCCCCGATAATCCCGCATTTCTTCGGGAGAGAGGTCATCGACATAAGCCTTGCCGAGTTCAATCAGCCGTTCGGCGAATTCGTAAAGCTTGTCGTAATAATCGCTTGCGTAATGGACGGGTTCTTCCCACTCGAATCCCAGCCAATGCACGTCGTTGTAAATGGAATCGACGTATTCGGTGTCCTCCTTGGTCGGGTTCGTATCGTCAAAGCGGAGATTCGTCTTGCCGCCGAATTTTTTCGCCGTCCCGAAATTCAGACAGATGCTCTTGGCGTGCCCAATGTGAATGTAACCGTTCGGTTCCGGAGGGAAACGGGTCAAAACGCGGTCGCGCCTGCCGGATTTCAAGTCGCCGACGATAATGTCTTGGATGAAGTTTGTCGATTCCGGGATGTCCATAAAGTTCTCCAAAAAGAATTTCCGGATGAAAATTAGAAAAGCTTTTCCGAAAAAACTATATTCGCCGCATATGATTCGCCCACGCCGTCCCCATTCGAAGACAAATTTGTCCGTTTTGAAAAATGCCCGCGCCCCATTTTAAGACCCTGCTCGAAATCGCCCAAAAAAAGAGGAATCCCCTCTTGAAATGGACGGACGCCTACCGCATCGCAAACGGATCGGAAGACGGTCTTCCGGGGGTCGCCGTCGACCGCTACGGGGACGCTTTCCAAATCCAATACTTCGGCGCGGGACTGCTCCCCCGGCAAAACGAATTGACCAGTGCCGTCGAAGAGTTGTTCTCCCCCAAATTCCTCGTTTCCAAATTCAGGCTCTCGCCTTCGGGAAAATCCCTCGAGAATCCGGAAATGCGCGTGGAGCGCGGAAGCGAAACGGACGCGGGCTGCATCGTGAAGGAAGGGAATTGCCGATTCCGCGTGAACCTCTTGGACACGGTGAATCCGGGCCTTTTCTTGGACATGCGAAGCGCGCGGTTAGACGTCGAAAACCTCTCCGCCGGGAGGGAAATCCTGAATTTGTTCAGCTACACGTGCGCCTTTTCCGTCCATGCGAGATCCGGCGGGGCGACGCGATCGGTGAATGTCGACATCAGCGGCAAGGCACTCGAAAAAGGCCGCGAAAATTACCGATTGAACGGGATGGAAATCCGACCCGGCGAATTTTTCAAGGGGGATTCGCGCGAATACCTGGCCTACTGCAAACGCAAAGGGGTCCGATTCGGCGGCCTGGTCTTGGACCCGCCGAGTTTTTCGCACAACCGCAAAAAGACCTTCTCCGTCAAAAATGAATTCCAAAGCCTCGTCGAAGCGGCTGCATCCGTCCTCGCGCCGGGAGCGTTCCTGCTGGCCGGCTCCAACTACAGCGGCTTTGAAAAGGACGCCTTTTCCCAAGAGACGCTCACCACCGTGAAAAGGACTTTTCCCCGGGCGAGAATCGTCTGGGTCCGCGGACAGGGCATCGATTTTCCCGGTTCCGGGACGCGAAAGGAAAGCTCCCTATCCACCGTCCTGATAGAAGCCGGGGAAGCCTTCAGATCAGGCCTTTAGAAGCATCCATCTGGCTCTGCACCGAGGCGAGCAATTCCGGGATTAAATCTTCTGCAGCCTTGTCGGAACTCGCCCCCGCCGCCCGGACGTGCCCGCCACCGCCGAAAGAAGCCGCGACCCGATTCACGTCGACGACATAGTTCGACCGCAGACTGATTTTGTTTTGGCCGCCGACCGGGTAAATGAAAATGGCGACTTCCGTCCCTTCCACTTCCCGGAGAGAATCGATGACGGAGCCCAAATCCACAGCGGAGACGCCGAAGCGTTCCAAATCCTCCTCGCGAAGGGCCGCATAGACAACCTTCCCGTCCAAGGCCAAAAGGCAATGCTCCAGGACGAACCCCGTGATGCGCGTCGCCCTGTATGTCCGCGTGTAATAAGTCTCGTTGATGATTCTGTCGAAGGCGCAGCCCTTGTCCATCAAGTCCCCGACGGCAGTCATCGTGCGCTTCCCCGTACAGCTGAACTTGAAAGCCCCCGTGTCATGGACGATTCCCAAGTAGAGGCAATCCGCCGTACGCCGCCCGACCTTCCGGGAATCGAGCAAAAAATAAAGTTCCTCGCTCGCGGAACTCGCCCGCGGATTCACGAAGTTCTCCCGGCAAAGATTCCGCGGATTGCTCACGTGGTGGTCCACGTTGCACGTGAAGTGCGCCCGGGAAAGGCAATCCGCGCCTTTCGCCCCGCAACGTTCAAACGAAGGAGTGTCCAAGAGAAACGCCAAGTCCACCTCCCGTCCATCGTATTCCGGGAGAATTTCCGCCGCACCGTTCAAAATCCGGAAACTGTCCGGGAACGCTTCCGCGAACACCTGCGCGCGGACATTCGGATAATTGTCAACGATATAGTTGTAAAGTCCGAGGCACGAACCGATACAGTCCCCGTCCGGCCGCACGTGGCCGAATATGGCGACGGATTTCGCACTCGACAGCATTTGGTCAATCGTCATTTGGCTACCTTTTCCTCCAAATTTAAATTATTTGCTTTTCCCCTCTCTTTTTGTATTTTTTCAATTGTCATTATGAGGAATTTTCATTCTATGCGTCTTGGCTTCAAGATTTTTTTATGGATTGCGTTCTGCGCGGTCTTGTCTTTTGGTCAGAACTCCAAACCGGAATTTCCAGAACTGATGCGCGATTCCGCTTCGGGAGAAGCCGTCAAAATGGATTTTTCCATTCCGCTCGCCGGGATCAACGATCCGGGAATGCTCTTCGCCCACTTCGCGGACAAGCCCCTTCTGGTCTTCTACTTCAGCCCCAAATGCCCCCACTGCCAGTCCGTCTTCCCGGAAATCCAAGAGCTCATCAAGCAATACGCCGACAGGGGGCTTTCGGGAGTCGGCATCTCCATCGGCGGAGGCATCAAAAAGAACGACGTGCGCCTGTTCATCGACCAATTCAACGCGTCTTTCCCCATCTTTCAAGACGTGAACGCCAAATTCGGTCCGAAATACGGGACGGGCTACGTCCCCGTCATCTTCGTCGTCAACAAGGACGGCACCTTTTACCGATTCGGCGATTCTTCCAAAAAATCAATGGAACAGCTCAAAAATTTGCTGAACAAGCAATTCCAAGCGAACTGACCCTTCAAAGGAATTCGAACAAAATGATTCCGGGGAGTTTCCCCGAGCCTTTCCAGGATTCCAGATATTCTTCAAGGGGATGATCCAAAACCACGCCGAACTTGTAAGAGGCGTCCCGCAACACGGGATGCCGCCCCTTGTCCAAAATCAAGAATCCCGTGTGGAACGTGTCCAAGGTCTTCAAGCGGCTGACGAAGCCGATTCCGTAAACCGTGCTGTCCCCGCTCCAAGGGCGGGCGGCGAAGTCCAGCGCCTTTTCCAAGGGCAAGTAATGCAGGAACAGCTCCGGGTCGGGATTTTTGTACGGGATTTTCTTCGACAAGAAAAATTTCCTCTTGGGGATTTTCCGGACTTCGAAAGAGTCGCCGGGCAGCGGAATCTGCCTCGCGAAGATGCCTTCGCCGATCCAATCCTCCACAAAATAATGCTTGCGGAATTTATACGCAATCTTCCCGTCGAAATAGCGAATCTTCTGGAGGACTTCGAACAAGCTTTCCGCGTCCGGGCTTTTGGCCAAAGCCAGAACGTGCTCCAAAAAAGTGACGCAGTCGAACGAATCCGTCCGAACCATCGGTTTTGGCTCCAGCGTGTCGAGATACCCCTCCCCGGCGGGCCCCAGCAGATAAGGCGTCCCCAAGAACTTCCCGGAAAAGAATCGGATGCGTCGGGAAAGCCCGCGTACGGATTCCCCCTCCAAGTAAAGCCCCCTCATGAAAAGCAAGGAAGTCTCGCCGCCGTTCACTGCTTTGTAAATGGCAGTCCAAACGGAATCCAAAGCGTTCCGGCACTGATTGTCCGGGACTTTCCCCGTCCTGTTCAAATAGCTGGCGACGAGCAAAGTGTCCCCGTCTATCGTCGGCATGTAACCGACAAGCCCGTGGGTCTCGTTGATGAACCCCGTCTTGAATCGAATGCGATGGCCGTTTTCCAAATTCAGCAAGCGTTTCGCCCCGCTGCCGACGCCTGGACCGGCGAAGCTCCGTATGTAAAATTCCCCCTTCGGATGTCTCGCCATTTTGGCCAACAGGGCCGTTTCCGCCCGAGGCCGCACCTTGTTTTCCGGGGAAAGGCCGCAGCCGTCATAAAGGACGAAATCTCCAGGAGAAAGCCCCTCGGCTTCCAAAAACTCCCGAACGCCCCGAACGCCGTTTTCCACGCTTCCTTCGCCGAATTTGGCCTGGGCGAAATTCCGGAAGAGGGTTTCCGCATGCAAGTTCTGGCTCCGCTGGTTGATTTCATCCAAAAAGCTCAAAAGCGGCGTCCCTTCCACAGTCCACTCGGCAATGCGGGCACCCGCGGGGAGAGTGGAATCTTCGGACACGAAAACGCCCTTGTCGCGCAAGGCCTTCACAAAAGCGGCGGCGAAGTAACGGTTGGGATTCCGAACGGGAATGGCGATGGCGGTAGGCGAAACTCCCTCCCCGATAGTCCCGGAAATCTCCACGACAGGTTCCCTCGCCGGCAAGGAATACCGCCACTTTCGCACGCGCCCCTTCCCGGTGACCAGGGAATTCTTCACCCGGACGTAACCCAAATCGGGCTCCACCGAAACGACAGCCGAATCCCCGACCTTTTCTCCCGGAGACAGATGCACCAAGGCGCAGTTGTCGTTGAATTCAAGCGGCGTGATTTCCGCACCGTAACACGAATTGAAATAATTTTCCCTCCAGTGTTCCGGACGGCTCGGGCCGGAAAAATGCGAGGAATCCAGATCCAATCGAATTTTCACGGAATCGATTCCCCGGTTGCGGATGGAATCCGCCAGATTGTGGAAGACGTAGAGAGGGTCGTCGTAATAACGGGCGGAGATGTTCGGGTCCCCGCCGCCCCTCAGCCGCACGATTCCGGTAAAAGTCCTCCCCGAGACAGCCCCGTCCAACATCACGGCCGTCTTCGCCCGGAAATGAAGCGGCAAGAAGTCCAGCGCGGCGGCAGTCGTCACCGTCTTGAGAGTGCTGGCCGGTGTAAAGAGGGAGTCCGCATTCCACGCCAAAAGCTGTTCCCCGGAATGCAAGGAGCGGACGGAAAGTCCAAAAAAAGCTCCGGGCACGAGCGAATCGACAATTTCCCGATAGTCCGCCATGGACAGATACGGTTTCGGGGAAAAGACTGCAGCGGAATCCTTTCCCGCCGCAGAAAGCGTCACCGCCAAAATCAAAATGCCCGCCCAGAACTTCATCTTTTTTGCGGAATGTCGAACGCACCGCCCGAGAGCGACTTCAAATCCTTCCAATAATCCGGGTATGTCTTGCCGACGCAAAGCGGGTCGCGGATTTGAATGGACTCGCCCTCCCGGATGCCGAACGCAACAAGGCTCATGCACATGGCCATGCGGTGGTCGTCATAGGTGTCGAAGGCGGCGGGCAAAATCCGCTCCGGCGGTTCCACCGACAGGGAATCTTCCGTCGTGGAAACCCGCGCCCCGGTCTTTCGAAGTTCACACGCCAAAGCGTTCAAACGATCCGTTTCCTTCACCCTCCAAGAGCGGACCCCGCGAATGGAACTCTTTCCGCGGGCAAAGAGACAGAGGACGGCGGCGGTCATCGCCGCATCCGGAATCGCGGAGAGGTCCGCATCGATGGCGCGCAAAGGGAACTCCCCTCTGCGGCATTCGACGAAACCATTCCCAAAAGAGACCTCCGCACCCATATCCCGGAGCAGTTCGGCGAATTGCACGTCCCCCTGCATGCAGTCGCGGTCCATCCCGAGCACTCGAACGGAGCCGTCTCCAATGGCAGCGGCGGCCAAAGCGTAACTCGCCGAAGACGCGTCCCCCTCCACTTCATAATCCCCCGGAGAGACGTAGCCGCCATTCGGCACAAAAAATTCCTGAAAATCCCGATTTTCCACATCCACGCCGAATTGGCTCATCATGCGGAGAGTCATCCGCACATACGGCTTCGAAATCAGCTCGCCCTCGACCGTCACCCGAAGCGGGTTTTCCATACACGGAGCGGCGAGCAAGACGGCCGTCAAGTATTGGCTAGAGACATTCCCCCGAATGCGGAGATTCCCGCCCCGAAGACCTTTCCCGTGCACGACCAGCGGCGGAAAGCCTTCCCGCTCCGCATAATCGATGTCCGCACCGACAGACCGCAAGGCGTCGACCAAATCCCGGATCGGGCGTTCCTTCATCCGTTCAACTCCGGAGAATGAAAAGTCCCCGTTCCCCAAGGCGGAAGCCGCAGAGAGGAACCGGATCGTCGTCCCGGAATTCCCCACGAAGACATCCCCATTCCGGGCGGGAAATTTTCCATCCGCGCCACGGACAGTCACGGCGGAATCCCCCACTTCGCCGCGCATTTCCACGCCGAACCCGCGAAGGGCGCGCATCATGTAAAAGGTGTCGTCGCTCCACAGCGGATGGAGCAGGCGAGTCTCCCCGCGCGCCAAGGCGGACAACACCCAAGCGCGATTGGTGACGCTCTTCGAACCCGGAAGGCGAATTTGCCCATAAACCCGTTTCAAGGCGGGAATTTGCAAAAAATCAAGACTAGATGGTGGCAAAAGCATCCTTTCAAATTTAGATTAAAAGAAAAAAAGAAGAGGTTGTCCATGAAACAAAGCCAAGATGATTCGCTGATGAAAAGCTTGATGGCTTCGGAAATTTTCAAGGGCGTCAAACGGGAACAAGTCGAAGAAATCGACAAAATCCTTTCCCGGAAAAATTTGAAAAAAGAGGAAATCCTCTTGGAAGAAGGGACGGAAAGCGCGAACTTCTACATCGTGGAAAGCGGAGAAATCGAAGTGTATTTTTCCGTTCCCGGCCAGAGGAATTACCTGGACGCCTGCCGTCTGAAAGTCGGCTCCGTCGTCGGGGAGATGGCGCTTCTCGAAAACGACGTACACTCCGCGCGAGTCATCGCCAAAACGCCCTCGAGCGTCATCCAGATCGACAGCAAGGCCTTCCTCCGTTTTTTGGAGCGGCACTCCGACGTCGGATTCACCGTCATGCGGAACTTGGCGCAAATCATCAGCAGCCGTTTGCGCTACACCGACCAGTTCGTGCGCCATTTTGCCGCCAATTGACGAGCGGCCAAACGCCACCGCACCACACCGCCGCGATTCATCGAATCAAACAAATGCTACATTTGCCGAACCGCCAGATGTCGTATTTCTGGGGAACCGGGCGAGAACCGCCCACAAAAGGATTCATATGTCTCAGATAGAACTCACCTTCCCCGATGGCTCCGTACGTTCCGTAGCATCGGGAATCACCGGAATGGAAATCGCCAAGGGAATTTCGGAAGGGCTTTCCCGCAAAGCCTTGGGCGTCAAATTGGACGACAAGGTTCTGGACCTTTCCCGGCCGCTCACCCAAAGCGGCAAATTCCGCATCATCACGCCGTCGAACGACGACCCGGACGCGTTGATGCTCCTGCGCCATTCCTGCTGCCACGTACTGGCAGAGGCCATCTGCGACCTGTTCCCGGGGACAAAGCTCGCCTACGGTCCCGCCATCGAAAAAGGTTTCTACTACGACTTGATGCCCCCTTCGCCCATCAAGGAAGACGACTTCCCGAGAATCGAAGCCCGGATGAAGGAAATCATCAAGGAAGACCGTCCCTTCACCCGCATGGAAGTCTCCGCAGACGAAGGCCTTTCCCGGACGGCAAACGACAAATACAAGCACGACAACGCCGAGCGCGCCATCGAACGCGAAGGCAAGGACTGCAAGATCAGCTTTTACGTCACCGGCGAACCCGGCAAGAACTGGGAAGACCTCTGCGCGGGGCCGCACGTCCCGAGTACGGGAAAGCTCAAGTATTTCAAGGTTCTCTCCACCTCCGGCGCTTACTGGCACGGCGACCAGAATTCCGACCAGCTCACCCGCGTCTACGGCACTTGCTTCGCGAACAAGGAAGGCCTTGAACAATACGTGAAACTCCTCGAAGAAGCCGCCAAACGGGACCACAGGAAAATCGGCAAGGAAATGGACCTCTACCACATCGAGGACCATTCCCCCGGCATGGTTTTCTGGCATCCGAAGGGGACCAAGATGGTGAACGTCCTCAAGGATTACATCCGCGGCAAAATCGACCACCGCGGCTACCAAGAAGTCATCACGCCGGAAATCGTGAACAAGACTCTTTGGATAAAGTCCGGGCACGCGGACAAGTACAACGAAAACATGTTCAAGACGATGGCGGGCGACGTCGAAATGGCCGTAAAACCCATGAACTGCCCGTGCCACATCCTGATTTTCAACTCGGGTCTCCGCAGCTGGCGCGACCTTCCGATGCGACTGGCCGAATTCGGCAAATGCCACCGTTACGAGCCAGCGGGGACCATGCACGGCCTGATGCGCGTCCGCGGATTCGTACAAGACGACGCCCACATTTTCTGCACCGAAGACCAAATTGCAAGCGAAGTCGCGGACTTCTGTCACTTGGTGAAGGAAATTTATCACGACTTCGGTTTCGAAGACGTCAAAGTGAAATTTTCCACGCGCCCCGAAAAGCGCGTCGGCTCGGACGAAATTTGGGACAAAGCGGAAGCGGCCCTCGCCGAAGCGACAACGCTCGCCGGCTTGGACTACACTCTCAACCCCGGCGAAGGCGCTTTCTACGGGCCGAAGCTCGAATTCACCCTCAAGGATAGCCTCGGCCGCGACTGGCAATGCGGAACGATCCAGGTCGACTTCAACCTTCCCCAACGCCTGGGGGCGGAATACGTCGGCAAGGACAACCAGAAGCACATCCCGGTGATGCTCCATCGCGCCGCAGTCGGCTCCATCGAACGGTTCCTCGGCATTCTCATCGAGGAATTCATGGGAGACTTTCCCCTGTGGCTCGCCCCCGTGCAAGCGCGCGTCTTGCCGATTTCCGAGAAGTTCACCGATTACGCGAACCAGGTCAAGGCGGAACTCGAAAAGGCGAACGTCCGCGTGGAAGTCGACAATTCGAACGAAAAGCTCGGCTACAAGATTCGCCAATGCGAACTTCAAAAAGTGCCTTACCTGCTGATTGTCGGCGAAAAGGAAGTGGCGGACAAGGTCGTTTCCGTGCGCAAGCGCAAAGACGGCGACAAGGGTTCCATGAGCGTCGCGCAATTCCTCGAAATGACGGAAAAGGACCGCAGCATCGTTCGCTGAACGGCCTTCCGGATTTTATCAAGCGCAGGTATCCTGCGCTTTTTTTGTCGGGCGCTCCAAAATGAAATCCACGGCCCTTTCCAAATCGGCATTTTGCCGTTCACGAATTTGTGCGTAACGGATTTTGGCGCGTTCCGCATAGACTGCGTAAATGGAAGGGTCGAGCAGCTGGAGAATTCGGTTTTCCATTTCGGAAACGGAATACGGGTCGAAGTAAATGGCCGCATCGCCGCAGATTTCCGGGATGGAAGTCGTTCCGCTGGCGGCGACGGGAACCCCGTAACGCATCGATTGCAGCGGCGGATAGCCGAAGCCTTCGTTCAGCGAAGGGAAGAGGAACGCGTATGCGTTCCGGTGCAGAAATTCGAGTTCTTCCGTTTCCACGTAATCGAGGAAGACGAATCGCGAAGGATGCTTCAAATGTCGTCGGTAAACCGTCTGGTTCGGGACGCCGGTGACGACGATTTGGTGCGGGAACGCCTTTTCGGGAAGCGCTCCCATCAGACGGTCGAAGGCTTCGACGGCGCGGAGGTTGTTCTTTTCCCAGCGCGCGCCGCTAGTGAGCAGAAAATACTTCTTTTCGAAAACCCCGTCGGGAAGTTTTCCACGCGGTTCCACTTCGCGCATCGGGCTGTAAAAGACGGGAATCGGCACGTCCATCAATTGCGGAAAGAACGCCCGGATGGACGCCTTGCTGTGCTCGCTCACGGTCATGGTTTCGACGGTCCCCTTTTCGATGCGGTCGGCGAGGGAGGCGTATCTCGGTTTGTAGAAAAAACGCTTCCAGCATTCGCGGTAACGCAAGAGGGCTTCGGCTTTTTGGGAAAGCGAGTCCGCAAAAGAGATTCCCCGAAAGCTGTAGCGCATTTCGAGAGCGCGGACACCGTGCCACGTGAAGACGAACCGCTTCACGGAAACTTCCCATTTTTTTTCGAGGGAATACAGCGGCGTGTAAAAGGTGTCGATGGCATTTTCATCGAGAATCTTCTGCGGGGACTTGCTGCGGATGTCGCAAAGCGGAATGTGGAATCGCACGCACGCGTCGACGATTTTCGGATCCAAAAATTTCCCGGAGTCGTACGCGCAAAAAAGCTGACACGGAGACTTCCCCGCTTGCAGCCTCTCGACGATTTTCCAGAAAAGGACTTCCCCGTAAGAACCGCCGCCATGGAATTTGGCGCTGTGGATGGGTTGGACGGCGACCAGGTTGAAAAGTAATTTGGGCAAGTTTCACTTCCGGTTTGGGGTTCGCATTGCGGTTCAATATAGAAAACGGCGAAAGGCGTTGGACTGCGGAGCTTTGCGGAAAGGGAATCCGTTCCCCAAAAAAGAGAGCGACAGTCGCCTGCCGCTCTAAATGTTTTCACAACGGAAAAATCCTTATTGTGAATTGCTTTCAGATTTATCTTGAATATAAACAGAATTCGGAAATTTGTCAAGAGTTCTTGGAATGGAGAAAAATATTTCGAGAAGGAATCGCAGACGCACAAACTGCCGAGGGGCGGCAAATCCGGATTCTTTTTTATTTATATTGAAAACATCTTATCGGATAATCCTTATCAGGAGACAGAAAAATGAAAAAAGTACTTGGACTGGATTTGGGAACGAACAGCATCGGTTGGGCGTTGGTGAACGAAGCGGAATCGGCGAGCGAAAACTCTTCCATCGTCAAGCTCGGCGTTCGGGCAATCCATTTCGACAACTTCGCTTCATCGGAGGGCGGAGGCGAGTCCAAGGACCCGGTCAAGGACTTTTGCAGCGGCAAGGGGATTTCGCCGAATGCGGGAAGGACGCTGAAACGTTCGATGCGCCGGAACCTCTTCCGTTACAAACTCCGCAGGGAAAATTTGCAAAAGTTGCTGAAAGAAAGGGGCTTCATCGACGACGGGACGATTTTGCGGGAACACGGCAACGCGTCCACCTTTGAAACTTACCGTCTGCGGGCGAAGGCGGTATCGGAAGCAATTTCCCTTGAAGAATTTGCACGGGTCTTGCTGATGATCAACAAGAAGCGCGGATACCGCAGCAACCGGAAGACGGATTCCTCCGACGAAGGGCATCTTGTCGACGGGATGAGCGTCGCCTTGGAAATGCGAGACAGGCAATGGACGCCGGGGCAATGGGTGCAAAATCATTTCAGTGAGGGAAAACGGAACGTCCCCGACTTTTACCGCTCCGATTTGGAAAGCGAATTCAACCGGATTTGGGATTTTCAAAAACAATTTCACCCCCAAATGGACGAAAGGCTCCGGCAAAGTCTAGCCGGGGCAAACACCAAACAGACCTGGGCCATTTGCAAAGAGCCGTTTCAGCTGCAAGGAATCCCCCGCGCGACAAAAGGATTCGACCAGAAAAAGGAGAACTACGACTGGCGTGTGGAAGCCCTTTCCCAAAAGATGGACACAGAAAGGCTGACCATCGTTTTTCAGGAACTAAACTCCCAAATCAACCAATCGGGCGGCTATCTCGGGGCAATTGGCGACCGCAGCAAAATTCTCCACTTCAACAAATGGACTGTCGGCCAGTATCTGATGGCGGAACTGGTGCGAGACCCGAACACATCTCTCAAGAACCGGGTCTTTTACCGGAAGGATTACCAAGACGAATTCGAACGCCTTTGGACGACCCAGGCGAGATTCCACCCGGAACTGACGGAAGAATTGAAGAAACTCATTTGCGACAACATCATCTTTTACCAAAGACCGCTCCGATCCAAAAAAAACCTAGTTTCGATTTGCGAATTGGAAAAGCGGAAAATCGAAACGCTCAAGGACGGCCAAAAGAGGGAAATGTGGATCGGTCCAAAGGTTTGCCCCAAGTCGATGCCGCTGTTCCAGGAATTCAAGATTTGGCAAGTGCTGAACAACGTAAAAGTCGTGGACAAGGAAACCGGCGAAGAGCTTCCGCTTTCGCAAAAAGAAAAGGAGACGCTCTTCGGGCACCTGAACCTCGTCGGGAAAATGAAGAGCACGGAAGCCTTGAAACTTTTGGGCAAGAGTCCCGCCAGCCGCTACAGCGTGAATTTCAAAGAACTCGAAGGCAACCGGACACAGGAACGGCTCCTCGGCGCTTACTGCCGCATTCTCGAAATGAACGGCATTGTCGAAAAGGGCGATTCCAAGAAGAGCTTGGAAACAATCCGCGACGCATTCGAAAAGATGGGCGTCGCCACGGATTTTCTGACGTGGGACACGAGCCTCCCGAGTCCGAATTTTGAAAGGCAAAAATTATTCCGGTTGTGGCATTTGCTGTATTCCTACGAGGGCGACAAGTCCGCATCGGGGAACGCAAGCCTTGTCCAAAAGATCCGGGAACTTTGCGGATTTGACGAAGACGGGGCGAAAATCCTTTCGGCCGTCACGTTCGAGGAGGATTACGGGAACCTTTCGGCAAAGGCGATCAAGAAAATTTTGCCGTTCATGAAAAACGGCGACCGCTATGACGAAGCTTGCGAAAAGGCGGGATACAGGCATTCGAGACGCTCGCTCACAAAGGAAGAACTCGAAAAGAAAATCTTGCGCGACAAAATGGAACTCTTGCCCAAGGGCAGCCTGCGCAACCCCGTCGTGGAAAAAATCCTGAACCAAATGGTGAACGTCGTGAACGCAATCATCGACGGTTACGGGAAGCCGGACGAAATCCGCGTGGAACTCGCCCGAGAGTTGAAGAAAAGCGCCTCGGAGCGAAAAGCCATCACGGACAAAATAAACGATTCGGAAAAAGAGTACGAAGAAATCCGAAAAATTTTGAAGAGGGATTTTTCCATCGAGAATCCGAGCAAAAACGACTTGGTGCGCTACCGGCTTTACAAAGAATTGTCCCAGAATGCAAACAAGACTCTTTATTCCAATCAAGAAATCAAAAAGGAAGACCTGTTCTCCAAGAACATCGACGTGGAGCACATCATTCCGCAAGCCAAGCGATTCGACGATTCCTTTGCGAACAAGACGTTGGAATTCCGAAATGTCAATTTGAAAAAGGGGAATCGGACCGCGTGGGATTTTGTTCGGGATGAATACGGCGAAGAGAAGGTCAGGCAATACGAATGTCGCGTGAACGCCTTGGAAATCAGCGACACCAAGAAAAAGAACCTGCTGATGAAAGGCGAAAACGTCCCGGAAGGCTTCATCGAGCGCGATTTGCGCAACACCCAGTATATCGCGAAAAAAGCGCGTGAAATGTTGGAGGACATCGTCAAGGTCGTCGTCCCGACGGTCGGATCCGTGACAGCCCGTTTGCGCGAAGACTGGGGGCTAGTCGACGTGATGAAGGAGCTGAATTATGAAAAGTACCAAAAGCTCGGATTGACGGAAGTGGTGAAAGACAAGGACGGCCGCTCCATTTCCAAAATCAAGGATTGGACAAAGCGCGACGACCACCGGCACCATGCAATGGACGCCTTGACAATCGCCTTCACCAAGCAGAGCCACATCCAGTATTTGAACCATTTGAACGCCCGGGTCTCAGGGGCGCAGGAATTCGTAGACCTTGCGAATTACGACCTTTCAAACGTCCCCGAAGGCGAATGGAGAAGGATTGAAGCCGCGATAGAAAGCAAGGAACTCCACAAGGACGACAGGGGAAAGCGCCGATTCAATTCCCCGATGGGCAATTTCCGGGAAGAAGCCAAAAAGCATTTGGAAGAAATCCTCATTTCCATCAAGCCGAAAAACAAGGTGGCGACCCCGAGAAAGAATAAGCCCCGCGGTTCCAGAAAAGGCGCGCAGAATACGCTCACGCCGCGCGGGCAGTTGCACAACGAAAGCATTTACGGACGCATCCAAATGGAATCGGAAAATCCGGAATCGGTGAACGCGAAAATGACCTTCGAAAAGATTGAAACCGTTTGCGACTCCCGGTATCGGGAGGCTCTTAAAAAGAGGCTCGCCGAGTTCGGCGGAAATCCAAAGCTCGCGTTTGGCGGAAAGAATTCGCTCGAAAAGAACCCGCTTTATTTGGACGACTTGCACAAAGAAAAAGTTCCGTCCAAAGTCAAAACGTATCAGATGGTTTATACGATTCGAAAAAGCGTTGACAAGGACTTGAAGGTGGAAAAGGTTGTCGACAAAGGAATCCAAAAAATCTTGCAGGCTCGGCTCGACGCATTCGGCGGCGATGCGAAAACGGCGTTTTCCAATCTGGACAAGAATCCAATTTGGCAAAACAAGGAGAAGGGAATCGCCATCAAGAGAGTCGTCATCCGAGCGGTGAACAATGCGGTCGCCTTGCACAATGGGCACGACTTCGTGAGCACCAGCAACAACCATCACGTCGCGATTTTCCAAGACGCCCAGGGGAATTGGCAGGAGCATGTCGTCTCTTTCTTTGAAGCGACGGAGCGCGCCGTGAAAGGCTTGCCGGCGATTGACAGGGAATACAAGAAGGAGGAAGGCTGGAAGTTCCTTTTCACCATGAAACGGAACGAGTACTTCGTCTTTCCCAACGCCGAGACGGGCTTCGACCCTTCGCAAATGGATTTGACAGATCCGGAGAATGACGCAGCAATCAGCCCGAATCTGTTCCGGGTGCAAAAGTTAGCAACAAGGTTGTATATGTTTAGGCATCACCTGGAATCGCGGCTCAAAGACGACAAACCTCTGCAAGATATCACGTGGAAACGGATAAGTTCTTCGAACAACCTCAAGGGAATCGTCAAGGTGCGCATCAACCACATCGGGCAAATCGTCTCTGTCGGAGAATAGAAAATGAACTGACCCTTTTCAAAGGAGGAGAAGTGCTGAAGCGGACTCTCTATTTCGGAAATCCGGCATACCTCGGATTCAAGGACAACCAACTGGTCGTCAAAACGCCGGAAGGTCCCGTGAAAACGGCGGCAATAGAAGACATCGGATTCGTCATCTTGGACAATTCCCGGATAACGATTTCGAATGTCTTGCTCGGCGCCCTTCTCGAGAACAATTGCGCCGTGATTTCTTGCGGGAACACCCATTTGCCGCAGGGGCTTTTTTTGCCGCTGTCGGGGAACACGCTGCAAAGCGAACGGTTCCAGGCGCAAGTGAGCGCCTCAGTCCCATTGAAAAAGCAGCTCTGGCAACAGACCGTCATGCAAAAGATTTTGAACCAGGCGAAAGTCTTGGAAATGAAAAGGGGCGTGCCGCAAACGCATCTGCGCAATTTGGCGAGTTCTGTCCGGAGCGGGGATGTTGAAAACCGGGAAGCCGTCGCAGCTGCCTATTATTGGAAGCTTCTCTTTCCTACGGCCGAAGACTTTTCCCGGGATCGTTACGGAGTTTCTCCGAACAATCTGCTGAATTACGGATACGCCATCTTGAGGGGAGTCGTCGCGCGTTCCTTGGTGGCCAGCGGACTTTTGCCCACCCTTGGAATCCATCACCACAACCGCTACAACGCGTATTGCCTGGCGGACGACGTCATGGAGCCCTACCGCCCGATTGTAGACAAATTAATCGTCGAAATGACGAACGGCACGGAATTTCCGGCGACTTTGGGAAAAGAGCACAAAATCCCCTTATTGCAAATTCCCGTCTTGGATGTAATCATCGGCGGAAAGCGCAGCCCCTTGATGAATGCGGTGATGACGACGACGACCTCCTTGTTCAAATGCTATGCGGGGGAATCCCGGAAGTTGGTCTATCCGGAGGTGCCGGATGGAGCGGCTTAGCGAGTATCGCGTCATGTGGGTGATGTGCTTTTTCGATTTGCCGACGGAGACCAAGGTCGATAGACAGCGGCACAGCGAGTTTCGCAAGAACTTGTTGAAGGACGGTTTCTCGCGCTTCCAGTTGTCGATTTACATCCGGCACTGTGCGTCTGCGGAGAATGCGAACGCGCATATCAGCAGAATCAAAAGTTTCATGCCGCCGAAAGGGATGGTCTGCATTCTGTGCATCACGGACCGGCAGTTCGGGAAACTTGAAATCTTTTACGGAAGGAAGGAGAAACCGCTGCCGCCGGAGTCTCCGCAGCTGGAACTCTTTTAATGTCACAATGGAAAATTTCACTAAAAACGGGAAAATCGGACTTTGAAAAGCCCGATTTTCCCGTTTTTCAAATCAACGTCTAAGTCGTTGATTCTCTTCTATTTAGAAACAATCTGTTGTAAACGCCGTTTCTAATATAGAATTTCTGAAAGCAATTCACAAC
>CAZCRF010000038.1:0-4419 GCA_964501065.1 uncultured Fibrobacter sp. | reverse complement strand
GTTGTAAACGCCGTTTCTAATATAGAATTTCTGAAAGCAATTCACAACCGTAGCTTACGTCGGTGGTCGTCTTCGCGTTGTTGTAAACGCCGTTTCTAATATAGAATTTCTGAAAGCAATTCACAACTCTTCCGTCGTGATTTCTACACCTTGACCCGTTGTAAACGCCGTTTCTAATATAGAATTTCTGAAAGCAATTCACAACTCTCGGACTCGTACTTTCTGACAGTCAAGAGTTGTAAACGCCGTTTCTAATATAGAATTTCTGAAAGCAATTCACAACTTACACATCATCATCATCGTCATCGTCCTTGTCCTTGAAGAAGAAGCAATAGAGCCCCACGGCGATTAGGATTAGCTTGAGCATGGACGTCCCCCTTTGTTGTAAACGCTATTTCCAATATAGAATTTCCGAAAGCGATTCACAACGACACTCTCTTTTTCATTGTCTAGCATAATATACGCCATGTCTTTTCAAGCGTCAACAGGGACTTGCATGCTTTTTTGCCACGGAGCATCGAATTTCGAAAT
The DNA here is from genome assembly GCA_964501065.1 of uncultured Fibrobacter sp. GTDB lineage: Bacteria > Fibrobacterota > Fibrobacteria > Fibrobacterales > Fibrobacteraceae > Hallerella. The sequence goes on along the minus strand of CAZCRF010000038.1, from coordinate 3,888 downwards.
ATTCTTATATTTCTCGCTCCGCGAACGGAAGGAGGACGTAAACGACCACTCTCAAATATTGTTTGATTTGCCTATTCGCCATGGCAGCCTCCCTCCACGCCGAGCGACATGCCGAAACCCGAAAGCTTTTCTACGAATCCTACACCTTTTGCAAGGACAAGCCTTTCCCGGAAAGCTACTGTTCGACAGAATACCCCGTCTACGCACCGGAATACGTCTATATCAAAAGAATCCATTCCACCGGCACAACGCGCTTCGGCGGCTCGTTCATTCTAACTTCCGGATCGAAGTATCTTTCTTTCGTCAAAGAAAACGAATGGAGCTATTTTTTTCAGAATTTCCAAGGACTATGTCGAACGGGACACCCTAGTCCAGTATGATTTCATCAGCGAGACGTACAAGAACTACCAAGCTTTCGAATGTAAATACAATTTCAAGAACGGTTCGTACAATTCCGGCTGCAAGAACAGCCGCATCCTTTCGCCCAACCGGGCAAAGCTCAACACCCGATACGAAGATTTTGAATTGTTCCTGAGCATCGACTCCCACTTGGGGTACGACGAATTCAAAGTGAAGCGCGTTGAAAAAATCAAGAAGAACAAATACGGTTATCCAGAAGAAGCGACAGCCGGCAAGTCCTTGTCGGGCAGTCGTCGTTCGCGCTCCTGCAGCCCAAAAACAAGATGGTCGTTTTCACCACCGCCGAGCCGAAAGACCCGAGTCAAATTTCCGGAAGCGCAGTCGCCATCTCCCGGAACATCTTGATCACCAACGACCACGTGGTAGACGACATGACCCATCTCTCGCTAATGCAAAACGGCAAGAGCATCCACCCGACGGCAGTGAAAATCATCGCCTCCTACTCCTCTAGCGTGAACGGCATCGACCTCGCCATCATCGAATTCGAGAATGTAAAACTAAACGCCTGCCCCATCAGCGCCGAAGAACCTGTCGTCGGATCGGAAATTTTTGTCTACGGATATCCCCTCATCCAAAAATTCGGTTCCGACCTCAAGTTGACCAAGGGCGTCGTATCCGGAGAAAACGGTTTTCAGGGGAATCGGAACGAATTTCAAGTTTCCGCCACCATCTTGCCGGGGAACTCCGGGGGGGCCGATTGTCGCAAACGGAGAAGTCATCGGACTTGCCACGGCGACCCTGCAAAGCGACCAGACTGTAGGTTTCGCCGTCAAGTCGTCCAAGATTCACCAACTGTTGAAAGCGAACGAAGTCGAACCGGAACCGACTACGGCGAATTTCGGGAAATGCACCTATACGATTACCGGGGAGCACTTCGCCACCTACAAGCAGTTTTTTGAAAATCCCTGAATCCGGGCTATTGCAACCGCTCTTGCAACAAATCGAGAGTTTCCGCCGTCTTGTCCAACGCGCGGACGACCGCCGGCTTGACGACTTTGGCCGTCGAATCCTTGAAATCCTCCGCCGCCTTTTTCAAATTGTCCTTGTTCTCCATCCAGGCGTGTTCCACCGGCTCCGCCTCTTCGCAGCCGACAGAAAAGCAGACGGTGAAAATCGCCGCGAACAACGCGCCCCAAAGACCCGATTTATTTCTGTCCATTCTATCACCGCCTTCGTTTTTCAAACAACCGAGCATCATCCTCAAAATATAAATTCCCCGTCAACGGGCTTCGGCTCGAAAAGCGTCGCCGACGACCGATTTCAAAGCCATTCCAAAGGCTTCATCAAAAGGGCATCTTTCGATACAGGAAGGCGAGCGCCTTGGCGAACGCATAGGAGCGGATGATGTAGGCCCCCGCGGCGCCGAACCTTTTCGTCTGCCGCAAAAAAGCCTCTTTCGCATGGAGAATCACCTCGTCGTGGTAAGCGTCGAAGGAGATGTTCTTGTCCGCATCCACCTTCGCCGGGATTTGCTTCAACGACGTGTAAAAATCCCTGCGGAGAATTTTCGGCAAGAACAAATCCATCCATGCGGGGACTTTTCGTCCGCGGGTGTCGATGATGCGCGAACCGAAGAAGTGCAGGATTTTCGCCTTCGGCAAGAAGCGGTTCCCGTAGGCCAACTGGCAGTTCCATTCGCCGGGCATCTTTCGCGTGATGTATCCGAACTTGAAGTTCGCCTCGGCGAGGCTCGCCATGTCGTAGGGAAAATCCTTGGAGACGCAGTAGAGCCACAGCTCGTGCCACTTCTTGAAGAATTCCCGCGCTTCCGGCGTGTCGCTTGCGAACATCACGCCCCCGTTGAAGATTTCGTCGTTCAAAATGGGGGAAAATCCCATCCGCCGCGCATTGCCCAACACCTTCTTGCGGTTAATCGCCTTCGAAAGGTTCGTGTGGAAATCCAGCACCGCGTAAATGCCGCCGCGCCATTCCTCCGGAATAGAAAGGTCCCCGACGACGGCGATGTCCGAATCCATGTAAAGAAAATCCCCGTCGACGACATTGCGCATCACCGTTTTCAAATAACGCGAACGGAGCATCGGGGAAAGTTTTTCATCGAGCTTTTGCACGTTCAGTTCGTCGACCGCGTCCCGAACCGCCGCACGGTTCCCCGTGAAAGTTTCCGCAGTCCGGTCATCCGTCAAAAGGGTGACGAAAGCTCCCGGATTTTGCATCCGCAGCGAAGCGATTGCGACAAGGGTCTGTTCCAAAAAGAAGTCTTTGGGCGAACTGGTCAAGACAAAGAGGTATTTCGTCATGCGTCAAAGATATAAATGATTGGGACGCAAGAACAGGGAGCAAATCCTGGGGAATTGCCGGTAGAGAAAGAACCGGGGGAACGAAACGTCCGTGCGAAGTTCTTCCGGTGCGCCGAAGAACGCCGTCTTCGCATGGAAGATGCTTTGCAAACTTTTTTCGTCTATCCCGCCACGGCGCTTGATTTCCTCGAAAAAGGATTTTTTCATCAGCGGGTGCGGCTCCTTTTTGCCGTCAATCCCCGAACCGAAGAAATGAACAATCTTGGCCTTGCAAAGAATCGGGTAAATCGTCTTCACCCGATACAGGTGATTATACGCTTCGCGGACTTGGCAATTCCATTCGCCGGGGAGTTCTTGAATCGGAAAGTTCAAGACGCGGTTGCTTTCATTCAGCGAAAACTGGTCGGTGTAAATTTGATGCCGATTGCAAAACAAATAAAGCTCGTGCCACTTTTCAAAGAACGCGTGGGCGAGGGGCGAATCCTTGGCAAAGAGGACTCCGCTGTTGAAATACAAGTCGCGCAAGTCCAAGGAGAATCCCAACCGGCGGAGACTTTCGTTAAAACGCTTGTGCTTGACTCGGTACTTGTCGTCCCTCCCGGCATGCAAATCCGCCACGGCGGCGACATCCCCAAAGCCGCAAAAGGAATCGTCCCCGATGGAATCCACCACGGCGGTGTCCCCGTCGAGATACAAAAAATCCCCGGAGACATGCTTTCGCATTTCCGTTTTCAAATACCGGGAACGCATCATGTTCGAAAGTTCCTTCGGATAGGGGACGACTTTGTATTCTTGGACAAGCTCCTTGATTTTCGCACGGAATCCGACTAGCCTCCTGTCCGTCCCGTCGTCGACCAGGAGCGAAACGGACGCTTTCGGGTTGTGCTGGCGCAGGGAGATTATCGAGACCAGAGTCTGTTCGTAATAGATGTCGCTTTCATTGCTGACAAGAACGTACAAGAACTTCACCCTGGCGGAAGGAAAAGGCTCGTTAAATGTTCACCAAGTGAACCGTTTTTGCCGTTGAGACGAAAGCTCTTGTCCGTCAAACGGACAGTTTTGTCGTTGGCACGACCGGCTTGTGTCCGTCAAACGGACGTTTGGTCGCCAAGCGACCTGTTTCGCTTACGCAGCGGGCGGAAAGGTAGGGGGCTACTCAGAGTTACGGCAGGATTGCACGTGGTTCTAGATTTGCTAAAGCAAAAAGAAC
>CAZCRF010000037.1:17225-24746 GCA_964501065.1 uncultured Fibrobacter sp. | reverse complement strand
GACTTGCTCGATTCCGCCATTTCGGGGAAAACGGACTTCGACTTCTGGTGAATGCTGTACGACCATATGCCTGAAGGAGATAGGTGCGCTTCCGCGCATCCCGTTGGGGCGCAACACTTCGCGTTGCGCCTGTCGCGCGCTCCATCGAACTCTATGTCTCACGTCAGGAGTTCTCATCTCCCGAAAATGCAAAAAAAAGACCGGATATAAACCGGTCTTTTACGGAACTTTTTGCAGAATTCGCAAAATCATTCCGAAATTCAAGCTTAGGGGACGGTTTCGATGAGGACGGATTCAATCGTCACGTCGTCGTAGGGGCGGTCGTTGCGGTCTGTATCCACCCCGGCAATCTCGTCCAAGACGTCGAAACCGTCGAAGAGTTGCCCGAACACGGAATATCCTTCGGCAGGCCCGCCGTTTTCCGGGTGGTCCAGGAAATGCGTCCCCTCTGACGGGTGCACGATGAAGAATTGGCTGCCGATGGAGTGCGGCATCATGGTCTTCGCCCAGCTGAGCGCGCCGCGCTGGTGGGAAAGGCGCGAATCGTATTTGTCTCCGATGGTCGACCCCGGGCCCTTTGCCGCGTGTCCGCCCGTGCCGTTCTTCCGTGTGAAGTCGCCGCCTTGAATCATGAACCCCTTGATGATGCGGTGGAAGGGCACCCCGTCGTATTTCCCCTGCTTGGCCAGTTCGATGAAGTTCGTGGCGGATTCCCCGACGATTTCCGGGAACAGGCGTGCGTGCATTTCTCCGCGGTTCGTCTTGATGATGGCGATGGTTTCGCCGCTCTTCGGCCGGTCTAGCTGATTGAACATATTTCGTTCTCCGAGTTGTTTTGTGTTGGGATAAAAACTACATTTTCCAGTCGGAAAAATTCGAGAAGGAGAACGTTTTGAAGGATAATTGCAAAAGGATTCGCCAATTGCTCGACGCCCGTGCGATGGAAGCCGCCATCGACAAGATGTCGGGAGACGTGGCAAAAATGATTTCTTCGCCGGACAATGTCCTTGTCCTCGGGATGGCCAGTCGGGGAATCCCCTTGGCGCATAAAATCGCCTCCCGGCTTTCTTCGCGCTACGGAATGGAAATTCCCTGCGGAAGTCTGGACGCCACCTTTTACCGGGACGATTTCCACTACCGCCGCCCGCTCGCCGTCACCGAAATGCGGATCACGGAAATGCCCGTGTCCGTGGAAGGCAAGACCGTGATACTGGTCGACGACGTGCTTTACACGGGGCGTTCCGCAAGAGCCGCCATCCAGGCGATTCTCGACATGGGCCGTCCGGCCGCCATCCGGTTTTGCGTCCTGGTGGACAGGGGGCATCGCGAGCTGCCGATTGCCGCCGATTGCGTGGGGCTGTCCGTCAAGACTCTCGAAAAGGAGGAAGTCCGCGTGATGATTGAACCCGGGGATCCGGAAACCGCCGTGTATTTGGTTCAAGTGGAGGATGCATGAAATCATCGCTTTCCATTCGCCATCTGCTGGGGCTTCGGGGTGTCGGCGAACAGGACATTCGCACGATTCTCGACACCGCCGTGGAATTCCGGCAGCTCTTGGAGCGGCCCGTCAAAAAAGTCCCGTCCTTGCGCGGCCTGACCATCGTGAATCTGTTCTTTGAAAACAGTACGCGGACCCGGACGAGCTTTGAACTCGCGGAAAAGCGCCTTTCCGCCGACATCGTGAATTTTTCGAGTTCGAGTTCGAGCGTCCAAAAGGGGGAAACTCTCCTGGACACGCTGCGGAACATCGAAGCGATGAAGATAGATGTCGTCGTCGTGCGCCACAAGGGGACCGGCGTCCCGAAGTTCATCGCGGACCATTCGAACGCGATTGTGCTGAACGCGGGGGACGGCGCGCATGAACATCCGACTCAGGCACTTCTCGACATGTTCACGGTGGAGCAAAAGCTCGGTTCGCTCCAGGGAAAGCGCATCGCGATTGTCGGGGACATTCGCCACAGCCGCGTCGCCCGTTCGGATGCGTGGGGGATGACCACCATGGGCGCTTCGGTGACTCTTTGCGGCCCCAGCACGCTTCTTCCGCGTTACCGGGACGACTTTCCGGAAGTCAGATGGGAAACGGATGTGAAACGCGCCGTCGAAGGGGCGGATGCGGTCGTCGCCCTTCGCTTGCAACGGGAGCGGATGGAAGATTCCCTGTTGCCCAGCCTCCGCGAATACCGCAATTATTTCGGCGTCACCGAAGAGGTTCTCTCCTTTGCCAAGGATTCTGCCTTGATCATGCACCCGGGGCCTATCAACCGAGGCGTCGAACTCGATTCGGAAGTCGCCGACGGGGAGCATTCCGTGATTCTGTCCCAGGTGACGAACGGCGTCGCGGTCCGCATGTCGGCCCTTTATCTTCTTTCTGGAGGTCGTGCCAATGGATAGTGTGCTTTTGAAAAATGTCCGCCCCTTCGTCGATGGGAAGTTTGAAAGCCCGACGGCGGTGGCTGTCGTGGACGGTCGTCTTCGCCGTTCCTTCCCGGAAGGCTTGCGGGAAGTGGATTGCGGCGGAGCCTTGCTTCTCCCCGCGCTTTTCGCCTTGGGGATGGATTTTCAAGAACCCGCCCGGGACGACATTTACACGGACGATGACGGCTTTCGCGCCATGCGTCGCGGAGGTTTTTACGGCGGCCTGTATGAAAGTTCCGCCAATCCCGTCGACGGAATCCAGCGGTTGGTCGCGGAGAGGGCCGCCTTGTGCCGCCGGGAATTTTCCGTCCGCATCCTGGGCGCGATAAGCCAAGGTTACGAAGCGAAGTCCCTTGCCGAAATGCGGGAACTCGCCGACGGCGGTGTCGCCGGCTTCGGCGACGGGAACCGCCCCTTCGGAACGATGCGGTTCTTGAGGCTTTGCCTGGAATACGGCGCCATGACGGGAAAACGCTTCTTCTTCTTGCCTTACGACGTTTCGCTCGCTCACGGGGGCTTTGTGAACGAAGGGCATTTTTCCGACATGATGGGGATGAAGGGCGTTCCGGAACAGGCCGAGACGATTCCCCTTTACGCGCTTCTCGAAATGGCCCGCGCGCTTTCCGTTCCGATGCACGTGAAGCAGGTGACGTCGAAGGCCGCTTTGGACTTGATTCGCCACTTCCGTTCTCTCGGACTGGACGTTTCTTGCGACGTGGACGTCCACCATCTGATTTTTTGCGACGAAGACCTCTCTTCTCTGGACACGAACCTCAATCTGCGGCCGCCCGTCCGGACTTCGGCGGATAGGGAAGCTCTGTGGCAAGGTCTCTCGGACGGGACTGTCGATGCCGTCAGCGTCAACCACTTTCCCGTGCACCGCGAAGACAAGGAAGTGAATTTCGAAGATGCCGTTCCGGGAGCAGTTTCCTTGGAAGTGACCCTCCCCGTCATCTGGAATCTGTTGTCCGAACGCGTGGGCGCCGCCCGCGCGGTGGAACTCCTTTCGACGAATCCGGCGAAAATATCCGGAGCGGAAGCGGTTTCCCTTCGAGACGGCGAACTTGCGAATGGGGTCGTCTTCGATCCGTCCGCGAAAACATCCGTTTCGTCCGGGACGTTTACCGGCGGCGTGGAGAATTCCCCCTTCCTCGGAGGGGAACTTCCGGGGAAAATCATCGGATCCTGCATCGGCGGAATCTGGGGGTGACCTTGTCCGCGCTCCCGGCAGTCGCCGTCATTTGGCTGGTCTTCGTCGCCGCGTTGGTCTTGCTGCTTATCGTGTTTGTGGAGATAAGCCGGAGCAATCGCCGTCGGGAGCACGGGGAAATGTTCGCGTCGGGCAGTTTCAATCGGAAAACAGCCGAACTGGGTCTGAGCTTTGACGAATGCGCCTGCTTGGAACGCTTGGCTCGGCAATCCTCCTTTTCGAACAAGGACGCAGTGCTCAATTCGCCCCTTTTGTTTGAAAAGGCGGTGAATGACTTTTATGCGTTGCACGGCGGCGCGGAGAACGTTTCCTCGGTGGAGAGGCGGCTTATTTTCACTTTGCGTTCCAAGTTGGGGCACTTGGAGAGCGCGGACAAGTCTTCATATGTGTCTTCGAGGCAGTTCTCCCCCGGGAAGAACGTGACCGTTTCCCTTCCCGTCGAAGGCGGGGCGTCGGAAACCGTCCATGCGCAAGTCGATTTCGTCGACGAAGTGGAGTGGGGCGTCCATGTGGAAAGTCCGGAAAGATTTCGTCCATTCGTGGGCGACAAGCTGCCCGTCCGCCTGAACATCCCCGGAGAGGCCGTGTATTCGGCTTCTGTCCGGGTCTTGGGATTTGACGGGGATTCTCTCCGGTTTGAACATACTGTCCGTTTGCACAAGGAGCAACTGCGCCGTTGGATCCGCTTGGCGGTTCGGCTGCCCGTCCATTTGGAAGTGGGGGGGGGCGAACAGGACGGTTTTTTGGTGGACTTGTCTGCCGGCGGTATCCTCCTTTGCCTCCCGGAAGCCGTTCCCGAGAATTCCCTTGTCCGGATACGCTTTTGCCTGCCCGGGTTCGGGGAGGAGAACCTACAGGTCCGCATCTTGAGGCAGTTGCACGGCGGCCGGTTTGACGGCGTGACGGGCGGAATCGACCACAGCGCTTCGTTCATCGGGGATTTCGGCGAAGTCCAGGAACACGTACTGCAATATATTTTCCGGGAACGGGAGGCTCAAAGGATGCTTAAATAGCCGTTGCAAATGACGTAAGTGCTTGTTTTTTCAAGTAGTTATGAAATTGCCTATTGACATTGTGCTTTTGGAAAATTAGAATTGATATTGTCCCGTTTTTTAGGGCGAGGTTTATTTTGGCACTAGGTTTTATCGCTAAAATCCGAGGTGAACGCCAAACCATCGGTGTTGACATCGGCCATTATTGGATGAAAGTCGTCCGTGTGCACCACGGGCGTGGCGACAATCGCTACGTCATGGCGATGGACATGGAACGGACTCCGGAAGGGGCTTTCGTCGATAACGATTTACAGGACGAAGCGAAGCTCCGGGAAGCCCTGGTCCGCCTGATGACGCGAAACTTCCCCGACCTTTCGCAAGACGATTTGGTGGCTTCCATCGCCTGGGCGGCGGGAGTCCTTGCCGACAAGAGCGTCGCCAAAGTCCCGAAGAACGGCAACGAGGATGCGATTGTCGTCCAGACGGCGCAGGCCAAGCCTCCGTTCGACGACCAAGACATCATGCTCGATTATCAAGTGATTGAACGGGACGACAAGGGCGAAGTCAAATCCCTAGTCGTCGCGGCGAAGAATAAAATCCTCGGGGATTACGCCAAGATGTTCTCGGACTCCGGCTACAAGCTCGACGCCATCGATGTCGATGTCTTTGCCAATGCGAACGCTTACGTGACGACTGTTGCCGAAGAGCGCCTGGAGGAAACGGTCGGCCTGCTCGACATCGGGGAAAAGAACAGCACATTGACGTTCCTCAAGAACGGGGCGTTCCACTCGGTCCGAACCTTGACCGGCGGAACGGTCGAAACGGTCGTGTCCTCCCTTGTCCGGCATTTGGAAATCGACGAGGCGAAGTGCCACGAGATGCTCGAAAAGAACGACTTGTCCATGGTGAACAACGTTTCCGTCGCCGAAGTCGAACAGGCGATGCAGCTCGGATTTGAAGAAATCGTCGGTGCCGTGGAATTCGGCGTCCGTTATTTTTCGACTAGCGAATCGGGAGAGAAGCCGGGGCGTCTGCTCGTTTGCGGCGGCGGCGCGAATTTGCCGAACCTTTGCGAATACCTGAAGGAAAAGCTCGATATGGAATGCGAGACGTTGAATCCTTTCGCAACGGTTGCGTTTGAGAGTGGCGCGGTTTCGGAAGGCGGCATATCGACTGCATTGTCGAACATCTACGCGACGGCTCTGGGATTAGCCTTGAGGAAGTTTTAAATGGCCAAGGGAAAGAAAAGAACTCTTTGCGTTGAAATCAACTTGCTGCCTGTGGAATCCCGCAAGACGAAGGTGGATTTTTCTTGGATTCTCGACAGGCGCGTCGTTTGGCCGTCGATAGCCCTGTTGGTCGCCCTGGTCGTCGTCTTCCTCATCCAATCCTATGTGACGGAAACTCTCGAAGCTTTGCAAAACAAGGTGGATTCCACCAAGGCGGAAGTGGAGAAGCAGCGCCCGCTGCTTGAAAAAATCAAGACTTTGGACTCGCGGCTGAAGGTGATTGCCCAAAAGAACACGGGGCTAAAGTCCATCCAGGTGAGCAAAAAACGTTGGGTGATTTTGTTTGAAAACATCTCGTCCCTGATGCCGCCGAACATGTGGCTGGTCTCGTTGAACCAGGTCTCCCCGTTGGATTTGGAACTCCGCGGGATGACTTACGACTTTTCGGAAGTCGCGGAATACATGGTGAAGTTGGAGAAGCAGACAGGTTTCAATTCGGTCTCGTTGGTCGATGTGTCGACGACAAAGGTCGAAGGGGAAGAGGCTTACAGTTTCGTCATCAAGGCCAATACCAAGGCGGATTTGGGGCTTGAAGGAGGGGACAAGTAATGGGCGCAATCAATTGGAGAGACAAGAAGACCATCTACGCTCTAGCCGTGTCCTTGCTGATTCTTGCCGGCGGTTATTTTGTTTACGCATACATTTGGGAACCGTTCACTTTGGAACAGCAGCGCCTGGAGGGCGATTTGAAGTCGGCGCAATCGGAACTCGACAAAATCAACGTGCAACGCGGTCGCGTGGCGAAGCTCGAAGCGGAATTGGTCCAAGCCGAGAATGAATTCGAGAGGTTGAAGGAGATGTTCCCGGAAGAGGAGCAGGTGCCGCTTCGCCTCCAGGATCTTTATGCGGTTCTCCGCAGCTCCGGCGTGCAAATTCAAAAGTTCAGCCCCGCCGGCAAGGTGGAACGGGAATATTTTATCGAGCACCGTTATTCTGTCGTCGTCAATGCGGGGTATCACATGTTGGGTTACTTGTTTGCGGAAATTGCAAACTTCAATTACCCGACGGCCATCACGGATTTGAAGATTTCCCGTTACGGCGGAATCAACCAGGAGCTTGAAAAGGCGGAATCCCACGGGTGGACGCCCATCACGATTTCCGTGTCGTTCAATTTGACCACTTACACATCCAAGAAGGTTGCCCAATGAGAAAATGGTCGCTCCTTCTAGCCCTTTCGATTTCTTTTGCGTTCGGCGCGGAAATTCGGAATGTCGATTATTCTTGCAACGCCAAGAACTGTTTCTTGCGTTTCCAATTCGCCTCTGCGAAGAACTTGCCCAACTTTTTCCAAAAGTTCGATGCGGACGCGCACAAGTTGACTGTCGGATTTTCGGAAACGACGACTCCGTTCGGCGATGTCTCCGTTGCATTTGATTCCGGCTCCACGGGCATTCGGCAAGTTCGGATTTTTTCGGATGCGTCCTTCAAAATCCCGCTGTTGAATTTTGAATTCGACGTCGGCTCGGAAATCCATGGGGACAAGAATCCGGTCAGCTTGTCGAACGGCAAATATTTTGTCATTTCGCTTCCGAAATCCAAGTCTTCGGGGTGGAATCTTCAAAAGCGGTTGTCTGCGGACGCAGCTGCTGCGGCCTCCCAGGCGAAGCGCGCGAAG
>CAZCRF010000037.1:0-17125 GCA_964501065.1 uncultured Fibrobacter sp. | reverse complement strand
GCGGACAGCGTCAAGGCGGCGAAGTTGTCGGCAGCGGAGGCGAAGCGTGCGAAGGCGGACAGCGTCAAGGCGGCGAAGTTGTCGGCAGCGGAGGCGAAGCGTGCGAAGGTGGACAGTGTCAAGGCGGCGAAGTTGTCGGCAGCGGAGGCGAAACGTGCGAAGGCGGACAGCGTCAAGGCGGCGAAGTTGTCGGCAGCGGAGGCGAAACGTGTGAAGGCGGACAGCGTCAAGGTGGCGAAGTTATCCGCAGCGGAAGCGAAGCGTGCGAAAGCGGACAGCATCAAGGCTCTGAAACAAGCAAAGGCGGACAGCATCCGCGAATGGAAGGAACAGTCGAAGAAAAAGGTCGTTTCCGCCTTGATCGAGGGCATTCGGGAAATGGTCGGCATTCGCGGCAGTGGAATGGAACAGTTCCGCATCGAAACGGATTCCGCAATCGTCCTGTCGAACGTCAAAGGCCCGGACAAATCGTCCATTTTGATGGTTTCCGTCCCCGGCCCCAAGAAGTCCCCGCTGTTCAACGTTTCTTCGAGTCATATCGTCAAATCCGTGACTTGGATGTCTTCGGGACTGCGCATCCAATTGCAGCCGAACGTGCATCCCCTGGTTTTGGTGTACAAAGGCTCCTTGATTTTACAGATTCCGAATGAATCGGCGAAACCGGGCTTTGTCTGTTACATGGCGAAACCGGAGGGGGTCTATGTGCGCCGTTGGGCAGACCCGGCTTCTTCCGTGGAATCCTTCGATGCCTTTTCCAAGGACATGGAAAAGGACAAGAAGAAAATCGTCAGCGTCGCACAGTCCTTCGGCCTTCGCCCCGTGTCGCGCAATCTGATTGTCGTCGCCGAGACGACGCCGTTTCTTTCCGCCCCGGATGAAAAGGCTTCGGAACTCGAGACTCTGAACTTCGGCACGCATCTCGAAGACATTGAACTGAACGGGCTCTTCTACAAGGTGCGTTTCGGCTCCAAGGTCGGGTATGTGAACCGCCGTGCCGTTTCTTTCCCCGATGAACTTTCCGCCGTGCAATCCGAACGGTTGAAGCAAATCGCCATTGAACAGGGCGGCTCCCTCGACTCCCTTTCCGTGCGCTTTGAACATCCGATTGAAGAGCGCGTGTCCTACAGCTCCTTCGGCCGGCGCGACCCGTTCATCCAGGTGAAAGGTTTGATGGAAGAGGGAATCAACATCGACCAGGTGGAATTGGTCGGCATCATTTGGGAATCGGACGTTCCCCTTGCCATTCTGGCCGATTCGAAAAATCCCGAAATTTCCTATACGGTCAAGGAAGGCGACCGTATCTTGAACGGCAAGGTGTTGAAAATCACCGAATCCGAAGTGTTGTTCCTGCTGCAAGAATTCGGGGTCAGCCGCAGATATTCCATGAGTTTGCCCGATCCAAATGGGAGTAATTTCAAATGAAAAAAATGGCCCGCATTTCCATTGTCGCCCTGCTCGCTTTCTGCCTCTCGTCGGCTTTCGCCGAGAGCGGTCCGAACAACAAGTTGTATGACTTCCGCTTTGTCGGTACGAACTTCAACGCCGCATTCCAAACGATTTCCACGATGGCCGGCGTCGATATCGTTTTGGCGCCCGACGTCTCCGGGAAGATTTCGAATCTCCAGGTGACGAAAAAATCCTGGCAAGATGTGTTGAAACTGATTTGCGAAACCTATGACTTGACGTGGACCATCGAAGACAAGTATGTGTATGTCCAACGTTCGGCGGCATACCAAGACAAGCAGAAGAAATTGGCGGACAAGCAAATCGCCGAGGAGAACAGCGCGCCTCTCGTTCGCAAGAATTTCCAGGTGGAACATGCGAAGGCCGATGAATTGGTGAAGGTCCTCGAATCGATGAAAACCTCTCGCGGCAAAATCACGACCGTGGAGCGCACGAATTCCATCATCGTCTATGACACGGAAAAGAGCATCGCCCAAATGGAAAACGCCTTGGAAGAGCTCGATGTCGAGACTTTGCAAATCATGATTACGGCGAAGCTCGTCGTTGTCTCCAGCGATCTCGCCCGGGAACTCGGTGTTGATTGGACGGCCAAGATGGGTTCCACGTCCCTCACTCCGGGGGCGGTCGGCACTCCGACTGGTGGCGGAGCGGGGACGCGGACCAGCGTCGCCATGAGTTCCTTGCCGAATAACGGAGTCTCTCCGGGGGTGACGAATGCGACGACCGCGCTGACGGCCAGCGTGTTGGACAATAACGTCCAAGTGGCGATTGCGAGCATCCTTTCCGACGCTTCGACGGAAGTCCTGGCGACTCCGCAGATTACGACGATGGACAACGTGGAAGCGCAAATCTTCATGGGCGACCAGATTTCCATCCGCGTGATTGACGACGACGGAGAATCTTCCACGCAAATGGTGGAGACGGGCATCAAGCTGGTCGTGACGCCGCACGTCTCCGGCGACAACCGCATCATGCTCGATCTGCATCCCCAAAACGATTCTTACCGTTACGATGAAATGGGGCAGGTCGTGATTTCGAAACAGGAAGCGGAAACGAAGGTGGTCGTCGGCGACGGGGAAACGGTCGTCATCGGCGGCTTGACGCGAAACGAACACCAGGAGACGGAATCGGGCATTCCCTTCCTCATGGACATCCCCGTTTTGGGCAATCTTTTCAAATACACGAAGAAGACCGTGACGAAGAACGATTTGGTCATTTTCGTCACGCCTCGGATTATCCACAATTACATCGGCAACTTCCCCCTTTCCGAACCGCCGAAGACAAAGGCTGTCGTCGCGGAAAAGAAAGAAACTGCACCGACATCCGATTCGACGGCAGTCCCGTCCGAAGCGTCCGCCGCTCCGCAGTCCAAGGAACCGTCTCCGGTCGCAGAACCCGCCCCGTCGCAGGATTCCCCGGAAGAAGCGGAGCAGGTCTCGGGGGAAAACGCTCCCTCCGAAAATGAAAATCCGTCGGAAGAAGGCTGGGAATAGTCCGTCGAGGGAATGGCGGCCGCCCGTTTGCCGTCGACAGAAATGGATTTTGAAGAGGTGACATGAAATCTTCCCGAGAGAATTGGGGTTCGAAGTTGGGCGTCATTTTGGCCGTTGCCGGCAGTGCCGTGGGACTCGGCAACTTTTTGCGATTCCCCGTCCAAGCGGCGACTCACGGTGGCGGAACTTTCATCATCCCTTATTTAATCGCCTTTTTGGTGCTCGGCATTCCCCTTTCGTGGATAGAATGGACTCTCGGGCGTTATGCCGGCATCTTGCGGCACGGCACCTCTCCCGGCGCTTATGATAGAATCATCGGGAAACGCTGGGGCAAGTATCTGGGGTCCATCGGGCTCTTGCCTCCGTTGTTCATCATCTTTTATTACGTGTTCATCGAATCCTGGATTTTGGCGTTCGTCTGGTATTCCCTGACGGGCAAGCTGATGGAGGTGGTCGTCGCCGGGCGCATTACGGAATTCTTCGGGAATTTCATCTCCTTGAAGGAAATGGTCGGGCCGCTTCCCGCCGCCGTCGTCTTCTTCGCCATCACGTTCCTTTGCAATATGGCGTTGATTTCGCTCGGCGTTCGAAAGGGAATCGAGCGGGTGAATAAAATTTCCATGCCCATCCTTTTCATCTTGGGCGTGGTTTTGGTCGTCCGCGTCTTGACGTTGCCGGATATCGGCAAGGGACTGGCCTTCATGTGGAATCCCGACTTTTCCGCTCTCTTGGATCCGCAGGTGTGGCTTGCCGCCGCCGGGCAGGTCTTTTTCACGATGAGCCTCGGCATGGGAATCGTCTTTTGCTACGCGAGCTACACCAAACGGGGGGAGGACATCGTGTTGTCCTCTCTTTCCGCCGATGCGGCAAACGGTTTCGCCGAAATTATTTTGGGCGGCACCATCGTGATTCCGCTGGCCATTTTAATCTTGGGAGCGAATATCGACGAGTGCGCCAAGTTGGGGACTTTCGGATTGGCCTTCCAAAGCATGCCGCTTGTTTTCGGAAAACTCCCGCTAGGAAACGCCTTCATGACTCTCTGGTTTGCGATGCTCTTCATTGCCGGAGTCACCAGCGCCATTTCCATCATCCAGCCGCTCATCAGTTTTTGCGAAGACGACTTGAAGTTCTCCCGCAAGAAGTCTGTGGGCATTGTCGGTTTCGTCTCCCTCGTCGGCGGATGCTTTTCCATTGTCGGCTTGGCTGCGGGAGTTGTCGATGAATTGGATTTCTGGGGCGGGAGCTTTTTGCTCGTGTTCCTAGGGACAATCGAAGCGATAGTCTTTGCCGTTGTCCTCTGCCGCAAGAAGTCCGAAGACGTCCCCGGGGAATCCGAAGCTTTCGCCTTGCTCGATGAAGGGGCTGCTTTGAAGCTCCCGCGGGCGTTCCGCTTCATCATCCGATACGTGTGCCCGTTGGCCTTGGTCGTGCTTCTCGTCTCGTGGATTCTTCACGACGGGTTGAATGTGCTCTTGCTGAAGCACATCCCGGACGATGCGACCGTGCAATTTCTGGGAGTCTCCCTTTCGCAAAAGGCGTTCACCCTGGGCTTTCGGATTTTCCTTGCCGCGGCGGCAATTCTAGTCAATGTCGCCATTTGGTATGCTTGGAAGAGCGGTCGGGCGGAGAGCGGTCGCTCTCCTGGAATCAAATCCGTGTCCATCGGGAATTCCGAGGAGGAGGCTTAAATGGAACTCACTTGGGGCGGTCTCGTTTTCATGACTCTTTCTTGGACGGCGATTGTCGCCTTGAACGTTTTTTGCTTTTATCGGATTTTCAAGAAGCCGAAGCGGTAGGCCGTTTGGAATTTGGGAAAATTTCCGCGCAGCGGAGGCGTTTTCCGCCGGGAAGGGGAAATCTTCGGAGGATTTCGGCAGGGCGTTCTCCATCCGCCGGGCTTTGGGAATCCGCCTTGAAAACCGATCCCCCTTCGAGTCGGTAAATTCCGGAATTTTGCGGGAGAATTCTGTCCGTCACCCGGAGGGTTTCCGCATGTCCCGGATGGTTCGCCATAAAGAGCGCCAGGTAAGCTTTCATGTCGACGATGCGGAAAATGCCGAAATCCGAGTCCGGATCTTCGCCGAATGGGAATCCGTCTTCCGATTCGAAGGCGAGCGGCTCGGTTTGCGTTTCGCTGAAGTCCAAAAGCCGTTGCCAGCTTTGAAATTCTTTGTTCGCCTGAATCGCCCAGACGACGGAGACGCCCTCGTTTGCGGCTTTTCGCAAGGATCTTGCAATCAAGTCCGTGGCGATGCCTTTCCCTTGGAATTCTCGGGCGGTCGCGAGACCGTAGATGTAGGCGACTTTCCCCCAATCGCCGGTGAATTTCAACAGATGGAGGGTGGAGGCCAGCTTGTCTCCGCGATATAGGGTCATCCGGGTGTTTTCGTTGGAATACGGGTAGAGGAAAGACACTAAAAAGGAATCGTCGTCCTCGGGGAACGCCTCTTGCCACAGTTGCCACACCTTGGCCTCTTCGGAATTTGTGTCGTAGGCGAAGAGTTCTTCCGTTATCAAATCCGGATGGTAGGACAATTTCGCCTTTCGGAGCTCGGGAAGCCCCATGTCTTCTTCCCGGTTGATTCGCTTGATTTCGCTCGGCAACGAGCATGCGACGATTTGGTTGATTTTGGCGTAAGCGCCTTCGAATCGCGTGTCCGCTTTTTCCACGTGCGTGCAAAAAGTGTCTGCGTTGATTTGAGAGCCGAATGAAAAGGCGGCGGGCTTCTCCCCGATAAAGAGCAGAATCCCGAAAAGATTTAGGGCTTCGTAGTGGGCGAGGCAAGCTTCAATCATGCGGCGTTCTTCAAGGACTGTCCGCGTCGATTTCCCTTGCGCCGCCGTCCAAATGTCGAGCAGTTTTTGAATGGAGGGAATGTCAGTTTCCGGGGAAATGGTCTTGAAATGGAATTGGGGGTATTTCCTTTCGAATTGGGCGATGTGATTTCTTTTGGAATGGAGCTTTCTCCCCGGCAATAGCGCCAGACGCTCCTTTGCGTAGATGTAGTTCCCGAAATCTCTATTCTTGTAGAAGCGGAGGCTTTGCGTTGCCGGGAGGGTCTTGATGGAATCGACGAATTCCTGGGAAAGGGAAAAGAAGCGCAGAGGCTGCTTCAATTCTTTCGCATCCTTTTGAATTTCTTCGACGATTTGTTCCAAGTCACCGCTGCCGAGGGGTTCCAAGTAGGCGGTCTTTTCCGTCCCGACAATTTGGAAGCGGAACAGGAGAAAGCCTTTCCGGATTGTCCATCGGGTGTCGTAGTAGGCCGACCAGCCGAAAAGGTTCGACAGGGCGTAATCGCAGCATAGCTTGCCCGCCGCGGCGAGGCGTTTTTGTATTTGCGGCAAGTCTTCGATTCGAAGTGCTTGAAAGTTCATTGCGGTATTCCTGGTCTAAATAAAAGGCTTCCGCGATGCGGAAGCCTCTGGCCATTATTTTTTCTTCTTTTTCTTGGAACTCTTCTTGGATTTTTTCGCCTTCTTGGCCGGTTTTTTCTGCACTTGGACTTCTTCCGCCGGTTCTTCGACTGCGGGAGTCGCCTCTTCTTGGGTGACGATGCCGGAGGAACGCTGGATTTCCTGTAGGGCGTGGTTCGCTTCGCTCACGAACTTGCCTTCGGGGAAGCGTTTCAAGTAAATTTGATAATCCTTGACCCGGTTGCTTTCTTGTACCAGACGGAAGATGCATTCTTCGGCTTCGGCGCGGAACTCGCCTTCGGGGAAGTCTGAAAGATAGTCCAGATAGGATTTGAAGGTGTTTGCGGCCTGCGCTTGCTTGAAGACTTCGTAATCGCCGACGATTTTCAGCTTGGCTTCGATTTCCGTCCGGTGGGCGGAGTTCGGATAGTATTGCAGGAACATCTGCATCATTTCCGGGTCGTTCGACGCCATGACTTGCTTGAAACGGGAATCTTCTTGGGAAACTTGGTATTCTTTCAGTTCCACCTTGTTGGAGTCCAAGGTCGTGTAAAGTTGTTCCTTGGTGGCCAAATCCTCCGGATGGCAAAAGGCCAGGTAGCTTTCCAAAACGTCGTTGAACTGCGCCTTGGTGTATTTTTCGCTCATGTCCGGGAGCTTCCCGTCGTCGAGGAAAAAGCGGTAATCGCGTTCGATGGCCATGCAGTCCCAGTCGGAAAGGGTGTCCTTGACTTCGGAGTTGTTGCGGAGTTGGGCGTCCCTGTCGCGGAGGGCGAACCGCATTTTGCGGTCGCGGCGGCTTTCCCTGCCGAATTCGAGGGAAATTTCAAGTCCGATGCGGACGGGGAGCTTCGTCTCGATTTTGGAAAATTGCGTTCCGGCATAGGCTCCCGGGACGGATTCCAAATTCTGGGTCTGCTTGTGTTCGCCGACTGCGCGGACGTCTTCGAATTTGCTGAAGTCCTTTTTGACGTGCAAGCCGATTTTCAGGTCGCCGTCCTTGAAAAGTTCCACGAGGCGGTATTCCAAGCCACCCTTGACGAAGTAGCTGAGGGAAGTTTCCGAATGGGTCTTTGTCGTCCGGACTTCCTTGTTCTCGAATCGGTAGTAGCGGATGCCGAAGCCGCCCAAGACGCGCAAGTCCAGATTGCCGACCAGGTTCACGGAAAATCCGGCAAGCCCGGCGGGGTTGAACGACATGAAGGAAAGGGTGTTGCCGTCGCCGTCATAGGGCTGGTCGACCGTGTAATCCTTTCCGGAAGAGATTTCGCCGAACTGGAATTCCCCGAACTCCGCGCCGAGCCAGAGGGTGAAGGGGATGTCCGCCTTGAAAAGCGGCGTGAACAGGGGATTGAAGAGGAATCCGAGCGACAGGGGAACAGTCAGAACGTCTTCGTCTATCTTTTCGTTCAGGTATTGCCCTTCGCCTTCGAAATGGATGGGCGTGTAGGGTTCCACTTCGAAAAACGTCTGGGTGTGCCATTTGGAACGCTCGAAATCGGCACCGAACGCGAGACTCACGGCTAGAATGGGGAGCAGAATTTTACGCATTGCCTATAATTTAGCTTATCTGAGGGCAAATCGCTTTGGGAAAATGGAAAATAAGCGAATGGAATGCTCTTGTCCGGATGGGTGGATTTTGGATGGGGACGTCTTGCCGGGACGGGCGTAAAAAGTTACGATTGGGGCATGCTCATTTCTTTGATAGTCGCCGTTTCGGAAAATAACGTTATCGGCAAGGACGGCCATTTGCCATGGCACCTTTCGCAAGACCTGAAGCGATTCAAGGCGGTCACTTCGGGGCATTGCATTTTGATGGGTCGCAAAAATTACGAGGATATCGGGAGGCCGCTCCCGAATCGGACGAATCTGGTGCTGTCCCGGAACGAAAACTTCGAAGCGCCGGGCTGCGAGGTGTTCCGAAGTTTGGACGAGGCCCTTCGCTTCGCGCGGGAATCCGGCGAACGGGAGCTTTTCGTCATCGGAGGGGCGCATCTCTATGCCGATGCGTTGCCGCTCGCCGGAAAGCTCTATTTGACGCGCGTTCATGCGAATGTGCACGGCGACGTGGAAATGCCGCTCCTTGGAGACGGCTGGAAATTGGAGGCCGAGGAGTTCGTCGCCAAGTCGGAAAAGGACGATTTCGATTGCTCGTTCCAAATTTGGAAAAGGGAGTAGGGAAGAGGGGTTAGGAGTTAGTGGTTAGCGGTTGGTTGACTGTAAACAAAAAAGTTGTTGTGTTGAGCGCAGCGAAACATCCCTTTTCTGTAGCGAGATTAACGCCTTTGCCATCAGCGGCTGCGCCTCATCCATGTCCGAAAGGGTTTCGCAAATCATCGGGCCTTCTCCCGGACGAAGTCGATGGCTTCGACAAGCCTGCGGAAACGGAAAATGTGGATTTTGGGATTTTGGGAAATTTTGGAGGATGTCGGCAGGAGGATGTTTTCAAAACCGAGGCGTTCCGCCTCCTTGACGCGTAAATCCGTTTGGCTGACGGAGCGGATTTCTCCCGAAAGCCCTAGTTCCCCGACGACGATGCTCTTGGGCGGCAGGGAAATTCCCAAATGATTGGATACGATGGCCAGGGCGAGAGCCAAGTCCGTTCCCGTGTCCGCGATTTTAAGCCCCCCGGCGATGCTTGCGAAAACGTCTGAATTGCCAATCGGAATGCCGCCGAATTTGTCTAAAAGAGCGAGTATGATGGTCAGCCTCTTGGGGTCGATGCCCGCCGCGACGCGCTGGGCGACCGCATAATTCGTCTGGTTCACCAAGGCCTGCGTTTCGAACAGCATGGCGCGCGAACCTTCAATCGTGCAACTCACGACGCTGCCCGGAGCGTTGATGTTTGTCGCGTCGAGGAAGATTTTGCTCGGATTGCCGACACTTTCAAGCCCACGGGAGGTCATTTCAAAGACGCCGATCTCGTCCGTTGCGCCGAAACGGTTCTTGATTGTCCGCAAGATGCGGTATTGTCCGTTGCGGTCGCCTTCGAAATAGGCGACCGTGTCGACCATGTGCTCGAGAATCTTCGGACCCGCGATTTGACCGTCCTTGGTGACGTGCCCGATCAAGACGGTGATGCAGCCCGAATTCTTGGCGAACACCATGAGGGAAAGGGTGCTTTCCCGAAGTTGCGAGACGCTGCCCGGAGTCCCCGGCAATTCCGCGTTGTAAACGGTCTGGATGGAATCGATGACCATGATTTGGGGCTTGATCGCCTTGGCCTTTTCCAAGATGCGGTCCAGGTTCGTTTCGCAAAGGAGCATCAAGTCGCATCCGGAGACGCCCAGCCGTTCACTGCGAATCTTGACTTGGACGGCACTTTCCTCCCCGCTGACGTAAAGAGCCTTGATTCCCGCGCTGGCCATTGTGGCGAGGGTTTGCAAGACAAGGGTCGACTTCCCGATGCCCGGGTCGCCCCCGATGAGCACGAGCGATCCCGGCGCGAAGCCGCCGCCGAGGGTCCTGTCGAATTCGGGAATGGAAGAACTCAGCCTTTTCGTGGGCGAGGAGCTGATTTCGGACAGCTTGCGGGGGATGCCGGAAAGAGAATCCGTTCCCAAAGCCCCATGTCCAAGCCCGCGCCTCTCCGCCTTGCTTTCCACGGCGCGTTCCACGAGGGAACTCCAAGCTCCGCAGTGTGGGCATTTGCCCGCCCATTTCGGCGAGGTTTCGCCGCATTCCGTGCAAACAAATTCCGTATCTTTTTTCATCGGATAGAATTTACTTTATTCCGATTTGAGAATTTGACAAAATTTGGCGGATAAGAACGCCGTTCCCGTGAAAATAAAAAAGACCCGGATTTCTCCGAGTCTTAGTAGCGGGGGCAGGACTTGAACGCTGCGACCTTTGGGTTATGAGCCCAACGAGCTACCAACTGCTCCACCCCGCGTCAGGGGGCGTATCGTTTCCGATACAGCCCATATATAGTAATTTCTGATTCCTTTGGCAAGGGGTCAGATGTATTTCTTCAAAATATGTTGGGAGGCGACAAAGTAATCGATGCCGCTCGCTAGTGTCACGAAGGTGATGATTCCCATCACGATGCGGGGCAGGTATTGCCAGACGGATTTGAAGTTCTCGATTTGTTGGATGGGATCCAAGGCGCAGACGAGAATCACCACGATGCCGATTCCCTGCAGAGCCGTCTTCCACTTTCCGCTGCGTCGCGCCGGCATGATCATCCCTTCTGCAGCGGCCAAGGTGCGGAGGGTTTCCACGCTCGCTTCGCGGAAGTAGATGAGGGCGACCATCCAGACGGGGGCGTATCCCGTTGCGATGAAGCACATGAAAATCGTCATGTTCGAAATCTTGTCGCTGAAGGGGTCGAGGTACTTGCCCAGGGTGGAAACTTCCCCCCATTTGCGCGCCAAGTGTCCGTCCAGGTAATCCGTCAGCATGAAGCCCAAGACCATGATTAACGCCAAAATCTTGAAGACGATGTGGTTGTCCTCGTAGTTCAAGTTGTTGTCGTAAAAGAAGACCCAGAGGAAGAACGGCGTGAGCACGATGCGCGTCATGGTGAGCTGGCTCGAAATCGAAAGGGGCTTCCGGTGGACCGGGTCGCGGTAGAACCAGTAGAGGAATTCGATGGAGGCGGCCCCCATGAGCAGGATGCTCGCCACCATGCAAATTTGCTGGAACCGTTCGATGTTCAGGATGTAGACGAGCATCGCCGCGCAAATGGCGACAGCGGAAATCTTCGACCAGGCGTGCCTTCCCGGCATGGACTTCCCTTCCCGGATGACGGAATAGGATAGGAGCGAGTGCGAAATGACCCGGGCGAGGAGGAACGCGCACCCGACAGACAGCAGAATTTCAAAGTCGTGATCCTTGAAGTAATCCCGGATGACGATGCTTGTCATGACGGCGACTGAGAGCAGCCCTTCCAAGATGCTCAGCCCGAGTTCGTAGTAAGGCTCTTCGGTCTCTTGCACGCGGAGCTGCCAGGTGTTCAGCCACGTGAGGACGAGGATGATGGCGGTGAGGGCGGCCGCCGTGTAATTGTGTTCGGTCCAAATGGCGGCAATCAAGGGGATGAAGATGGCTGCGCGGAAAATTCTCCAGACGCGTCCCCGCATGCGCAGGTTCAACAGCTTTTGGCTAAGGGGCATGGGATTCCTCCAACAGTTCTTTGGCGTGGGCTAGGGAGGTCGAGGACTTGGCGTCTCCGAGCATCCGGGCGATTTCGACCGTCCGCTCTTCGGGCGAAAGCCATTTTACGGTGGAAACGGTTCGCCCCTCTCCATTCTCGTGTTTTTCGACGGCCAGTTGCGCCGTGGCACGGCAAGCGACTTGCTGCAAATGGGTGATGGTGAGCACTTGGTGGAGCTTCCCGATGCGTTGCAAGGCCTTTCCGACTTGATTCCCGACCTCTCCGCTGATGCCGGAATCGACCTCGTCGAAGACCAGCATGGGAGTGCCGCTTTGCGTCGCCATCACGGATTCAAAAGCCAGGAGCACGCGGGAAAGTTCTCCGCCGGAGACGGCCAATCGCAAGGGCTTTTCGCCTTCGCCGACGTTCGGGGCGATGCAGAATTCCACAAGGTCCTTTCCGCAGGCTTCGAAGTTCTCGGCTTCTTGGAATTGGGTGATGAACTTGGCCTTCGGCATGCCCAGGGTGTGCAAAACGGCTTCGACCTTGCCGTCCATCTCCAAGCTTTTCGATCGGCGCTTTTCGGAAAGGGCCTTGGCGGCGGCGGACAACTCCTCTTCCGCTTTTTTCAACTGCTTTCGAATTTCCGCCAAGTCGGAGTCCAAATTCTCGAGACTTTCGAGTTCCTGTTTTCTGCGGGCGCACAAATCGACAAGGCCTTCTTCATCGGTGCGGTATTTGCGTTTCAACCGCTGGATTTGTGCAAGTCGGGCGTTCGCCCTGTCGAGTTCCGCCGGATTCAGTTCGGAATCCTCTTCGGCTTTGCGCAAAGAATCCTCGACGGAGGAGAGCGCGTCGTAGGCGTCGCCTAGTTTCACAGCCCAGGATTCCATTTCCGGAAGGCGCGAGGCGAATTGCCGCAGCTTGGCCTGGAACGATTCGAATTTCGCCATGAGTCCGCTTTCCCCGTCGAACGAGTCCCGCAGTTCCCCAAGGGCGCGCATCCGGACTTCCGCCTTTGCGGCGGCCGACGTCATCGCTTCGAGCCTCGCCTCTTCCCCCTTTTGCAGTTTCGCCTTCTCGAGTTCATTCTTTTGGAACGTCAGGAATTCCCGTTGTTCCGCGAGCTTGCGGGCGTTTTCCTCGCGGTCTTTGAGTGCCGTGCGGAGAGTCGTCCAGGAATTCCATGCCGCCGAATAGGCTTTGAGTTCCGCCGAAGTCTCCGCGTAGGCGTCTATCATCTTCAGCTGGGTGCGCGTGTCGCGCAGTAGCAGCTGGTCGCTCTGTCCGTGGACTTGAATTAAAGTTTCGCCCAAATTTTGGAGGGTCGATTGGTTGACCAGGATGCCGTTCACGCGGGCGCGGCTCTTGCCGCTTTGGAAAATCTCCCGTTGAACGGAAATTTCTTCGTCGAAATCGATGTCCTGGGCCTTTAAAAAATGCTTGGCGTCATCATTGTCCGAAATGTCGAAAATGGCGTCGACCAGGGCCTTGTCCGAGCCGTGGCGGATTGCCGTCGGGGGAGTCCTTCCGCCGACGACCGCTCGCAAAGCCCCGAGCAGCATGGACTTCCCGGCTCCCGTTTCACCGGTGATGGCGGAAAATCCCTCCCCGAATTGAAGGGCGCATTCTTCAATCAGCGCGAAATTCCGAATGGTCAATTGCTTCAGCATGATGGTTTCAGGCCTTGTCGAATTCGATGATGCTGCGGTATATGGGGCGTCCCTCGGCGCGGTACTTCTTTTCGAAGTTCGTCATGATGCCTTCCGTCGGTTCCGCCGTGTTGCGGACGAGGATTTTCGCCCCGTCAAAAGCGTCGAAGGTTTCCAAGGCGATTTCGTTGTATTCCCTGTGATCCGTCCCCCAATGGAACAGACGTTTGCCGGGCTTCAGCACCCGGGCGACTTCCCGTAAGAAGTCCGGTCGCAGCAGGCGGTTCTTGTGGTGACGCTCCTTCGGCCAAGGGTCCGGGAAGTACATATGAAAAGCGTCGACCGTGCAATCCATGACGCGGTCCCTCAAAAAGTAGAAGATGTCCCCGCGGAGGAGAGCCGTGTTCCTTTCGACGCCGTTCCGCATTTCCCGGTTGGCCGCGTAACGCGCCCAAGTCAAGTCCCATTCGCTGCCGAGGATGCAGGTCTCCGGGTGGCGTTTCCCGTATTCGACCAAAAAGCCGCCCTTGCCCGAACCGATTTCCACTTCGATTATTCCAGTGTTCTCCGGGAAGATTTCGCTCCAGTCCAAGGGATGCAGGTCCGGCTTGTTGCCTTCCGTTACGATGGGCTTCCGCGTCCCGGGAATGTGGCGGTGGACAAAGTGCCAGAGGCAGGGAATTTCTGCGTCGCGGTTCAAATCCCTGTAAAACTCGGGAACGACGATTTCCCTTTTCGGCTTCTCGGTTTGTGTCTTGACTTCTTCGCTCATGTTCACCTTAAATGAATGCAATGACGTGGTTTCGGTATTCTTCAGGAATCTTTTCCCGGAGAGTTTCCCAAATATGGTCTGCGGAATACTTCATCGAAAAGTGGTTCAGGACGATGTTCTTGCATTTCATGCTCGGACCGAACCTCTCCAAGGCTTTCACAATCTGGGAAATGTGCGTGTGGCCCTTCTTTTCCGCCATGGATTCTTCGCCGTCGTCGATGAAGGTGCATTCCGTGACGAGGACTTCGGATTCCCAGATGGCGGGGAGGCTTTCGAGATTGTCGCCGAGGCAGTCGCCCATGAAAGTGATCAGCGGGGAAAAGACTTCCCGGGTGATTTCCACCCCCCTTTTCCGCAGGGAGATGATTTCTGCCGGGTCAAGCCCTAAAAATTCCTCTTTGAGCTTGTTCTTGTGGTTGTACAGGGTCACTCCCATCGACGGCAAAAAGTGCTGTCGGCCGATTTGCGCATGTCGCACCGGGAACGCCGAAATGGACAAATCCTTCCGGTAGTGCAACGGGGTCATCTCGCCGCCTTTCAAGGGGACGATTTCCGGCAGCTTGAAACGCTGTTCGGGAACGCCTTCGAACAAGGCTTCCGAGTGGATCCACTTCTTCGCTCCGGAGACCAGATCCTCCGGCATATAGTAAATCGAAGGCTTTTCCACTCCCATCATCCGGCGCAGGCTGTGGTGACGCATCAGGCAGCGGCTGTGGTCGCCATGGGCGTGAGTCAAGAAGACGTGGTCGATGCCGATGGCGGAAACGGGGCATTCTCCCATGTCGACGCAAAAGTCGTATTCCGGGAGCTGGAGGTAAGTGGCTAGTCCCGATACGGAAAATCCGCAAAGTTGGATTTTGCCGACATGGTGGCGAACTTGCCGCAAGGCGTTGTGCAGGGACTTGTTTTCTTGCATTTCATCCCAAAAGATAGTAAGTTTTCGACAGAGGTTCGCATGAAACAACGCCTTTTGAAGTATATCGCCTACGTGGAAAGCCTTGTCGCCGGGGAGCTTTCCGGGGAATCCGGGAAACGGGCTCTGGACGACTTGATGCGGCAAATCCAATTTTTCCAGCACGAGCGTCTGGTGCATTTGCTGGTGACTCTCCTGTTCGCCGTGATGTTCGTCTCGACGACCCTCTTCTTCACCGTGATGCCCACCCTTCCCGTGTTTGCCTTGGATTTGCTCTTCCTGGTCTTGCTCGTTCCCTACATCCGCCACTATTATATTCTTGAAAACGGCGTGCAGAGGCTGTACTTCCTCTACGACAGGCTTTGGAAACGCCTTTCGGACGTGGATGCTTCGGGGATTGTCCTTGGACAACGCTCTTAGATTTTCGAAAAACGATTTCCAACTTTTGCGATGTATATTTGGGAGAGGTAAATGGGATTTATGCGAAAACACGCCAAATGGACAGATTTTTTTGCCGTCGGCCGGTGGGTCGCGGTCTTGGCTTTGGTCTTTTTCGCTTGTTCGGCAAACGAGAAGACCGCCTTGGGGAACAGCGCGGAGTCGGGGAATCCGGAAATCGCCGGAATCATCCGCTTTGACGACGGGACTTTGGCCGTCCACGCCCGCGTGGCACTTGTCCCTGCAGCCTTCTCCGCTTTGGACGGGGCGGCTCTCGATTCCGCCTTCATCGGCTATACGGATTCGCTGGGTCGTTATGCCTTCGCCGATGTCCCTGTCGGAGCGTTCTCGCTCGAAGCTTCGGATTCGGCTTCCGGGAAGAAATTCTTGAAAATCGGGATAGAACCGTCTGCGGACTCATCGGGTCTCCTTGTCGATGGGACTCTGGAAAAGACGGGGAGCGTGCGCCTCGGCGCCCACGGTTTCGCCGACGGTACGACGGGATTCGTGATTGTCCCGGGTACGACGATCCTTCGCCCGGTGACCGTGGAGCTGGGCAACATTTTCGTGGATTCGCTTCCTTCGGATTCCCTGTATCCATTCGTATTCGTTTCCGACGACGGTTACAGCCTTTCCTTGGAAAAGGGCGTCGAAGTGGTGGCGGATTCCGTGGTGAACGTCGATGCGGAGCCCGTCTCCCTCGAATTCCGTTTCCCCTTGAATACGGCGGAATTGGGGATTTCCGAAAGCCTGTGGAACTTCCCACTCGCGTTGCGGTTGAATCCGGACGATTACGACTTTGACGGGATAGACCGCATCCGTGGCGGGTGGACTGCCATCCTCTGCGGCGATACGATTCCTCTAGACGTCTCTTATGCGGATTATTCTGCGGGGAATTTTACTTTCTGGGCGAAAATCCCGAAGCTCCGGGCGGCGACTTCGGACACGCTCCGGTTGTTCTTCGTCGAAGGCTTGCAGACGACTTTTGCGGATTCCGCCGACCGAGTCTTTTCGTCTAGCTACATCGCCGCGTGGCATTTTGACGAAGGGGCGGATTCCGTCCGGGATGCGACGGGGAACGGCTTTGACGGCATTCCGGAATCCCTTTCCCTTTCGGATTCCGCAGCGGTGGGGCGCGCCCTTTATTATGGCGGAAAGTCCGGTTCGGTGACGATTCCGCATTCTTCCGGCAACGATTTCGACGTTTCCGTGAAAGACACCATCTCTTTTTCCGTTTGGGTCAAAATGGACGATTTGAACCAGTCGCGCGTGGTCTTTGGGAAGGGGGCGACGCAATACCACTTGATGTTCTTGAAAGGGGAGGAGGCTTCCATATGGCTTTACGAAGCTTATACGGATGAAATTCTCGGCACGGATTCTTCGACCCTTTCGACTAGGTATTGGTATCGCGATTCGGTTGTGAAGGCTTTGGAATGGACTTTCATTTCCATCGTGCAGGATTCTTCCGGGGCGAAGATGTATGTCGGGGATTCCCTCATCACGGCGACGCCGTCCCTCGGCACCAGTTCGGAAGCCCGCGTCACGGACAGCCTTTTCGTCATCGGCAAATTGATTTATCCGAGGGATTCGGCGACGAATACGGTGACGCATTATTTTAAAGGCGTCATCGATGAATTGCACGTGAGCCGCATCCCGCGTTCGGCGGACTGGATTCGCGCTTCTTACAGGAACCAGAATCCCGAAAGCCGTTGGCCCGTCCCCGTTGTGGGAAAGTGAATGCTTCATTTTGGCGCATATGCCGTCAATTTGGATGGTGGGTGAATGTTCACCAAGTGAACCGTTTTCCGTTGAACGGAGGCTTATGCCCGTCGAACGGACTGTTCTGTCGTTGGCACGACCAGCTGCGCCTACCCGGCGCGG
>CAZCRF010000036.1:0-25418 GCA_964501065.1 uncultured Fibrobacter sp. | reverse complement strand
CGGCTTAGAACAACGAGTCTAAGGCCACGCTTAGGTTCAACTAGAACTGTTTTTCCCATTGGCACGAAGCCGTGTCCGCCAAACGGACTGTTCTGTCGTTGGCACGGGCTGCTTTTGTTCGTCACACGATTCGTGTTGACGCCCTTTCCCTTGCTTTTCACGAAGCACTCCATTTCCAAGTCAATTCTTCATTCCGCATTTCGAATTATGCATTATGCATTCCTAATTGCACAAAGCGCACTTCCCACTAGCCCCTAGCCTCTGACAACTAATAACTAGTCACTGATCACCAAATTTGCAATTTCAAGTTTCCATTCCGACATTCTCAATTTATATTAGCGTTATGAAGTTCAGTGCGATTCCCCTTTTTGCCGGTACGTTATTTTTTCTTGCAGCATGCGGCGGAACCTCCGACGGTTCGAATTTGGAAATGCCCGACGATATGCCGCCCGCTTGCCGCGAAATCGATTTTGTCGAACAGCCGGACATGAGGGAGCTCTGCGGCGTGCGCACGGTACGCTTCAAATCCTACCGGAACATCCCCAAGGAACGCTATCTGTCGAACCCCAAAGACGCGAAAATCGTCTCCTCCGGCGAAAAATTCGAACTGCGCATCCCGAGCTACTACCCCGTCGAACTTTCGGGAAAGATTACTCAAGATTTGCGCTTTGACCCGGACTCCCGCCTGAAGAAAATTTCCAACCATTATGAATATCACGAAGGCTACGCCGGCGGCGAGAAAAAAAGGGAGAACCGCATCCGCGCTTTCCGCTTGACGATTCCCACAGATGCCGGCACCGAATACGAATACTGTTTCCGGATTCCCGAAAAACGGGGAAACGACCGTACGCGGAACCAGGCCATGGGCAACCGTCTTGAACCTCTCTCTTGCAGTGACTTCGTCTTCCTCACGAACAATCACAAATAAAGCCCGCCTTCTGGCGGCCGCCGAATTTTATATTTGGCGCATGCAAAATCGCGGATTCATCTACGGAATTTTGGCAGCCGTCTGCTACGGCACGAATCCCCTCGGCGCACTGTACCTGTTCCAACACGGATTTTCCCCAAGCTCCGTCCTCTTTTACCGCTTTTTCGGTGCGGCGCTCTTGAGCGCCCTCTTCATCCTTTTTTTGCGCAAGGACTTTCGCCTCCCCAAGGAGAACCTCCCCTACATCGGCGTGCTGGGAATCCTGTTCGCCGCATCCGCACTCACTCTTTATTGCAGCTTCCTGTTCATGGACGCGGGAGTCGCATCCACCCTTCTCTTCGCCTACCCCATCCTGGTGGCCGTCTTCATGACCGTATTCTTCAAGGAAAAGCTCCGCTTGCAGACGGTGGTGTCCATTCTGCTTGCAATTGGCGGTGTCGCTCTGCTGATGCGAACGTCAAACGGGGAAACTCTCAGCCCGGTCGGCATGCTGCTCGTGTTCCTCTCATCTCTTTCCTACGCCGTCTATATCGTCGTCGCGGCACATATGCCGAAACCCGTCGGAGCGTTGAAAATGAACATGGCCGTATTCAGCATCTGCGCACTCTGCCTCCTGATTTACGCTTTCTGCAAAGAGGGGCAGATCCAACCTATCGAAAGCCTTGCCGATTTCTGCTGGGCAATGCAACTGGCGTTCGTCCCATCGCTCCTTTCCCTGGTCTTCATGCAAAAGGCTCTGCGCACCATCGGGTCCACGCCGACGGCCATTCTCGGAGCGTTGGAACCGCTGACCGCCGTCTGCATCGGAGTCTGCGTCTTTCATGAAACGCTCACGCCGAGACTTGTCGTGGGAATCGTCCTGATTCTCTGCGGCGTCACCCTCACGGCCGTCAAAAAGCGAAAGAAGGCGGTCTGACGGTCATTCGAACTTTCCGCGCCACGACCCGTCTTGTTTTGAAAGGGAAAGTATCTCGCTCCCCCCGTCAAACTGGAGCTTCCCCAAATCCACGACGTCCCATTTCCCCGCCGAATCCCGCGCCCAAAAGACCGCATGAAAGGAGCCGACGAAATCCCTTTCGTGCACAAAGGAAAGCTCCCCGGGGAGAACCGTGTCGCGCACCCAGGAAATCGTATCTGAAGACCCGACGATGGAGAAACGGCAAACGGGCGAATCGGAAAGATTTTTCAACTGGAGCCTTTCCGTCGAATCCCAGACTAAATGCGTGCACCCGCAGAGAATAGACGCGCAGGCAATGGAAAGAATCCTCTTCATTTCGAATCCTCCCGGACAATCCCCGTCGCCGTGATTTCCGAAGTCCTTTTTTTCTGGGAACCCTTCGACTCTTCGAACGCCTTTTCGCGCTCTTCGCGGCGTTGTTTCTTGAGCTTTTCATCCGTGTCGATTTCCCGAGTCTGCATCGGCGTCGCACGGGATCCGTTCAATCCCACGAACTTGTCCCGGATTTTTTCAATGCCCAAGTGGAACTGCAAAACGAAAGTTCCCCGGAGACCGAAGAGGTTCTCCACGTCGTCCGCATGGTTGTAGGCAATTCGGAAAAACGGCATGGACAGGCCGCCGCCCCACAAAAGTCCACCGCCCGGCTTGCGGTAGCAAGTCGCATCGATTGAAAGCACCTTGGAGGGATCCGGATAGTATTTGACGGAGACGAATCGAACCGAGGGATCCGGGAAGTAAACGGCCACTTCCGCATAAAGACGTTGACCTATCAGATTCTGCTCGACGAAAACCCGCAGGGAATCACATTCCCCGCCGCGGTCGAAAACGGCCACGTCTACATTCGGCAGGTGAGTCCGCCAACCGGAGGACTTGCCGCCCAAGACCTGCTTGGACTCCAAGTTCAAACTGACCCGCGCATGGCGAAAATCGGCGTGGTGAAAACTGGTTTGGACGGAAAGGGGACCGTACACGGCAGCCGCCCATTCGAACAGGCTGTCGGATTCCGGAGCGTAAACCTTCGAAACGAATTCCGGATTCGTGTATTGGATGCCTCCCGCCACTCCTAGATCCAGACCGGGAGAAGCCAAGGAGAGGCCCGCAGTCTGCACGCTGCGGATGAGGGAGAAATCTCCATAATGCGGAAAGAGGAGAAAGTCCTCGCTGTCCCAACCGTGGCGTTCCACCCACCAAAGGATGCCTAAGTCGAGTCCGCTATTTCCCAATTCCTCGGCAAAGTATCCGGCAAAATTCTGCCGCAACACGTAACCTTCGTGCTTGCCGTATTCCGTTTTGAGCCTGGACTGGCCGGGCAGCGGAAAGTAATTCAAGTTCGCGCCGAGGTAGCCGTCCGCGCCCGGATGAAACACCAGCCCGAATTCCCGGAGCTGCAAATCCCGGGAGACGCCGCCCCCCGCAGAAACGCCGGAAGTCGTCAAATTCCCCGCGTGCAAAACGACGCTAAAGAGGCATATACAGCCGACGACAAGTGCCGGAGAAATTCTGAAGGGCGAACGCTTCCGGGAACGCACGGGAATCCCTAATCCAAGGTATGCACCAGAAGCCCGTCGCGGAGCTTCGGCTCGAACCACGTGCTCTTCGGAGGCATGATTTCCCCCGCGTCCGCAATCGCCATCAGCTGTTCAAGGGTCGTCGGGAACATGGCGAAGGCGACGGCGCATTCCCCGGAATCCACCCTCTTCTCGAGTTCGGAAAGGCCGCGAATTCCGCCGACGAAATCGATGTTCTTCGCCGTGCGGGGATCCTCGACTCCAAAGAGGGGGCCCAGCACCCATTTTTGCAACAGGGCGACGTCGAGGCTGTCGACCGGTCCCAAATTTTCCAAGTACTTGGACTTGAACGCGCAAGAATACCACTTGCCGGAGAGGTACATGTTCACCACGTTCTGCCGTTCGGGGTGCGCCTGCGACGGGAGTTCCGAGATTTCGAAGACGCGCTGCAATTCGGCGAGGAGCTGTTCCGGCGTGCGACCGTTCAAGTCCTTCAGCACGCGGTTGTAATCCATGATTTGAAGCTGCGTGCTCGGAAAGAGAATCGCGAGATAGCGGTTGTACTCCTCGTCGCCGCGGTTGTTCGGATTTTGAGACGCCCTGTAACCGGCGGCACGGGCACCGGCTGCGCTGCGATGATGTCCGTCGGCGATATAGCTCACCGGAACGGAATCGAACGCCCGGCAGATTCTTTCGATTTCTTCATCGTCGTCAATCACCCACACCGTATGCCCGAATCCGTCCGATTCCGTCACGAAGTCGTACACGGGAGTGCGGCGGATGATACCTTGCAAAAGTTCGAACTGCCCCGAATCGCGATAAGTCAAAAAGACGGGTCCCGTGTTGGAATTCGTCGCGAGGATATGGCGCAGCCGGTCGTCCTCCTTGTCCTTCCGGGTGAGTTCGTGCTTTTTGATGATGCCGTCGAAGTAATCCTTGGCGGGCACCGTGCAAACAAGACCGTATTGTTCACGGCCGTCCATCGTCTGCCGGTAAACGTAAAGGCAATTCTTCTTGTCGAAGGCGATGACGCCGTCGGCAATGAATTTGTCGAGATTTTCCTTGGCGTGCGCGTAAACGCGCGAATCGTAGGCGTCGATGGAATCGGGAAGTTCCAGTTCCGCGCGCGTGATGCGCAGATAGGAATGGGGAAGGCCCTTGGCGAGTTCCTTCGCCTCTTCGCGGTTCATGACGTCATAGGGCAACGCGGAAATGTCCTTGGCCTCTTCCGGACGGACCGGGCGGAGGGCTTTGAATGGAAAGATGTGCATGTGTTTTCCTTTTTTCTTGGCTTCCTTCAAAATCACTTCATCTTCGGAAATGAGCTCGTGGATGTAACGGTTCTTCAACTCGATATGCTTGCGTTTCCGATAAGAGACGATGAAATAGGCGGCGACTCCGAAGAAGAGTCCGAATACGAATGCGACAATCGTGATGCCCACCATGAAGGCGAGCAAATGCCCGGAAGCCTCGTTCCAAAGCCTGCTCACGACGGACGCGACGTTTCGGAACGAAACGCTTTCAATCTCTTGCAAAAAATCAAAGGAAATCTTTTCCGGCTCGATGATTTTTCTGCCGATGTAGTAGCCGACCGGGTAAAAGAACCCGAATTGAGTCAGCGGATTCGCCACAAAGGAGGAGACAACTCCGGGAACTTTCGGCAATTTGAAAAGCGCGCAGACGGCGACTGTCAAGATGATGGCGACGCCGATTGTCGGCCAGATTCCGATGAACACTCCCAAAAAAACGGAGAGGGCCACCTGCAAGGCATCCATCCGCTTCGGGAACATCCGATTGAAGTAGATGTAAGAGATTCGGGCCGTTCGCGACTTGGGATTTTTGTTCCGCTGGATTTTCATCATATCTCCGTACAAAGCGTGCGCGACCAAGATAGCAAAAAACTCCATTCAGCGGGATTTCTTCGCTCCGGGAAGCGCACTCGAATGCCCACCGGAAATTCCGGAAAGTACGCGGTTTTGCACAAAGAAGAACAGCACCACGACCGGCAACGTCGAAAGGGTGGCTGCGGCCATCATCAAATCGAAACGCGAGCCGAACTGTCCAAAGAAAAGCCTCATCCCGACGGGAATCGTCGCCGTCAAAAGGTCCATGGAAAAGACCCAGGCGACCATCAACTCGTCCCACGCCAAAATGAACACGTAAATTCCCGTCGTCAAAATCCCGGAGAACGCCGAGGGGACAATCACGCGCAAGAAGGCGGAAAGCGGCGTGCACCCGTCAATCAAGGCGGCTTCCTCCATCTCCTTCGGGACGGCGCGGAAAAAGTTCTGGAGTATCCACGTGGCCATCGGCAGGAACAGAGCGGAATAGAGGAGGATGATTCCCCAACGCGTATTCAATACGCGGAACTCCGCAAACGTCTGCAAGGCAGTCGCGACGAGGAATGCGGGAATGAGGAGAAGAATGTTCGGCACGACCTGGCTCCAGACCAAGCCCGCGTTCGCCAAGGAATGGCTCCGGAAGGAAATCCGCGAGAATCCGTAGCCCGCCAGGGAGCCGAGCACGAGACAGATGATGACCGTCGAAAGGCAGATGAAAAGGGAATTGAAAAAGAGGCGCCCGAAGGGGACCGTCCGCCAAAGGTCTTCGTAATTGCGCCAGTGCAGGTAGACACCGCCCGAAGGCAATTTCACCGACGATTCGATCTGGGAATTTTTCAAGTCGACGACGGAAAGCCCCCCGTCCTGCATGCCGACGAGGAGAAATTTCCCATCAACGGCAAGGCTTGTCGCCGTCCCCCCGACAGACAGGAAATTCTGCCGGGAATCTTCGCTCAAAAGATCCCAAAGGTTCATTTCGACGATTCCCTGCGAAAGCCCGAAGAAGATGCGCTCCCCCACGCTCCGGATGGAAGAGATGTCGGATTGGAAGAGGCGGTAATCCCCGTAGAGCCTTTTGACCGCACGCCCCGCCCGAAAATCGAAAAAGACGATTTCCCGTCCGCAGGCGAAAAGCACCGAACTGCGGCTCACGACGGAAAAGCGCAAGTCCCGTCCGTTGTAAAAGGGCAATCCGGACTCCCCGAAAAGATAATTCGCCGTCACGGAGGCCGTCGAAAGATTCAAGAGTGAAAAACCCTGGTCGTGCGCCACCAAGACTTCCGTTTCCGAGACGCGCAAGATGCGCTGCACCGAGCTGGAAGGAAGACCGTTCTGCGGCGTCACCCAGCGAATGGATTCCGGATTTTCCTTGTCGATGACGGCCACGCCCGGAAAAGGCTCCCACCAGATGCCGACGCAAAGGTACTTTCCGACGTTTGCAATGGAGACGCCGTGGTCGCTCGCGGGAACGCGGTTCACCCAAATGGGAGTCCACGGAATCTGTCGGAAAACCGTCTGCGGCGAGGGAATCCTCTCGGCCAAGCACCAGCGGAACAGTTCCCGCTCTTCCTTCGGCGTGCGCGAGCGTTTTCTGAAAAGCCTCCTGATGGCCGGATTCACCCAATCCTTTTTTTGCTGCCAGATGGAAATGGCCCTGCCCAACTTTTGCGGGGACTCCAGGATGGCGTTGAGGGAATCCAACAAGGAGGAGTCCGTCGGGAAGCTTTCCCCGAACACATCCGCAAGGGTCGTTTGGGAAAACTCCGACAACGGGACGGAATCGAGCAAAGCGGAAAGCCTTGGAAAATCCGCCTGCGGCATATTCCCCGGGACAAGGCGGAACGGGGTGAAATCCGCCGATTCAAACGCTCTTTCAAAGACATCGAAATCCCACGTTTCGGAGACCTTCATCCGGGGAATGTTCACCGCCATCAGGCCTTCGTCCGGGGAAAACGCATACAAGATGGAATCCGAAAGGGCGTAGTTCACGGAAACTGCGGAAAGGTCCAGTTCCCGAGGGCTCCCGCGAAGGGAATCCCCATCAAAAAGGTAAACCTGACCGTGCAATGTCGCCGCCAAATGGCGATTCCCCGGAAGCTTTTCAAAAAAGACGACGTCATTTGAATAATCCGCCGGGAGAACTCTCCCCTGCGAAATGTCGCTTGTCCCGAGCAAAGAACTCCACGCCATCCACAAGAGCGGCAACACGTTCAACAGGGCGAACGCCCAGGCGAGGAACTTAACCATGGCGAAGCTCCTGCGCAAGGCTGCGATACCAGGCGCTCACGCAAATCATCATGAAGAACATCGTCAAAGTCCCGAGAGCCGCGCCCGCTCCGAAATTCCAAGTTTGGAACGCCGTACGGTAGAGGAAGGTCATCACCAAATCGCCGAACTTCCCGGGAAAACCCGAACCGTTCCCGAACATCATCGCGACCAGATTGAAACTGTAAATGTTGACGACAAAGGTTTCCAGGACGACGACGGCGAAGACCGGACGGAGCAGGGGAAGAGTCAAGTGCAAAAAACGGTCCCGCGACGAAGCCCCGTCGAGAGCGGCGGCTTCATAGATTTCGCCCGGAATCGCGCGAATGCCGGAAAGGAACATCAGCATGCAAAAGGGCCAGTTCCGCCAAACGGTCGGGACGACAATCGCCCAAAACGCATTTTGCCCGGACAGCCAGCTGGGCTTCACCAAAGAGCCGTCCGCCGCATAATTCCATGTCGCGCCGAAAAGGCCGGAAATCACGTCCCAATGCAGCCAATCGAAAAGCACCGTATTCACAAATCCCGAATCCTGCTGCCACATGAATCCCCAGAGCAAGCCGGCGACGTATGAAGGGACAATCCAAGAGACCATCAACAGTCCGCGGACAATCCCCACGGAAGGGAACCTCCGCGAGACGATCAACGCGCCGAAAAGCCCTAAGACGATGCTCCCGGCGGAAACGCAAAGGGTGTAGAGGAGAGTGTTGCGAACGGCATCCCAAAGCCCCGTCCCCGCAGCGGAAGAAACGGCATCGACAAAATGCTCCAAACCGAAAGTTCCGCTTCGGATTTCCTGCAAGTTGGACGCGTCCCCGGAAAAGAACGGGAGAACGATGCCGAACAGGACGGGGAGAAAGAAGAACACGGCCAAGAATACGGCCATGGGCAAGATGAAGATGAAATACTTCCCCGTTCTCATTCCCGTTGCCTGCGGATGAAACTGTTGATTTCGCTATTCGCCGCCTGGATTTCCTTCAATATTCCCGCTTCGGGCCATTTGCCTTCCGGGGATGCCGTCACCAGGTCAAAAATGTTCCCGAAACGCCTCAAGAGAATTTCCGTTTCGATTTCCCCCCAATAGGCGACAGCCGGGTAAGAGCGCAAATGGTGAATCATCTGCCAAAAGACATCCCGATTCGAATCCTCCTTGAAGAAGGGGTACTCATAAGTGGAGAGCAAGGCGGGCAAAAAACCCGTCACGCGGAAAAGCTCGAGTTGCACATCCACCCGGAGGGAGAGATAATGCACCAAGGCGATTGCCGCACGGCGATGCCCGGAAAACTTCGAAACGGCCAGGTTCGATCCGCCGGCAAAATAATAGGGTTCACGCCCAGCCGGCGCGGAAGGCGGCGCCATCACCGAATAATTCCGGGCAGTCACGGTCTTCGAAGCCCCTCCCAAAAAACGCGGGCTGTCCAAATAGAGCATCTTGTTCGTCGCGTCGAACCAAAAAGCGAGCCGCCCCTCGTCAAAATCCAAGCTGACCTGATTCGTATTCCGCGTCAAATTCTTCCTGTCGTTGAATCCGTCGCGCACGAGGCTCAAATAAAAAAGAATCCCGGCAACGCTTTCCGGCGAAGCGAGGAGGCTCTTCGTCCCGGCGGAATCCAAGAAGTCCCCGCCCGCTCCCCAAATCCAGGGGGCGAAGTTGTGGATGACGTTCCAATCGTGCTTGCCCGGATACCCGATGGGCGAAACGCGCATCCCGTCGATTTCCGGAGCTTTTTCCCGGATTTTTCGAAGCGCAGTCCGGAACTCTTCCCAATTGCGGACCTTTTCCGGATTCACGCCGGAAATGGCCAAGGCGTCGCGGCGAAAATACAGCGGACGGACATCCAAGAACCACGGAACGGACGAAGCCCGGGCGCTCCCGACAGGCCTTGCGAACTTCATCGACACGGAAGCGAACGCGGAATCCCCGCCAGATGCCGCAATCAGCGAATCGAGCGGCAAAAGCGCCCCCGTCGCCGTCACGGCCGCGGCCCAAGTCGTCGGCAACTGCAACACGTCCGGACCGTTCCCCGTCGATGCGGCAGTCGTGATTTTCGTCCATGCGACGCTCCAATCCAAGACGGTCGTCCGCACTTCGATTCCCGGATTCTCCAATTCAAAATTTCGCAACAAATGGTGCATGTCCGCCGATGGATCCGGGCTATTCGGCATGATCCAAAGTTCGAGGACTTCCTTTTGGCCGTCGTCGCTCGCGGAACAGCCGAAGAGAAGCGCGGATAAAAGCGCAACCGCGAAGAATCTTCCCGAACGAAGCGTCAAAGGAGAGCCGCCCCCGTTGAAATGTCGAACAGATGGAGATTCCTCTCGTCCAATTCCAAGAAAATCCTTTCCCCGACGGAGAACTTTTCCGCAGCCGGGACGCGCACGACAAGCCCCAGGGATTCGGCCTGCAAATAGAGCAAGGTCTCGTAACCCAGGCGTTCTATCACGTCAACCGTCGCGGAAAGGGCTCCGGGAAACGCCGCGCTAGGCACCAAGGCCTCCGGGCGGACTCCCACCAAAAAGCGCTGGATGCCGCCGAATTTCGCCCGAAAGTCCTTCGAGACGGGGAAGGGAAACGAGGCCTTTTCAAAAAACAGCCCTTCCCGCATCCACTGTGCGGCGAAGAGGTTCATCGGGGGAACTCCGATAAAGCTCGCGACAAAAGCGTTCGCCGGATGCGCATACAATTCCATCGGCGTCCCGACCTGCTGGATTTTCCCTTCCGAAAGGCAGACCACACGGTCCCCCATGGTCATCGCCTCGTTCTGGTCGTGGGTGACGAAGACCATCGTCGCCTGCAGACGGGAATGCAACCGACCGAGTTCCACGCACATCTGGTTCTTCATCTTGGCGTCCAGCCCGGAAAGCGGTTCGTCAAAAAGAAAGATTTTCGGCTTGCGCACAAGGGCGCGCCCCAGGGCGACGCGCTGCCGCTGCCCACCGGAAAGGTGCTTCGGCTTGCGGTCGAGAATCGACTCCAAATCCAAGATTTCCACGGCATCGCGGATGCGTTCCCGGATTTCCGCGGACGAATAGAGCCCTTTAATCCGAAGCCCGAATTCCAAATTCTCGCGGACGGTCATGTGCGGATACAGCGCATGCGACTGGAACACCATGGCGATGTCGCGGTCTTTCGGTTCCAGACGGGCGGCATCGTTTCCGTGCAACAGGATTTTCCCCTTCGACGGGGATTCTAGCCCGGCAATCATCCGCAAGATGGAGGACTTTCCGCAGCCGGACGGTCCGACCAGCACGATGAATTCACCGTCCCGAATCGAAAGAGAGACGCGGCTCACGGCGGACACGTTCCTCGGGTAATCCTTGGAAACGTCCAAAAGTTCAATCGAAATTTTTTCCCCGGCCATGGGTTAGCCTTTGGAAGCCTCTCCGTCAATGAGATCTTCCAACGCCTTGAGATCATCCTCTTCCGACTTGGGCTTCTCGATTTCAAAAAGCCGGCGGAGAGGCTCGATTTTATAGCGATTGCGCTCCTCGGGGAGGGTGAACGGCGCGAGGTTCAGCGCGACCAGAATGGCGTTCGGGTAATTGTTCACCTTCTTGACGAATTCCGACTCCGAGCAACCTTCATTGTAAAAATCGACGACGAAGGTGTCCCAGAGCTCTTCATCCAACTTTTGGAGAGCTTCCGCTTCCGAAGCGACCCCTTCGACATACGCTCCCGTCAAGAGGCTCGAAATGACTTCGATGGCGTAATTGCGGCGGTTCTCGTCCCCTTCCCAGATGAGGACGCGCCGGGAACTGTAATCGCGCGGTTTGAGAGCGCTCTCGATGTTGTCCTCGTTGGCGGACTCTCCGGAAATGAAGTCCAGGTCTTTGTCTTCATCGAATGTATTTACCATAAAATTCCTTTTTCGATTTATCACATTATAGTAAAATTCGGGAAACTCGCCGGGGAAAAGCCGTTCAGGCGCGCCGCAACGCCCGGACGTTTTTCGGGAGAACTTCGCGATGCCACTTTATCCACTGGTCGTAATAAATGTAGCGGCGCTCCCTCTGCCGAAAATTCTTCCCGTGGACAATCCTGCGCCCGTTGCGCATTTCGGGGGGAATCACGATGTGCAGGCATTCGTGGTAGACGACGCCCGCGACGGCGTAAAACGGGCAATTGGCGAAATCGTACCCTCGGCTGATGCTTATCAAGTCCAAGACTTCCCCCGTGAGCGGATCCGTCCGCTTGGTGTGGAAGCTCAAGCCCCCGACGCGGTTGCTCCAAGTGATGCGGGCACGGAGTTCCCCTTGAAAGTACATTTGATTCACGGCGTCAAAGACCTTGTTCAAATCGTGGAACTTCCCCACGGGCCGAATCGGCGGAAATCGGCAGTCCCTTTTCACGGGTTCGCGCCCCGAATCGACCAGAATCTGTTCCGACAGGCGCCATATCCGGGAAATCAGATTCGAGAGCTTCGCCCGGACTCCCGCAGTCTTCCGCTTGAACGACAAAACCGCCCATTCTTTCGCCAAAAGCCTCACCGGTGAAAATTCGGGGGAATCCATGTAGGCGGGAAGGTACAGTTCATAAAGGAACGGCGAATTGCCGGAAGCGCCCCCCATCGCGGAGAAGAGATTCACCGCAAGCCCTTTCCAGCCGCCAGCCGACGGAATCTTGCGACAGCGGATGCTCTTCTTGAGGCGCGCCTTGTAAAAAATCTTCACGGGAAAGGCGTCGGGTACGGACTTTTCCGGAGAGTCCCCGCCCGATTCCGGCAAAGCGGAGAATTCCGCGAACATTTCCAATTGTTCCGTCGAATCCTTCACCGGGAGACCTCTGCCGCAGCACGGGAGAATTCCGGCTCATAGGCGTTCATGGCCACGACTCCCTCGTAAAGGCTTTCCGGCAAATCCAGCTCCCTGTAATGGGCGGATATTTCCGCAATTTGCACTTCCAAGTCATCCGGCAGGTACACGATGAAACTGCGATTCCTGTCCGTCTGCAAATGTTCCGGGACGCAGTATTCCCCAGGAGTTTCGCTGAAATACATCCGGCACGTCACGGGGCGCACGGGATAAACGCCGCAGGACCCGGATTTCAAGAGGAACGGGCAGGGAATCCGCTTTCCGAAATAGCGGACAAGAGCCTCTTCATCGGGGTCGGACTTTCCCTCGCACACCTCCAAAATGCTGTGGTAGGACTTGGCGCAAAACAGGCACTCCTCCAAGTACGAAACGAATTCCGCACTTTCGCGGACACAGGCGTAGAACTCGATTAATTCAAAAGGTTCCACGGACATCGGAAAATGGCGGCAGCAGTTCCCGCAGCCCGAACGGCAACGGACCTTCGCCGGGTGCTGCGGAAGGACCGCTTCCAAGTAACGAGAAAAGGCTTCTTGATAACTCCTTGAAAATTCGAGAATGCGCGGCAGCTCCTCGGCGAGATTCTCCCGATCCAAGGCTAGACCGCCCCCGCGCGCACAGGCCACGGCATCGAGACGCTCCTTTTCCTTCGAAAGGAGATTCCGCATGCGCATCACGGAATTCTTGTAAGCTCTAGTCGGAAAGTATTCCATATCGGCATCCACGAATCCAAATATATGAAGAGATAGTTTTTTCGAATCCCCAAAAGGGAAAAAGAATTATTTTTTAGAGGACTGGAACTTTTTCCACGCTTTTGAGCTCGAACATCTCCAGGAGATTGAAATCGCGATGAAATTCCCACATTTCCTGTACAAGGCATTCTGGATGCCGCTGATTTTTGCCGCAGGATGCAACATTTTCGACCCGGCGGACGAAGCGACCGTCAAAACGGGGAATTCCGCAGCCCTCATCTCCGAAGGCGAAAGGCTGCACCGCGACGGCGAATACGCCCGGGCGGCGGCACTCTTCGAGCGCGCCATCGACAAGGATTCCACTCTCTCCGAAGCGTACTTCGGGCTTTCCAAGGCGAATCTCTACGCCAACCGGGGAAATCCCTACGCATTGCTCCGCCATTTCAATTCGGACGCGACGATTCCCCTGATGGACTTGGACTTGGGCGAAGTCGAACAGTACGCAAAAGCCCTCCGGGAATCGCTCATCCCCCTGCGGGAACTTGTCCGCCGCGACACTCTCACGGCGAACGACCCGACCCGGAAGCTTTCCGACAGGCGCGTCACCTACCAGAACTTTTCCGCGAGCTACGCCATCCTCGAGTTCGCCTACACCATTCTCGAGTTCAGAAGGAGCGCGGGGACGAGCATCGGCATTTCCATCCGGAGCGACGGTTCCGTCGAAGTCGACCTGGCGGAACTTTACGAAAAGGCCTTGTCCGATTCCGCAGAGGCGGCCAATTTGAACGCCGCCATCGACACCTTGCAAAAGAACCTGCAACAGTCGCTCGAAAACGTCCTGCCTTCAGTTTCGAAGACCCTCGAGAACTCCTTGTTCGACGCGGACGATTCGACGGACATTTCGGAAATCATCGGAGAGAACTTGGAGGAGAACGCTTCGACAGTCGAAAATTCCATCCTCTTCTACAAATTGGGGGACGGCACGGACAACGACGGGGACGGCTGCGTCGACGAAGAAATCCTCGACGGCAAGGACAACGACGGGGACGGATTCATCGACGAAGACTTGCGACTGGTGCCGCTCGTTCGGGACGCGGATTCCGCCGTCATCTTCATCGGCGTCGGGACAGACAGCCTGGACCACGACAGGAACGGACAACTCGAAGACATGCCCGAAAGGACCCTTTCCGAAAACGGCACGCTCCTCTTCGCCGCGGAATTCCCGAAAATCTCCTGGGCGGAAGCTTCGGAAAATTCCATCCAACGGCAAATCGCCGGGGATACGGATTCCACCAACATCCGCTACCCTCTCGAAGAGCGCAAGAGGCTGGTCGGGAGATGTTGGAACAATTATACGGAAGATGATTTCAAGGCCTGGTTCCGCAACCGTTAGGATGTTTCATGAAGACCACGACCCTACTCTTGATCTGCACCTGCGCGTGCCTTGCCGCCCAAGGGCCAAAGCACAAATCCATCCGCGCCTACGCCATGGGGAACGCCCACGTCGCCATCGTCGACGACAAGGAAGCCATCTATTACAATTACGCGGGACTTTCCCAAATGGGAAGGCTCGGCAATTACGAAAAGCATCCGGAAACGGGCTACTATCCGGGGAACTTCCTGGACATGCGCCTGAACTTGGGAGCGGCGGGGCCTCTAGACAGGGCGCAGGACATTTACCGCACGGTGGATGACGTGCAAGACCTCTACGACAAGGCGGAACGCGATGTCCAAAAGAACGGTGGGACGACCGTGGAACGCGCCTTCGCCGATTCCCTTTCGACTCACCCCGGGCTGACCAAAAAAATCAACAAGTACGACCACATGCTGTTCAACTTGATCGCCAAGGCGGACGCGGAACTGGCGTTCCACAACTTCGGCGGTTCCATCTGGATTGACGGCAACGCTCGCCCATTCATCGACGGCGGCCTGATTGTACCCTTCTTCGGAGTGGACACCTTTTACATCGACGCCGTGGCGCAGATGGGGGGAGCTTACGGCATCACGGAAAACTTTTCCGTCGGCGCGGGGCTGAAGCTCGCCAAAAGGCAGACCGTGGACATGATCCGCATCGACGCGTCAAATTTCAACTCCGTCGAAGACACTTTGGATGACCGCTTGGAAAGCACCCTTTCCGACTTCGCCGAATTTTCAAACATCGGATTCGGCATGGACTTGGGCATTCTCTACCGCGCAAGCCGTGAAGTCAAATTGGGGGCGTCCTGCAACAACATTTTCTTCACGGAACTCGACGGGGAACGCATCTTGCCGGACATCACTTTCGGCGTCGCCTATAGTCCGCGATTCTTCAACCGGAATTCCGCCTTTTCTCGAAAAGTCAATTTGGCGCTGGATTTTGAAAACGCCCTTTCCAAGGAGCGCAATTACAAGACGCTCAGTCATTTGAACTTCGGCATGGAAATTGAGCAAGTGCTACTGGCCGTCCCGGGATACGACGACAATCTCCGGATTCTCAAGATTCGCCTTTCCGGGGGCTTCCACGGCGGCTACCCCTCGGCGGGAATCGCCCTCGAGATGCTCCGTTTCGTCGAAGTGGAGCTTGCCACTTGGGGAGAAGAGCGCGGCTATTACACCGGACAAAACGAAGACCGGGTTTACATGGCGCAGGTCAGTCTGGGATTTTAAACGGCAAGGCTTTCACCCTCCAAGCATCGAAAGGAGAGTCCCCACGATGACGAGGGAAAGCATCAAATTCAAAAAGAGCATCGTCCTGCGAAGGATTTTGAGAAAGGTTTCCTGCCAGGCCGGGCCTTGGACTCCGCAGTATTCCTTCACTCCCAGAAGCACGCTCAAAAAACCGGTGACGACAAGCATCAACGCTCCCAAGTAATAGCCCTCGCGAAAGACCAGGATGCTAATCCAAAGGCCTAAAAGCATTGCGATGGCCCCCACGCCAATTTCCACCAAATAACGTTTCTGATGCATGAATCCTCGATATTACAGGGA
Source organism: uncultured Fibrobacter sp. (assembly GCA_964501065.1). Classification (GTDB taxonomy): domain Bacteria; phylum Fibrobacterota; class Fibrobacteria; order Fibrobacterales; family Fibrobacteraceae; genus Hallerella. The sequence goes on along the minus strand of CAZCRF010000036.1, from coordinate 9,450 downwards.
AAAAAGTCCGACCAGGGCAATTCTCGGCGACGGAGAACGCAACGGCCCGTTCAGCGGCCAGCTGAAGTCCAAATGGTTCACCAGACCGGAAACGGATTTCGTCATGGCGAAACGGACGCCGACCCCCGCGACATAGGTCAAGTCGCCCGGCTCGAACAGATGGATTTGCGAAGCCGTCTCGCCGCCCTTGAAGAATACGGCGAAAACGGGCGACACCGTTCCGATTTCAAAATGCGGAAAGAACCTTTCTTCCACCTGGCCGTAAAACCTCGCCTGCCCCGTGTACAAATAGGTCGGGAAGCCGTAAAATTCCTGCCCGGAAAGCCCTCCGAGAGAAAGCTGCCTGCCGTAAGCGGCCCGCTTGTAAGCATCCACGTAACCGGAAACCTGCGTCGAGAACCATTCGTTCGACCGCCAAATGTATTCCGCCGAGGCGAATTCGTAAACGTCCCTGCGCGAATCTTGATCAAAGTAAAAGTGCGACTTGGCATTCAACATCAAATGATGCGTCCTGGAACCGAACGCCAGATAAATGCGATAATCCACTCGCAGGTCATCGTCCATCGCGCCCAAGGCCTTCCAATTCTTTGAAATTCCCACCTTGACGCTATAGCCCTTGTCGACATCTTCCGTCCACTTCGCGTGCTTGAAATTGACAAGCCTGTCATAGCGGATGCGCGAAAAAGTGACATCCACGCCGAAGCGGGAATCGAGCTGTTCCGGAATCCAATCCTTCGCCGAAGCGGAATCCACGGCATAAGCCTTCCCGCCGTCTTCAAAGAGGAATCGGGAAAAAGATTTGTAAGAACGGCCAAAGCGATGGTAGTCGTAGCCCAACGCCAAATAGACCTTGAACTCCTCGCTGCCGAAAGAACGCCCGACGTGAAAAGTTGCGGAATCCTCTTCGAGCTGTTTGACCCGGAGAATTTCGTTTTCATGCTTCTTGCCGTAATGGGGCAAATCCTTGAAAGCCGAATCGGAAACGGCGACGGAAACCCGCCGGGTCGGGAGACGCCCCGTCCAATAATACTTGACGTCCTCCTTGTTCACGTAACCGGAAATCGTGTAGGCCCACTCGTTCCTCTTGCGCGAAAGGTAGGGCTTGTACATCGTGACGTAATTCGTGTAACCGTCGGTGTTGTCCGAAAGGGAAAGTTCGAAACGGTTATGCCGGACGAGAAAGTTGCTGTTGTTGTAGAGGGCCATGAAGCGGTCGCGGAATTCATCATGGGAATAATAGATTCCAATCGTCTGTCCGAACCCCAAGAAATTGTTTTCCCAAAGGCCGATGCCGTAATACAGCGGACCGTCGCTCGGGCGTTCCAAAGAAAGGGGAATCGTCAAAGTCCACGTGTCGCTAGTCCTGACGCGAAGAACGTTCTTGCCGTCGGAAGAGACTTCCCTTGTGATGCGCGCGTCCGCGATGTAAGCCTGGCTCCGCAAATTCTTTTCGCTCTCGATGAGTTCGTACAAATTCACTTCGTCGCCGACGTCGAACAACAGGAGTTTCTTCACCACGGACTTCCGCGTTTCCAAATGCACGGCGTTCCCAATCCGATACACCAGACTGTCTGCAAAGGAATAAGCCTTCGAATCGTCGAACGCGTCGCCATTCTCCACGACAATGGAATCGACGCGGAAATATTCCAGGGAATCCGAAGAAGGCCGGGCAAAGACTTGGCTCGCGACATTCCCGGCAAAAGCCGAAGACGCCGACAGGGAGAAGGCCACAAGGACGGATTTCCACTTCACGGCAATTCCACCGACATCCGGAACACGACCTTCTTGCCGGCAGAAGCCCTCTCCGCCGCCGTCGCCGTGCGCACTTTCAGATTCTTCCCGTTCACCCCGGGCTGCGCTTGCAAAAATTTCAAGAGCTTTTCATTTCGCACGTCGGAAAAGGAGCGGAGAGTCTCCAAAAGTTCCGCATCGGATGGGCGCGTCCAAGTCCCGGAAAACGCTTCGAACGCGGAATCCGCGTCCGCTTCGAGAGCCGCCTTGCGATCCACCGGAGAAAGGATTGTCTTTCCCGTGGAAGCCTTGTAATAATCCAACTTTTCAAGTGCCCGCGCCAAGGTGTCGAGCAGCCGCTTCGGTTGGAAATCCTGGATGATGGAAAGCGAGGAACCCGGTCTAGACGTCAAGACTTCCGTCCACTTCCGCGCCAAATCGTACTGTTCGCTAGTCAAATCGTCCGCAGCAACTCCGATAGAAAATTCACTCGGAGTCGAAGAGCCCAGCAAGAGCTTCGCCGGGGAAAGCGCCACCTTGACCATCAAATTCATCACCGTCTGCCAAATGATTTTTCCGTAAGAGAATTCGGGATCCCGGACATTCCCCTTCACCGGCACGTCAAAGGCGATTTTCCCATCCTTGTCCTTCAAAATGTAAAGGGCGACCTTCATGGGGACGTTGAATTCCGGCTTCGCACCGTCCAGCTTGTCTCCGACAGTCAAATCGTAAATGTCGATGCTGTTGCGGCTATCGATTTCCCCATTTTGCAGCACATTGTCCGAAGCGAAAGCCAAACGACCCGCCGAGAGCGGATAGCCCGTATAATGTTCCGCATACTTTGAAAAATCCCGTATGTCGACGTTCTTGACGGAAACGTTCGCCTGGAAGGAATTCAAGTCGGACGGATTGAAGGCAGCCGTCAACCGGAAAGAGCCTCCATGAGGAAGGGACGCCTCCACGCCGACGCGAGTCCGCTCGTCCAAAGTCACGTCCGAAGCCGCAACCGAGATTCCCGAAACGCCGTAGCTGAACTTCCCCGGAATCGTATTGTCGTTCAAGGTGAAATTCACGCCGGAGACCGAAAGCCTGCCGACCGAGACCCGGAGTTTTTTTTCGGGGGAAGCCGAATCCGGCAAAGCCTTTTCTTCCGGAAGGGAATCCGCCGTTACAACGGCCATCGACACAGAATCCGCCCCATCCGAAGCCCCGGCGGAACTCGGAGAGAGCAGGACGGACAAATTGTTCGAATTCTTGTTCAAATCAAAATGCAGGGCCGCGCCGCGAACCGTGACGGAATCCACGTCAAAACGGTTCTCCGCCAAATTGGCCGAGGCCACTCCCACACCGACATGGGAGACTTTGAACTCCTTCCCGGAAGTCTCCGTGAGCACGACATCGTCCACGGAAACGGTTCCCGAAACCGCCGAAGCGAGCACATCCGAAACGTTCCCCGAAATTCCCAACTTCACCGTCGTGAATCCCGTCAAATCCCGGAAATTCAGGGAGCCTTCGAGATAGGGCTTCACCATCGCCAGGGAAAATTTTTTCAAATCCACGTCCACGCGGAAATCGCCCTTCTGCATATTGTAATCGGCATCGACTTCAAGGGAGCCTCCGTCCGCAAAATCCAAGTGCACGCCGGCGGACGTGTTCCTGTTCGAAAAATAGACTTCGGGCACCTTCACCGAAAAATCCCGGACGCCGATGTGGGAATTCACCGATTGGTCCTCAAAGACGACATTCCCCGAAAGGACGGAAAAATTCCGGATGGAAATTCCGAACGGGAACGCCAGCGAGGAATCGGAAGCGACAGAGTTCGAATCCGACACGGCCGAATCGAGGACTGCGGGGGATTCCGCACCGAGAGCCGCGCTGTCCGCCGAAGAGAACCTGGCCAAGATATCCGAAAAATTGAAGAGTCCGCCGTTCTTGACGATTCTCGCTTCGGGGGAGTCGAGCCGCACTTCCGAAAGGCAAACATCCCCCTTGAACAGGCAAAGAGGGTCCGCATTGACAAAGAATTCCCGAAATGCGACGAACCGCGTTTCATCATCGCCTTCGAACAGGCTAAAATCCCGCACGGAAACGGAAAAGCGGAACGGGTTGAACGAAATGTCCCCGATTTCCACCCGCCGACCGATCCATTCCTTCGCATGCGCCGTCACGTAACCCTTCGCCACCTTGGGCGCAAAAAAGGATACGACCAAGAACAGAATCCAAAGGGAGAGGAGTCCGATGCCGACGACACAAAGGGCTTTCCGCACGCGGCGACCCTTTGACGACGGCTCTTTCATTTCTTCACTGATTCCCATGACAAAACAATAGAAAATTAAACTACATTTGAATCGGGACAGCGGATGGCCGCCCCGGCGAAAGCGGGGAGGAAAGTCCGGGCACCGCAAGGCAGGATGCTGGATAACGTCCAGGCGCAGAAATGCGACGGATAGCGCAGCAGAAAGCAGACCGCCCCGCAAGGGGTAAGGGTGAAATGGCGAGGCAAGAGCTCACCGCGCATCTGGCGACAGATGCGGCACGGCAAGCCCCATCCGGTGCAAGACCAAGCAGAATTCCGCTCTTTTCGGAGAGCCTGGGTAGCCTTTTCCAGTCGGAATTCGGGTAGGTCGCTAGAAGCCGCCAGCAATGACGGTTCCAGATAAATGGTCATCGCCGACTTCGGCCGGCACAGAACCCGGCTTACAGCCGTCCCATTTCGGGAGTCTTCCCATGCGGAAGACTCCCTCCTTTTTATTTTTTACGCATGGACTTTCTTCTTTTAATCGCAGGGCTTGCCCTCCTCCTCTTCGGAGCGGAAGTTCTCGTGGATTCTTCGGTCGCCATCGCAAAGCGCGCCAAGGTTTCAAGCTTCGTCATCGGGCTGACCATCGTCGGCATGGGGACCTCCGCACCGGAGCTTTTCGTCTCCCTTTCCTCCGCCATCGAAGGGCACGGGGACATCGCCGTGGGGAATATCGTCGGGTCGAACATCTGCAACACATTCTTGATTCTCGGCGTCTCGGCCGTCATCTTCCCCTTCGCGATTGGGAAATCCATCGTCAAACGGGACATCCCTTTCGGCATCTTCGCGGCGGCACTGCTCTTCTTCTTGGTGAAGAATCCCCTTTCCCCCGCGGATTTCGGACTATCGAGAATCGACGGATGCATTTTACTTCTCCTGTTTTTCGCCTACATGGCCTACACCATCTACGCGAGCCGCAAGAATCCGAGCAAAGAAGGGACGGAATCGCGCCTCGCCGGGAAGCCACTCCCCCTGCTTATCCCCGTCGCCGGCCTCTCCCTCGCGCTTTTAATCGGCGGCGGCAACCTGTTTCTCCTGGCCGCGAAAAACTTGGCACGCACCTTCGGGATGAGCGAAGCCGCCATCGCCATCACCGTCGTCGCCGTGGGGACGTCCCTTCCGGAACTCATCACATCCATCGTCGCCGCAGTCAAAAAGAACTCGGAGCTGGCCTTGGGAAACGTCATCGGGTCGAACGTCTTCAACATTTTGCTGATTCTCGGGCTTTCTTCCATCGCCAAACCGATTGAAATTGCAAACGTCCGCGCGGAAGACTTCCTCGTGATGATTTTTGCCGCCCTGTGCACTCTCCTCGTCGCCTTCACCTTCCGCAAATATCATTTCGACCGCATCGAAGGCATCGTCTTCCTCCTTTTTTATGCCGGCTACACGGCCAGGCTGTTGATTTGCAACGCAACCGGAGGTGTCTGAATATGGAAATTTCCGCCGACGCGCCTTTTTCAAGGCTTGCCCGTTCCCTTGGGATTCTTTCATGGGAAGACTTGAAACGTTACATTTCGAACCTCCCTTACCGGCGAACATCCGACCCCAAGGACATTTCTCTGGTCTTTTCGGAAGGATGCGGCACGTGCAGCGGAAAGCACGCCGTCCTTTGCGCCGTCGCCCGGGAGAACTCCATCCCGAACGTCCATCTGATGGTCTCCGCATTCAAAATGAGCGCGCAAAGCCACCCGAAAGTGCAAGACGTCCTCGAACATTTTCACTTGGACTACATTCCCGAGGCGCACTGTTACTTGACGGAAAACGGCTCTGTCGGAGATTACACGCTGCCGGGAAAATTCGCCGCAAGCTTGGAAATCTTGGACACCCGCGAATTGCAAAATCCGGAGCGCATCGCCGAGGAAAAGACGGCCTACCACAAACAGTTCTTGGAAAAGTGGCGCAGGGAAATGTTCCTGCCCTATTCCCTTGAAGAACTTTGGCGCATCCGCGAAGCCTGCATCATGAGCCTTTCGGAATCGTTGTGAGCTGAGAATCAAGTTGCGGAGCCGCTCTCAACGACAAAGGCCTCGCTTCGAAGCGAGGCCGGACAGTTTTCCCAAAAAATCAGTTCTCGTTGTTCTGCATTTCCATCGTTTCGCGGTCCATCGTGTGCTGGAGGTATTCCTTGAAGTCGCGGTCGATGTTCACCCCGTCGAGTTCGTTCGCGTCGGCATCCAAAATGAAGACGCCGCTCGGGTTGTCAATCCAACCGACGACGTCAACGCCTTCGAGGGACATGCTCTTGTCTCCCGCAGCCTGGGCGACATATTCCACGGCACTCTTGCCGACCCACCCCTGACCGCAGGAACCCTTCACGAGGACGGCGTCTCCGTCATCTTTCACAATTCGAAGTTCATCGTTGAATCCGGCAGTGCAAACCACGTCCGTTCCGCCCTTCGTCTTGGTCAAATCGATATCGCCGCGTTTGGATTTCACCGTTTTAGGAGCCGCCATGGCGACGGCCACCATCAAAGCCAGAAGTCCGAACAAAACCTTTTTTGTCATATCGCATATCCTCGAAATTCGGGGGTTACCCATTTCAATCTTCACCCCCAAATATATCCTTTATTTTGGGAAAACGCCAAGAAATTTTTCTTTTTATATTCCCTCGCATATGAAAAAACTCATTTTCGCTCTCTTTCTTCTAGTCCTGTTGGCCGTTTCCGCCGTCCTGTGGGGCAAGTACATCCTTTTCCAACCGTCACAAATCACTGCAGAAAAATCTTTCCATGTCGAAAACGGAGCTTCCGTCTCCAAAATCGCCCAAAAGTTGGAAGAAAGCGGGCTCGTGCCCCGGGCCGATTTCTTTTCCTGGTGGTGCCGCGCCCAAAAAATCCAGCCGAAAGCGGGATGGTACGACATTCCCCCTCGGACCAGCATCGCCGGTCTCGCGGAAATCCTCAGCTCCGGGAAAACGGCCACGCGCAAGGTCACGATCCCCGAAGGCAGGGCTTCTTGGGAAATGCCCGCCTACTTCCGGAGCGCACTTCCCGACTTCGACTCCACCGCCTGGGAATCCATCGTGCACGATTCGGCTTTTGCAAAGGAATTGGGAATCGACGCGAAAAGTCTGGAAGGCTACCTGCTCCCCGACACCTATCCCGTCGAACTCGACGCTTCGGAAAAGGACGTCGCCCGGCAGATGGTGTCCGCGAACCAAAAGCTCAAAGCGGAAATGCAAGCGAAGGGCAGCCCTCTTTGGAAGGAACTCGGCGGATGGCACGGCGTACTCACCCTGGCGAGCGTCGTCGAAGAGGAAACGGGCAAAACGGACGAGCGAAACTTGATTGCAGGCGTTTTCGTCAACCGGCTGCGGAAGGGAATTCCCCTGGGGGCTGACCCCACCGTCCGGTTCATTTTCCGCAATCTGACGGGACCCATTTACAAGAGCCAGCTGCAAAGCCCAAGTCCCTACAACACGAGGCGATTCCCCGGACTCATGCCGGGGCCGATTTCCAATCCGGGACGCAAAGCCATCGAAGCGACGCTCAATCCATCAAAGACGGACGCCCTTTACTTTGTCGCCAAGGACGACGGGTCCGGGACGCACTTCTTTTCGAACACGTTGGACGCGCACAACCGGTTTAAGAACAAAGCGGCGAAGAATCGCGGGGAATAATGATGAATACAAAAACGCTTTTGGGCGTAGTCACCGTCGGGGCAATTCTCGTGACCGCCTTCGCCTTGCAAAACGGAAACGCGCCAAAGGAAAAGGCGGAGCCGATTGCCACAATTTCCGTCCAAGCATCCGAAACGAGAAGAATCCCCTTGAACGCGGGACGCCCCATGCGGCTGACGATTTCCCTTTCGGGGAAATCCCAAGAGGAACTTTACCGGCGGATGGAGGAACTTCGAAGCGCCGTTTTGGCTCAAGTGGATTCCCTGAATTCGGGAAAATCGAATCCAGTCCACGTTTCACGGGAAAGCCTCCAGCTGACCCGAACGGCGGAAGACGACAGTTCGTTCCGCGCAAGACAAAGCTTCACCGTTTCCGCAAACCCGCAAATGGCGGAAGCCCTGTCCGGGGCCGTCTCTGAAATTCCCGACGTGGAAATCGTCCCCGCTTCCGGCAAATCGGCGAAAATTCCCGACCTCACGTTAAAGGGATTCCTCGAAACCGTTTGCAAGGAAGCGCTGTCGAAAGCGGCGAAACAAGCCTCCAGCGCCTCGTCGAATCTGGACACGGGACGCGTTTTATACGCCAAGGCTATGCTCGAGACCTTCCCATCCGGGATGGGTGAAGCGACTGTCGAAGCGTCCCTATTTTTGCAAAAGGAGTTGTTGGCAAACAAAGCGGAACGCGCGACGGCGAATCCCCCCGCCAAGCTCGAAGTCCAAGCGGACAAAAGCAAAAATTTCGCCGCCGACGAATTCCTGACGTTCCTCCAACTAGAAGTGCACGGTCCTGACAAGAAAGCCCTTTACCGTCAAACAACGGAGCGGAATGCGGAAATTTTGCGGCAGCTTCGAGATTTGGGCGTTTTAGAAAGGGACATTTCCTCCGGGCCGATTTCCCTGACCAAGGACTTCCGCTACAATCACCAGACGGGAAAGCGCGAACTCTTGGGGTACAAGGCCTGCAAATTTTTCGAAGTCACGACGCGCTCCAAGGACTCAGCGGGAGCCGTCGTCAAGGCTTTTGCCCGAACAAACGACTTGCAGAACAACGGAACGGAACCGAGGCTCAGCGCATCGAAGCGGCAAGAGGCCTGGGCTTCGCTTTCCAAGACGGCAGTCGGCAGTGCCGAGGAGAAGGCGAAACTTTTCGCCGAAGGACTAGGCATGCATCTAGGACGCATCCTTTCGATGGATGAGTCTGCGGAACCGGATGCGCGGCAATACTCAAGGGCGTTGAAGGCTTCGGGCGCGGTTGAGCTTTCCGACGGAATCGGAAACGCGGCGGAAGCCATTGCAGATTCCGTGGAAGTTTCTTCGGCGGCGCGCCTCGTCTTTGAGCTGCTGTGAGCGATTCAATTAGGAGTGAGGGGTGAGGGGTGAGGAGTTAGCGGTTAGTTGACTGTAAACAAAAAAAGTCGTGCTGAGCGACAGCGAAACAACCCTTTACTGTAGCGAGATTCTTCGCTTTGCTCAGAATGACGTTGGCAGGAGAGCGACAGTCATGTTGAGTGGAGCGATGCGCAACGAAACATCCCGTTGCGGCAAAGGCTCGACGGGATTAACGCCTTTGGCGTCAACGGCTGCGCCTCACCGCACATTCGGCGAACAACAGGGATTAGGGAAAAGGAGTTAGGAGTTAGTGAGGAGTGTGGCTTGCGCAAGGGAAAGGGCGTCAGCACGAACCGCGCGGAGAACACAGCTCGTGCGGCGGCAACCACCCATGGGGTGGTAAAACAACTCGTGAAAAACCTGAGCGTGGCCTTAGACTCGTTGTTCTAAGCCGCTGAAGCGGCAAGAAC
>CAZCRF010000035.1:0-25855 GCA_964501065.1 uncultured Fibrobacter sp. | reverse complement strand
TGTTCTTGCCGCTTCAGCGGCTTAGAACAACGAGTCTAAGGCCACGTTTAGGTTTAACGAGGACGGTTTTCCCGTGGCACGGGCTGCTCGTGTCCGTCGAACGGACGGTTTTGTCGTTGGCACGGGCTGCTTGTGTCCGTCAAACGGACTGTTTGGTCGCCAAGCGACCTGTTTCGCTTACGCAGCGGGCGGAAAGGTAGGGGGCTGCTCAGAGTTACGAAGGCCGCAGCCCCCTTCCTTTCAACCTCCCCCGTGGCCACGCTCAGGCTCAACTAGGACTGTTTTCCGTGGCACGGGCTGCTTTGTCCGACGAACGGACTGTTCTGTCGTTGGCACGACCTGCTTCGCCTACGCATTTGAAAGCCCCTATGAACAACGAAGTTGTGAATGAAGGGCTGGAATAATGGAACAAAGTGACATCGGGCGGAAAGGTAGGGGGAGTATTAGTTGCGAGTGATTCGTTCTTAGAGTTTAGTGTCGCCGAGCCTTTCTTCAAATACAATTGCTCATTGCACATTGCCAATTGCTAATTGATTCTCCACCCCTAGCCCCAACCCCTCCGCGAAGAAAGCCTTTTCCGCACTGGCGCCGTGCAATTTCACGCGGTCTCCCCCTTGAATAAAACGCCGAAAGGCTTGCACCGCCTTTCCCGAAAAAAAATGCCATTCCACGGGCCTTTCCAACTTCGAGAGCTTCCCTTCGTCGATTGCGGCGGGGAACGTTTCATACACGGGAAAATGTTCCACGGAGACGGCGCACTGCAAAGCGATGGCCCGCAAATCGGCGGCGGTCTCCCTTGCCGAAATCCAGGCGACACGGCTGACCGGGCGTTTTTTCAAAAATTCGGGAAAATCCTTTTCCGCTCCATTCCCACTTCCCGCTGCGGAAACGGAAATTCCCATCTGCAGCAAAACTCGCGCGCTGCCCGGGCCCGCGGCAAAGACCGCCCCGTCAAAATGCGCCAAAGATTCTGCGGCGATGACCGCCGCACGGGGGCTTGCGACAAAGGCGGCGTCAAAGCCTTCCAAATCCGGGACGATTCCCGTCCGGCGAAAATTCAAGGCGGGGACGTGCCACACGGAATTTCCCGCAGCTCTCTCCCGTTGGATAAAATCCGCCGGCGGCGGTTCCATCTTTGTATAAATGACAAGCATCAATGTTCCCGATTCCAAAACGACGCAATCGCTTCCGCTCCCGAAACTTCCGACGGCAACGGGATGCGCTTTTCACGACATTCGGCGGAAAACTCGGCGGCAAAGGACTCCAAAGGATTCCTTTCAGGGAAAGACAAGTCGTCTTCGGGAAACATCCGGGAACGCCTCAAGGATGCTCCCGTTTGCGCATCCGCCAAGTAGGCCGTGAACAGGAACTTCTCTCCGCACTTTTCAAGGACTGCCCCCATCGGAACGCGACATCCGCCGCCGAGAAGATGCATCCAACGCCTCTCCGCCCGCGCCGCGATGACGGCGGACTTGTCCGAAACGGATTCCGCGGCCGCCTTCGCCAAGGAGTTCTTTTTCAACGTCTGCAACGCAACAATCCCCTGCCCTATCGCCGGGGTCATCCGTTCGACGGGAAAGGTTTCCGAAATCAAGTCCCGCATCTTCAAACGGTTCAGCCCCGCAGCTCCCAAGATGACCGCATCCAACTCCCCCGAACGGACTTTTTCGATTCTCGACGGCAAATTCCCGCGCAAATTCACGCAACGGATATCCGGGCGCAAAGCCTTCAACTGCAAGACGCGCCGTGGCGAACCCGTCCCGACGACCGCACCCGGCTTCAAGTCCAGCAAACCGAGGCCGCGAGAAACCAACACGTCCCGAAAATCCTCGCGTTTCAAAAAGCCGGAAAGTTCCAGCCTGCCGTCCATCGAGTCGGGAACGTCCTTCAACGAATGCACGGCGATGTCGACTCTCCCTTCGAGCAGGGCTTCTTCGATTTCCTTGACGAAAACTCCCTGTCCGCCGAAAGAGACCAGAGACCGCACCCGATCCTTGTCGCCCTCCGTCTTGATGACACAGATTTCCACGGGGATTTCCGGGAAAGCCCTTTCCAACAAACCTTTCGCCCACGTCGCCTGCGCGAGCGCCAGAGTGCTGCCACGCGTGCCGATTCTAAGCGTCTTCACGGATATCCTCCTCATCCAACGAAAGCCCGAACAATTGTTCCAAGATCAAGCGGCTTTCAAGTTCCAGCCCGGCTGCCCCCAAGCGTTTCAATTCAAGCGACGGACGGTGCAAAATCTTGGCAATCAATTCGTCGTTATAGCGGCGAAGCAACGCGAATTCCTTTTCCGAAACGCGATGTTCCCACTTTTCAAGGAGTCCGCGCCCAATGGATTCATGCCTTTTCCGCAGGGAAAGCACGAGCGGAATCACGCCGAGGGTCGCATACCACTCCGAGAACTCGTCGACGGCGTCGCCAATCATTTCCCGGGCCCGTTCTGCGGAATGGCGTCTCTTGCTGCGGTTGTCCTCCACCACGCGGCTCAAGTCGTCGATGCTGAACAAGGAGACGTTCGAAAGCTCAGAAACGGTCGGTTCGATGTTGCGAGGTGCGCCGATGTCGACGTAAACAGTCTTTTTCCCCCTGGCGGCCGCGGAAACGGCCTCTTCCGTCACCAGATATTCCGGGGACGAAGCGGCGGCAATCAGCAAATCGACTTCTTTCAAGCGTCCGGGCATTTCGGACAATTCGCAAGCCTCCCCCCCGAACCGGGCGGCAAAGTTTTGCGCCTTCGAAAGAGTCCGGTTGAAGAACCGGAAGTCCGAGACGCCACAGGCGGAGAGTTCCACGGCAGCGATGTTCCCCATTTCGCCCGCCCCGAGGATTCCGACGCAAAGCGGGGACAAGTCCCCGAACTCCCGAATAGCCAACTGGACTGCGGCGAATGGAATGGAAACCGTCCCTTCGCCGATGGCCGTCCCCTCCCGCACCTTTTTGCCGAGGGAAAGCGCCGATTGAAACAGATGATTCAAAAAAAATCCGGTCTTCCCCGACTTTTGCGCCACCGAGAAGGCATCCTTGACTTGGCCTAGGATTTGCGTTTCGCCAAGGACCAGGCTGTCAAGAGAAGAAACGACCGTGTAAAGGTGCGACACCGCTTCCGTGTGCGTCAAGTAAAAGCAATGCGGCAGAAGTTCCCCGACGTCCACCCGGGCGAATTCCGCCCACCAGTTGATTAAAGTATCGCGGAGCGCCTCGGGGTAAAAGGTCGCCGCGTAAATCTCCGTCCGGTTGCAAGTCGAAAGGATGACCGCCTCCGAAAGTCCGGGCAAACGCCCTAGGCTCGCCAGGGACTTTTCGAGCTGCGCACCCGAAAAGCCCAACTTGTCTCGCAGAGAAACAGGGCACGTCTTGTGGCTTGCACCCAAGACGACCGTATGGGTTGTTTCTTTATTTTTCATCACTTTTTTCCCATCCGCAAACTAGAAAATTTTGAGTGAAATCCTTTTCCCAAAAAGGATTATATATATTTGATGCAGTATTTATCGGAGTTCTCGAATGAAGCCAACATTATTCGCCTGCATCGGCATTTTCGCCATCACCGCATTTGCAGCAGACAACTATACCATAGCCAACTTCTCCGGCGAAGAAACAGGTACGCCGGATTCATACATCGACGCGGAATTCGGCGGATCCCTCAAGATTTCCGCAACGGGCTCCGTTGAAAACGTCCAGAGCGGCCGGTTCTACGTCCGTCAGAAGTTCGAAGACCCATTCGGAGAATCCCCGACGACTTACCAACTTTACGAAGGACGCGAAGGGGCGGAAAAAGCGAACCTCTCCGCATTCACGCTCCCCGCGGGCATCGCCTACGGCTTTGTCGTCAAGGCGAAGGTTTATTCCAGCGCAGATGCGGATGCCGCTGCGGACATTGAAAAAGTTTATTTCGACGGAACGGCCGTCTATGCCGAAGGCGTGAACGAAATGTACGTGCACCGCGGAGTCAAGACGATAGCCCTCGTGCCGGAGAACGTCCCGGAAAGCTCCAGCTCCGATTTCGAAGAATCCTCGTCCAGCTCCGAAGACCTTTACGCGGCCGCCCCGATGGAAGAGAGCTCCTCTTCTTCTGCGGACGACTCCGAATATTGCGACGACGACGACCCGGACTGCGAATCGGAAGACGACTACGCTTACGATGTCCAAGGCGATGTGAGTGAAACGGCCAGCCGGGCGAATGACGAAGATTACGCAGCCAACGACGTCACGAACCGCTTCGGCGTTGCAGACGAAGTCCGCAAATGGAGCGCTTGGGGGCTTGTCGGAGTCGCGGCGGCGAGCATCGGCATCGGAATTTACGACCAAATGCAATACAGCGACGCCAAGAGCGCGCACGACGAATTGAATGACAAAATCAGCGACCACAAGGACGCCATGAGAACGGCGGCCGGAGGAGACGAAGGCACCTACCAGGCGCTCCTCTACTACGCATCCCAAAAGACCGAAGCGGGAACTTACGGCAACCTGCTCGCGCGCAACAAAAAGAACAAGGACACGATGGATTCCTACTCGACGGCCCGCAACATCTGGTTCGGAATCGCCGCCCTTTCCATCGCCGGTTCCATCGTGCTGTTCACTTGGTGATGAAAGTCGGGAAAATCACCGTTCAAGACTTGGACTTCGAGGCCATCCTCGGGGTCTTTCCTTTTGAACGGGAACGGACACAGCCCGTGCGCCTGAACTTTTCCCTCTGGATGGACTTTGAGCCCATCGCCCAAACGGATTCCATCGAGAACACCGTCGATTACGCCAGTCTTTCTGAAAATCTGGTGAACTTCATCCAAGAGTCCCGGTTCGAGCTGGTGGAAACGCTGGTTTACAAAGTCGCCGAAAGAATTCTATCCGCATCACCGCTCATTTTGGCGGCTCAAGTGCGCATTGAAAAACCGGAAGCCATCCCTCACGCCAAGGGATCCGCGGCGGAAATTCGATTGGAACGAAACGAACGGTTGCAGTAAGGTTTGCCTGGATTAACGCCTTTGGCGTTAGCGGCTGCGCCTCACCAATGTCCGAAAGCAAGCTTTCGTCCGCAGGATTCGGCTTGTACGCTTTTCTTCGCTGTCGCTCAGAATGACGGCGTTACAGTGTCATCCTGAGGGCAAAGCCCGAAGCATCCAGATGCAGTAAAGGTTCGGCGAGATTAACGCCTTTGACGTTAGCAAGAGAGCGGTCAACGGTTCACTTGGTGAACATCAAGACAGCCCGCTACCCGGCAAGACCGGAAAAAGCACGGTATTGCAAAGCTTCCGCAATGTCGATGTTTTCCACGGGAGAATGCGTCGAAGCGTCTTTCACCGCTTTCAAATCGGCGATTGTCCGCGCCACTTTCAACATCCGATAATAGCCTCGTGCACTGAGCTGCATCTTCTCTGCGGCAGAGACGGCGAAATTTTCCGTTGCACACGTCATTTGGCAAAACTCCTTCGTCTCGTCGCTCGACATTTCCGCGTTGGAACGGCTCCTCTTCCCCAAGAATCGGGAGCGTTGGATTTTACGCACCTCGACGATGCGTTCCCGGATTTGCCTTGAAGATTCCCCGGCGGGCAATTGCACAAGCAAATGCGGGTCGGTCGACGGAACCGCCATTTGGATGTCGATTCTATCGAGCATCGGTCCCGAAATGCGCTGGCGATATCTGCGGACGGAATCCGGCAGACAGGTGCATTCCCGCTTGGGATCCATGGAATAACCGCACGGGCAAGGATTCATCGCCGCCCCCATCATAAAACGCGCCGGCCAGACGACCGTTCCACTGGCGCGGCTGATCCGGATGAAGCCCTCCTCCATCGGTTCTCGCAGAGCTTCGAGTACATTCCGGTTGAATTCGGGAAGTTCGTCCAAAAAGAGGACTCCGTTGTGCGCAAGAGTCGCCTCGCCGGGCCTCAAATGCGGGCCGCCCCCGACAAGGGCCATCATGGACGACGAATGGTGCGGAGAACGGAACGGGCGGCGGTTTTGGAATGCGACGGATTCCCCGTCGTCCAAGACATGCAAGGAAGAATAAATCCGCGTACATTCCAAGATCTCGTCATCGGTCATCGGCGGCAAAATCCCCGGAAGACATCTAGCGGAGAACGTTTTCCCCGATCCCGGCGAACCGACCAGCAAAAAGTTGTGCGCACCGGCGGCAGCCACCTCCAAGGATCGCTTCACCCCGTCCATGCCGACGACGGAACGAAAATCCGGCACCGAGGGATCCGCCGCCATTTCCCTTCGCCTGATGCCGCACGCCTCCATCGGGCGGACCTTGGATCCGGGAAACACAACGGCGATGCATTCCGAAAGGGTCGAAACACCGACAACGGAAAGTCCCTTGACAAGGGATGCCTCTGCGACATTCTCCCTCGGCACCACCAAAACATCTTCTTTTTTCGAGAGGCTCATCGCTACGGAAAGGACTCCGCGAACAGCCTTGACGCGACCATCTAGGGAAAGCTCCCCCAAGAAGACGAACTTTTCCGGATTCTCCGCTTGAATTTCTTCACAGGCGATGAGCATTCCCATCGCAAGCGGAAGATCCAGGGAAGTCCCCTCCTTTTTCAAATCCGCGGGGGAAAGGTTCACGGTGATGCGGCTGCCCGATGCCGCATAACCGGAGCTTCGGATGCTGGAAACGACGCGTTCCCTGGATTCCCTCACGGCATTGTCAGGAAGACCGACCAAAGTAAATCCCGGAAGCCCTGCGGAAGAATCCACTTCGACATTCACGGGGATGGCTTTGATCCCGAGCAGACAACTGGTGCGAATCCTTTGGAACACGGCAACCTCTTAAGCGGCGGCAATCACTTGCTGGTACTTTTCAAGAATGCAATTTTCAATGTGCTCCCGGCATTCCCGAGTAATCGGATAATAGATGCTGCGATATTCGTCGCCTTTGTAAAACGGGTCGTTCGGATAACCGACGAACAAACCGTTTTCCCCATCCATCACGCGGAGCTGCGTCAATTCAAACTGATCGTTCAAAACGACACGGGCCAAAGCCTTGATGTGCCCCATGTTGACGCCTTCCTTGAATGGATAAACGCGGACATTGGTGACGACCAGACAATCGAATTCGGACGCGCGAGGAGCTTTCTGTTCCACCGCGTTCGCTGTTTTTACTTTTGGCATAAAGCCTCCATATTGATGCCCCGACATCGGGACGCGGATACAATTGCAAAACCCGTGCCAAGGGAAAAAGCCCATTCCCCGGCAAAAAAACGCGAAGCATCCACCCTCAAATCGATTAATCGCGCACTTCAACCGATTAATCATCTGGAATTTCGTTCAAAAGTCAAACAGCGCATCCGGGAAGTTTCTCGAATGCCGAAGCGTACGAATCTCAGAAACGACTTTCGTCTCCACTCCCGGAGCGGACACGGTCGTCGTCATCGTCTTCAAATTGCCGACCGCATCGTAAGCAAAAACAGTCCGTACAGAGACTTCGCCCTTTGACACCCATTCCTCCATCCGCTTTTTCCTTGCATTGTAATAGACCCGTCCCCCCGTTCCGTCGATGACGAAAACTTCTTCCGAAACGGGTTCCGGCTCTTTCCATCCACTCGAATCGAGCAGATGAAAATTCATCTCCGGGAACATCTCCAACGCCTTTCCGTCGTAGGGAAGTATCTGAAATTTCCGCGTATTCAAATCAATGGATTTCATCCTGTCGCCGCAGACAATTGTCCTTTGGCTGGAATGCGGCATTTTCACCTCGGCGAAGACGTTCCGCGGCCCCTTTCGCACAAAATAAACAGAAATCTTCTGCGGATTTAGAAGGTCCGAAGAAGACAACGTCGTCTGAATCCCAATTTCAACGGAATCGGCATCCAGGAACGCATTTTTCAAATCCGAACGGACTTGTTCCAAGGTGAGCGCGTGAATGAATGCGGTACAAGCCGCGATGAAGAAATAGAAATTCCGCATTTTCCATCCCTCCGGTCAAAGATCCATCATACAGCGCACGGGAAGATGGGAACGAAAATAAACCCAGCTCATTTCCGCTAGCTTCGCATCCCTGCCAAAATCCGCATAAAGGTAACACCCGTCCAGCGTTTGCGACCACCAAAGCCAACTGTCCGACCTTAAATGTTCGTTTCCGCCCGTAATCCATCCCGCAGCAATTCCCGAATAGCCGCAAAGGTTCGCCCCGAACGGCTCACCGCCGATTCGTTCCGAAACCAGCGTTTCATCGACATTCGATGCGCCGACAGCCGAAAACAGCGTCAGCCAATCCTCCTCCGTCGGAACTCTCCAGCCCGGTGGACAAAGGGAAGCGATAGAATCCAGACTGAGTGCGGAAAATTTATACCAAAGACCGCAAAGGGCGCAATCCCACATCGAATCATTCTTCATCGAATATCCCGTCGGATAGTTTAAATTTTGCGCCATCCACACCTGTTTTCCGATTGTCGTGTACGCGTATTCCTGTCCGTCACGCGGATCGGTGAAAGTTCCCCGGTTGGCAAAGCCGTAAACGTTCAGGCCTTCTACGGGGCAGACATCATCCGCATCGAATTGCGCGTCCGTCGCACAGGCGACCAGCGAAAGCAGCACGGCGAAGAAGGCCGATTTCACAGATACAAAGGACGTATGGTTTGACTTTTTCATATTCGAGTTTCCTCCTATTTGAAGATTTTCCAAGAAAGAATTTCACCGCCGCGACGGAGTACCAAGTAGCTTCCCGGAGAAAAGACCTTTCCGGAAAGGGAGACGGGATGTTCGCCCGCGCTCCATGTTCCCCGAAATAAAGTGACTTGCGGCATCCCGGCGGCGTTCACCGTTTCGAGAGTGTAATTTCCCTTCTCGGCGACAGTCACATGGACAACGTCCCCTTCGACTTCGAGCCTATCGTCTGCGATATTTTTCATCTGGTAATCCCCGTCGAATTCCGGCTGGGGGACTTTTCCCCACAACAAGTTGCCGTTCTTGTCCAAGACGACAACGGAATCCGCTTCACGGAATTCACCGCCCAGTCCGAAGTGCGACGGATCGTCCGAACTGTCGAAGTCCGAACTCCATCCGGGAGAGTGGATTTCAAAGTTCACGCCATTCCCGAAATCGGATTTTTCGCCAGGATTCAGAATCACGTCCGCATAGTCAAAGGACACGTAATAAAGACTCCCGCCAGCGCTCATTTTATCAGCAGAGGCAAAGGGGTGGCTGTAAAAATCCACTTCCGCCGTGCCGGAGCTGTCCCGGAAATAATAGCGGACTTCGAAGCCTTCGACGGGAAGCTCTCCCGTATTTTCCACTAACATGGAAACGAGGCTCGCGTTTCGGGAATCCGCCTTGGAATCTTTCGCCAACACGCGGACGCTCGCCCGCCGACTGACTTCCGGACCGGCAACGTCAAAGCACGCCCAATCGTTCAATAAAAATCCGTCCGAGTCCAGCAAGGCGACGCCGTCTGCATTCGCCCATTCACTCTGCGCCGACGACGCAAAACTCGGATCATCCGTCACGTCCCAAGGAAAATAAGCGTCTGTACGATGAAGACCCACTTGCGGGCCGTTCCCGTAATAAGGAGCATCGTAAGCCGGAATCGCCTCGTCCAAAGCGAGTTCCCCGTAAAAGACGCTCCCCGCATCCGGACGGACAGACATGAAAGTGTTCGGATAAAAGGAGACGGCTTGCACAGAGATTCCCTCGCCTTTGTAATAATAACGGAGGCGCGCGTCAAAGATGTCTTCTCCCGTCAAATTCTGCAACCGGAAAGAAGGTCTTGCCCAAGTGACGTCACCCGGATTTTCATATTTCATTTGTACGGAAACTCGCGGTGGCGGATTTTTCCACGAACCTTCGCCAAAATTCACCCGTTCCGCAGGAAGATTTCGAGAAGAATTCACAAGAGCGACCGCCGCAACGCCAAGATTCCCGAATGGTCGAATGGAAATTTGGCTTCGCCCTGAAATTCCAAGGCTCAACCCATCCACCCGCACGCTTTTCCAAAGTCCCGTCGAGTGGATGGAGAAAATTCCCAAAGAAGTTCCATCTTGCAGAACTTCCACTTTTGACGATTCTCCCGAAACATCCAAAGTCAAAAGGTAAAGATGGTAACGCGCCGTCTGCAAATCCACAGTCCACGTCATCATTCCCGTCGAAGCCGCATCCCATTGCCGCAAATACGCCATTCCTGAAAGGCCGCAAGATTGATCGACAGCAAGGCTTCCGCGATTAATTTCCACAGCGCGGACCGCCAGCATATCGTCCGAAGACAAATCCAAGCCATCCTGATAAAGAGCGAAGATTTGGTTCGCCGTGAGCGCGGAACGGTAAATACGGACATTCGAAACTTCTCCGGAAATGGACGTCGCGCCGCCGACACCGCCAAGAGCGAGAGTCCCCCCACATCCGATTCTTGAACCAGAAGGCAAATTCTTGGTTTCCGCCAAAGAGCCGTTTTTGTACAGAGCGACGGTTTCTTCGTTCACAGTCATCACCAGATGATTTTTCACGTTCCGCTCCGCGATGGCGGTGAACGAGATTCTTCCGGACGGTGCTTCCAAATAATAATGTCGCGAATCATCGACGCCCAAAGACCATGCGCCGCTTCCCGAAAATCCGATGACCGTTCCCGACGCATGGCCCGCGGAGAATTCCGCTTCCACGCTGAACGGCATATCCCAAACGGGCAAGGCTTCTTTCCCAAGCGCACGGTCTCCGGCAAAGAGCCTCAGGGATTTCCCATTTTGCCAAGGGAACTTCATTTCGGAAAGGTTCAAATCCGGGCCATTCCCGGTCGCTTCGAAGGCCGTCGACCCAAAGCCTTCGGAGAGCGGATACCACAAGGCGAGCGATTGCGGATAAGGGAAAAGCGCTTCCGTCTGCAAAGAAACTTCGGCGTGGTTGTGCCCCAAATCCTCCACGGAGACTTTCACGGTCGCCCGGCAACCCATGCAAGAATACAAAGCCTGCCTGTTGAGTACAAAATCTTCCGCCAAAGAGCCTTTTCCAAAAACCGTGCGACTTTCCAAAAGACTCCCGCCAAAGAAAAGCTCCAACCGTGAGCGGAGAATCCCGGATTCAAAATCCGACGCGGAGACATCCACCTGCAAAATGCGGCTGCCGTCTTCTTCCGCAACGGAAACTTCCGCACTCCCGATAGTAGGCAAAACGGAATCCGCCCGGACAATCGGTCCCAAGAACGCTTGCGATTTTCCGTCCAATCCGTAAAAAACGATTCGGGAACTGTAAACGGAATCCTCCTTTGCAAAGTCCGAAGGGCGAGTCTCCCAGACGATGGGGTTTTCGGATGCGGCCTGGTGTTCCGCGCGAACCAAATTTCCCGACTTCAACTGCAACAGGTAATTGCTCTTTCCAGAACACGGATACGGATATTCCAACCAGCCGTTCGCCGTGCCCGTCCACAACGTGTCCGCGGGGAGTTCGCCGCAAACCAACGCATGACCCCCAAAAGAAGACGAGTCCGCCGACTCGACTTTTTCCACCATACCCTCTGTCATGACGACAAATGTAGAAAAAGATTTTGTCTTGGCAGAAATTTCGATTTCAGAACATCGGGATTTAAAATCGAGCGCATCCATCGGGAGTTCTCGATTGTCATTGTCAAACGCCATGACGCTCTGGCTTTCTAACGGCATCAGCTCGCCGGTCTCGAAATTCGGCTTATACACTTTGAGAGCCGCCGGATTCACTCCGTCCAAGGATTCGCAGGGCAAGCGCACGTGAACAAGCGGCCAAAGCGCATTGTCAAGCCCGGAGAAATCGTGCGAAGGAAGGATTTCCACGACAGGGCCCACCACTTCCAGATTTTTAAATGCGCTAAAATTGTACTCCCCCGCTTTCGGAATTGTCCGGACCGTGACATCCACATTTCCTTCGCCCCAAGTTCCAGGAAGGAAATCGACAGAGACATCGCCGTACATCGATGACGCAAGTCCGCCCTCGTCCGCTTTCAACAGGTTTCCCACGTGCAAGTCGAGTTGGTAAAAGTAATTTTCTCCATGGATGCCGCCATAAGTGAGAAAGAAAGACGTATTTCCCTGGAGACGATTCATTTCCGCATAGCCCAAGACCGGGAACGGCTCTTCGGCGAGAACTTCCTTTTGCGTCCCGGAAAAGAGAGCGTGCTGCATCCCGTTTTGCACATAGAACAAATTCCATTTTTGATTTTCACCGGGGACGCGGCCGCGAAGGGTCGCCGTTTCCGATTCGCGACGGCTGTAATCCAAGGCACGGCTGCGCACGACCGTGAAAAGTTCCGAAGCGCTGTCGTAAGTCGCCGAAAAATATGGATGCCATTCCCGATTTTCCGCGTCCGATTCACCGCCGAGTCCGCGAGAATACACAAACGGTTCTCCGATTTGCACATTTTTCATCCAGCGCTTTCCAAGAATTTCGTCCGAGGAATCCTGCAATTCCACTTGTCGCAAAGAAACCGTATGGCTCAAATCGCTTCGATTGTAATTCCACGGCTTTTGATTCGACCAGATGAACGACGCTGTCGATTTCACCGATTCACCGACATTTTCCGCAATCCACCCATCCGCGTCCCGCAAAAGGCTCCATCCCGGAGTTCGAATTTTCGGAATGAAGTCCCCCACAGTCCCGTCACCATTTCCCGAAACGGAAGCATCCCTTTCCGGACGGGTTTTCAAGAATTCAATCGACGGGACAATCCAAGCGTTTTCCGAGGCAGAATCGTCCACGCTCACGGGATACGCATGCGTCACATCCAACGCGTCGTTTTCCGGAAGAAAAGAATTCAACGCGGAAACGGGCGCAAAGGTTTTCGGATTCAAGACAGATGCCGTGAGCGGATTTTTCAAAAATCCACCGGACAAAAATTCCGAATTCCAATCTTCTAGAGTCCAATCGCCCACAGTGAAATGCAATCCCGATGCCAGCCCGGGATAAAATTTGCATTCGCTGCAAATCCGAAAAATGTCGTTTTTGATTTCTGCAACTTTCGCATCGTCCATTTTCACCGGATAAGCGGTGACAATCTCCTTGTCCGACTTCGCCGCCGCAACCGTCGCCTTGGGCGCAACCCAAAAATGGGGAAACTCGGTGCTCGGAATTTGCGGAGTTATCACGGAATCCAACATCAAAATGTCACTGTCCAAGTCATATCGGGAAACGGTGATGCCGTCCCCCCCACGTCACCGAAGCCCGGAACGCCGTCGCCGCATTTTTCGCATTGTAGAATTTGACGGAATAACTGGAATTGAAAACGGAATCCGGCATGGAAATCTCGTCTTTGAACGCAAGAGGATTTTCCACTTCCCGTTGCAACGACATCTCCAACGCTTCAAACGCAGTCAATTTGCCATTCTTGCTTTCGGGATTCCAATTTTCGCCATCAAAAAGTTCGCACGGTCGATTTTTCAAGTTGCAGTATCCGTCATCGCCGAACAGCGCGATGTTTTCCGGATCGAGCCTGGTGAATGTGTTCGCCAAATTGTTGTAACCGTATTGGGGATTCCAATAGTCGTCTTTCACTCGCAAGTTCAAATGGACAGCCATATTCGTATGACTCCCTTTGTTACTACAATTCAAACAATCCTCATAACTTCCATAAGAATATTTCTCTTCAACCGGAGACACTTCGATTTTCAGCATATCCCGATGAACTGCATAACTGTCGTCTTCCGGGCAGATAAATTCCCGATTGGAATTATTTTCCACGCTGTTTGACGGCGTACAGTCAATCTTTGCGGCGGAATTTTCCAATTTGAATTTGCCTTTGTCGTAATAGAAAAATTGATTTCGACTTTCCCAATAGAGAGGAGCGTTGTCAAAATTACCCCACCAAAGTCCCAAGTCTTTTTTTTCGGGGCATTTGTTCGTTTTTTCTTTGCAAAACGCGTCATTCCAAATCAAGCTCCAAGTGTATTCATGGTTGTCCGTTAAAATTTTTTTTGAATCGGAATAGGAATCATGATTAAAATGACCCTTGGAATAAAAGCCGCCAGATCCTTTTTTGAAATTGTGCTTAGAAAGCGAGTCGATCACGTTTGCGGGAAAAATTTTTACCGCGATTCCCATTTCCAATTTTGTATCGCCGTCTTCATCAAATCCAACGATATTGTTCCAAGGATCCAATTTGATTTCCGCCATATCAAAAGATTCCCCTTCCCGAAAAGTCACCTTTTGGCAAAATATCTTGTAATTGAACGAACGCTTTTCCCAATTATACCACGAAGTTAAATCATGTCCAAAGCCAGCGATCAAGACCGCCACCATGACAGGGAACTCTCGCCTGTGCCGATGAATGCCCAAGCTGTAGCGGTTCTTTTCAAAAAAGACGGGATGCTGCGTCCCCTCCACCGTCCAGTTGTATTCCACCGTGCGCTGCTCCACGGGCAAGGTGACCGCCGAAACATCCGCTTCAAGCAGATAATCGGGATTCCCGACAAAGCGCAGGTTTCCCATTTCATCCAAGAACGCCTCGTCGATGGACAACGCCGCGGGGAATTCCCCTTCCTTCGACTTTCCCGTGGGTGCGGCAATCAATTTGTTCGAAAGAATCAATTGGAAATCCCGTGTCAGAGTCTTTTCAGCACCGTCCCGTGCCGCCGTGATTTTCAATGTGTACTTCCCTTCCGCCGTCGCGGCAAACCCCAAATCGCTCATCCCGTCCCAGCTCACGGAATAGGCGTTTTTCGACGAACCGGCGAGCAACAGTCGATTTTCCATCAACCGCTTCACCCGATTCCCGTCCTTGTCCAAGATATCCGCAGTCACGAAGGCAGGCTTCCCGACGATTCCAAATGAAAACTGATAACGGGATTTGGCAAACGACCCCTCGACAGAATCCCCGGAAGCGATTCCCACGTAAAACTCCCGCATGGAGTTTCCGTCCGTCACGATTTGAAAATCTTCCGTCGCCTGGTGCCACGAACTTTCCAAGAACACCGTTCGACTCTTGTCCGCCTTTTTGTAAGCATAGGCGTGCAATTTGACCAAACTCCCGCCGGGATACAAGTTTTCTTGAGAAAGCCCGTTCCACGAAAACTTCGAAACGAATTGACCGGGAAAGACGAACAGCATCGGAGATTCCTTTGAAGAGGCGAAAGCATCCCCTGCAACAACGGAGTTCCTTCCGCAAAAAATCTTCTTCACGCCGTCCTCGATGCGGGAAACGTCCACGGTAAAGGCGGAATCCGTTTCAAACTGCAAGAGAAATTCTCCGGAATCGGCGGCAAAGCTCCGAATGGCGTCGTATCCGGGAATTTCAAATTCCCCGAGACTTACGGAAGACACTCGGGCGGAAAGGTCTGCTTCGGGAAGATTTTCGTCATCGACAAAGTGCACGGACTCCTGACGATACTTCAACACGACCCGTGGGGAAACACCGTCAAATGCGGGAGCGGCCTTTCCCACCCAGCGTACATTCCAAATGTTCCCGGACTGCCAAACGGAAAGTCCCGACTTCCTTTCTTCGGGTTCCCCGTCGAACGGCGATGCGGAAACGGATGGAAAGAAGACGCTTTTTGCCGGAATGAATTTGTTCGAATCCCTCGGCGATTGCACTTCCAACTTCACTTCCAAATCCCATGCCGCCGTATCGACTCCTTCGAGCTTCAGCCGAATTTCAGCGTCCTCAGCGGGGACTTGATTCTGCGGGAATTCAAGCAAGACCAGTTTCGGCTGATTTTCCGAATCCCATTCCGGAATCCCGATGCCGTCGTTCAAAGAAACAGTTCTTTCCGCTGACGCAGAGTCGCAGTTCTCGCCGAGATAATCGCAGCCGCGAACGACAAGCCGAACGGCGTAACTCCCCGAAAGGCCCTCCGTATCCCAGATGGCAAGCGGCCTTGTCTGCTCGGAAACGGAGCGGGTCAAATAAGAAATTCCGTCAGAGCGACAGGTCGCCAAATCCAAAGTGCACCATTCCACGCGAAACTCGGAATTTCCCACGTCCCCATTTTGGACAATCGGGCTTGGCGTCGTCCCTTCTATCAAGACTTTTCCACTAAAATAATCCCCCATTCCCTCTTCCGGGAAAGTGATTCTCGGATAGCGACGCCCCATTCCGAAGAAATCGACTTGCTCCCCGTAATTCCCCACGGCGTCGAAGCATCCCACGCGAACAGTCCAAATTCCGAAAGGCAAGTTCAAGACATTCTCCCCTAAAGAGAATTCAAACGGGACGTGCGACCCGCCGCGCGAGCTGTTCTCTTCCACTCCCACAAAGAACCAATCCGTCGAGACGCTCCCACTGAACGCTTTGGCAAAGCAAGACAATTCCGAACGATTCCATTCGGAGTCCGCCACTTGGGAAACATACGCCTTGCCCTTTTTCAATTTCGAAACGTCCGAAAAGGCGACGTCTCCATGCATCAATTCGACAAGAGAGGGCTCCACCCGATCAACGACGAGATTTTCCATGACGACGGTTTCTCTCGAGTTCCCCGCCTTGTCCGTCAACACGACCGTCAAACTGTAAACGCCGTCCTTCAAACGATTCGCCTCCGGCTCCAGGAATTCAAAATCCGCATACCGGGATGTCATCACCGTATCACGGAAATAACTTTTGTGCACACCGTGTTCCTCGTCGGCAAAACGAAGTTCGACGGAGACTCTTCCACTGTCCCGTCCGAGCATCTCTTCTTCCACTTGAAATTGCACTTTCAACGTGTCCCGAATTCCCATGGAAAGCTTTTCGCGCTTTTCCACGTCCTTCGGGAAATCCCCGGACAGAGGCGCGTGCAAGATTTCCGCGCGAAAGGATTTTTCCACAACGGCAGGTGCGCTCGCATCCACGCATATTTTCGCTTCCACGGTCGTCCCGTTGATTCCGTCCTCAAAGAAATACCCATCGCCATCCTTTCTGACGATTTTTTCAAAGTCCAAATTCCCCGACAGAACTTCTCCCATTTCTTTCGAAGAGTAAGCGTAATCCACCGCTTGGACAATCAAGGTCGCCATTCCTTCCGGCAATTTCGAAGAGCCGTCCCAGCCGAAATCCACCGATGCATCCCAAACGTCGGACAAACTTTCGAGAGTCACGATGGAATCATTTTCCCCTTTCAACAAAATGCGCAAAGCCCGAATGCCGCGATCCAATAGAGGGCTTTTATTTTCCACTTTCCCCCAAATGGCAGCCGAATGTCCGACGACTTCCGATTGTTTCAGGGAAATTTCGATTTCCGGCGCATCCCTATCGAGAAAGAACATCGTCTTCCGCTTTTCACTCCCCTTTTTGCCTTGGTCGTCCAAGATTTCGACCTCCCATTCCAAGACATAATGCCCACTTTTCAGGGAATCCGCCCACAGGGATTTCAAATCGGCAGAGATTCTGTACGTTCCCCGTGACGCATCATACAACTCCGCAGAGGCGTCCACCGTGCCGACAAGGCGATTCCCCTCGTCAAAGGCGAAAACGGAAACTTTTCTTCCGCTGAATCTGGGCGAACCGTCCTGCTTGTTGTAAAAGATATACGGGAAGTCCACCTTGGAAAGAGTCATGAAGGATTCCGGGAATCCCTCTTCCAACAGCGGCGGCGTCGATTCAAACAGGAACGTGAATTCCGCGTTCCCGGTCATTCCCAATTTGTTCACCACGTATACGCCGACCTTGTTCGGGCCTTCCTGCTGGATGGCGGAAAGCAAGTGTTCCTTTCCGTCGACTTTCCGTGCAAAGAAATCCTCGGGGCGAAAGGAAAAAAGTCCGTCACGCCCGACGGGAGCGGCGACTCCTTGGGAACAGTCCCATTCCAGTCCGCCGATTTGCAGACAGGCGTTCCAAACGGAGTCGTCCCGTTCATAGGCCATCCGAACGCCCGCGTTGAAGTCCAAAAGAATTTGAAGCAGGCTGTCCGGTTCCAAATCATCCACGACAAAACGGTATTCCTCGATAAAGTGCCGAACCGTCGGAGCCTTCCATCTCCAATGTCTTTCCCTTTTCAAAACGGCCGAGGATTCGGCATCTCTGTCGTATCGGACGTCCTTGACGGAAAGAGTCCTGTCTTCGGATGCGGCGGGAACCGCATCCTTTTCAGCAAACGCGGCCTCATACAGAATCGCCCCCGACACGCCGGATTCTTTCGACAGCACGCAAGGCACGATGGAATCCAAGGATTCCTTCCCGTCCCCCTTTTTGAATGCGGAAGAGAGTGAAATTCGCGGAGAGTCAAAAAGCATCTTTTCCAAATCCGGGCGCGAAAAGGATTTCTTCCCGGAAATCCCGTCAAAATCCCATTCAAAACGATTCTTCAACGCCGCGGCAAACGACAAATTCTTCGTTCCCTTGAGAGCCTTCACCCGGCGGCCGAGCTCATCTCCATGCCGGGACACATCGACGATCAAGGCGACATTTGCCGCAAAGGCGGCCGCCCTGCAAATTTTGTCATAGGGCGAAAATAAAATTCCACAGCCAAGGCGCAGTCCCACATCCAACTCTTTGCGGACCGTTTCGAGCTTCCCCACGTCGGAAAGCAGCTCCCCGTAAGCGTTCAACTCCGGATTTTCCCCCACGAAATCCGCCAAATCGTATCCGAAACGAGGAGCCTCCCGAAAGGCGGCGACACGGGAAGCGTAGGCGCTGTAAACGGGAACGTCGAAAACCCCTTCGTCAAAGAAATTCACCCCGAAATTCGAAAGGCCCTGTGCATAAGTGGAAATCCCGGTACGCACGCACTCACGACTCTTCCCCCCGGAGACGGCGCATAGAGCCGCCGTTCCCAAGACCTCCACCGCTTCCGGGGAAAAGTTTTCCATGAAAGCGGAATACAATTCCGATTTGTAAGCATCGGGAATGAACTTTTCCAAAATGCGGAGAACCTTCAAGGCCGTTGTCGGCAAATTCTCCCGGTTAAAGCGGAGCGATTGCAATTCGGAAAGGCTGCGGACGACCTGGGGCAGTTTCGAATCTCTGAGAATGTTTTCCAGTTCCCCGTATTTTTGGACAAGGGATTCGACAATTTCCCCGCCGCGAACGGAAAGATTCCCCTCGAGCATCCCCTCGGCCAAAGCGGAAATGTCCTCCGAAGCTTTTTCAAGCTCCACTCCCATAGCGGAAAACGCACGTTTCAAGGAATCTTCCACGACGCGCTTCAGCTTTTCCCGTGAAACGTGATTCTTCGCCTGTTCCTCAAAATCGCTGGACGTCCGCCGCCCGTTCCCCACCGTCGGAAACCCGTAAGAATAAACAATCCCATAAGACGGCGCCGCGTAATCCGTCTGCATGCCCACGGCATTGAGCCACTCCGTCCCCCCGAGATTCGACAAGACGTCCGCCGTTGAAGCGGTCATCAAATCGCGATACTTTTCATCCAGTTCACTCGCGTCTTCCGCCAAATACCACAGGGCGTCCGAGCCTTTCGCAAAACCGCCCCAAAAATCCGCCTCCGCAAACGACCCGGAAAAATTCCCCGCATAGTCCGCCATTCCGAGGACAGCGCTTTTCGCAAGCGCCAGAACGGCATCCTGCAAGGCTCCCGTGCCGCCGAACACATAAGCGGAAAGCGCGAGCGGGACCAAACCGGCAAGAGCCTTTGCATCCGGAATCTTGAAAGTCGGATTTGGGGAACCTTGGAAAAGGGCCATATCGGCAAATCCCGTACCTTCATGCGGCGTGTCGAAGAACAAGACCTTGGAATACTCCCCGGCGTAATCCGCCCCTTGGAGATATTCCCGAGCGACAAGGCCGCTGATTCCCTCCGCAACGACAATCCACTTCAACGGCAACACTTCGGGACGGGAATTTTTCAAATCGACAAGCGAGCAACGATTCCCACAAGTTTTTCTCCACTCCCAAAGACGTTCGTCCGAACTTTTACGGAACCAATTGACAAGAGCCTTTTCGTAGATGGAGCCCTCGCCGCGTTCCGCCAAGACGGCGGAAAGGCGACTTGCACTTTGCGACGACACATCGACGGCAAACGAAAAGACCCGTCCCGCATCCCCGGCAATTTCTTTCGAAAGATAATCCTCGAATCCCGATCGGACATAAGGATTTTCCGATTCGTCCCCTCTCTTGTCGAACAAGAGGAGAAAGAGGGTGTTCCCCGAAGATTCCACGTTCGCGAACGGAGCGGAAATCCAAAGTAAAACGACCAAAACGGCGAATTTATTCAGCATCGAAACATTCCCAAAACCTGCAAATCTAAAGAACGGCACACGACGCACCGAAAGTTTCCCGCGAACGCCAATAGCGGCGGGCAAGGAAGCTAATCCAAATCCGTGCCAAAAGAAAAGAGGCGTTTCCGCTTGGAAAAACGCCTCTTCGCCGTTTCAAGAACGGTTAATCGGAAATGTCCATCGATTAATCAACCGGTCACGGCATCGGACATGCTGAAAATCGGCATATACATGGCTATCATCAAGAAGCCGACCGCGCCGCCGAGGAAGACCATGATGAGCGGCTCCATCATCGACGTCACGGCATCGATGGCGGCATCGACCTCTTCATCAAAGAAGTCCGCCACTTTCAAGAGCATCGCCCCGAGCTGCCCCGTCTTTTCTCCGACGCCCACCATCTGGATGACCATCGTCGGGAAAATTTTCGTGTCCTTCATCGGCTCGACAATGCTCTTTCCGCCGGCAAGCCCCACGGCAATCTTCATGATGGCGCCTTCCACGGCCATGTTGCCGGAAGTTTTCGCCGTCACCTGGAGAGCCTCCGTCACGGAGACGCCCGCATTGAGAAGAGTTCCGAGAGTACGGCTGAACCGCGCCACGGCACTCTTGATTTGCAAATCGCCGAGCTTCGGCACCTTGAGCATCATGCGGTCCCACTGGTAATGCAGCTTAGGCACTTTCATGATGACCTTGAAAGCGACGACAATCGCCACCGCGCCCAAAATCCAGAAAGCGGCGTAATCCCGAATGCCGTCCGAAAGGTTCATCACCACTTGGGTCGGCCACGGCAACTGTCCGCCCGCTTCCGTGAAAGTCTGCGCAAAGGTCGGCACCACGAACGAAAGCATGAGGATGACGACAATCACGGCGACGACGGCGACCATCACCGGATAGGTCAAAGCCTTCTTCACCTTGCGGACAAGGCGTTCATTCGCTTCTTGGTAATCGGCAAGACGCGACAAGATGCCGTCCAAAATGCCGCCAGCCTCACCGGCCGCCACCATGTTGACGTAAAGTTTGTCAAAAACTTTGGGGTGCAAAGCCAAAGCGTCCGCAAGGCTGGAGCCGCCGCTAATCGACATCGTCAACTTGTGAACGACTTCCTTCATCGCCGGATTTTCCGTTTGTTCTTCCAAAATGGTCAAACATTGAAGCATCGGGAGACCGGCGGAAGTCATGGAGCTGAACATCCGGGTGAACCGCGACACGTCCTTCGACTTGATTCCCGACCCGATTTTGATTTTGATTTCAATCGGTTTCCGCTTGATGCTGTTGACGACCAAATGCTTGCGCCGCAGGAGCGATTCCGCTTCATCCTTGTTCTGGGCTTCAATCTGGCCTTCAAACAGATTCCCCTGGGTATTTTGCGCCTTGTAGAGAAATACGGGCATCGGTTAAACTCCCAACTTTTCCAAGTCCTTTTCGAGCTGCGTCGGATCCGGGGATTTGGCGACCGCTTCGAAGTGTTCGAGCTTTCCCTGCCGCACCAGTTCCGCGAGCCGCATGTTCATCGTGTTCATGCCGAACTTTTGACCGATTTCAATCATGGAACCGATTTGATGCGATTTGTTGTCGCGGATAAGGGCGCGGATGGCGGGAGTCACGTTCATGATTTCGTAACACATCACGCGACCGCCGCCGATTTTCGGAAGGAGCATCTGGCAAACGACCCCCTGAAGCACAAAGGAAAGCTGCGTCCGCACCGTCTGCTGTTCTCCCTGGGGAAAGGCGTCGACAATGCGGTTGATTGTCTGTACGGCGGAATTCGTGTGCAAAGTGGCCAAGGTCAAGTGCCCCGTTTCCGCAATCGTCAACGCGGCCCGGATCGTGTCCAAATCCCGCATTTCGCCGATGAGGACAATGTCCGGATCCTGGCGGAGAGCCATTTTCAACGCCTGCGAAAAGCTCTGGGTGTCGTTCCCCACTTCCCGCTGGTTCACCATGCAGTTCTGGTGCTTGTGCAAAAATTCAATCGGGTCTTCAATCGTCAAGATATGCTCATGGCGTTCCTTGTTGATTTTGTCGACCATCGCCGCCAAAGTCGTCGATTTTCCAGAACCCGTGGAACCCGTCACCAAGACAAGCCCCGAAGGCCGCGTCGTGAATTCCGCGATGATCGGCGGAAGGTCCAGCTGCTTGAAAGTCTTGATTTCGAGAGGGATGATGCGCAACGCCAATGCGACGCAACCCCGTTGCAGATAGGCGTTCGCCCGGAAACGCGCCAAGTTGGAAATGCCGAAGGAGAAGTCGCACTCCTTGTTCTGCTCGAAAGACTTCTTCTGCATTTCGTTCATGAGGCTGTAAGTCATGCGCATCGTTTCTTCGGGAGTGAGCTTTTCCGTCCCCATGGGGGAAAGCTTCCCCGCCAAACGAAGCATCGGCGGGATTCCCGCCGTCACATGCAAGTCGGAAGCGCCGCGCTTCACCATTTCGGAAAGAAGATCCTGGATATTGTATGCCATGTTTTGAATATAACTAAATTAGGGAAACGATGAAGCCTTTTTCAAAAATCGCACTTCCCCTTTCCCCGATGATTTTCGCCATCCTTTTCGGCATTCTCGGCTGCAGCGACTTGAACTACGACCGCCTCCCCGAAAAAGTCGAAGGCTACGACGGGGTGAACCTCTTCGTTTTCCACGCCTCGTGGTGCACTTACTGCAACGCCGAACTTCCGCTAGTCAAACGCCTGTACGCGGAATATTCCCCCTGCGGCCTGCACGTCATCGGCGTGAACGAAGACGAGAAAAAGGAAGATATGGAGAATTACGTACAAAAGAAGGAAATTCCCTATCCGGTCGTACATTGGGATTTCAAGCTGATGAAGAAATTCGGGCATCCGCGATCGATTCCGACGCACTTCTTGCTGGACAGTTCGGGAAACATCCGGCTGCGGCAAATCGGGCCATTGGACGAAAAGGAAGCCCGGGAAAAAATCGAGCAGGCCTTGGGCGACGCCGCTACGAATTGTCGTCCATGAACAGGACTACCTCTTCAATCCTCTTCTTCCCCAGGGCCAGCATATAAAGGCGGTCAAGCCCCACGGCGACACCCGACGCAAACGGCATTCCGCTTTCCAAGGCCGCCAAAAAACGTTCATCGACAGCGGGGACGGGCTTCCCATTTGCCCGGCGAAAGGCGATGTCCATGTCGAACCTGCGCCTTTGTTCTGCGGCATCCGTCAATTCCTCGTAACCGTTGCAAAGCTCCATATTGTCGATGTAAAGTTCAAAACGTTTCGCCACGCGGTCGCCGGCCGCATTCACGTAAGTATTCGCCAAGGCGGCACAGCTTTCCGGATAATCCACGAGAAATTGCGGCGAATCCTTGCCCAAATTCGGTTCCACGAGAGTCACCATCAAATAATCCCACCAATCCTCGCGGGAAAACGACGACGAGTTTTCCACATCGGGAACGCCTTTCGACGACAAAGCGCGGCGAAATTCATCCGCAGACGCACGAAACGGATCGACTCCGGCGTAACGGCGGAACGCTTCGCGGAATGGCAACCTCTCCGCAACCACGGGCCTTCCCAAAATTTCCGAGACGAACGCTTCCACTTCGGCCATCAATTGTCCAAACGGCATCCCGACGCGATACCATTCCACAATCTGGAATTCGGAATTGTGGCGGACGCCGATTTCATCCATCCGAAACGCGTGGGCAATTTCAAAGATGTCGCCGAACCCCGAAGCGAGCAACCTTTTCAAGTGGAATTCGGGACTTGTCATCAGATAGCGCGGAGTCGTCCCCGAAGTTTCAAAATAATCCAAATGCGCATCGGTTCCGCAAGCCCGGGAGAGGACGGGAGTTTCCACTTCCAAGACTCCGCGCGCCTTGAAAAAACGACGGACTTTTTCCGTGAGCGCGGCGCGCGCCTTCCAAGTTTCCAACGTGCATGACGGACGGAACGAATTCATTCTTGGACGCAGCGGACGGAAAGTCCAAAATTCTTTGCAACGGAAGCCTTGTCCAAAGCTTCCGCATCGGAAAACAGGTTTCGGACGAATCCCCGCGAAGCGTCTTCTTCCGTCGATGTCCAAAAGTAAGTTCCCTCGCCGAGGAGCGTGCAGATGCCGCTTTGGTTGAAATAACCGCCGAATCGCACCGTCACGGCGAAGGCCGCCTGGGATTCCGGGGAAAGGGCGGAAAAGTCCTCATCCGTCGCCGGGCGGAATCCTTCCGGGCAAGCGTCCATGGCGGCGGCAAAAGTGTAGAGCCGACCGAACTTTTCGCAGTTCAAGGAATCCCCGTCATAACACGCCGAAGAATCCGGGATGTCGAAATTCGCATTGTCGATTGTCCAGACGGCGTCGCCGAAGCGTTCCGTCCGATACGTCTTTCCGTCGCGGGCATCCGTCACGGTTCCGAATTCCGGGCAACGGAACGGGACTTTCGCCGAATCGAGTGCGCTGTCCAAGGCGACGCCGAAAACGGAGCAGAAAGTGAAAAACCTCTTTTGAAAGGGGATTTCCGAAGCATTCGCCTTTTGCACTTCGGCCAAAGCCGCATCCAAGTTCGGCAACGCGGAGTCTGGCAGGGGAATGCGCCCGTTCATCTGGGTCAAAGTTTCAAACCAGCGGGGAGCGACGCCAAATGGAGACGTCCAGAAAGCGTCGAGGGCGAGGGAATCCAGCGAAAGCATCACCGGATTCTTGCGGGGGACCTTCACCTTTTTCTGCACGAGCTTCTGCGGATTCTGCACACAGGCAATCGAATCCGGGGCGTCGGCACGGGAAAATGACGAATCGGAGCGTTCCGCACAGGCTTGCAGGCATGCTTCGCGTTCCCGCTTTTTGCAAGGTTCCCAAACGAGGGAATCAACTTTTTCGACGACGGGCTTGGAAAAGGCGCGGT
Organism: uncultured Fibrobacter sp.; assembly: GCA_964501065.1. Classification (GTDB taxonomy): domain Bacteria; phylum Fibrobacterota; class Fibrobacteria; order Fibrobacterales; family Fibrobacteraceae; genus Hallerella. Next base: position 970 of record CAZCRF010000035.1, on the reverse strand, counting down.
TCTTCTGGGCGGATTCCGAGAGCTTTTGGAACTGCAAAACGGCGTTCGTGTCCCCGAGCTTTCCCGCAGACGCAAGAGCGGACAATTCCTCCAGGCAACTTTCCGCCTTTTTCTTGGAGCAGACCTTTGAAGTTTTCACCGGAGCGGCGAGCGCCACTGCGGCACAAAGAAGAATCAAACCGGCTGTGAATTTTTTCATAGCGACAATATAGCAAATAGTGGTTAGGAGTTAGTGGTCAGCGATTAGTTGGCGGTAAACAAAAGGATCGTGCTGAGCGACAGCGCCTGCCTGTCGGCAGACAGGAAACATCCCTTTACAGTAACGAGATTAACGCCTTCGGCGTTAGCGGCTGCGTCTCGCCAATGTCCGAAAGCAAGCTGTGGAGGCGCAGTAGGCCTTGGAAATTAGGAATTAGGAGTTAGTGGGAAGTGAGGCTGACGCGAGGGGTGTTTTCAATTAGCAATTGGCAATGAGCAATTGTATTTGAAGAAAGGCTCGGCGACACTAAACTCTAAGAACTAATCACTCGCAACTAATACTCCTCCTACCTTTCCGCCCGATGTCACTTTGTTCCATTATTCCAGCCCTTCATTCACAACTTCGTTGTTCATAGGGGCTTTCAAATGCGTAAGCGAGGCGGGTCGTGCCAACGACAAAACCGTCCGTTTGACGGACACGGCTTCGTGCCAACGACAGAACCGTCCGCTCGACGGACAAGAGCCTCCGTGCCACGGGAAAACGTTCTCGTCAAACCTAAGCGTGGCCATGGGGGTGGTTGAAAGGTAGGGGGAGGGTGGCCTTTCGCAACTCCGAACCCTCCCCCTACCTTTCCCCCGCGCCGGGTAGGCGAAACAGGTCGCTTGGCGACCAACAGTCCGTTTGACGGACACGGCTTCGTGCCACGGGAAAACGTTCTCGTCAAACCTAAGCGTGGCCTTAGACTCGTTGTTCTAAGCCGCTGAAGCGGCA
>CAZCRF010000034.1:0-25873 GCA_964501065.1 uncultured Fibrobacter sp. | reverse complement strand
CTTGGCGACCAAACGGTTCGTTTGACGAACACAAACTGTTCGAGCCAACGACAAAACTGTCCGTTTGACGGACACAAGCAGCCCGTGCTACGGGAAAACGTTCTTGTCAAACCTAAGCGTGGCCATGGGGGTGGATGCAAGGTAGGGGGAGGGTGGCCTTTCGCAACTCCGAACCCTCCCCCTATTTTGCCCCACGCCGGGTAGGCGAAACAGGTCGCTTGGCGACCAAACGGTTCGTTTGACGAACACAAACCGCCCGTGCCAACGACAAAACTGTCCGTTCAACGGACAAAAGCTGCCCATATCAACGGCAAAACGGTTCACTTGGTGAACAAACCCTCCCCCATCGCCTCCCAGCCTTCCGCCAAATTCCCCATTGCGTCCTTGTATGCGTAAACCTCCGCGCGGTTGCAATACCACAGGCCGTTCTCCCGCACGCAGAGGCCGCCGAAAAATCTCCTTTCCCCGGCTAGGCGGTTCAGCTCCGCTATCCGGGCGGCCAAAGCCTCGGCTCGACCTTCGGGATTCTTGGCGGTAAAGCCGCCCTTGGTGTCGAAAATGCCGATTTTCCCGTCGACGGAGCGGACAATCCAGTCGGGGTAAAACAGGCGTTCCCGACCTTCCGCCGTGTTGAAATACTTTATCGCGTAAAAATCCTTGCCCTCGTCGTTTTGCTTGAACCACCATTCCACCGAGCGGAGGCCTTCCAAAAAAGCGATGAAAGCGGTTTCGTTCTCGCGGCCCGGATACTCCTTTTTCAACTTGAACGGTTGCAGCGCACTCTTGCGGCACGGCCCGTAATCCGCATAATCGCCCGAATAGGCGTAAGACGTCTTGATTTTGAACGGCAAAGCCTCTTCCCGTTCCCGCTTGCGCCGGTCGGCGACAAACTTGTCGCGAACGGGTCTGTATTCCTTGAGAGCACGCGTGATGGCCGGTCGGAATCCGCTGGCGGGGCCTTTTTGCAAATCCTTCAAGAATATCTTGTAACGCCCGACAATGTCCGTGTCCGTCAAGGCGTACCTTTCGAACCACTGTCGAAGAGCCTCCTTGAACGGTCCCCAGGAACGCGCGACGTTTCCGTATTTGGCGTCCGGTTCCGTCTGCTCCGCCAAAAGAGCGTAGCAAGCCTTCATGAAGAGCTTTTCCACTTCGTTGTCGCTCATCTCGTACTTCGCGTTTTTGCCGAAATGATTCGTCTCCGCAAAGGTCGCGTCGACAAGGATTTCGTCCATCAAATGCGGATTCGTGTCGATGCCCCTTTTTTCGAGCACACCCCGCTGCAGGCAGGGATTCCGGAACGCGTCGTCGCCGATTTGAAAGTAGCGGTTCATCGCTTTGACGAAAAAGCTTTGGAAGACGCTCGCCTTTCCGATGTCGCCGTAGTCCGCACGACTGATGAAGTCGCTTTTCAAAAGCGGATCGACGGTGAACGACGCCGGGAGTTTTTCGACGAGAGTTGCAGCAAAGTTCCGGGAAGCGGCAGTCACCCACTCCGTCGCCCTGTTCGCGGCGACTGTCCCAAAACGCCGTTCAATGACCGTGCGCAGATTCCCGCTCGCCGATTCCAAAAGACGCTCGATTCGGCAAAGGGCATCCCCCGCATCCGACTCGCCCCAAAAATCATACGCAGGCGGATTTTCCGCGACGACTCCCCCTTCGCCGACGGATTCCGGCTGAAAACTTTCGAGAGTCCTCTTCAAAGCCCCTTCGATTTCCGGCAAGGCTTCCGAAACGGACTTTTCCGCTCCGGGACTTTCGGGCAAGATTTTTTCCCGGATGCCTTCCGCGACGAGGTACACGGCCTCCCTCACCGCAAAGTCCCGGACCAAGTGCGCGGCAAGACCCGCCACTTCCGTCTTCGGCCTGTTTTCGACCGTCTCCGGAATGTCCGCGATTTCGTTCTTGCGGTAATTGGTGTAGAGGAATCCTTCCCGAAGCTCCGGGAATGCGCCCAAGTCCAGGCCCGGAGCGGGATTTCGCAAAATGCGGCCGAGGGTTTGCGTTTTGAAGGTCGGCGACTCGATTTCGCGGAACATCACGATGATGTGCGCCCGCGGACAATCCCATCCCGTACCCGCCGCATATTTGAAAAGCAAGAACTCCACGGGGGAATCCGGCTCCGAAATGCCGTCCAAGTTTTCCTTCTCCCCGGCAAACCACCTAGCGATTTTCCTTTCGGGCACACGGCTCGTGTCCTTGAGGAATCGCAGCACGACCTCCTCTTTCGTCTCCACGCCTTGCTCCTTCAGCTTTCTGTCGTCGTCGGGGAGCTGGATCAAGACCAGCGGACGAATCTTTTGACCGAGCCGCCCCCACTGTTCCTCCAAGGATTCCCGCTTTTCCTTGGCGAGGCGCAACAAAGCCAAGTCCAAATCCTCCCCTGCGGCGGATTTCAAATCCTCTTCCGTTTGCGAAAGGATGCACTCCTTGATGAGCCCCGCCGAGACGACCTCTTCCCGGCTAACTTCCACAAATCCCGCGCGCAGATTCTGTACGTCGCTCGCGGACGGAATCTTCTCCGGAGTCGCGGACACGTTCAAAAGGACCCGCGGATGCAACGGCCCTATCACGTCCCGGTAAGCTGCGGCGGTCACGTTCTTGTGGCTTTCGTCGATAATCATCACGATTTCGCGATTTTCGGCATGCGTACGTTCGACGACATCTTCAAAGTAAAAGCCCTGCTCCTTTTGACGCTCCCCGTCGTCCGGTCGGCGGAGCACCCTGTCCGCCGCCCTTTTGGAAACCAGCTTTTGCCAGTTCAAGAAAAGGACGTCGTCCCTTTGCAAGATTCCCTCCGAAAAATCAGCGACGGTCAAAAGCCTGCGCCCGACATTCGGGAAAAAGTACCCGGCGAATTTCTCCCGGCCCTGCATGGCGAGTTCATCGGAAAACGTCACCCAGACGAACGCGACGTCGTCATCGAACTCCGGGCAGTTCTGCAACTCCCGCAAAAAGTTCGACAGCATGAACGTCTTGCCGGAACCCGTCGGCGATTTGAAGGTCAGATCCAAATGGGAAGCGCCCGTTCGCCAGAGTTTTTTGAAAGTCTCGACAAGGCCGTTTTTGCCGAGGACAGCGTTTTCTTGGAAAGGAAGCATTTGCATGATTCAACCGTTCAAAGCCTTGTAGATTTCGAGGATGGGGCTGGGAATCGCCTTGATTTCGATGTTCTTCAAATCGTCGAATTCGTTTTCGAAAAAGTCCGGGGAGTTCCAGCTGAAAACGTAGACGTCGAATTTCGCCACGGGATTTTCGCGCCGCAGCGCGTCGATTCTTTCCGTAAAGTCGGGGACGCGGTCGTAATCGCCGTTGTGGTAAATGCAGGTGAACTTTTTCGCGCCATCCGAATAGATTTGCCAGAAGCCCTTGGCGGACTCTTGGACCGGGACGGTTTCCAAAGTGTTCTCCGCTAGAGCGATGAGGCAGCCCGCCTTGTCGGAAAGTTCGACCTTGTCCGCGTCGGTCGCTCCCGCGCTCGCATGCCCGCCCACGAATTCCGTCTTGTAGTATTTGATGCTCCCGCCCGTGCCTTCGACCGTTTCCCCTTTGGCGTTTTTGTAGCCGCAGACGACGCGCCGATTCCTTTCGTATGTCACGCTCTCGCAGATGTTGTTCTCGCCCTCGTTCTGCTGCACCAGAATGCACTGCCGCGCGCCGCCGTCTTCGGCGTTGAGGTTCAGGACGGCGTGGAGGGTCGTGCCCGAACCGGCGAAGAAGTCGAGGATGGTGGGGGAAGAATCACGCAAAGTCTTAATCAAATACTGAATCAATCTTATCGGTTTGGGATTTGAAAAAACTTTTTGCCGATTAAAGAGGTCGCTTATTTCCGAATCTCCTTGTTGATTGATTGGTTCTAAAATCAAATTCGAAAATGCTCGTCCTGATTCAACACGAACATTTCCTTCATTATCCACATTCTGATATACCTTGTATTTAATGGTGTATTTAGAATTTTTACTTTTACTCGATTTCGAAAAAACCAAGAACTTATTTTCCAACCCCCATTTTATTTTCTCTTTTCCCCATTTCCAAATCCAACCATCATTTTTAAATTCTGAACGCCCGTTCGGAAAAAGAATTTTACCGTCAGGCATTTCTATTCCAAAATTCATTGAATCCGAATAAGATAAACCACCCCGATCAAGAGTGTCTAAATAGTATTTCCCTCGAGTTTTTACAAATTCATCTTCCAATTTATAGCGTTCTTGATTGATGGAATCCTTATTTCGCGCCCATATTTTTTCTTCTATACACTTTGTTGCATTTTTTGCAAAAAGCAGAATCGATTCTGTAACTACCGCAATGTCTTTTGCATCGTTAGCACCAGTTTTCTTTCTCCAATCAAATTTTGCGATAAAATTCCCCTCGCCGAAAATCCTGTCGCAGAGGAGCTTCAGATTCGCCTGTTCGTTGTCGTCGATGCTGATGAATATCACGCCCCGGTCGCCGAGCAAATTCCGCGCGAGCTTCAGACGCTTCTCCATGAAGCTGAGCCAGTAGCTGTGCCGCAGCGGATGATCCTTCGGGACCTTTTCCCCGTCCGGGAACTTCGTCAAAAAGCGTTTGTCCCTGTAGGTGAACCCGTCGTTCCCGGTGTTGTAGGGCGGGTCGATGTAAATCACGTCCACCTTTCCGCGATGCGTGTAGTTGAGGCAAGTGAGCGCGTGGTAATTGTCGCCCTCGATGATGATGTGCGGCGGCGTTTTCGAAAGCGGTCCCTCGGCATGGACGGCCTTTTCCCCGACCTCCTCCAAAATGGGAATCCTGTTTTCCGCTTCGCTGTCGAAGGCTTCCGGTACGTCGAGCCAGTTCAGCCCGTAACGGACGTCCTTGCACCGGGACTTCCACTTCGCCACTTCCTTTTCCAGTTCGCGGATGCGGATTTTCAAATCGCCAACACTTTCTGCCACAAGAGCCTCACGGGTGAATGTCTTCGGCCCTTATCCGCAAAGCCCCCCCTTTCGGCAACAAAAAAGGCGTGGAGTCGATGCGCTTACCATCACTGAGGGCTACCACACCCTTGACCTGATAAGCACAAAACGACCCACGCCCAATGCGGGCGTGAGCGTTCGTCTTATCCTCAGGTCTTTTGAAAGTGGTAGTTTCAGTGATGAGAATAAGAGACGAATCTCAAAATTTTCCGGTCGCGCCGCACCGTCCGGCACGGCGCTATGTCATCGGGAAATATACAATTTTATTCCGCCCGTTCACGGCATCAAATCCGTCGCGATGGAATCCATCCAAAGCCAGCCCTTCCCCGACAAGGACACGCGCGAGCCGTTCCGCGCCAAAAGCCCCCGTTCCACGAATTCCCGGATTTTCGCCTCGGGCGGGGAAACTCCCTCCTCCCGTTCCAATGCGTCCAAGTCCAAGCCTTCCCGCATGCGCAGCGAAAGCCAGATGCGCTCTTCCACGCGTTCCTTTTTGCCGAGCAGGTCGCGTTCAAGCCCCGAATCCGGGCAGCCGCCCTCCACCCAGGCCTTCCACTTCAAATAGCGTGCGGGGGCGGCCGTCCGCAAGTTCCCCTCAAAGCCGTTCGCCCCGGGACCAAGCCCCAAGTATTCCCCGCGGAGCCAGTAGTTCCGGTTGTGCAGGCCTTCTTCGCCGGGCCTTGCGAAGTTCGATACTTCATAGCGTTCCATCCCGTGGCTTTTCAAGATGCGCACTCCCGCTTCATACATGGCGGGGTACCGGGATTCGTCCAAATGGAAAAGCCCCTTCCGGAACCTCCGCCCGAGGACGGAATTTTCCCCGAGGGAAAGCCCGTAAAAGCTCACGTGCCCGATGCCGGAAGACGCAAGCTCCTCCACGTCGGATTCAAAGCGTTCCACGGTCTGCCCGGGAAGCCAGAACATGAGGTCGGCGGAGACCTTCGCACCCGTCCGGTTCGAAAAGGAGAGCAGCCGCGACAAGGCTTCGCGGTTTTCCCGTGCGCTTCCCCTGCGCCCGATTGCGCGGAGCAGTCCGTCGTCAAAGCTCTGGAGCCCCAGGCTGAAACGGTTCACCCCCAAATTCCACGCCGCTTCCAAAAGCTCCTCTCCGGCGGATTCCGGGTTCCCCTCCAAGTTCACCTCGCGGAATTTCGAAAATTCGACGCCGAGATTCTCCAACCCTCGAAAAAGCCGAGCGAATTCCCGTTCGGGGAGAGCCGTCGGAGTGCCGCCGCCGAAGTAGGCCGTGGACAAGCCGGCGACAAAAGCCTCCCTGCCGCAAAAGCGGAGTTCCGCTTCGCGGAGGAGCAAGTCGACGTATTCCGAAAAAAGCTTGGGAGTGCCGATGGCCGTCGGGAAGTCGCAATAAGCGCAAATCCGCGCACAGAACGGAACGTGGATGTAAAGTCCTTTCACCTGAGCGAATATATATATTTGCGATGTGGAAAAAATGCCCCGATTTTTTACTTTCTTGATGAGAAGGATGCCCACCATCCTATTCTTCGCCCTTTCCGCCCTCGCCCTCTTCCTCGCGGCGACGATTCTCCTCGGGCTTTCCGGCAAGGACATCTTTTTGCCGCTCATGCTCTGGAGCCTTCCGCTGTTTTTGCACTGAGCCATGCTCTTCGCCTCAAGACTGAACCAGCGGAAAATGAGATCCATCGCCTTTTACGTAGGCAGCTGGATCTTCTTTTGCCTCCTCTACTCCTTTTTCCAATCCTTCGGCAAGTTCTCCTTCTCCGACGCGGTCCTCTATCTTTCCGCCGTCCAATTCGCCTTGCTCACCGGGCTTTCCCACGGGATTTACGACGTCATCATCCGGCACGACGACAGCGATTCGCGCCCGATTCCCGTCGCACTGGCCCTGCGCATCGCCTACTTCGCCGCCGCGACGGCCATCAACATCGCCATCTGCATCTTGATTCGGGACTGGTATGAGAACGGGGAGTTCATCGGGGAACGCGGACTACACGATTTGCAAGAAGCCTTCCGTTCGGACGCCGTCCGCGCTTTCGCCCTCTACAGCGTCCTCTGCGGATTCTTCATCACCTTCATCCGGTCGGTCAACAAGAAGTTCGGTTCGAGCGTGTTCGTCAACGCCTTCCTCGGGAAGACGCAAAACCCGAAGGAGGAGGAACTGGTCTTCATGTTCGTCGATTTGCGGGAATCCACCCATCTCGCGGAAAAGATGGGACATCTTGAATACAGCCGCTTTTTGAAAGAATATTACCGGCTGCTGTCGAACTGCTGCGAGGAGAACGGCGGAGACATTTACCAGATCGCGGGGGACGGCGTCTTCCTCACGTGGCCCCTGTCCGCTTGTCGAAAAAAGCCGAGACCGCTGCTCTGCTTCGCCGACCTGGAGCACTGCTTCCAAATGACGCGCAAACGTTTTTTGAAACGCTTCGGGGACTTCCCGAGATTCAAGGCCGCCGCGCATTCGGGAATCGTCACCAAGACGGAAGTCGGCAACTTCCGGAGCGAAATGGCCTACCACGGGGACGCCGTGAACACGACCGCCAGGCTGCAGGATCTTTGCCGCCCCTTGGGCGAGGACTTTCTGATTTCGCAAGACCTTTTGGAAAAGCTGCCCCGGACAAAAGAGTACAGCCCCGTTTTCAAGGGAAATTTTTGCCTCAAGGGAAAATCCACCGAGACCCTCGTCTATGCGCTCCACTTTCCGAGGGCGACCCCGACAAAAACATTCTAAATTCATACCGAAAAGTTGACGGTTCGTCACAAAGGAGAATTCCATGATTGGAAAGGTTAACGACGATTTCTTCACAAAGGCCATCCTGTCGAAAACGGGGGCGGCCAATTCCAAGGTGGTCATCGGCCCCGCGATGGGAGTCGACGCGGCGATTTTGAAAGTCCCCGGCGGATACACGGCAATCGCCGAAGACCCGATATTCCCCTCTCTCCGCATGAGCCCCAAGGATTTCGCCTACGTCACCGTCCACATCGGGGCGAGCGACGTCGCCGTCATGGGAATCCGTCCGCAGTTCATGAGCTATTCCCTCTTGCTTCCGCCGGACACCAAGCAGGATTACATCCAGAAGCTCATCGCGGAAATCAGCGCCGAAGCGAAAAGGCTCGGCATCGCCATCGTCGGCGGGCACACGGGTTACTACGGGGCAGTCACCCTCCCGACTATCGGCGGCATCACCGTCTGGGGAACGGGAAAGTCTTACGTTTCTCCGAAAGGGGCGAAGCCCGGGGACGACTTGCTCATCACCAAGGGCGTAGCGATCGAAGCCGCCGCACTGCTCGGATTCGAGCTCGGGGAAGCCCTCCGGGGGAAGCTTTCGCGTTCGGACATTTCGCGGGCGGCCAAGCGGATGAAGGAAATCTCCGTGGTGAAGGATGCCGAAATCGCTTCAAAGTTCAAAGGAGTCCACGCCATGCACGATGCGACCGAAGGCGGCGCGAAGCGCGGCATCTGGGAAGTTGCCGAAGCATCCGGAGTGGGAGTCTCCGTCAACGCAGACGGTTACAAAATCCCCAAGGACATCCAAAACATTTGCGACATCTTCGGGCTTTCCCCATGGGAAATCATCAGCGAGGGGACGCTTGTCGTCGCCGTTTCGCCGAAAGAGACCGAGACCCTGCAACAGGCTTTGTCGAAAGGCGGCATCCCCAGCGCCGTCATCGGCAAATTCACCGAAAGGAAAAAAGGGCGCAAGTGGATTTCCGGCGGCGAAGAAAAGGCCTTTTTGCCGCCGGTCAAGGACTTCTTTTGGGACGTTTTCTTCAACGCGGGGGACATCCTCTCCCAAGGGAATGTGGACGGAACCCTTTCCGAGAGCGAGTCGCTTTGCCGCAACCTGAAGGCGTCCGTGGAACGCCTGAAGGCGGCGAACATCTACAAGTTGCTGCCGGAAATCGGCATGAACATCGGCTACACGGAATCCGGAACGTCGAGGGATGAAGTCTGCGCTGTCCCCGGGCGCATCTTCCGCGTCGAAGACGAGACATTTTCCGTCCGCGACCCCAAAATGGGCATCAGCGTCTACATGGCGGACACCCTTCTCCGCATTCGGGAAAAATTCCCCGAAGCGAAATGCGTCGCGAACTTCCGCAGCTCCCCGAAGATTCTCGAAGCCTGCCGAAAGGCCAAGTTCAAGACGGCGGACATGCCGACTCCCAAGGATTACCGGCAAAGCGACGCGGATTACGACAGGGACTTGAAAGGCCTGCTCGAATCGACGGAAAGCCTTCCGGACGTCATCGCCATCCCGGACAGGATCAACCTCGAAAAGCTCATCCTGGTCATCGGCACCTCCCTCGAAGATTTTGAACGCAAGGTGTTGAAACTGCATTCCTTGATTTAGTGAGGGACAATTTGCAACGTGCAATTTTAGTGGTTAGTGGTCAGTGCTCAGAGCTTAGTGTGGAGTGTTTTAGAGTTTAGTTAACGGTCAAGGGGCATCGTCATGCTGAGCAGGATTGGCGTCATGCAGAGCGAGAGCGAAGCATCTCTTTACAGTAACGAGATTCTTCGGTCGCACGCTCCCTCAGAATGACACCGCGACTGTTTCTGGATTAACGCCTTTGGCGTTAGCGGCTGCGCCTCACCAATGTCCGAAAGCAAGCTTTCGGCCGCAGGATTCGGCTTGCACGCTTTTCTTCCCCTTCGGCTGCGCTCAGGGTAAGAATGACTGTTTGCAGAAAAGCAGCAGTCACTTCGCGTTGCTCAGAATGACATTAGCAAGTGCAGAATGACGGTGATGCCGCTCAGAATGACGTTAGAGTTGCTCGGAATGACGTTTTGCAGGAGAGCGTCGCCCCGAAGGTCCTACCGCTCCCTTAAAATTCTATTTTGCAAGGGCACTCCAGGCCTCAGGACTTTCTATGAAACATTTTTTATTCTGGCTCCTAGCCCTTTCCTTTATTTGCGAATCCGCACTCGCCAAGACAGCAGCATGGATATCCCTCGAAGGCGACGTCGACCCGGGTATGTATGACTACGCAGCCCGAGCCATCCATGAAGCCGTAGAAAAGCGACCCGACTACATCGTCTTCGATATCAACACGTTCGGCGGACGCCTGGACGCGGCATTCGACATCGTCGACACCATCATGGGAATCAAGGGGGCGAAAACGGTCGCCTTCGTCTCCAAAAAAGCGATTAGCGCGGGCGCGCTCATCGCCCTTGCGAACAAAGAGCTTTACATGCTGCCGGGGACCACAATCGGCGACTGCGCCCCGATCGTGCAAAACAGCGACGGCACTCCGCAAATCATCGGAGAGAAGATCCAGTCCCCCCTCCGCGCCAAATTCCGCAACCTGGCGCAAAAGAACGGCTATCCGGAACTCCTTTCCATGGCGATGGTCTCGCCAGACCTGGCCGTTTATGAGCTTTCACGCAAAGATTCCGTCTTGGCCGTCGAAGCCTCCAAATACGAGAAATGGGACAAGAAGGAAAAATCCCGTTGGGGAACTCCGAAAATCCTCGTGGAGTCGGGAGAACTCCTGACGATGACCGATGAAGAGGCTGTCGCCTTGCACTTTTCGAAGGGCACACCCGAGAACAGGGCGGCCTTTGAAAAGGCGCTCGAAATCGAAAACGTCCACAAAATCGAGATTTCTTCCGGGGAACGCCTTTCGCGCTTCATCGCCGGAATTTCCGGAATCCTGCTGATTCTCGGCTTCGGTGCGCTCTACATCGAATTCAAGACTCCGGGCTTCGGATTTTTCGGCATCGCGGGAATCATCCTGATTGCGGTCGTCTTCCTCGGACAATATGCGAACCACATCGAAAGCTACCTCCCCGCCATCTTCCTCGTCATCGGGGCGATTCTCTTCATCGTCGAAATCTTGATTATGCCGGGGACTTTCTTCTTCGGCATTGCGGGAATCGCCTGCATGATTTTGGCCTTGGTCCTCTCCTTCGACATTTCAAGATTGCCGGCGTTCATCCCCGGCGTCCATTCGAGTTCCCTCTTGCCCGCGATTCTCTACATCTTGGGATGCGCGCTAGTCGCCCTGTTGTTCCCCATCCTGGCATCCAAATATTTGATTCCCCTGCTCCCGGAAGGTTGGACTCCGATGCTCAAGGCGGATCTGGAAACGGCAAAATCCCCGACGGAAGACATCGTGGAAATCCGCGTCGGAGAATTCGGCACTGCGGAAACGCCCCTCCGCCCGGTGGGGCACGCCAGATTCCGGGAAAAGTCGTTCGACGTGCAGACGAAGGGCGATATGATAAACGCAGGCGAAACCGTCTGCGTCACCGAAATAGCCGATGGAAGAATCTGGGTCGAGAAGAAATCAGAAAATCTTCCCGTAGCCTAGGACTTCCCGGATTCGGTCCATATGTTCCCGGGCGATGGGACGCGCCTTTTCCGCTCCCGCGTGGAGAATTTCATCAATCCGCGACGGGTGCGCCATCAAGTCGTTGTACTTTTCGCGCATTTCGCCGAAGGTGCGTTCCAAGACGTTTTGGAGTTCCCCCTTCGCATAACCCCAGCCCATGCCGCCGGCTCGGTATGCTTCCGCCAAAGCAGCCGTCTCCTGTTCCGTCGCGAATAGCCTGTAAAGGCGAAAGACGTTGCACGTGTCCGGATCCTTGGGTGCTTCGATGGGAAGGCTGTTCGTCACGATTTTCCCAATCTTCTTTTTGCGCGCTTTCGCATCCAAAAAGATTTCAATCGTGTTGTCGTAGGACTTGCTCATCTTGCGTCCGTCCAACCCCGGAATCACTTCCGTGTTCTCCTGGATGAGAGGCTCCGGCACGGTGAAGAGATTCGCCCCCATCTGCTTGTTGAATCGGACGGCGATGTCCCTCGCGAATTCCACATGCTGCTTCTGATCCCGCCCGACGGGGACGACGTCCGCATTGAACATCAGGATGTCCGCGTCCATCAGGCACGGATAGCAATAAAGCCCCATGTTGATGTTCGTGTCCAAATCCTCGCCGGCGGCGCGATTCGCCTCGACCTTCGCCTTGTAAGCGTGAGCGCGGTTCATGAAGCCCTTCGGGGTGAAGCAGCTCAAGGCCCAGCTGAGTTCGAAGATTTCGGGAATGTCGCTCTGCTTGTAGAACAGGCCGCGTTCCGGATCCAGTCCGCAGGCCAGCCACGTCGCCGCGACCTTGTGGATGTTGTCCGCCATTTCCCCGCCGTCATGCACGGTCGTGAGGGCGTGGTAATCCGCGATGAAGTAAACCGTTTCATAATCCTTGGAAAGTTCGAGCGCAGGACGGATGGCGCCGAGGTAATTTCCCAAATGGGGCGTTCCTGTGGGCTTGATGCCCGTGAGTGAAATTTTTGTCATATGCAAAAGGTAGAAAGTTGTCGGGAAAACGATTTCGGGGACAGGGCTAGTAGGCCTAGCAGATAAAGCATCCCGTCGTAATAACGCCACGTGCCGCTTGGAACGGGAGAATTCCAAAAGGCTTCCAACACGGGTTTCGCCAAGTGCCTGTCCAAGGGACTGTCCAAATCCAACGCCAAAGTCGCGGCGGCGTTCATCGCCAAAAGCCCCGGGGTCATCGGGCGCGGCACTCCGGAAAACGGAGAACCGTCAACGGCGTAGTCGGAAAGGGGCGCATCTTGTGCGGAAAAAAAGGAAAGCAGTCTGCGGACGGAATCCCGTTCAAACTTCTTCGCCGAAGCCCGAACTGCCTCGTCTTCCCCGGGGAATTCCGCCGAAAAATCCAGTGCCAAGTTCAGCGCAACCCGCCAAGCGTCCCCGCTGAAGCATTCGCTCGTCGGGAAAAAATCCGTCCGCTTCGGGGAACCGTCAAATTCCGCGTAATCCGGGGCGAGTCCCGTCTCCTTGTGGATGGCGCGCAGCAAGAAGGAAACGCTCGCCGCGTAAGCGTCCTTCCCAAAGGCGTCCCCCGTCCTTTGGGCGAAGAACCTGTAAAAGGCTAAAGTGTGGTAACTCGGGTCGGTGAAGTCATTCCCCGCCATCGGGGAAAAGCGCACGAGAAAGTTCTCCGGGTCGAACATGGCGCGGACCTTCCCCGTGGAAATCTTGTGCGCCATTTGCCAAAGCAAATCCGAAGCCTCCTTCCCGTAAGCGGGGCAGCGAAAAATCCTTTCGGCGAGGAGAAGGGCGGCGGCAAAATACTCTTCGCCATCCGGAGCCGCCCCGGAGTCCATCTTGAAAAAATCCGAACTCCCACAAGCGGGAATCCCGACCTGCCAAGCGAAATAAGGCGCAAAATCCCCGGAATCGTTCCGCAAATACTTCTTGGAAAAATTCCAAAGAGCGTCGAATTCCGCGCGGTATCCGAGAGAAGCCGAGAGGAACATCCCATAACTCATGCCCTCGCTGCGGATGTCCCCGTGCCCGACATCCTCGACATAGAGCAGCGCCCCCTCGGCGGGAAAGCATATCCGTTCGCGCTCCCCGTCCCCGTGGAAAAGCCTGTCGTAGGCGAATTCCAGCTTTTGCAGGACTTCCGAATCGGAAACGCCGATGAGACGGAATGAACTTTTCACAAGACGCCCCGGAAAATGTCGAAAAGCGAGGAACCGTTTTGGAAGAGCCGCGTCTGCATGCCGACGGACTTCGCCCCGGCGATGTCCCGAATCGGGTCGTCCCCGACGTAGAGGGTCTCTTCCGGTTTCGTCCCGAGCCGTTCCAAGGCGATGCGGAAAATTTCCGGTTCCGGTTTTTGGAGGCGGACCTCCCCCGAAATGATCACCGCGTCGAGGATTTTCAAAAGCCCGTGCCGGCGCAAGACCTTTCGCACGTGGGGCGCGTGTTGGAAATTGGAAATGATTCCCACGCGGACGCCGCGACTTTTCAACTTTTGAAGCAGCGGCACGGTCTGCGGATGAATCGGGACAAGTCTCTGCCAACGGTTCATGGAAACGGCCGCCGTGTGCTTCACCCAATTGTCGTCCGGGTCCGCCCCGTTCTGCCGCGCCAAATTCACCAAGCGGACTTCGTAATCGGTGAAGCGGCCGTCTTGCTCAATCGGTTTTGAAAAGAAGTGCTTGCTCTGCTTCGCCAAGGCGGAATGGGACACGGAGACGCCCAGGACTTTCAACGCCTTCGCCAAATCTTCGCGCCAAAGGCTGAAGGCCTTCGCCATGTTGCCGTAAGTGAAAAGCGTCCCGTACAAATCGAAGAGCGCCCCGGAGATGTCAGCATCTTTCGAAATCAAATTTCGTAGTCCAGAACGGCCCTTTTCGAGGAAACTTTGCCGATGAAGTCCTTGATTTCGACATGCGCGGGGAAGCTTTGGTAAAAGTCGAGATCTTCACGGCTGCGGAAACGGGTCACCAGTCCCAAGTCCCAAGCGGCCGCGCTGCGGTTGAAGTCCACGCCGGATTCGATGGATTCAAGTCCCGGGACTTTTCCCCGGAGAGCATTGAAGCGGGAAACGATTTTTTCCGCGTTTTCCGCTGCGGAAGCCCCTTCGGCTTTCGGTTTCAACTTCCAAAATACAATGTGCGTAATCATGGTGATTGCCTCGGATGGATGAGTTTTCGATACAGGGAGAGTTGCCGTTCAAAACAGCTCTCCCAGCTGAACTTCCCGGCGTAGGCGACTGCTTTCCTTTTCAACGCAGGCAAGTCCCCTTTTGAAATTTCAACGATGGCCCGCGCCAACGCCCGTGCAGACCGTTCTTCGAGCAAGACGCCCGCGCCCGATGCGCGCAGATGCTCCCCCGCAGCCCCCGTGGGAGCGGCGACAAGGGCGTCTCCGCAGGCGAGACTCTCCAAAATGGAAAGCCCGAAAGTCTCCCACCCCGAAAGGGCGAGCGACAAATCGACGCTTGCATAACGGCGCGCCATCTCCGCCTCCCCCCGAATAAATCCGTCATAACGGATGTGCGCATACCGCGCAGCGGCCTCTTTCACCAAGGGCAAATCCGGACCCGTCCCCGCGAACAGGACGGCGACTTCACGCCCGGACATTTCGCAAAGGAGCGGATACGCTTCCAAAAACAGGCGCAGCCCCTTTTCGTCACAAAAACGGTGGGGGAAAAATAGCGTCAAACGGCCGGAATCCCCGTCTTTCAATTCTTGCGCCAAGGCGGGATCCCGCGCATCGGGATTGAAAGTCTTCAAGTCCACCCCGAGCGGCATCCATTCGAGGCGTTGCGAAGAAAAGCCGTTCCTTTCCATCCGGGCGAGGACTTCGTGGGAGCTGGCTTCCAACTTTTCGTAATCGCGATAACTCGAACGGGCATAGGCGAAGGCGAGCGCTTCCGCCCTTTTCCCGAACTTCGGGAACTTCCATTTTTCAAAGAAGCGGCGGACGTAGGTGACGGGAAAGTCGGCGTGCCAAAAGGCTGTCAGCACGGGCTTCTTCGAAAGCTTTGAACAAGCCTTCGAAACCGCCTTCGGGAGAATGTAGGGGGAACCGACTTCGACGATATCCGGGGAATATTTTTGCAAAAGCGGAAGGATTTTCTTTTGCCGCCACAGGAAGCGGTATTCCCAATTCCCCGGGAACTTGAAAGCCTCCACGTGCTCGATCAGCAGCGAATCCGACACGCGTTCCGTCCACGTCCTCGCGTCATTTTGCACGAAGACCAGCTGGGCGTCCGCCCTGTTCCGATAAAACTTCATCCGTTCCAAGTGGTAACGCCGGACGCCGCCCCCGGAAGGACTCCAGAAATTGTCGAAATCCATCACGACGAGACGCGTCATAATTCCTTTTCTTTCATCCGGTAAGAATGGTCGGAGAACAGAAGGCAGGCTTCATACAAAGTCGAACCGGAATTCTTCATGTTCACGGTCAGCCAAAGTGCGCCGTCCTCCTTGCGTTCAATCCAGAACGTCGCGTCCGCATCGCGCAGGTAGGGGCCAGGCCCCACGCCCCCGTCGCGCCTTTTTTCAAGAGCGCCGCTGATGAAAATCGGGATGTCCAAAGCCTTGTAAAGGTCGAGGATGGCGGAAGAACGCCGCTCGCTCAGGCCGGAAGAATCCGCCCAGTTTGAAATCCGCAAATGGTCGATGCCGTCGATGATGAGAATCAGGTTCGGCTTCTCGGACATCTCCGAACGCAGTTCCGCGAGGAAGGATTCGAAATGGAATGTCTCCGTATCCTCCCAAATTTCAAGCCTGTCCGCATCCACATACGAAAGCAGTTGCCGCGTCGCTTCATGGATTTTCCGGTTGACTTCGTCATCCTTGTTCTGCTTGCGCACGTCGGACTCCGAAACGTCCGCGAGCATCGAAACCAGCCTGTCGAAAACCTGCCGACGGGGAGAATCCAGGGCGACGTAAACGACCTTGGCCGAGGGATTCCCGTCCATCAAGTCCAAGGCGAACGAAGAAAGGGCATAGCTCTTGAACCCGAACGGTTCCGAGGAGAGGAAGTAATAGCCGGGCAAAATTCCGTCGAGCGCATGGGACAGCGCAGGGAAGTTCGAAAGCCTGTAGCCGACGTCCGTCTCGGCGTCGCGCGACATCGCCAGGTGAAAGTTCTCCCGGATGTCCTGCAACAAGACCGACTTGCGGTGCGTCCGCATCGTATCCTCTTCCGTCTCGCTTATCCGGGAAATCAAGGCGTCCGCACCCTCCTTCCGCAAAAAGGTGTCCACGGTCTCCCCGGCGGGGAGCACGATGGACTTGAACCCGATATGCTCGGAGTCCGCGAGTTCGAGGCATTTCCGGATGTGATACTCCTGGCTGCGACGGCTGGATTCCTTGCGAAGGACTAGAGTCACGCGTTCCGCCCCACAGGCCTTGAGCTTGTAAAGGTGGCTGCGGCTAAAGGGCTGGTACATGGTCGACACGACACCCGGGATGCCCGCCAAGTCCGCAGTCAAGGCGTCGAAAAGTCCCTCGACGACAATCGGGGAATCCATGTCCTGCTGGATGTTGAACGGAATGTCGAATGGGCCGGATGCGAAGGAAATGTAGGTATCGTCATTCGAGCCGGGAGTTCCCGCATTGTCCAACCGGCGTCCGTAAACGGAATGGACGACTCCCTTGGAATTTCGCGCGGGAATCGAAAGGCGCGGTTCATGGGAAAGCTCCAAGTTGTCCAAGTAAAAACTGACCTCGTGGCGTTCCAACCCGGAAAGCATGCAGTAACTGTAAAAGGGTTCCGGATCCCCGCTGTAGTAGCCAATGCCGTAAAGCTTCGCCTGGTCCAAAGTCCAACCGCGCGCTTTCAGAAATTCCGCAGTGGACTCGCTCTTCCCCGCGGCCAGGAAGCAATACCGGACAAAGGCCTCCAAGACTCGAACCTTTTCCCCGCCAATTTCCTTGTCCTTCTTTTCCGCCCCTTCGCCGAGAAGGCGGTCTTCCGGCGCGCCCCAAAATTCGAGAGCCTCCTTGAGTGCCGCTTTTTCATCTAAACCGTTGTACCGGGACCGCATCAGGAATTCGACCAAATCGCCGTCGCAATTGCACTGCAGGCAATGGTAACGCCAATAGCCGAGCGAATCGTAAAAGAAAAGGGAGGATTCTTCCGGCGCATGGAATGGGCATTCCGAAACGAGATTGCGCCCCCAACGCCGCAGGGGAACGCCCAACCGCCGCGGATGAGTCTTGATTTGCGAAAAGCCAAATTTATCGTCTTCGATGAGCATTGGGCACCTCTAAATTCAACTTAGAAAATTCAAGCCCACGCCATCGGGTTCCCCAAAGAAGACTCGCTCCGAAAAAGCTTTAATTCTCGTCCAGCCAGGGAAAGATGTTGTCCCGGCCTTCGATTTCCGAAAGGAGAGCCTCGTCTCGAAATTCGCCGAAAAACATGGCGGAAAGCTTCATGAAGTCCCGTTCGTGCTCGGACAGTCTCCGCTTCGCGTAATCCGCCGCAGAATGGTTGTGAATCATGAACGCCCAGTCAGAAGCCTGGAACAGGGCGAGTTCCCGCTCCATCTGCGCCAAGACGCGCTTTTCAAATGCCGAGGACGCCTTCTTTTTCGCCTCTTTGAAAATCCCGAACATTTTGAAGAACTTGGGGTAGATGAATTCCACTTCGGGATTGACCCAGACGGAAGCGAAACCGTTTTCCCCCCAAGACGAGAAAATGGGGGAATGGACGGCTTCATCTTCGGGGTCCAGGCACATTTCGTCCACGGAAGAGAGCTGCAAGACGGCGGAAGACGCCGCCCTTTCAAAGACGGCCTCGATGAATTGCGGCCCTTCAAACCACCAATGCCCAAAAAGTTCCGCGTCATAGGGACAAAGTTCGCAAGGGCGTCGAGAAGCCATCAGCGGCGCGAGTTCCGCCATGAGGCTTTCCCGATTCGAAACGAACAGGCGCGCATGTTCGCGCGCGAGGTTCATCGCCTGCCACGGGTGATACAGCTCTTTCTGTTCGCCGCCCGTGATGCGGTAGTACTTGAAGCCCGTGTCAATCGGGTCGTTCCCGGCGAAGAAGTAATCGCCCAAATAATTCCGGCCGAGTTCCCGTGCGATGTCCTTGTAGAACTCCCTGTAGTTCGGATGCCCCGGATAGCCGCGCTCGCGGCTCCACACTTCGATGGAACTGGCCTGTTCCCGTCCCAGGGCGAGTAGCCCGGAAGGAGTCTTGATCGGAGCGAAGACTCCGTATTTCGGCGCGGGATCGGAAAGCAGGACTCCGTGAGTTTCCAGAAAGAAATAGCGCAGCCCGCGTTCGGCGAGGAGGCTGTCCAACCCATCGAAGTAACCGCATTCCGGGAGCCAGACTCCTTGAAGCTCCCTTCCGAAGGCGCGGCGGAAGGATTCCGCGGTCAAATCCAGCTGCATCCGGATGCTGTCCGGCTCCGCCTGGTAAGCGGGCAAGAACGGGTGCGTCCCCACGCAAGAGAAGAGGCAGAGCTTGCCCCGGCGTTCGAGCGAAGCGAATTCGGCAAGGATGTCCCGGTGCAGGCGATTTTCCCACAGCTCGGCAAGCTCCACGAGACGCGCCGCGTAAAACTTGGCGATCGGCAAGCGCTCGGTGTCGCCCGACAGCCTCTGCAACTCCTTCGCAGCCAACTCCCGCAACTTCTGCAAGTGCACGGAATAACGGTTGCAAAGAAGCTCGTCGGAGAGCATCGCCACCAACGTCGGGGAGACGCTCAAGTTGAGGATGCCGGGAACGCCCTTTTCCGCCAAATGGGAGAGGGTTTGCACCAGGGGCAGATACGTTTCCGTCAACGCTTCGAAAAGCCAGTTCTCTTCGAGAAAACGGTCATACTTCGGATTCCGCACGAACGGCAAATGCGCGTGCAGCAACAGATAAAGCTGTCCGTGGCAAGCGGAATTCAAAACGCCTCCGGATTATTCCGTACGCTTGACGACGACGGGGACGATGGTCGTCGGGAAATCGCCGTCCTTGTCCGTCGCGAAGACGGGGATGATTTGCGTGGAATCGGGAAGGTCCTGTTCAAAGGAGAACGTGCCGTCCGGATTCAAGGGGAAGGGTTCCCCGCGCACCTGGAGGTGCGCATCCGGCCGCGTTCCGCCGTAAACGATGAGACGCGTCTTGACCCAGAGGAAAAAGTCCTTGCCGTAGTTGACGGAACCGGGGGTCGGGGGCTGCACGAGAGCGCCGCTCGAAAGGGAAGCTCCGCTGGAAAGCGCACCCGAGAAGAACGACTCCGAAGAGCTGGCGAGATGTTCCAGCCATGCGGAGACGGACTGGCTCGAAAGCCCGGAGCTGCCGAAGCCGCCGATTCCCGCCGAGCCCAGGGAAGCCTTGAAGAAGACGCTGTCCGCATTCTTCGGGGAATTTTTCACGCTGTCGTAGCTGAAGACCTGCATCGCCGGAGCGTCGAGCAACGGTTCGAAACGCCCCTTTTCCGTCTTGACGCCGAGGGACGCGCTGAACGAAGCCGCGCCACCGCGATTCTGTACATACCAGCTTTTCGCATCCGCAGGGACTTCGATGTCTTGGAACTTGCGATTCTTGTTCTTGCGGACGGTCAAGTCCGAAGAGACATCGTACAGGCGAAGCACCAAAGAATCCTTTTTACCCTTGAGTGCATTCTTCACGCGCTCTTCCTTGACATCCCAAAAGGCGTGGAGGAAGTTCGGGTCGCGCTGCATCAAGACCAAATATTCCGGGGAAAACTCGGCCGGAGCATTCACCGTCTCGACCTTGGCGGCCGGGGCCTTGGCGGAAGCGGACTTCGCCTTCGAGGCGATTTTCCCGGCAGCCTTTTCCACGTTTTCCGCAGCTTCGGCGACTTTGGCCGTCACGCCTTTCTGCAATTCGGCCTTTTTGCCTTGGACCGTCTTCGATACGGTCTTCTTGATTTCTTCCACTTTGGACTTGAGCTTTGACTTGGTGCTCCGGGAAGCCTTCTTCAGCTCTTCGACCTTGGATTCCGCCTTTTTCGAAATGACCTTCAATTCTTCGACCTTGGCCTTTTCCTTCTTCACGACATCGTTCGCGGCCTTCTTCAGCGAAGAGGCTATCGTCTTCTTGGTTGAAACTTTCTTGTTCGAGCCCATGTTTTCTCCTTTGGCGCAATCAATGCACCGTTTTAGGCTTGTTGCCCCAGTTGCCCACGCCCGTGAGACCGATGGATATTCCAATGAACTTTTCGTCCCAAATGGAATCCTCGTCCGAAGAGCGGAGACCACCCTGGATGGCGACATCCAGTTTCGTTTGACGCCGCCCCAGCGGGAGTCCGGTACCGATGGCGGCACCGAATTCCCTGACGGTTGAAATGTAATAATTCCTATACCAAGTTCCCACTCTAAAATCCATTTTCTGCGCGTAATTCTTAAAATAATCCGTTGAACCGCTGCGTTCATACCCCAAAGCGGCCAGAAATTCCGTCTGCGTGGAGGTGGAGTCTTCCAAATTCCACGCCCCGGCGATATTCGCCATGTCCGCGTCCCAGCTGCGCATCATGAAGTCCACCATCACGTTGTGACGCTTCTTGAACCGGAAGGCGAAGCCCGTCGCCAGGGTCGGCGGGACATCGATTTTCCGGTGAATCTTCGTCGGCGCCAAGGTGTCCGTTTGGCTGAATTCCAGATTGTATTCGAGTTCGTTCTTGAGAGTGTAGGGAGTCGTGTAGGAAAGATAGTACGAAGCCCTGCGTCCAAGGTAATGGACAGCCCCCGTGTAATAGGCCGGGTGATTCTCGATTTTCCAAGAGCCTTCCGCAATTTCCGTGAGTTCCGCGCTGTTCGTCGCCCACGCATCGGCAGCCGGGACTTGGCTGTTGTCCGCCCCGAGGCTCAACTTGCGGGAAACGGTCCCCATAAGGAAGTGGGCGGAAAAGCCCAAGGAAACCCGCCGGAAGAAGGGAAGCCGGACGGCGTACGACGGCGTGATTTCGTAAATGTTCCCCTTGTAGCGGATGTTCGCCAAACTGGTCTTTGTGGAATCGTCCACCTCCTCGTCCAAATTCGACGAATACTTTTCCGAAAGGGAAAGGGCGAGCGTGCCGAAATCGTGCAAGGCGAAGACAAAGGAAATCGACGGGATTTCAAGGGTTGTCGAAGCGTAGGAGACATCGTCGTCAGACGCGACGTTCGCTTCAAAGGAAATGGTCGCGTTGAACGAAGTGTTCTCTTCAAAGGCGAGATTCGCCGGGTTCCACTCCACATAGCCGCCGCCCCCCTTCGCGCCGCCCGAATAGCCGCGCCCGAGAGTGATGGCAGTCGCCCCTTCCGTCGGCTTCCCCAAGGCTTCGAGCCCCATCATCGACGCAGCGTTCGCCCCCAAGGCCATGGACAGAATCGAAAAAAGGATCTTGCGCTTCATTCTTCACTCCCCCGCTTGGTGGCAAGCCAGAGTTTCAAAGTCATCGGCTGCTCGATGTAATCGCTGAAATCATAACGCGAATAGGTGGCGTAGTCCAAGAAGATGTTCACGGAATCGCCGTCCTCATCCTCATGATCATAATAAAGGGTGTCGTAGGGGGAAAGCATCGAATAGCCCATGCGGAGCACCATCTGCATTTTCGCACCCGTCCCCGCCTTGTTGATGAACGTGCGGAAGCCTTCCGTCAACTGGAGGCCGAGAGTGTCTCCGTCCATGAAGACCAGGTTGGGATGTCCATACTTTTTGATGTATTCCCGGTTCAACTTGTAAACTTCGGAAGATTGGATGGCCGTCCCGTTCGAATCCACGAAGGTCGATGCGACGACTTGAACCGGCAGCCCCAGCTCGGAGCCCTCCACGGACGCGCTTCGGGGCATGGAAAGCGTCGCGAGGACGACCGCTTGCCGCACATCGTTCGAATCCCCTTCCGTGTAAGGGAAAGAGTCCCCGTAAAAATCGGACAAGGCCTTCAAGACCCTTTCGCCCGGGATTTCCACGAGCAAGGATTCGAGGACGCCGCCGTGCAAGACTGCACAACCGGAGCACGATTCGAGCATGGAACTGACGACAGCGGCGCGGAACGGCGCGATGTTCTTGTAGACATCCGATGTCACCGTGTCGCCGCTAGAGGAGACGGTCTTCGTCGAATAGGCCTTCACCCGCAGGAACGGGACGACGCTTTCCCCGGGGCCGAAAAAGCGGTAAAGCCGGGAAGCCTCCGGGGCGGAGATTTTCACTTGCAAATGCGCCGCGTCCCGAATTTCGGTGAGCGATTCGCAGAATTTTTGCGGCAAATCGAGCCGGATGCCGGAGTCGAGTTTCGCGATGCGGAGTTCGAGGGTCGTGTCCGCAGAATCCGCCGCGCTCCAGACGTCGCGAAGGCCAACGCGCCAAAGGGAATCCTTGACGTTCCCGACGCTGTCCAGGTAAGACTCCCCCGCGCCCGTGTCCAAGATCCAGGAAATTCGGACAGGCAGGGATTCCGTCAGGGGAAGGGAATCCCTGTAACCCGCCTGGGAATAGAATCCCGAATCCGGATAGAGCGCGATGAACGCCGAGCGGAAGTCCGACGCGCTGTCCGCGCGGAACCTGGCGAAGAAGCTCCTGTCGCGGAAACCGAAGTCGAGCACCCAATCATGGCGCATCCCGTTCACGGCCCCCAAGACGCCCTGATAATAATTGATACGCGGCGTGCTGTCGAAGCCCACCTTGTAATAAGACGGCTTCACGTCGTCGATTTCGACTGTTTGCACCAAATAGTTCGAGGGGAAGCCCTGGCTGTCCAACCAAGAAACGAGGGAGTCCCCGTCCGAATCGAAAAGGCACGCGGACAGGAGCAACGCGGCCGAAGCGAAAAGGCTGAGCGGGAATGCGGGAAATCTGAAATTTTTCACGGAATCTCCGAAAAAAGGAAACTTCTTGCGCAAATATACAAAGTCTTTCCCGTCCGGATTTCTAAATTTCGCACGTCGAAACGGATTCGGGAAACCCCGGACCCGCCCAATCGAGGAATTTATGAAACCTTTTCACGCCTACTTTCAGAACATCAACGGAACAGACACATACCCGCTAGACGAAGTGATTTACCGCAGCCGGGTCGATTCGAGCCTTCTCGAAGTCCGGCACGATCGGGAAGCCTTGGCCGAACGCTCCCCGGAAGATTGGAAAAAGCTCTTCTCCGAACGCCGAACGAGCTTCAAGCCGGCCGACTTGAGCGGAGTCTGGAGCAAGCGCGAATTCGTCCTCCCCGAAATCCCGGAAGAGGACATCGTGACTCTCCGCGAAGGGTTCAGCCCCCTCTTCGACGCGACTCCGATGGCGAAGGAACTCGGCCTGAAAAACCTTTTCGTGAAACTCTGCGGCAATTCCCACACCGGGAGCTTCAAGGATTTGGGCATGACGGTTCTCGTGAGCCAGGTCAACTCCATGATCAAGCACGGCAAGCAAATCGACGCCGTCGCCTGCGCAAGCACAGGGGACACGTCGGCGGCCCTTTCCGCATACACGGCCAAGGCGGGCATCCCGAGCATCGTCTTTTTGCCCCGAGGCAAGACAAGCGTCGCCCAGCTCATCCAACCGATTTCAAACGGGAGCATCGTGCTCGCCCTCGACACGGACTTCGACGGCTGCATGAAAATCGTCCAGCAGGTCACGGCGGACAACCGCATCTACTTGGCGAACTCCATGAACAGCCTGCGCGTCGAAGGGCAAAAGACGATTTCCCCGGAAATCTGCCAAGAGTTGGGATGGCGCGTCCCGGACACGGTCATCATCCCCGGCGGGAACTTGGGCAACGTGAGCGCCTTGGCAAAGGGCTTTGACGATTGCCTCGCCCTCGGCCTCATCGACAAGAAGCCCCGAATCGTCGTCGCCCAGGCAAAGAACGCCAATCCTTTCGCCGAAGCCTACCGTCGCGGATTCGACAAGCTCGTCCCCGTCCAAGCGCGGAAAACTCTCGCAAGCGCCATCCAAATCGGCAACCCGGTCAGCTACCCCAAGGCCGAGCGCGCCATCCGGAACTACAACGGCATCGTCGTCGACGTGACCGAAGACGAACTGGCCAACGCGGCGGAACGCGCAGACCGCATCGGGCTTTACGCCTGTCCGCACACGGGAGTGGCCTTGGGCGCGCTCTTCAAACTCCGCGAAGAAGGGAAAATAGACAAGGGCGAGGAAGTCGTCGTCATCAGCACGGCGCACGGGCTCAAGTTCACCGAGTTCAAGGTGGCCTACCACAAAAAGGAAATCGAAGGCGTCGTTTCCCAATACGCAAATCCCATTTTCGAAGCTCCGGCAAAAATCGGCCCCGTGATGGACATCCTCAAAAGGGAAATGGAAAACCGGAGACGCTAGAGGATGATTCTCAACGCCATCTGGCTGCTGTTCTTTTTCGGGGCGTTCGTCGCATGCGTCGTCGAATGGCTGGCCTTTGGTAATTCGGGAATTTTCAACAAGACCATCCTGGCCGCTTTCGACATGTCCAAGACGGCGTTCGAAATTGCGATAGGCCTGACCGGAATTTTGAGCCTTTGGCTCGGCATCTTGAAAATCGGGGAAAAGGCCGGGGCAGTCCAGATTCTTTCGAAAATCGTACAACCGCTTTTTTCGAGGCTCTTTCCCGAAATCCCGAAAGGGCATCCCGTCATCGGCACGATGCTCATGAACATCAGCGCGAACATGCTCGGGCTCGACAACGCGGCCACCCCGATGGGGCTAAAGGCCATGAAGGAATTGCAGGACTTGAACCCGAACGAGGACAAGACGGTCGCGAGCGACTCCCAAATCCTCTTTCTCGTTTTGAACGCGAGCGGCCTCACCCTCATCCCGGTGAGCATCATGACTTACCGGGCGCAACTCGGGGCGGCAAATCCGAGCGACATCTTCCTACCGATTCTCCTCGCGACATTTTTCAGTACGATTGCGGGAATCGTCGCGGTCAGTTTCTTCCAAAAAATCGAATTGCGAAATCCGGTGACGCTCCTCTGGCTAGGCGGACTTTCGGCCCTGGTCTTCGCCACTCTCGCCTACTTCTCGCATTTGACGGCGGAAGCCTTGGGGACGACAAGCCTTTTCGTGAGCGGATTCGTCCTCTTCGGCATCATCATCGCCTTCTTGGCCTTGGCCGTTTACAAGAGGATTCGCGCCTATGAAGCCTTTGTCGAAGGGGCGAAGGAAGGATTCCAAACGGCAGTGATGGTCATCCCCTACCTGGTCGCGATTCTCGTCGGCGTGGCAGTGTTCCGGGCCAGCGGGGCGATGGATTTGGTCATGGGCGGCATTTCGCATTTGCTCGGATTTTTCGGAATCGGGGACGACGTCGTCCCGGCACTCCCCACGGCCATCATGAAACCCCTCAGCGGAAGCGGCGCGCGGGGGATGATGATCGACACGATGAAAGCCTTGGGACCGGACAGTTTCGCAGGACGGTTGAGTTGTATGTTCCAAGGCGCGGCGGACACGACCTTCTACATTGTCGCCGTTTACTTCGGCTCGGTCGGCATCAGAAAGACGCGTCACGCCGTGACCTGCGCACTCATCGCGGACGCAGTCGGCATCATCGCGGCGATAGCTATCGCCTACATTTTCTTTCCGCCAGTCTGAAAACTTCGACGGCGGCCTCCTCGAAATCCCGAACGTCCCGGCGGTCGCGAAAGTCGGCGGGAATTGGGTGAAGCTCGAATGAATTGACGGGGGCGTTGACACGGAGTCATGTCCGTCAAACGGACGGCTTTGTCGTTGGCACGACCAGCTGCGCCTACCCGGCG
>CAZCRF010000033.1:0-26377 GCA_964501065.1 uncultured Fibrobacter sp. | reverse complement strand
CCGAATTATGCATTATGCATTCCTAATTGCACAAAGCGCAAGCCTCACTTCCCACCAACCGCTGACCACTAACTCCTAACTCCTCATTTCCAACTCCTAATTCCTAGCCCCTATTCAGTACGTTTTGACGTTTCCCCCTTAAATTTCAACAAAGTCTTCCCTTCCCCGGATAAAGGCGACCAAACGCTCCACGGTCTTTTCCACCGAACCGGGATTTCGCAGAGCACATTCCCAAATCACGGCCACACGAAAGCCCATTGAAGACAATTTTTGCAAAATTTTCACGTCGCGAGCCGCATTATTGTCGAATTTCTCGTTCCAAAACTCCATATGGGACTTGGGGCGCTTTGAAAAACGGCATCCGTGCTGATGCCAAAAGCATCCGTTCACGAACACGACGACATGGTACTTGAGAATGTACAAATCCGGAGTTCCCGGCAAAGTCCGCAGGTGCAAACGGAAGCGGATTCCCCTCTTGAAAAGAGCCTTGCGGACCGTTCTTTCGGGTTTCGTGTCCTCACTTTTGACAGCCCGCATCATCTGCGAGCGGTTAAGTGGCGAACGTTTGCGCATCCGGCAAAATCCTATCCGATAGAAAAGTCCCGGTTTCCCGGGACGTTCCTTCTATTTGACACGGCGGAATCCCCAAGTCTCGGTCACATTGTGCTTGCCGACCTTTCCCTTGAGCGGAACCTTGGCATAGGTGCTGAGCTTCGCGATATAAGCCCCGACGCCGACCTTGCGCCCCTTGTCCGTGACTCCGTTCCAACTCACATAGACGTAACCGCGATTGGCAACGCAATCTCCGCCGAAGAGGGAATCGGAACAGGCGATGCTTCCGCTCTTGTGGGCGACAAACGCCCCCAAGTTCGTGAAGATGTCCAATTCGTAATGCAACTTCACGGAATCCAAGGAGATTCTGCCGACGGAAATCAGAGAATCGAGAGTGGGATCCGTCAAAACATTGCCCATATCCGTTTTGACGAGGTAACCGACCGTATTCGGGTAAGTCTCCATCACCGTTCCGAGGGAATCGTAAATTCCAATCACGTGGGGAACGATGTTCGGAGCTTTCGTATCCAAATCTTCGGCCACCACACCCATCTTGATGCTGGCGATTGTCGATGCGGCGTCGCCTTCAATCATCATCCACGGCGAGGGAACGGTCACGCCCACATAATCCGTAAGACCATTGCCATTCAAGTCCGTCAAGAGTCCCGGAACGGCGCGGACAAAATCCCCCGACTGCGGAATGTTGCCCGAGGCCGAATTGTAAATCATCGTCACGGTGGAGTCGGTGATGGTCGTTCCCATGGCGGCAACCGTCTGGTACTTGTTGTTCAATTCCGTCGCCGAACGCAGGTAATAGCTGAACAGCGAGTTCCTGTCTTCCCCCTCGCCGACGGTCACCGGCTCGGAAAGGGAGACTGTCACCTGGAAGAGCCCGCTAGAACGCTCCGCTATGTGCGACTTCGTGATGATGGGGCTGACCTTGTCCGTCAAATTCGCCCCGAACGAACCGCTCACGACAGTTCCATTCTTTTGGTAAGTGGCGAAGGATTCGAGCTTCAACCCGGAACTGCCCGTTTGAACCTCTTTGGAAAGTTCAAGTCCGCCAAAGGCCAAGACGGAATCGTAGAATGCTGAATTCAGGGGCTTCGCCGCAGCCGCAACCGCCTCCTTCGGAATGGTCACGTATTCCGTCGAATCGAGAGACCATTTGACCACGATGGAATCCGGCAAGGAATCCAGTGGGAACGGGCGGTGGTAACGAATCCAGATGGAGTCCGCGATGCCGTCCAAATACTCCGCGCTCGTGTAGGCGACGTCCAAACCGTTGTAAGTTTTCGCCGCACCGCGGGCGTCAAATACGTAGACGCTGTCCGGAATGGGAACGGGCGGTTCCTGGAAGGTCAAGCCGCGCCAAGTGGCGGAAATCAACGCATTTTCCGAAGCGGATACGGTGAAATAGGCGCTGTCGCCGGTTTCCGTCGGGTAAAGCACGGAAGAGCGGAAGTTCAAGACGCCCTTGCCGTTGACGATTCCCAAGGCGGAAACTCCCGAGATTCCTGCGGAAGTCGCGAGTGGGTTGATTTCAATCCCGTAATTGCACTCTTCGCAAGGAGTTCCCGTCGTCGGGTCGTACATCATGATGTAGACCGAGTAATCGGCCCCGCGGTAAAGGGTGGAGTCCGAGCTGATTTCCCACGTGCCATAACCGTTCAACTGCGACGCATACGAAGAATCGACGAAGGCGATTGCCGGCAAGGAGAAGCTCAGTTCCAAAGTCTTTTGACGCACGGAAATCGTTCCCGTCATCGAAGCGGAGGTCATCGCGGCGAGAGGAACGGTCACCCAAACCGTATCGACTCCCCTCGCCCCCACAGTCAAACGGTCCGAAGAGGTGAGCGGAGTCGTCCCCGTTTCCGTTTCATAAACGAGCAAGCCGTCCGAGAAGGTCAGCGAGTAGCTTTCGCCGACGGCGCTTTCCAAGTCCACGTCCAGATTGCCGTCTTCAAGAGCCTCGCCAATCGCCCCGACATACACGGGAATGCGGACCCCCGCCATCGCGGAATTGACGACATTGTAAACATGTCCGGTCGTGTCCTTGCCATTCGCCGTGAGGACGTCCAGACTCCCCGCCACGCGGATGGAAGAAATCACCTGAGTTTTCCCGTTGATGCTGGCGACCAAACGGTAAGTCCCCGACGGGAGACCCGCAACCAGGGATTTGTTTATCACCGGACGATACCAATTGGAAAGGTCGATGGCACCGAAGAAGATGGAAGTTCCCGCGGCGCGCTGGGCATCAAACCAATCCACATCATAAACGACTCCCGAAGCGGTCGTATAGGGGGAACTCCCTTTGTACAGAGCGTAGTGCAACTGGACACCGGCTGCGGTCATCTCCGCTTCCCCGCAGAACCGTTTCTGCTCCGTGGCGGAAGCTCCGGAAAGGGCTGCCGCGCAGTCTCCCGAACCCGTTTCCGTATAGCAAATCTGGAAGGCATTCCCTTCGCCTACATACGTCGTGTCCTTGGGATATTCGATACCGTTCGTCTGCTGGATGTACATGTTCGTGTTGATGCGGACATTGCTCATGGTCGTGCGGCGGTCGCAGAAGAAAATGTCCAAATCATAAGTTTGCCCTTCGACAAACGGATTCCCGTTCTTGTCCGTCAAGTTGTCAAGGACGGCATAACCCGGAGCTGCGAGGTGCGTTCCGCCCAAATCCACAGCAAGTTTACCGCCGATAAAGACCCAGATGTCGTCATCGCCGCGGAAGTTGAACTTTAACCCCGGCTTGTAGACAAAGTTCGCATGGCTTTCAAAGCAGAACTGCTGGTTGCGTCCATTTGTACCAGAAGATTCGCCAGTGTAATAATTTCCTGAAGCCCATCTTGGAGTTGCACCAGATACCGTCGCTGCCACTTGTGTTTCTGTATTGTTCTTAAATGTAGGCCAATTATCGGGAATATCGCCTATACAATAATTTCCCCAACACCAAATATTTTTATTGTCAGCTCCAATCGTTGTATTGTGGAAAGACGTTCCATTCCAATCGTCTCCATTAGAAAAATGACCCTCACAATCCAAACCTCCCGTCCAACCTGGGCCGTTACACATCAAATCAAAAATTGGAATTTCTTCATTAGCATCTTTCTCACGCAACCAAGGATAATGATAAACCGGACCTTGAGCAGCATGTTTAGTTCTTGCGGCAGCCACCGGAACAGACCCACTTAAAATATCAGCATCCGAAGTCGCTTCTACAGGATAGAAACCTCCTTGAACTGTATCTCCGTTACTGGTTACAGTCTTGTGATAATCCGAATCAAATTCCCATTTTCCGGAAGAATTTCTCACGAAAGGCATATCATAGCAGCTCATTTCGTTCACCCCTGCAGTCGGGCGAAACAGCTGGTCAAAATACGTTTGGCTGATAAAGCAGGTTTCCCCCTTTCCTCCCATCGCCGCCGTCTTGAGGAGCGGTTTTTTATCCGCACTCAAAGTGTCTTGCACAATTCCTGTAACCACTCCTTTGCAAGCCTGCACCACCTTTTGAGCATCCGAAGCACTTACACCTTGGGCTCCCTTCTGACAATCAGCCGAAGTATTTTCATTGCCGTTTCCACCATCAACAAAGCAGCTGAAAGCCGGATGCAACGAGGCATCGGTGTCATAAATAATCGCCGCCAACTTGTATTCGCAGGAGCCGTCCACCGCCGGGTCCGTAATGGAAAAACCCTTGTCCTCGGCCTTCATCGTCTCCGGCCACATACTGGCGTCCGGCACAAAGTAGAGCGTGTTCGCCTGGAACGAAGTGAAGACATCCGCCATCGGGATTCCCGTGGGATTCATCCCCGCCTCGTCGTAACCGTCCCAACCAATCATCTCTTCCCGATCCGTGTCCGAATCCCGGTAAATCACGGCCGAAGCCGGGGGCGTTTCTCCGAACCAAACGTAATAGAACCAACCGCAACGCGTAGCATCGGTCGTCATCGCCACACCCGTCACGCCGCCATCGGTACTGAGCATCGGCACGGAACTATTCCACGAAGGGTCATCTGGCGGGAGAAAGTAAAAATACTTGGCATCGGGTGGGTCTGAAGAAATAACAGTTGTACCTAAAGTCGCTGGATTTTCATAGACATAAATGATTTTTTCCGATCCCGGACATTTGATGTCCGCTGTAGCATCGTTCAGATTGTCCTTATCCAACTCATTCCAATTATTCGTTGAAACATAATACGCTGGATGCGTAGAATCCGAAGTCAGTTTAAACTTCATCTGACTATCGTCCCACGCTTGTTGATTAGCAGAAGACAAATTGATATAATAATATCCATTGTCAAGTAACTTCAGCGAAGTCGTTTTCTGCGTCAGATAGACATACGCACTAGTCCATGACGAGGGGGCTTTAAAATACAGTTCTCCATTACATGCCCCCCACGCCTGCGCCCCGGCGCCGAACAACAGCGCAAACCCCAAAACCAGCTTCGCAAGCCGAGAGCGTTTTACAGTCTTTTTTGCATTCATAATATCTCCAAAACCAATTGCGAGTCCTTTTCGGGATTCTGCAAAGACAACCGACAAACGACCCTGGCAAAGGGTCGTTGCATTCGCTTGAAAATTACGCTTTTTTGTGGGAAATGGGTAGTTTTTTCTTCATTGCCGCCAAATAACCGTTTACTTGTGACGGGAAATGCGGATTTTTGCAAAAAATTTTCACTCGGCAGGGATTTTTTAGGCGGCAAAAGCGTTAATAGGGACAGGAAATAGGAGATTTTATGGCAGAAAGCATTCCGGACAAATACAAGGAGCGTCCCTACGCGAACCTCATGACGGATCTCATCTTCAAGAAGGTGTTCAATCCCGACAACGCATTCACCAAGGTGAACCTGATAAATTTACTGAACGACGTCCTCGCGGCACAGCTCGAATCCCCGATTGTGGATGTTTTTTCCTTGGACAAGGAGCAGAATGCGAGCGGCAGCAGCGCTTCGCGCACAAGCGTCTTCGATTTACACTGCCGCGACAAACAACGGCGGGCGTTCATTGTCGAAGTGCAAATCAAGCAGATGGAGCATTTCCTCAAACGCTCGTTCTTTTACGCCGGCCAAGCGATTGTCCGGCAAGGCCTTCCCGGAAAGCTCTACGATTACAATTTCGATCCTGTCTTCGTTTTGGCAATCAGCTGGCCGAACCTCTTCGACGACGCATTTTACGTGCACAACCTCTCCCTTTGCGACACCAAGACAAAAAAATGCTTGCGAACTTTTGCGAATTTCACGTTCTTGGAGTTGCAAAAATTTCCCGGATTGGGGGCAAGACACGAATCCTTGCGAAACTGGATGTACCTTTTCCGCTACCTCCACACCCTCAAGAAACTCCCGCCCCAAATGCAGAAGTCCAAATTCACGCGATTGCTGGAAATGGCAAAAGTTGCTAAATTGGAAAGAGATGAGCTTCAAGTTTACGAAAAGGAAATCATGAGCCTAGAATGGGATGAATACGCAGTTCGGAAGACGCGCCGTAAAATCAATCGGGAACTTCGCGAAAAAGCTCTCGCGGAAGGGCGCGCGGAAGGACGTGCGGAAGGACTTGCGGAAGGACTTTTCCGCAGATCCTGCGAAATGGCAAAAGCCCTGCGGGAAAACGGAGTCGCCTTGCCCATCATCGCGAACGCCTCCGGCCTTTCCATCGAAGAAATTCAAAACTTAAAATAACGCAACCCCCTCCCCCGGACGACGGGAAATCCAAAACGAGGCATTCGTCCTGGATTTTTCAGAGGCGAATCCTTGTCAAAGCGACAGATAGAGGATGCAGGTCGCCCCGACAAAGACTGCCGTGACGAAAAGTCCGAAGACTCTCCATTTCACCGACGCGCACTCCTTGAAAATTCCCCAACCGACGAACGGGACAAAGGACAAAACGACCGGGGTGATGTAGCGGAAGTCCGTACTGCAAGCATAGGGGACTTCGAGGCGCAGGGAAATCATCGCCGCGATGAACAAGAAACCTTGGACAAGCAGCAGCAAAGCGATTTTGTCCATCCTTTTTTTCCAAAAGCCCACGACGGCAAAGAACAAAAGAAAGACGAAAGAGAGGTTCATCAGGCCGGCAAGCCACTCCCCCACGGCGTCTTCCCGAATTTTGAATTCCCCGAACAAGGACGTCTTCATCAAATAATTCCAAAAGAACTGCCTGCCGCCTTCATCGCTCCAGGCACTGGTGTAGGTGGTCGTCAAAAAGCCCGGCAAATCGAAGTAAAGAAAGTTCGCGGGACCCGCCCCCACCTTCAACGCCCCGTTCAAGCCGCTAGCGTTTCCAATCAAGGCGTCCCCGCCCAAAGTCCAAATCAAAACGAAAATTCCGAGGACTCCGGCGATACACAATCCCAACCATTCCCCTACCTTGGGCAGCCAACGCTCCCGTGGGAAATATCCCAAAAAGAAGCCGGTTAACCAAATGGCAAAAGTCACGATTCCCGTCGATTTCGTCCCATAGGCGACGGCTGCGGCAATCGCCCCGACGACAAGGCTCCACGATTTTCGTTCGACGACGTAGAGGAGAGCCGTCAAGAGGCAGATTCCGTGCACGGCGAAGAACAACTGGTCATTTCCAATCCGCGGAGCCGTCAAGACGAGTTCCGGCCAAAACGCCCACAGGATTGCCGCCACGGCAAAAGCGGGACCGCGCAGGGAGAGGCGCAAAGAGAAGACCCCGCACGCAACCGTCACCACGGACAGGACGACCATCGCCCATTGCACGGCCCTAGGCTGCGGAAAATGGAAAATTTCCGCCACTTTCCAAACGGGAGCCGTCGCAACGTAATAGACCGGGGGATGATAACACGTCCAACAGGCATCGGCATCCGGAATCTCCCGATTGTCCGCGACATGGCGGATGTAGGCCATATGCCCGTCCACATCATACGCCCTCGCCGTATAGGGCGTTTCAAGAGCGTAGCCGATATGCAGCAATGTCGAAAAAAGCACCAACAAGATGCAACCGCCCGGCATGTGGAACCGCCGGAGGATTGCCGCGACCAGCAATAAAAAATCCAACGTGAAAAGAATCTGGAACAGTCTCCAGGCAAAACCGGCCGGGACGACTTCCACCGAAACGCCGCCCGGGCCGCCGTGATTTCGAAGCCGCATCTGCACGGGAATCTTCCCCGGAGCCATTTCCGGGAGCATCTCCGGGGAAAGCTCGACACCTTTCGAATAGTCGCATCTCCCGGGAAGAGTGTCGATGCGGACATTTTCCCCACCGACGGAAAGGCTCTCCAAGCAATCGTCCGGGATGATGCGCATGGAGAACTTTGAAAAAATTCCCCGATCCACATTCATGGAGACGCCGAAGGCCCGGTGCGGCGGAATCCTTTGGGAAAGCGGCAATTCGACGGAGGAAACAGCCCCTTCGAAAGAAAATTCGGCATCCGAGACTTTCGGGTTGCTGAAGATTGCCGTCAAGACGCAGCAGACAAGAACGAAAAACAGATACAGTTCCGGCGCGCGGAAGATTCTTTTCACGACTTTCCCTCGTGGTATTCCTTTTCGGCGTTCACGTTCCAAATGGAGGACTTGTCCGTGGAATTTTCACGGATGCACTTGACCGCTTCCATGGCGGAGAGCATGCTGTGGTCCATGTTGTTGTATTTGTGCATTCCGTTGCGCCCCATCAAGAAAAGATTCCCGATCGAATCCACATAGGAACGGATTTTCCCGAATTCCCCGAAAGTGCCGAAATAGGCGGGATACGTCTTCGGAACGCGGAAAAGGACGGCGTCTTTCACGGCGGATTTCTTCGCCACGTGAATCTTTTCCAGTTCCGAGACGGCAAAGTCGATGAAGTCAGCGTCGGCCATGTTCCACATGGAATCGCCTTCGTTCACAAAATATTCCAAGCCGATCCAAACTTTGAACGGATCCGAAACGAGATAGGGACTCCAGTTGTTGAAAATCTGGATGCGCCCGAGCTTCACGTCGGACTCCTGCACGTAAATCCAATTGTCCGCGACGAAGCGAAGCTTGCTCTCCGGAGTTCCGGGCTTCGCCGGATTGGGAATGTCGAGGGAATCGAGGAGCAGCCCCACGGTCATGAAATCGCGGTAAACGAGACCGTTCGCCACGCGGCGAACCTCTTCGGGGACGTCCGGCAAATCCCCGATCAAATCCTTCACGGGCATCGTGCTCAAAAAGTAGTCGCCGGTCAAAACCTTTTCAGTCCCCTCTTCCACATAGCGAACGGCGGAAACGTTCCCTCCGGATTTTTCAAAAGCGGTGACCTTCGCGTTCAAGTGGATTTCCCCGCCGAGCCTTCGGACTTCATCCGCGACCGTTTCCCAGAGTTCCCCGGGGCCGAGCTTCGGATAGAGGAATTCCCCGATGAGGCTGGTCTCCGTTTCCTTTTGGCGAATGGTCTTCTTTTGAGGGAAAATCGCCTTGAGCGCATGGAGAAGCGTCTTGCCGACGGAAAGCCCCTTGATGCGCTGCGCTCCCCAGTCCGCACCGATCTGGTCGCAGGGAACTCCCCAGACCTTTTCCGTATAATCGCGAAAGAAAGTGCGGTAAAGCTCCACGCCGAAGCGGTTTATCATGAAATCTTCGAGCGAAACTTCCTTCCGCTTGGGGAGAATGCAGACCTTCAAATAGCTCATGCCGATTTTGAACATGCGCCAAAGTCCCAAATTCCGAATGGTCCGGGAGTTCAGGCTCACCGGGTAATCGAAAAGCTTGCGCGTGTAGAGAATCCGGGAAAGGCGCGAACGCACCAGCATGACGCGGTCTTCCTTTTCGGGATTCGGGCCGCCGGGCGTCAAGTTCACGGTTCGACCGATTGCCGCATCGTCCCGGCTCGGGTCCCCCTGCAACGGCAAAATGCCCGTCCACCAGTCCATCACGATGTCGCTCTTGCTGAAGAAACGATGTCCGCCGATGTCCATCCGATTGCCTTTGTAAACAGCCGTCCGGGAAATCCCGCCGACAAATCCGTTCTCTTCCAAAACGACGGGCTTCACATCCGTCGTCCGCAAAAGTTCAAGCGCGGCGGTCAGGCCAGCAGGCCCCGCACCGACAATCACAGCCGATTTCATATCGAAATTTTTCCTTCTTTAAAAAGCAAGACTTTCCGCCCCAAAAAATTCCAAAGCAAGACAATCACCGCCGAAACGATTTTCGAAAGCATCGGAGGGAATCCCCCCACACCGACGAAGAGCCACATCAAGAGCTGGTTCAGCCCCATCCCGATGACGCCGACAACTGCAAACAAAAGGATTTCAAGCCCGCGGCGCGATTCAAAATTCCTCTTGCAGGCCGAAAACACCCATCCGACGCTTATCGCGTAATTGACGGCGAGGCCTCCGACAAGACCCGCCAAATTCGCCAGCAAATAATGAACCCCAAAACCGTAAAGGAACGCGGAGAAAAGTCCAAAATCGACGGCAAACGCCAAGCCTCCCGTAACGCCGTAACGCCAAAGCTGCCCCAAGAGGGCGTCTTTTTTCGGCAGTTTCCGGAAAATGCTTTTGAAAAAATCCATTTCCCCAAAAATAGTTTTTTTTGCACCCACATTAAACCTCAAAGTGCCGAAAGCCGCATTCGAGCATCCGCCGTCCCGAATTCCGAGCAAAAGAAAAGCCGCCCGTCGGGGCGGCCCTTGCAAATCGAAAAGCGATTACTTCTTTGCGCCCTGATTCTTCACGGCGTTGATTTTCGCGTTGATGGCATCCTGGTCGCCCAAGTAATGATGTTCCACCGGTTTGAAGTTTTCATCAAGAGTGTAGACCAGCGGGACTCCCGTCGGGATGTTCAATCCGGTGATTTCCGCATCGGAAATGTTGTCGAGATATTTCACCAATGCGCGGAGGGAGTTCCCGTGGGCGGCAATCAGGACCTTCTTTCCCGCAGCGACATCCTTCTTGATGACGTTTTCCCAATACGGGACGACGCGGTCAATCGTAATCTTGAGAGATTCCGTGAGAGGGAGAATCGCCGGGTCTTCGGCGGCGTACTTGGCTTCTTTCTTCGGGTTGCGCGGGTCATCCTCTTCCAAGGCGGGAGGCGTGATGTCAAAGGAGCGACGCCAAATCTTCACCTGGTCTTCGCCATACTTGGCGGCCGTTTCGGACTTGTTCAATCCTTGGAGTGCGCCGTAATGACGCTCGTTCAAACGCCAGTTCTTGACGACCGGGATCCATTCCAAATCCATTTCTTCGAGGACATGGTTGCAAGTGTGGATGGCGCGCTTCAAATAAGAAGTGTAAGCGATGTCAAAAGTGAAGCCGTCCTTTTTCAGCAACTGTCCGCCGAGCTTCGCTTCCTTGTGCCCCGTTTCGGACAGATCGGGATCGCTCCAACCGGTGAACAAATTCTTGAGATTCCATTCGGATTCGCCGTGGCGGATGAGAACAAGTTTATAACTCATGGTGTATTCCTTTTCTAGAAAAATGTTCCGAGCGAAATATACAAATTCTGATTTCAAATCCGAGAGCTTGCGCTCGAAAGTCCCCCAAACCGCCTCGGAATCGCATCATGAAAGGAACTGCACCCGGATGCCGTTCTTCCGCAGCCCTTGCCGAATCAGCGGGACCAAGTTCGCCGTCTGCTCGAACGGGATCAAGGCTTCGAGGACTTCGGAAAGTCGCGCCGCCGATTCTTCCCGTACAAAGGAGAATCCGAGAACCTTGCCGCCCCGCACGACGACTACGCCGCGGTCTCCGTCAAAACGCCCCGGCAGGAAAATCGCCATGTCCGGCAACGGCTCCCCGATATCCGGCATCTTCGATATGGCGACATTGCACGGGAACCTCTTCTGCGCAAGTTCCGATTCGAGGCAGAGCTTCGAAAGCAGTTCCGAGCCGAGGACTTTCGTGCGGACATCCACGACGGGCAAACCTTTCAACGGACGTTTCCGCGTCCCCGAAAAGAATTCCAACACGCGACTTTGCAAATTCCGCGCCGCAACCGCATACAAAATCCCCTCCTTCCCGACAAAGTAAGCGATTCCCGGCGCACGGGGAATCTTCCGGAAATTTTCGTCCGTCCAACCGGGCGGATAAGCCAACGGACGTTTTCCGCCGCGCAGAAGCTCCTCGATTTGCGAAAGTCCCCCGCGCTCCTTGGCGAGAATCAAAAGCCGGGCGGCGGCCTCCGCATCGTTCAATGCACGGTGATGCCCAAAATCCGGAAGACCTAGCGACAGGGAAAGTTCGCGCAGGCTGTACTTGGCGAGTCCCGGGAAAACGCGACGGGAAAGTTTCAACGTGCAGAGCCTTTCCGGAGAGAAGTCAAGGCCGGAACGGCGCATCTCCCGTCCGACGGCGGCATAATCGAAGGCCACGTTGTGAGAGACGAAGATACGCCCGGCCAAAAACGACTCCACCTCAGAGGCAATCGAATCGAAGGTCGGCGCATTCCGGAGCATTTTCCCCGTGATGCCCGTCAGACCTTCGATAAACGGCGAAAGTTCCTCCCCCGGCTGGACCAGCGATTCGAACTTTCGGGAAATTTCCCAACCGTCGACATGGACAATCCCGATTTCGATGATGCGGGAACGTTCCGGCTTCCCACCGGTCGTTTCCACGTCGACGACTGCAAAGCTCGGAGTCTCCATCAGCGCACGTCGAAATCGATCGAGGACAGGCCTTCTTCCACCCGGGCCTTCACCGGCTTCCCCGCGACCTTCATGCGCAGCGGCACGGAGAGCAGATATGTCACCCCGGCAGTTTCCGACGGGACGGCGGCGGATTCCGAAACGGAAGACTTGTAAACCTGTTTCTTGCCGACCCAGACGGTGTAGGTGAAAGTCCTCGGATTCCCCCGGTGCACTTGAGATTCCGGCACGCAGAAATGTACGATGCCGCCAGGCGGGAGCGTCCTCAAGCTGTCGCGGATCAAGCTTTCTTCGGCATCATCCGCCTCCATGCGCATCCGCATGTCGTTCTGCAACTTTTCCAGGGATTCGTATTCGATGGAGACGACGGTCTGCATATCCTTGGGAATCGCCGATTCGCGGATGTCGTGAATCTGGGCGTTGTTCTTGTAGTATTCCCACGTTCCGTTATCATGCAAAATCACCACGGAACCGTTCGGAGTCGTCGCCGAGATGTCGATGGCGAACGCAAACGAAACGGACAAAAGGGCGGCGGTCAAGAGACTTTTCATTCGGGCTAATCCTTTGGACAAAATTTCCATCGGCAAATATACATTCAACGGGCAAAGAACCGTTTCTCTTTCGGGGTCATGTAGTCAAGCCCCCGCCTGGGCCTGTCGTTCAGGATGTCCGCGAGAATGTTACATTTGTGTGGAAAATCAGATAAAATTCGGAGATTCCCGTGCAATCCCTGACCTACGTTGAACGCGGCAAGTTCACCTTGACGGACAAGCCGAAGCCGCAAATTCTCCACCCCAAAGACGCCGTCGTCCGCGTGACCCTCGGATCCATCTGCACGAGCGACTTGCACATCAAGCACGGTTCCGTGCCCCGAGCCGTCCCCGGCACAACCGTCGGCCATGAAATGGTGGGCATCGTCGAAAATGTCGGCACGGAAGTCAAGACGGTCAAGCCCGGCGACCGCGTCACGGTCAACGTGGAAACCTTCTGCGGCGAGTGCTTTTTCTGCAAGCGCGGATACGTCAACAACTGCTCGGACAAAAACGGCGGTTGGGCGCTCGGCTGCCGCATCGACGGCGGACAGGCGGAATTCGTCCGCGTACCGTACGCCGACCAAGGGTTAGACAAAATCCCCGACAGCGTGACCGATGAACAGGCCCTCTTCGTGGGCGACATCTTGGCGACGGGATTCTGGGCTGCCCGCATTTCCGAAATCTCTGCCGACGATACGGTCCTCATCATCGGCGCGGGACCGACCGGCATCTGCACACTGCTCTGTGTGATGTTAAAATCGCCGAAAAGAATCATCGTCTGCGAGAAGGATTCCTCGCGGGCGCAGTTCGTCCGAAAGCATTATCCCGAAGTCTTGCTCTGCCGACCGGAAGAATGCGAAGAATTTGTACGTACAAATTCGGATCACGGCGGCGCAGACGTCGTCCTAGAAGTCGCCGGAGCAGGGGACACTTTCGAATTGGCCTGGAAAAGCGCCCGGCCGAACGCCATCGTAACCGTAGTCGCCCTATACGATAAGGCGCAGACCCTTCCGCTACCCGATATGTACGGAAAGAATCTGACGTTCAAGACAGGCGGAGTCGACGGCTGCGACTGTGCCGAAATCCTTCGCCTCATCGAGCAGGGAAAAATCGACACGACACCGTTGATTACGCACAAATTCCCTCTTTCGAAAATTGAGGAGGCCTACCGAATCTTCGAAAATCGCCTCGACGGCGTCATCAAAATTGCGATAACGGAGTGATTAGGTGCTGCCGAAGGCTCCCATCCAAAAATTCACCCCATAAAAAATCCCGCGCCACGGTCAGCCGTCCGTTCCAGGACAAGCCCTCCGTGCCACGGGGACCGATTTCATCTAAAAATCAGCCGAGGATTTTCTTTTCGAATTCTCCCATCACGCGGACCAGCTCCTTGACGCCTTCGAGCGGCATCGCATTGTAAAGGCTCGCGCGGAATCCGCCGACGGAACGGTGTCCCTTCAGCTGTTCGAGACCGTTTTCCTTGGCATAGGCGATGAAGCTCTTCTGCAATTCATCGACCTTCGCCGGATCGACGGCGCCCTGGCGATAGACGAACGGGATGTTCATCCGCGAACGGTGTTCCTTGACGGTCACTGTGTTCGTGAAAAGCTTGGAGTTGTCGAGGAAGTCGTAAAGCAAGCCGGCCTTCTCGACGTTCACCTTTTCCATTTCGGAGACGCCGCCGTTGTCGTCGAGCCAGTGGAGCACACGGTTCATCACGTAGATTGCGAATACCGGCGGCGTGTTGAACATGCTCTTCCCGTCGATGTGGGTCTGGTAATTGAGCATCGTCGGAATATAACGCTTGACCTTGCCGAGAATGTCCTTGCGGACGATGACCACGGTGACACCCGCGCAGCTCATGTTCTTCTGCGCGCCCGCGTAGATGAGACCGAAATCGCTCACGTTCACCAGGCGGGAAAGGATGTCGGAACTCATGTCGGAGACCAGGTAGCCGCTTTCCGCCTTCGGGAATTGGAAGTATTCCGTGCCGTAAATGGTATTGTTGCTAGTCACGTGGAGGTAAGTCGCCCCGGGAGTCTGCACAAATTCGGTCGGGAGATGCGTGTAATTGTCCGGTTTCGACGTCGCGATTTCCTTGACGCCGGAAGCGAGAGCCTTCGCCTCTTTCAAGGCCTTGTTCGCCCAAACACCGGAATTGATGTAATCGGCCTTGCCGTCTTCATCGAGGAGGTTGAACGGAACCATGCAGAACTGGAGGGACGCGCCGCCGCCCAGATAGACGACTTCGTAGTTTTCGGGAATGCCCATCAGCTTGCGGAGAGTGGAGGAGGTGTCTTCGACCATTCCTTCGACAGCGGGAGTCCGGTGGCTGATTTCAAGGATGCCGACTCCGGTTCCGGCAAAGTCCTTGATGGCTTCGGCGGCTTCTTGGGTGGCTTTCGGGGGGAGCGTAGAGGGACCTGCGCTAAAATTGTAGATGGTTTTGCTCATGGCATAGTCCTTTGTTGATTTCAAAGACGGTTTCAATTTAGCAAAAGGGAAGCCCGGAGTGGACTTCCCTAAAAAATTCTAGGCTTCCAAAGCCTCGATGGCGGCTTGGTACTTTTTGAGGCGGAACTTGGTCTTCAATTCGCGCCGTTCCTGCCGACGGATATACTTGTCTTCCAAAAGGGCGCGCAAGATGGCCGCCTTCGCCTTCGCCGCGACAGGGTTCGCCTTCAGCGTCTTGACAAAGTTCACAAATTCCTTTTCGCGCGATTCGTAGGTCGCCTCTTCCGCCGGGATGCCTTCCGCCATCAACTTGCAGCTGTATTCGTCAATCCAAGACTGATTCTTGTGATAAGTCATTTTTTCAATCAAATCCGCCATGTCGGCGGGAACGCCCATGCTCACAATGTCTTCTTTCGAAAGCTTGGTGGAAGGCATCAGCAAATCTTGCAAAACGGCCAAGACCTGAACCTCTTCGGACTCCCCCTGATTCTTCAACTGTTCTGCAATGCTTTTGAGGAAGTCGATATAAGGGCCTCCGGCTTTGTCAACTTGTCCGGCGTGCGCCTTCTCGGCAATGGCTAGAGCTTTGTCCAGTGTCAGCATAGTTTTCCTTTGAAAAAGTTCCTATCCACAATATAGATTTGTCGATTTCGAAAAAAACGGGAAATTTTGCATTTTATCGGCGAGACTTGCCGAGTGGGCTTAAAATCCAGATTACCGCAACAAAGGATAGAACGGAGGCAATCATCCAAAATAGATAGCTTTCTAAGCTCATATAGGCACCGAAATTCATAAAATAACGTTGGGATTCCGGCAAATCGAAATTCCCGTCTGGAGCTGTCCGAGAAGGGGGCTTGTATTGATGGGCAGACAAAAATGAGAAAGCGCCAATTGGAGAGATATCAAAGCAGAGGCGCGAACCGGCTTCAAATCCAAGCCGTCCAACGCCTTCCCGAGCGGCAACAGCAAAATCGGGAGAAAGCTCGCCAAATGGCGGCTTTCGCTGTCCAAGGACAAAATCAAGAATCCCACGAAGAGCATGGAAAACCCCGCAGAACGCATGAAGAACTCCTTGGAAAATTGCCGAAATGCGAGCAAGACGAGAACAGGGAAAATGCCGTAGTAGGCGACATGCCCGACAATGGGAATCAACGGGTACTTGAGAGGCCGCCACAAAATCTGCAAGGCGAACAGCGAATTGCTGCTGAAAATTTCTTCATTTGTGTGCAATGAAAGGTAAAACTTGACAAGAAACCAGCCGAAAAGCGATAGAATCAAGATTTTCCATCGGCAATTCCGCCATGCGGCAGCCCAATTTTTCCATGAAAGCATCGAGCATTCCGGAACGCACCGCAACACGCCGTACAAGGCGAGAAGAATCGCGCACAAGGAAATCCCCGTAAGGGCGGGATTGAAATCGCGCATCATCAAGTTTCGCAAGACACCGCCGTGATGCGTCATTTCAACGAAAAGAATGGAAAGGGCGACCAAAAATCCATAGGCGAACGGGAAAATTTTAGCAAAGGAAAATCTTGAAGCGAGGGAAGAGGACAAAGGCTTGTCGAAACAAACCAACAGAATGGCCTGCAACGTCACCGTGGGCCACGTGACGATTCCCAAAAAACCGACAGCCAAAGACAAAAATCTTTTGCCTAAAAGAAAAAAGACGAAAGAGGCGAGCGACAGCGTGACGGCGAAAGCGTCCGTCTGAAACGGCTCGTAACCGCACCCCTTCAACGTCGGAAAACAGAAAAAGAAACAGGCAAACAGAACAGCAACCGTGGAACGCTTCCACTGGAGAATTTTTGACAATTTGAAAAAAAAGAATATTTGCAAGAGCAAATTCCCCACGTGCAAAGCGGTCATTACATGCATCAAATTCGCATGCGTCGGGGAAACGTGAAAAACGGAGAATGCATAATGCACAATGAAAAACGGGAAGATTCGCTGGATGCGAAACGCATCGTACCCCGAAGCAAAGAAGTCCTCTGAAAAATTTTCCGCCACGCGCCTGTAAAACTCCCTGTCGAATCCGGCCCCGTCGTTCATCGGAATT
The DNA here is from genome assembly GCA_964501065.1 of uncultured Fibrobacter sp. GTDB lineage: Bacteria > Fibrobacterota > Fibrobacteria > Fibrobacterales > Fibrobacteraceae > Hallerella. Next base: position 9,214 of record CAZCRF010000033.1, on the reverse strand, counting down.
TTCTCTCCGAAAAGGCTTGTACAGAAAAGGATTAAAAGGACGCCCGTCAAAAGGGGAATGGTCAAATGTTTGAAGGATTTCATTTTTGTGCAAGGGTTGTTAATTTTTTCAATGGGCAAAATGCAACACTGTGAATCTTTGCAGATTGATGAACGGAAATATAGTCAGCCAAAAAACGCCCATACGCAGTCTTGACCGTTTGACAAAGTACAACACTCCCATTCGGCGCAAAAATCGTCCCCGCCCATTCGCCTTCCACATTCATTGAATTCGAACCATGCCCAATCACTTTAAATCCTTTCGCTATCAACTGCATAATATCGCTTGGAACGTCCAAAGACGCTCTCCAAATAAAGTTCCCATCCAGATGAAGAATTGTAGAATCACCGGGTGAAGTAAATCGGACAAAAGCTCCGGATTCCAGCTGGATATCGCCTCCGTCGTCCTCTCGTTCCAATTGTAAAAATCGGCAGCACCGCCCAAATCGGTCAAAAGCATTTTCGTGTCTTTCACGCTTCCATAAACCAACGGGAAAGAAAGCTCTTTCCCTTCGAGATTTTTCCCTCCCGTGATTCTCAAAAGGTCGAGTTCCAACACTTTCCCAGTTTCGCCGTCTACAAGGGGCATCAATTCCATCAAAATGGAATCCTGCATCGTATAAGGATGAACCACCATTTCCAAGCGGCTCTCTTGGGCGCACAATGCAGTTGCGACACACAAAGCCCCAAAAACGACTATCACGACAAATCGTCTCCAGACTCGATGTACGCTTTTAGCGTTTTGCCGAGGGCTTTGAATTCTGCCTTGTGGTAAAATTTCCAAGTTTGGTAGGCCGACGGATCCATCGAGCGGAAGACAAGTTTCAAAAAGTTCTCCGCTTGATTCTTTTCGACAAGTTCTTTGAACAGCGGCTTGAGCGCAAAGTTGTATGGCGAAAGGACAGACTCTTCCAATGCAGCCGTTCCCCAGCGAATAAAATTTTCCCATACATACGCGCCCAACTCTTCCTTGTTGCCGCCTTTCAACAACCGGTTGAAGCGATCGTTGGAATCTTTAGAGACGTTCCTTTTTGAAAAACGAACGGAAATCAGCGAGAACCACAGTTCGTGCACGTGCGGAGTGTAGATTTTGTCTTCAGAGACCGGATAGAAAAGGTCTCGTGATACGGATTTGCCGATTTCTTTCAAGAAGCTCCGTCCTTTCGGAGTCATCTTTCCTGTCGCCAGCGCATATACGCCGTCTGCGAAGAATTCAATCCATTCCTGATTTCCAATAGCGAGGCGCGACGTTTCTAGATAAAGCTTAGGGTGGTGTTTCACGTGCCGGACGCCTTCCATTCCCACCGCATAAGCTTCCCTCGGCAAATGGAAATTTTCCAAGGCGATTAGCTTGTTGTAATAGAGAGTCGCCCCGTTCGGGAAAAGGGAAATCCCTTTGTCGTAATAGGCCAGAGCCGAATCCAGCCGATTCCACTTTTCAAAAATCTGCGCGGCGATGGAGTATCCCTCTGCGCTAGGCCTAATGCCGATTGACTTTTGGGCGTGAAAAAGCGCGCTGTCGTTTTGCCCGTCGGCAAAAAAACTCAAGGCTATTTCGTAATCAAGCGTCGATTCCATCAAATCCGCCAATTCATCTTGGCGAGGGAAAGACTCTTCCGCCTGGTGATACGTTTCAATCGATTCCTTGTAAAGCCCATGATTGTGCAGTTCTTCGCCTTTTGACATCAAATCCACAAATTCCTGCAACTTCGGGTCTTTGAAAATATTCTGAGAATTCGGATACCAGAACGTCTGGGCGGATGAAACGGCAACGGCGAGAAGGAGGAGATGGAAAAAGAACTTCACGGCATTCCCCTTTTGAAAAAGAAACCCTTTCTTCAAATATAATAAAACGTCCATCTCCGAAATTAAACTATATTTGGCAAAACAAGCTCGCGTAGCTCAGTTGGATAGAGCAACTGCCTTCTAAGCAGTGGGTCGTGGGTTCGACTCCCGCCGTGAGTACGAAAGCCCTTCTTCGGAAGGGCTTTTTCTTTGTCCGCACATCTCGGACCAATTCCGAATGTTCCAAGTTGGTCTATCGGAGAAATAGAAAATCCTTGCCTTGGAGAGCGCTCTGCATTATCTTGTAGAAAGGGACGCGCCCCGGTTGCCTTGGTTTAGCGAAGGGATGCTGGAGCAAACCGCAGGGTAAGGCATCCGGAGCGCGCTCCCATTTTCATTTTTGCATTCCACAAAAAAGGCGGACTCCGAGAAGAGTTCCGCCTTTCTTTTTGAAAGAAACGGATTAACGCTGGCCGGCCTTGGCCTTGTCTCCGTATTTCTTGATGAGTTCGTCCTGGATGTTGCGCGGAACCGGGGCATACTTCTTGAATTCCATAGTGAATTCCGCCTTGCCCTGGGTCATGGAACGCAAGTCCGTCATGTAACCGAACATTTCGGAAAGCGGGACTTCGGCTTCAATCGTCGTTTCATCCCGTTCTTCGGAAGTTCCCATGATGTTGCCGCGACGTTGGGAGATGTTGCCGACGACGTTTCCCTGGAATTCGGTCGGAGTCGTGATTTCCACCTTCATGATCGGTTCGAGGATTTGCGCACCGGCCTTTTCGAAAGCCTGGCGGAAAGCCATGCGGGCGCAAATCTGGAACGCCATGTCGGAAGAGTCCACTTCGTGGTACGCACCGTCCTGAAGATCCATTTCGATGCCGACGACCGGGAAGCCGATCAGCGAACCCGCTTCCATGCAGCTCTGGAATCCCTTGTCGCAAGACGGGATGAATTCCTTGGGAATGCGGCCGCCCACGACGCTGTTGATGAATTTGTACGTATTCTCCGAATCGCCTTCGACGACCATGGGACGCATTTCGCCGACGACCTTCGCGAACTGACCGGAACCGCCGGTCTGCTTCTTGTGCGTGTAGTCGAACTTGGCTGTGCGCGTAATCGTTTCGCGATAGGCGACCTGGGGCTTGCCTTTTTCAACGGCGACGTTGTATTCGCGCTTCATGCGTTCGATGTAGACGTCGAGGTGAAGTTCGCCCATGCCCTTGATGATGGTCTGTCCGCTTTCCTTGTCGACTTCGACCTGGAACGTCGGGTCTTCCTTGGTGAAACGGTTCAGAGCCTTGGACATGTTGGCGAGGTCGTCACGGCTCTTCGCTTCGATGGCGAGTTCGATGACGGGGTTCGGCACGTGCATGGAGGTCATGTTGTAGTGCAAAGTCCCGTCCGTGAAAGTCGTACCGGAAGCGCAGTCAATACCGAAGAGGGCCACGATGTCCCCCGCGCCGGCGGATTCGATGTCGATCGGCGTGTTGGAGTGCATGCGGCGCAGACGGCCGACGGAGACCTTCTTGCCGGTCGCCATGTTGTAGATGGAGTCGCCCTTGTGAATCGTACCTTGGTATATGCGGATGTAGGTGAGCTGCCCGTATTGGCCGTTTTCGAGCTTGAACGCATAGCAGACGAGAGGCTTGTCGTCTTCGGGAGCGAGCTTCACTTCCTTCTCTTCGTTGTCGACGTCTAGAGCCAAGTTCTCGACTTCGGTCGGATCCGGCAGGTAGTCGCGGACACCGTCGAGGAGCTTCTGGACGCCGACGTTCTTGTGCGCGGAACCCATGAAGACCGGGGTCACCTTGAGTTCAATCGTCGCCTTGCGGATCGTCGCCTTCAAAAGGTCTGCCGGGACGGAATTGTAATCGCCTTCCATGGCCTTTTCCATCACTTCGTCGTTGAAGTCGGCGCAACAATCGACCAGCTTTTCGCGATATTCCTGGGCTTGGTCCTTCAAATCGTCCGGAATTTCGGTTTCGACGATTTCTTCGCCGTTGTCGCCCTTGAAATAGTAGGCCTTCATCGTGATGAGGTCGACGACACCCTGGAGCTTGTCTTCAAGCCCGATGGGAATCTGCATCACGCAAGGATTGTGGTTGAGCTTTTCCTTGAGCATGACGGCGACGCGGAGGGGGTTCGCACCGGCGCGGTCGCACTTGTTCACGAACGCCACGCGGGGAACATGGTAACGGCGCATTTGGCGGTCCACGGTGATGGACTGGGACTGGACGCCTTCGACACCCGTCAAGACGAGAATGGCTCCGTCCAAGACGCGAAGAGCGCGTTCCACTTCAATCGTGAAGTCCACGTGCCCCGGCGTGTCGATGATGTTGATGGAAATATCCTTCCAGTTCACAAACGTCGCGGCGGACTGGATCGTGATGCCGCGTTCCTTTTCGAGTTCCATGGAGTCCATCGTGGCGCCGACGCCGTCTTTTCCGCGGACTTCGTGGATAGCGTGGATTTTCTTGGTGAAGAACAGGATGCGTTCCGTGAGGGTGGTCTTGCCCGAGTCGATGTGGGCGGAGATACCGATGTTTCGATGTTTGTGAATGTCTTTCATTTGTTTTTCCATGAAAAGTTTGATAAAACTGGGGTGCAAGATAGAAAATTTCGCGCATCTCTCAAGGTTTTCACCCAAAGGGAAACCGAAAAAGGGCGTTTTCGTCAAAAGAAAGCCGCGAGAACCTTGGCCGCGAGGCCTCCCAAAGGAATGCGGACCTCCCCTCCGCGCGACTCCGAGACAATCTTCAGGACTTCCTCAATCCAAGGCTTTCCGCAGTGGATTTCAAACAGGCGCACTTCCGCACCGCCCTCGGTGGGCAAAAGTTCGTATCTTGCTGAAAAATGTACAGGCGAAGGTTCCCCCACCAGTCCGAAGTCCAGGGACAGAGTGCGTTCGGCAGTGTCGACGGACAAGGCGTGCACCGTCCCGAACCGTTTGACGGTGGCGTTTTCCTGGAGAACCTTCTTGACCAAAGCGTTCCGTGCGAAGTCGAGCATATCAGCGGGGAAGGGTCAAAATTTCGATGCCGTCCCGCGTCTTCACCATCGTATGCTCCCATTGCGCCGAAAGGGAACCGTCACGCGTCACGACCGTCCACTCGTCCTTGAGTAGCTTGATTTCGGGGCGGCCCGCGTTAATCATCGGTTCAATCGTGAAAACGTTGCCGACTTCAATCATCGGGGTGCGTTCACTGTCGGCGTAGTGGAGAACGTTCGGTTCCTCGTGCATTTTCCGGCCGATGCCGTGCCCGCAATACTCTTTGACGACGCTGAATCCGTGTTCATCGGCGACGGGCTGAATCGCGCAGCCGATGTCCGAGAACCGGGCCTTGGGCATGGACGCCGCGCGGATGCCTTCTTCCAAGCATTGGTAGGTGACGTCAATCAGTTCCTTCGCCAAGTCGCTGACCTTTCCGACTGTGAACATGGAGGAGCAGTCCCCGTTGTAGCCGTTCAAAGTCACCGTGATGTCGATATTCAATATGTCGCCGTTTTTTAGGATGGTTTTCTCGTCCGGGATGCCGTGGCACACGACATCGTTCGGGCTGATACAGGAGTATCGCGGATAAGGGGGCTCCCCGTAATGGAAATCGGCGGACTTGCCCCCGTGCTTTTCGATGAAGTTCCCGATGAACTCGTCAATTTCAAGAGTGCTGACTCCGGGTTTGCAAAGTTCCCCGGCGCGGACCAAAGTCTCCGCGGCAAGTGCCCCGGCGGAGCGGATGAGTTCAATTTCCCTCTTGGTTTTGACGGATATTCTAGACATTATGCCTTTCCTTGCCCGCGCTTCTCTTCCTTCTTGTCGTACTCCTTCCAATAAAAACGATCGAGGAGGTAAGCGAGGACTTCTTTGTCTTCGGGGTTCGACGCAAGCTCGTCGACTAGCGGCAGGAACCGGCGAAGGCGTTCTTTTTTCATTTGCCCCAAAACGCGTTTTTCCCGGTCGAGTTCTGCGGCTGTCCGTTGGCGGATCCGGTTTGCCAAATCCTCTTCGGCAATCGCCGGCATTTTGATGAACTGGATGCCGAAATCGACCGCCGTCTTTTGAAGTTCAATTTCTTCGACGGGAGTGATGAGCGAAATGGCGACGCCGCTGCGCCCGGCACGGGCGGTCCTTCCGCTGCGATGCACGTAGACTTCATGGTCGTCGGGGTGGTCGTAAACGATGACGTGCGTCACGTGGGTGACGTCGATTCCGCGGGCGGCGACGTCCGTGCAGATGAGGATGTTCAACCTCTTTTTGCGGAAGGCGTCCAAAGTCTCGTCGCGGAGCTTTTGGGAAATGTCCCCGGAAAGGGCCCCGACCCGGAATCCGTAGTTGGAAAGCACCTGTTCGAGATAGCTCACATCGCGTTTCATGTTGCAGAAAATCATGCAACTGTCCGGATTTTCCCATTCGAGGACCTTGATGACCATCTTGTCCTTGTCCATCACGTCGCACATGTAGTAGCGGTGTTCCAAATTGTTCGCGATGACCTTGTCGTAGCTGAGCGACAGGAAGCCGGCATTCTTGCGCTGGAACTCCCGGGCGAGGCTCTTCACCGTCTGCGGGATGGTCGCGCTGAACATCGTGCAGGCGATGTCTTTCGGCAAGTAACGGCGAATGCGCTGCATGTCCGGGTAGAATCCCATCGAGAGCATTTCGTCCGCTTCGTCCATGATCAAGTCCCGGACGGAAAGGAAGTCCACGTGTCCGCGCTGGGCGTGATCCAGAAGCCTCCCCGGAGTGGCGACGATGATGTGCACCCCTTCGCGAAGGGCGCGGAGCTGGGCGTCGTAACCGACTCCGCCGAAAATGGCCACGGACTTGATGCCCGTCCCCTCGGAAAGCTTCTCGATTTCATCTTCGACCTGTTGCGCCAGTTCACGGGTCGGGACGAGAATCAACGCCTGGGGGAACTTGTGCTCCCGGACGATGACCTGAAGCAATGGAAGGACGAACGCCCCCGTCTTGCCCGAACCCGTCTTGGACTGCACCAGCATGTCGCGGGCGGAAAGCATATACGGAATCGTCTTGCGCTGCACGGGCATCAAATCCGTCCAGCCGTGCTTTTCCAAAGTCGCCTTGAGGTCTGCCGGCAAATCGTTGAACGTGTAGTCCGGGAGTTTGTTGTCCGGTTCCACGATATGAATGGGGTTCAAAAAGGGATTGACGGGTTTTTCGCTCGGGCTTTCTGCGGATTCCGGGCTTTGTTCCAAGATTTCTTCACTCATAGCGCGCTAAAGGTAGAAATATTTGGGGAAAGATTGGCAAAGGTTCAAATCTCGGCGGCGGAAAGAAGATTTTTCACCACTTCAGCATCGGCGGGAAGCCATTCGACGCTTTGAAGCGAGGCTTTCGTGAGCCATTTGGCCGAAAGATGCTCCGATAGGACGGGGGCACCTTCCCGGACGGAGCAAACGTAGCAAAGCATTTTCAAATGGAAGCCGGGATAATCGCATTCCACGGTACAGAAAAAGCTCTCCACGGAAATCTCGACGGAAAGCTCCTCAGCGATTTCGCGGACAAGCGCCTGTTCGAAGGACTCTCCCGATTCCACCTTTCCCCCGGGAAATTCCCAAAAGCCATTGAATTCCCCGTAACCGCGCTGCGTCGCGAAAAACCTTTCGCCGTCCCGGATAATGGCGGCCACCACTTCTATCGTCTTCATGCGGGAAAGATAGTTTTTAGTGGAGAGTGGTTAGTGATGAGTGATCAGAACTTAGTGGGCTGTAAATCGAACGGGCGTCATGCTGCGGGCAAAACCCGAAGCATCCCCTTTACAGCTCCTAGATTAACGCCATTGGCGTTAGCGGATGCGCCTCGGAATGACGTCGTTACAGGAACAGGGGCAAAATCAAAGCCTCCCCGGTGGGGAGGCTTAAAAATGAATGATGTTACCAGTTGGTAGTCTTCACTTTAATTTGAGAAGCGCCATCAATCTCTACGCAAACTTGATCACCAACATTAACAGAGGTCTGCAAAACATTAGACTCATTGCAATGTTCAAGCGTATTCGGATATGATGTCCCTCCAACTGTCACAGTCACCGAGCAATCTGCATCCTGCCAGGTTCCGTCCAAACGAAGATTGCCAGCTTCGGTCACAGTTCCACAACTACCGCTTGGAATCGTCACTGCCGTACTATTGATTTCATACTCCGGAGCACTTGAATCGACAGCCTTGACGCTTGCACAAGTGAAGGTTTCCTTCGTGTTGTCGTCGTTGGAAACTTCGACGGTCGGAGCAATCGTCTGGCCCTTGGTGGTGAAGGCGGCTGTCGCCGTTTCCCCCGTTCCCGTGGCGTCCGTCCAAGAATAGCCCGTGATATTGGCGTTGGTGGTGCAGCCGGAAACCGTCCAAGTCGCCGTTGCCGAACCAGAAGCGACATCGACTGTTGCCGCGTCCGCCGTGCAAGTGCAACCCGTAATCGCCGCTCCGTTCACCTGGAGAGCGGAACATTGGATGGTGTTGCCGTCGACCGAAAGGGTCGCCCCGTAGGAGCCGGAAGCGGCATACGTGGCAGTCGCCGTCGTCCCGCCATTCGAACCCGTTGCGCTGAAAGTGCCTTCCGTGGAACCCGTCATCGTCCAATCGAAAAGCGCATTGTTTTGAGCCGTGATGCCCGACAAGCCAGCCGGAGTCAACCGGGTGAACGTCCACTTGGTCGATTCGCCTTTGGAAATCGTCGCCGGGACGGGGGCGCAAGTGCCGTTCACCGTACCGTTGTCCTCCACAGCAGCCGAACTCGAAAGATTCAGACCGGCGGAGCTGGACGAAAGTACAGATACCGCTGCGCTGCTCAAGTTGATGCTCGCGCTGCTCGTCACGACGGAAGCGGAACTGACGGCCACGGCGGAAGACCCCGGTTCGACAATCGCCACGGAAGAAGAGGATTCGGCGGCAGAAGACACATAGACAGCGCCGTTCATTTTTTGCGCACAGGAAGCGTCCAGTTTGCAAGCTTCGACGGCCATTTCAATGTCGCCCGCGTAACCGCTGCTTCCATCTTCTCCTTTCATCAACAGCAACTGCATATCGTCATCCGTCGTGCTGTTGGAAATGTCTCCACTGCCGCAAGCGGCAATCATCCCGCCGAACAGGGCGGCACTTGCCAAGCCAAAAAAGCACTTTTTCAACATCCATTTTTGCTTCATACGAGCCTCGCGCTTGTAAATAATCCTTGGGAAATTTAAACTTTTTTCCGCCAAAAGCCAACTATTCGACATAAAACGGGGCGTTGTCGTCTGCACGGGCGGTTTCCCGTGGCATGGGCGGCTTATGTTCACCAAGTGAACTGTTTTTCCATTGGCATGGAGGCTCTTGTCCGTCAAACGGACGGCTTTGTCGTTGGCACGACCTGCTTCGCTTACGCAGCGGGCGGAAAGGTAGGGGG
>CAZCRF010000032.1:0-28098 GCA_964501065.1 uncultured Fibrobacter sp. | reverse complement strand
TGTTCTTGCCGCTTCAGCGGCTTAGAACAACGAGTCTAAGGCCACGCTTAGGTTTTACACGAGCTGTGTCCGCCGCACGGGCCGTGCAGACGCCCTTCCCCTTACGTAAGTGACTCTCCCCACCGGTCTCTTGCCTCTATTCGTTTTGACGTTCCCCCCTTTTCCCAAGTCAATTCCTCATTCCACATTTCTAATTCCTAATTGCAAAAAACGCAAGCCTTGCTCCCCTCTAGCCCCCAATCACTGACAACTAGTCCCTATTCCCAAACCACTACTCACACACTCGGCTGAGTCTCTCGATTTGTTCGGCAGCCCAGGGTTCGAACGTGTCGTCGGCGATGTGCGCCTTGGCATCGCGCATGAGCTTTAAATAAAAGTGTACGTTGTGTATGCTTGAAAGGGTGAGAGCGAGGATTTCCCCGGAATGGAACAGATGCCGCAGATAGGCGCGGCTGAAGTTTTTGCAGGTGTAGCAATCGCAGTGGGGATCAGGGGGCAAGTCGAGCGATTTGGCGTAGCGGCCCGCTTTGTAATGCAGAACGCCTTCGCTTGTGAAGAGCATTCCGTTTCGGGCGTTTCGGGTCGGCATCACGCAATCGCACATGTCGACACCGCGGCGAATCAGTTCGAGCAAGTTCCAGGGAGTCCCGACTCCCATCACGTAGCGGGGCTTGTCCTTCGGCATCAAGTCCGTGCAGAAGTCCGCGATTTCATACATGGTTTCCGCCGGTTCCCCGACGGAAAGACCGCCGAGGGCGTAGCCGTCCGGGTCAATCTTGCGGATTTCGTCGATAGCCTTTTCCCGCAGTTCCTTGTGCATTCCGCCTTGGATGATGCCGAAAAAACTCTGGTCGTAGCCGAAAAGGGGCGGATTTTCTTCGAGCCAAGCCTTGGCGCGACGTGTCCAATGGAGAGTGAAATTCAATGATTTGAGCGCTTCTTCGCGAGTGGAAGGGTATGGCGTACATTCGTCCAAGGCCATGATGATGTCCGCCCCGATTTCCCGCTCGGCGCGCATCACGTTTTCCGGGGAAAAAAAGTGCTTTGATCCGTCTAAGTTGCTCCGGAATTCAATGCCCTCCATCTTGATTTTCCGCAGGTCTTTGAGACTCCAGACTTGAAATCCGCCGCTGTCCGTGAGAATCGGACCGTGCCAGTTCATGAAGCGGTGAAGCCCACCGGCGTCCCGGATGAGTCCCGTCCCCGGTCGCAGATACAAATGGTAGGTGTTTCCCAGAATGATTTCCGCCCGAGCTTCGTCCAAATCCCTGGGGGTGAGCCCCTTGACCGTCGCCTGCGTACCGACCGGCATGAAAATGGGCGTCGTGACGATGCCGTGCCCCGTGTGAATCTTGCCTAGGCGCGCTTTGGAGTGCGGTGAGGTCTTGAGAAGTTCGAAGCGGTTCTTTTCCATGAGTTTCCCGGTTAGCGCGTCTTGACGATTGTCCAAGCTTCGTCGAAGAGGCGGGCCGCGTCGCCCGGATCCTTCAAGAAGACCATCCGTCCGATTTCTTCTTTGGTCGGGTTGATGACGCGGTTCTCGGTGAAGTCCTTGTCGAGGAATTCGAGCGAGGCCTTGTTCGGGGTCGCGTAATTGATGAATTTTGCGAGTTGCGCGCCGATTTTCGCATCGAGGATGTAATTCATGAACTGGAGCGCGCCGTCCGGATTCGGGGAGTTGGCGGAAAGGGTCATGGCGTCGACCCACATAAAGGAACCTTCCGTGGGAATCGCGAACTGGAGTGTGGAATCTTCGTCAATCGCCGCCATCGCTTCGCCGCTGAAGACAATTGCCGCCCAGTCCATTTTGGAAAGCACCTTGTCCTTGCCGCCGACAGACCCGTCAAAGCCCAGGAAATGAGGATCCTTCTTCGCTTGGAGAATCAGTTCGACCGCTTGGCTGATTTCATCCTTGTTCGTGCTGTTCGCGTCGAAACCCTTCGCCTGGAGCGCCATGGAGAGCATGGAACGGCTTTCTTCTAGCAGGCTGAACTGGCCGCGCGTCTTCGTTTTGTCGAAGAGCATCGAATAGCTGACCTTCGTCGGATCCACCGTCGGGTCGCGGTAGAGGATGCCCGTCGTCCCCCAGAGGTAGGGGAGAGTGTATTCGTTCGTCGGATCGTAGCTCGGATTCAGGAATTGCTCCGCGACGTTCACCCGGTTCGGAATCTTCTCCTTGTCGATTTTTGCAATCAATCCCAAGTGAATCATCTGCTGGATGACGACATCGCTTGCAATGACGACGTCATACTGCGCCGTGCCGACTGTTTGCAGCTTGCTCACCATCTCCTCTTGCGCTTCGTAGAGTTCGAGCTGGAGCTTGTAGCCCGTCTTCTGTTCAAAATCCTTGAGCATCGCCGGGTCGATGTATTCGCTGTAGATCATCACCGTGACCTTCGTCGGTTTTTCAGCCGATTTCTTCTCGTTGCAGCCCGAAAAAAGGCCGAAGGACGCAATCAGGGATAGAGCCAAGAATATTCTTTTCAATTTTTTGCCTCGGTTGGGGTTGAGTTTGTCTGCAATGTAGAAAAAGGATGAGCCTGTTTGGGAACTTCGGCAAAAAGGATTCGGATTTCTTTCGCCAAGTTGCTATATTGTCGGTGGCGGCTTTTGCAGAAGCCGTCGAGCAGGGGTGCCCTTCGGGTGAAGGGCTGAGATAATACCCTCGGAACTTGGTTCGTAGTGGAACAAAGGACGCTATATGGAACAGACCCTTTCTTTTTTCAAACCCTTCCCCCAGTCGAAAAAAATTTATGTCCCCGGAAAGCTTTTCCCGGATTTGAAGGTGGGCATGCGGGAAATTTCCATCGATGATCCCAGAACTCCGAAAATTGCCGTCTACGACACGAGCGGGGCTTACGGGGACCCGGACAAAAAAATCGATTTGGAGCGGGGGCTTGAAAAGTTGCGCGAGCCGTGGATTCTCGACAGGGAAAAGTCGGGGGGGCCGCTCACGCAAATGCAATACGCGCAAAAGGGAATCATCACGCGCGAAATGGAATACGTCGCCATCCGCGAAAATCAGAGGATCGACGCCCTTTTCGGGGCGAAGGACGTCATCACGCCGGAGTTCGTGCGGGACGAAATCGCCAAGGGCCGGGCGGTCATCCCGGCGAACCGTTTTCACCCGGAGCTGGAACCGATGATTATCGGCAAGCACTTCTTGACGAAAATCAATTCGAACATCGGGAATTCCGCCGTCGCGTCCTCCATTGAAAAGGAAGTGGAGAAGATGGTCTGGTCGGTGCACTGGGGCGCGGATACGGTGATGGATCTTTCCACGGGCAAGGACATCCATGAAACGCGAGAATGGATTCTGCGGAACAGCCCCGTCCCCATCGGGACTGTTCCCCTTTACCAGGCTCTTGAAAAGGTGAAGGGCGTCGCGGAGAATTTGAGTTGGGAAGTCTACCGGGACACGCTCTTGGAGCAGGCGGAGCAAGGCGTCGATTATTTTACAATCCATGCGGGGCTTTTGCTCGACTACGTCCCCTTGGCGTTGAAGCGCACGACGGGAATCGTGAGCCGCGGGGGCTCCATTGTCGCGCGTTGGTGCATGTATCATCGGAAGGAGAACTTCCTATACGCCCATTTCGACGAAATCTGCGACATCCTTGCAAAATACGACATCTGCGTTTCCCTCGGCGACGGGCTGCGCCCGGGTTCGACGGCGGATGCGAACGATGCCGCCCAGTTCGCGGAGTTGGACACTTTGGGCGAACTCTGTCGGAAGGCTCACGCCAAAGGGGTGCAGGTCTTGATCGAAGGCCCCGGACACGTCCCCATGCAAAAAATTCGAGAAAATATGGAACGCGAAGAGAGAATGTGCGACGAAGCGCCGTTCTACACCTTGGGCCCGCTCACGACGGACATCGCCCCGGGATACGATCACATCACGTCCGCGATAGGGGCCGCCATGATCGGCTGGTATGGATGCGCCATGCTCTGTTACGTGACGCCGAAGGAACATCTGGGGCTTCCCGACCGTGACGACGTGCGGGAAGGGACGGTGACTTACAAGCTCGCGGCCCATGCGGCGGATTTGGCCAAGGGGCATTTTGCAGCCCACTTCCGCGACGACGCGCTCTCCCGCGCGCGATTCGACTTCCGTTGGAACGACCAGTTCGCCCTTTCCCTCGACCCGGAGCGCGCGATGGAATTCCACGACGAGACTCTTCCCGGCAACGGTCCGAAATCCTCGCATTTCTGCTCCATGTGCGGACCGAACTTCTGTTCCATGCGCATATCCCGCGACATTGCGGAGTTCGTGCGGAACGGCAAGCTGAAGGCCTGAACCGATGCTGTATTCCCTGTTCACCAGCCCGGAAAGTTTTGTCGATGAAATCGATTTGATCGAACGTCTCTTCGATTGTGGGGTGGACGCCCTTTATGTGCAAAAGCCCGGAATGGGGGACGTTTCACTAGAACGTTTTTTGATTTCCCTTCCCGAACCGATTCGCGAACGGTCCTTTCTTTGCGGTTCTCCGAACAAGGCCGGGGAATTCGGCCTGGCCGGTTTTCATTTGCCGCTGGACTGGTTCAAAAAAAATGCGGAAGCCGCCAGGCGCTCTTCGGGGCTGTGGAGCGTCGAGGTCGAGAATCGCGCGGAGTTGGACGCCTTGCCCGCGGAAATGCGTGAAAAGTTTTCACGGGTCGTGCTGAAATCGCGAGAGGGGATGATCCACCCGTCAGACTTTATCCTTTGCGACGCAACGGAGATTCCCGGAATTGCGGTGAATCGCGCCATCGCTTCCGGAATTTGGGAGTTCGCAGACCCTGTCGCCGCATGGAGGCGGTTGTGCCGATGACGTATGCAATGACAATCGCCGGTTTCGACGGCAGCGCGGGAGCCGGAATCTTGGCGGACGTGAAGGCGATGAAGGACTTCGGCGTTTATGGGACGGCCGTCTGTACGGCATTGACCGTGCAAAATGAAAAGTCCTTTTCCGCTCCCGGATTCTTGCCTTGGGAACGCATCTTGGAACAGTTCGAAAAACTTTGGGAAATGCGCCCGTACAAATTCTTCAAAATCGGTCTCGTGCGCGATGCAAAAATGCTCCGTGAAATCGTCGGCTGGATTCGGCAAAGGGATGGGGACGCTTTCATCGTCTGGGATCCGATTCTCTCGGCGACGACGGGATTCCGATTTTTTACGGATGGCGATGCGGATTCCTTTTTCCCGGTTTATTCACAAATAGACTTGATGACGCCGAACAGTTACGAATACGCCTATCTGGGTCTTGGAGTCGCGGACAGTCGACGGGAACTCTTGGTCGGTGAACGGACTTCCATTCTGCTCAAGGGGGGGCATCAGTCCGGGAAGGAGGCCGTCGACACTCTGTGGCATCGCGGCAAGGAGTACAAGTTCGCGGCGAAAAGGATGGAGAGCGTCGACAAGCACGGTTCGGGCTGTGTCCTCTCCTCCGCGATTTTGGCGAATGTCGCGCTGGGGCTTCCTCTGCCGGAGGCGTGTTCGGCGGCGAAGCTCTACATTGAAAAATTTCTTTCCGGCGGGGAGGGGCGCGTGGGATGGGTGGGCTAGTCCGTGCAAAGCATCGCTTCGCGAAGAAGCTTGTAATGTTCCCCGATGAAGCCGAAGTCCATTTCCTTGTAATTCCAAAGGGCATGTCCGATGTCGAACTTTTCGAAGGTCTTGTGCACGTCGCGGAACCATTTGACGGTCTCGGACGGATTCGCCCGGTCAATGACACCGTATTCCCCGCAGTATAGCGGCACGTTTTGCCTCTGCGCCGTGTCAATCGCTTCTTTCAAAAAGGATTCGAAGAATTCGACTCCCATTCTTTGGCAATCGGCGCGGAAAATGTTCTCGCCCATGTAGCCCAAGGCTCTCGAATTCCGGCGATAAAATTCCATGTCTTCCGTGTAGGGAATTTCGGGAACGTCCTTGAGAGCCTCCACCCAGCCCGCGCGTTGGTGGGTGAACAGGAGCGGTTCGTAGAGGTGGAATGTGTAGAGGATGTTCTTCGCCGGGGGCGGTGTCAAATCCTTGACGAAAGTCGCGCTGTTCCAACAGACGCCGCCGTAGATGATGGGGGATTCCGGCGCGTTCTTCCGGATGGCTTCCACGGTGCGGACAATCAGGCTGTTCCACGGGCGGATGAATTCCACGTCCGCGACTTCGTTCAAAAGTTCAAAGGCGACGTGCGGCTCCCCGGCGTAGCGCGCGGAAACGAAATCCCATAGGCGCAGAAAACGGTTTTGCGCTTCTTCGTTAGAGAAGAGGTTGTTTTTTTGGGAGTCGCCGAAATCGTTGAAGTCGTAACCCGCCGCCTTGTGCAAGTCAAGGACGACGTTTAGGCCGCATTCCCTTCCCCAATGGATGGCCCTGTCCAAATAGGAACAGTTTTTTAAAATCCGTTCGCCGGTTTCCGATTCAATGACGTTGAAGTCGAACGGAATCCGCACGTGGTCGAAGTGCCAGCTTTTGATTCGGCGGAAGTCCGCTTCGGTGATGAAGTTCTCGTAGCGCTCTTTCGTGTGGTCGCATTGCGAAAGCCAACCGCCCAGATTGATGCCTCTTCGGAGTGAAATCACGGTCTCTCCTATCGGTGGAATCTCTTGCCCGGCTTGTGCGGGAAACGGCCTTTTCGAAAATCCCTTTTCGGGGCGATTTGGATGGAATTGTCCCCGATGACGATGCGCCCTTGCCGGAAAAGTCCGCCGATGACCTTCTTGAAGGCTTTTTTGGAAATCCCGAATTCCCGTTGAATTTCTTCCGGGGAGCTGTTGTCGGAGTAGGGGAGAGTCCCTCCTGCGGCTTCGAGTTTTTTCATGATGGTGTCGGCGGAATCCATCGTGGCGCGGTAGCCCACGGGCTTTAGGCTCAAGGCGACAAGTCCGCTTTCGTTGATGTTCTGGATATAGCCTTCGCCCGTGTCCCCGATCTCAAAGGTGTCGGTGATGTTTGCGTCTAAGTGCAGCCGGCCCGTGTAGCGGTAGTTCACCAAAAAATCGATGTAATCTTCTGCGACGTCATAGACCGCCAAATCGACCTTTTGCGAAATGTGGAGAGCGCTCGTGTCCCTGTCGATGAACGCCTTGATTTTTTCCGTGGCGACGATGCGCGCCGTGCGTTCGTCTTCTAAAATATAGACGACGCAGCGGTCTCCGGGGAGGAGCTTCCCGATTTGCTGCTTGTAGGGCAAGAAAAGATCCTTGTCCAGTCCCCAATCGAGGAATGCACCGACGTCGTTCACGTCCTTGACTTCGAGTACGGCGAATTCGCCGACAGTCGCATAGGGCTTTTGGGTTGTCGCAATGGGCCTGCCTTCGTTGTCGACGTAGATGAAAACTTCGAGAGTGTCGCCGATTTGCAAGTCGCGCGGAGCCTTGGATCCCGGTAGCAGGACGCGTCCGCCGCTTTCGACTTCCAAGTAAAGGCCTTGCGGCTTGGAATCTTCGACGCGGGCGTATTCAAAGTGACCGATGTGCATAAAAACCTCGAATCAAAGGTAGCAAATTCAAAGAGCCTTATTCCGAGTTGGATTAAACCTTCCGAAGATTTCGCTTGACTTGTCGAAAAATCGAAGTATCTTATAAGAGGAATCGGACAAGAGCTTCGGCCAAAGGTTCTCGCAAGGCTTCAAGCCTTCGGAACTCGTAGATGTTTCCTTCCGTCGCTCCCGATTTCAACTAAAGCCTGCCTCTTTCGGGGCGGGCTTTTTTGTGTTCATCCGCTTTGTCGCTTGTATTCGGCGGCCGGAGAATGTCAGGAAGCGCGTTTCTTTTGGCTTTTCAAGATGGCTTCCGCCTTTTTGAACTGCGCTTTGACCGATTGCGGCCCCGTACCGCCTTCGATGTTGCGACGGGCGACGGAATAGGCGAAGTTCAGACGCTTTTTGACGTTGCTCGCCATCGGAACTCCCATTTTCTCCCATTCCCTGTCGGGCAGGTCGGTGAACTGTTCCCCGAGCCTGGCCGCTTCGCCGACAAGGTTCCCCACGATGCGGTGTGCGTCGCGGAAGGGAACGCCGTCTTCCACGAGGATGTCCGCCAAGTCCGTCGCGAGGAGGGCGGGGAGCATCCGGCTTTCCATCTTGTCGAAGTTCCACGTCGCCGTATCAAGGGCTTCTTTCATCACGCGGAGAACGACCTTCGCCGTCTTTGCGCTGTCGAAGACGGGCTGTTTGTCCTCTTGCAGGTCGCGGCTGTAGGAGAGCGGCGCGCCTTTCACCAGGGTGAACATCGCAGCGAAGTCGCCGAGCATCCTCCCGGACTTTCCCCGGATGAGTTCCATGGAATCCGGATTCTTCTTTTGCGGCATCATGGAGGAACCGCTCGAAAAGGCGTCGGACAGGGTGAGGTAGCCGAATTCCGAAGTGCTCCAAATGACGAAGTCCTCTGCATAGCGGCTGAGAGTGTTCGCGATGATGGACAGGTCGCTCAAAAATTCAAGGGCCATGTCTCGGTGGGAGACGGCGTCGATGCTGTTTGCGCTCGGGCGTTCAAACCCGAGTTCCTTGGCGACCAAGGAGCGGTGGTAGGGGAATGCCGACCCGGCGATGGCCCCGCTGCCCAGGGGAAGCTCCACGTGCAAATCCAAAAAGTTGTCGATGCGCTTGACGTCCCGCGAAAGGGCGAAGAAGAGGCTCATCATGTAGTGGCTGAAGAGGACGGGCTGCGCTTGCTGCAAATGGGTGTAGCCGGGCATCAGCTTCCCGAAGTGCTTTTGGGAGACTTCCAAAACGGTTTGCTGCAATTCCACGAGGAGTTTCCGGATTTCCTCGGCGCGGTGGCGCATATATAGTTTGAAGTCCGTCGAAACTTGGTCGTTGCGGCTTCTGCCCGTGTGAATTTTTTTGCCTAAGCTCCCGATGCGGTCGGTGAGCACCCGTTCCACGGCCATGTGGACGTCTTCGTCCGTGGGAAGCCAGAGGTTTTTCCCTGCGCGGACGTCGGCTAGGATGCCTAGCAATCCCTTGCGGATTTTGGTGTAGTCGCCCTTGGAAAGCACTCCCGCTTCCACGAGCCCCTTTCCGTGGCCTAGAGAACCTTCGATGTCCTCCTCCAAAAGCTCTTTGTCGAAATCCAAGCTGAAGCTCAGATCCACCATGCTTTGGGCCATGCCGCAGTCGAAGCGACCGTCCCACATCATCTTCTTGCCATTTTTGCCGGCCATTGGAAACCTCTTGACGTTTTGACTTGGCGGAAAGATAAAAATTTTGACGCGCTTGCAATTGTTTTGGCGGGAGAGGATGAGGGATTGATTGCCTGAGGCTAGTGGTTAGTGGGGAGTGAGGCTTGCGCTTTGTGCAATTAGGAATGCATAATGCATAATTCGAAATGCGGAATGAAGAATTGACTTGGAAATGGAGTGCTTCGTGAAAAGCAAGGGAAAGGGCGTCAACACGAATCGTGTGACAAACACAGTTCGTGTCAAACTTGAGCGTGACCCAGGGGCAGGGGGTGGAGAATCAATTAGCAATTGGCAATGTGCAATTGTATTTGAAGAAAGGTGCGGCGACACTAAACTCTAAGAACTAATCACTCGCAACTAATACTCCCCCTACCTTTCCCCCACGCCGCCTGCCGGACGGGCAGGGCAGACAGGGGTAGGCGCAGCTGACCGCTTCGCGGTCAAACTTCCGTGTCAACGACAGAACCGTCCGTTCAACGGACAAGAGCCTTCGTGCCAACGACAGAACCGTCCGTTCAACGGACAAGAGCCTTCGTGCTGCGGAACAAATCACTAACCCCTGCATAGGGGTAAAGCGGTCACGGGTTCAGCTTGGGAATGCGCACCTTGTCTTTTGCTCCCAAGTGCTCAAGATTCGTTCCGGGGTTGACGGATTGCAGCGCGGAAAGGGTGTAAAACCGCGGGAGCTTGGAGGCGTCCTTCCCGTAGGACCTGGAAAGGAGCTTCAAGATGTCCTCCCCCTCTTTGGCTTCGACTGTTCGGAAGACTGCGGCGTTGGATGGGTCGGATTGGAATTTTCCCAGGGCCTCTAGGAAGCTGTCCGCAAAATTCTCTGCGGACTTTCCCTGTCTGCGGGGCGCGGTCTTGGGGCTTTGTGCCGTTTGGGGGCGCGTCTCGGCGTGTCGGACGGCTTTTTTCTCGGGAAGGACTGTCGGGAAATTGCCCGTATAGAGGGTCAGGCTCACCCGGCCGCTGTCGGAATTCGCCTTCACCGGCTCTGCGGAAAGAACGGAATCGAGGTGCGTCACGTATTCGCTGTCCGGCCAGGATTTAAGCGCGTATTTCCGGTTGACTTGGAGACGATCCGCTTCGGAGACGTCGCCAGGGGAGCAGGCCGTGCAAAGAATGGAAAAGAGGGTGAATCCCGTTAGAAGGCGAATTTTGAGCTGCATGGCAGTAAAAATACTATTTGCAATTTGCCAAAATGAAAATTTTCATCTAAATTTGGGGCATCCAACGTTTAAAGCAGGATTACAAATGAAAAAAGGTATTCATCCCGATTACAATCCGGTCGTGTTCGTTGATGCGAATACGGGTAAAGAATTCATCACCCGCTCCACGAAGCAGTCTGCCGAAAAGAAAGTGATCGATGGTGTCGAACACAGCGTGATTTCCTTGGAAATTACCAGCGACACGCATCCTTTCTGGACAGGCAAGCAGCACCGCGTGGATACCGCTGGCCGCATTGACCAGTTCAACAAGCGTTTCGGCGGCAACGGCACGCTGAACATCGCCGGAGCGAAGCGCAAGACGCGCCGCGCTGTCAAGAAGACCGAAGACGGCGAAGAATAATCCGCAGATTCGATTTTCAAAAGGCTTCCCGCGAACAGGGGAGCTTTTTTGTCGCCCGGAAGAGCACCGTGAAACGATACGTCCCCCCTTCTCCCCGAAAGCCTTTTCTGCAGCGGATTGCCGTCTTTTTCGCAGTCCTGCTCCTTTTTGCCGCAGAACCTTTTGCGGGAGTTTGCGCAGAAGGCGAAATTGTCCGGAGCGTCCATTTCCGCGGCTTGCGGACGACAAGCCCGCGGGTCGTCTCACGGGAACTATCGAACGCTCCCGGGAGACCCTACTCCGAGAGGGAGTTTCAAGCGGAAAAACGGCGTTTGGAAAGTCTGGATCTCTTTTCGGAAATAGTGCTCCGTTGCACGGAGAACGAGGGCGGCCTCGATTTGGAATACGGCTTCACGGAACTCTTGCGCTGGATTCCGTCTCCCGCCGGCAAAAAGACGGATCAGGACGGTTGGATGCTCGGCCTTGCGCTCGCCAACTTGAACGTCGCCGGGGAGGATGTCCGCGTGGAAACCCAATACCGCACGTCCATCGATCCGCTTTTCGATTCCAAGGAATGGGCCGTTTACGCCAGCTCCCCGTGGCTCTTCGGGCGACCGTTCGCCTGGAACTTCGAATTCCTCCGCACGGATTCGTGGGACGACTTGCGGAATTTTTACGACAGGTCCTGGTATGTCCATTTGGAGGTGGACGCCAAGTTGTGGAAGGAGCTGTACCTGCTTTGGGCCCCGTCATACCGCTATGTCCAAGGCTACGGATCCGTCCCGGACTTGGGAATCGGCGCGTTCTTCGATTACAGGGATTCCAAGGTAGACCCCCGTCGAGGAGCTTACGAAGAGTGGCGCGTGACGCGTTACGGCGTGTTTTACGGGGACGTGGAGGATTATGCGGAATACCTTTGGGACAACCGTGTCTATTTTTCGACGGGGCGTTTCGTGACGGGCGTCTCTTCCTTGGCCAGATACCGTCCGGGGACGCAGAGGTTCTTTGACAGATTGCACCAGGGCGGTGCGAACACGCTGCGGGGCTTTGACCCGGATTCCGGCGTGCACGGTCGTCACGAGGCGATTTGGAACGTGGAAGAGAGGTTCGTTTTGGTGGAACGCCGCCCGTTTTCCGTCTTGGGGGCGAACCTTTTCTGGGGAATGCAGATTGTCGCCGGAGTCGAAGGGGCGTTCCTTTGGGATTCGAGGCTTCCGGGATGGGAGGATTATCGGCAGAGCGTTTACGGCGGCATCCATTTTTTGATTCCGGCGTTGGACCGTTTGAGGATTGAAGCCGGCTACAGTCCCGACGGCGGTTCCGTTAAAATAGCCGTTGGTCTTTATGACAAAAACGTGGCGATGCGTTGGCGTTCTCGTTGAACAGAAATTATATTTGAGCATATGGCAATCAATTATCTAGAACTCCCGATAGGGCCGAAATATCCTTACGAAGTGGATTGTGTCGTGGAAATACCCAAGGACACGAATGTCAAATACGAATATGACGAACGCTTTCACGTCTTTCGGTTGGATCGCTGCCTGCTTTCCTCCATGAGCTATCCTTGCAGCTACGGATTGATTCCGAGCACCCGCGCGGATGACGGCGACGCTTTGGATATGCTGGTTTACTGTTCGTCTCCGCTTGCGACGGGGACTGTCGTCTCTTGCCGTGCGGTGGGCGTCTTGGACATGACGGATGGCGGCAAGAAGGATTACAAGGTTTTGGGGGTGCCGTTGTACATCCCTCATCCGATTCGGGACATCCAGGACGTGGATCCGATGTTCCTCAAGATTACGCGGAACTTTTTCCAGTATTACAAGGAGTTGGAGGGAAAGGCGGTTCAAATCGGGGATTGGCTCCCGGCAGACGTCGCCCGTGAAAAAATCGTCGAAGCGCATCGGAATTTCTTTGCCACGCAGGTCCAGATGCCCGAGACCTGTTACCAGGAACCGGAATCGCATTTGGATTCGAACCCGAACGCCGACTTGATGATGATCTGATTCTCTTGCGCAAGCCCGGCTTTCGAATCGTTCTCCGTCCCCGAATCTTCCGCGACTCTTTCCTTTTTAACTAAATTTTCAACGGATGTGTGAAAATTTTCAAGGAGACCCGTGCTATGCGCCGATTGGGACTGATTTTCTTTTGCCTTTTGCTGTTGGAAGCTTGCACATCCGAGGATTCTGCATCTTCTGCCGTTTTGCCGGATGAAACATCTTCCGTCGCGGAGGCCGTTTCGTCGGAGGCTTTCGACCTTTCTTCGAGTTCCGTTTTTGTCGAGGGACTTTCTTCGTCGTCGCTCTTTGTGCATTCCCCAGGCTTTTCCCCGTGCCAGTTCAACTTTGGCGCGGGCTGGCAGGCGGCTCACGAAGACTCTTCCTTTTACGCCGGGCTCGATTACATTTCCGTGTGGCTCGGCGACAACGATTACTTCAACAGCTTTGAACAGCGCATGTTCGACATGACGCGGACAGTCCATGCGACGCCGATGATTTACGCCTACGTCATTGCGGAGTTCGGCAAGGATCACGGACTCGGCGACTGCGACGTCAACAAGGGGACGGCGAACCTTTGCACGGGTGGCGCAGACCTCATCCGGAACTATTTCCAGGATTCCATCCTATTCCGTTATCGGGAATACGCGGCGGGCTTCCGCGAATACATAGAATACTTCCATTCCGAACAGAATCCCGACACGGTGCAGTTCATCTGGCTTGTCGAACCGGACTTTTACCAGTATTCCGAATCGGGTTCGGCGCAAAAGTTCCTATACGACTCGGTTGCGCAGGACAACGGCGGCATTCCCGATGCGCAAATGGGAGCGATATTCAACCAGATTGTCGACACCATCAAGGCGTACCTCCCGGCGTCGAAAATTGCGATAGACATTTCCCCTTGGGTTTTGGATCAGGCTGCATGGTATGCGAACTTCGACCTTTCCCGGGTGGATTTCGCAAGCACTTCCGGCGGCAGAACGGCTGCGGGCAGTGAAAAAATCCGCTCGTCCAACCCGGCGACGTGGGCGGGGATTGCCAGTCTCTTGCAAAAGCCCGTCTTGGCGGATGCCGGTTATGACGCGGGCGGTTACGGGACCGGATACAACAAGGCCTGGGGAGTGGTGGAAAATCTGAACGCCCGCATTGCGGACGGGGTTTTGGGAGTGACGCAGATGGATCCGGATTCCCTTTACCATGTTCGAGTGGCGATTGCGCGTTCTCAGCTGGCCGCAATTCCTTGGTGCGCCGAGTGAACCTGGAATTCGGCGGAATTCATTTCGAAGTCGCGGCGTAAATCCCGTCCCAATCCATTCCCGGCGGAACGGGCGGATGCTCGGCGTATTCCCTGCAACGCATGGCGAACACTTCCGATGGGGTGGGTCTTGCTCCGGGGTCTTGCCCTTGCTGGTGCGGCTCGATGAGCATGGATTCCAAGAAAGCTTTTTCGGCGTTTTTGAAGTCCATCGCGTAGTAAAGTCCTTGGGCTTTTTTCCAGAGGGCGACGAGAAGTTTCAATCGTCCCGCTTCGGGGTCTTCCTTGTGGCAGAGAACTTCATACACTTGCACCGCTTCGCTCTTGCCGACGACTTTCAAGCGGTCTATCGGTCGAGTCACGAATTCGTCCCGGTAATCCGTCTTGTCTTCGGGGTCGAGCCTCCCCACCAGAGTCTCTTCGCTCACCAGGATGTAGGTCCCGTATTGCTTTCCGATGCTCTCCAGCCGCGAGGCCAGGTTCACGGAGTCGCCCATGATGGTGTAGTTCTTCCGCGATTCGGAGCCCATGTTGCCGACGAGGATTTCCCCCGAGTTGATGCCTATCCGCGTGTGCATGCGGTAAACGCTTTCCGGGAAGGTGACGTTCTTCGGCAAATCGTGCCCCCGATGGTTCTTGTGGTTCTTCCAGTTTTCGCGGAGAATCCTCTGCATCCGCTGCATGGAGAGTGCGCTTTCGAGCGCGTGCCTGCGTTGTCCCGGAATGGGGGAGGGCGCGCCGAAAAAGGCGATGATGGCGTCCCCTTCGTATTTGTCGAGCGTCCCCTGGTTCTCGTCCTTGATGATGTCCGTCATGGCGGTCAAGTAATCGTTGAGCAAATCCACGAGCTTCTTCGGGTCGCCGATCTGTTCCGAGAAGGAGGAAAAGCTTTGGATGTCCGTGAAGAACGCCGTCAGGTATTTCTTTTCGCCGCCTAGTTCCGGTTCTTTTTCGCTCAAGAGCATCTCGTCGATGAGCTTTTCCGAAATGTATTGTTTGAAGGATTTGTCCAAAAAGGTCTTGTCGCGGTTTTCAAAGTAGAATCGCACGAGGAAGGAACCGAAAAACGCGAGGATTCCTTCAATCAGATAGGAGGTGCATCCGATGTACAGTCCCTTCGAATAGAAGAAGGAAGAGATGGCGATGTTGAACAGGAATAGGATGACAAGGAAGAAAAGCGCCAGGTATTGCGACGCGAACAGCCCGATGGCGATGGCGAAGACGGCTGTCGTGGCGAATAGGACGGGGTTCGGGTATTTCGACCGGATGTAGTCGCTTTTGAGTACGTTGTCGATGAGGGTCGCGTGGACCAGTACGGCTGGGAAATGGTCTTCATGGGGAGTCGCATAGAAGTCGAACATCGCGGGGGCTGCGCTGCCCAAGATGAAAATCTTGCCTTGGTAAGTCTCCGGCGGAATCCGCCCTTCGATGACGTCGTAATAGGAAAGATGGCTGAACGTGCGTTTTGTCGGCAAAATGTTGTATCCGCTCCGGAAGTTCAAGAGGAAGTTTCCCCGTTCGTCGATGGGAATCCGCTTCGGCTTTCCGAACCGCATTTCTTCGCCGGGGCGGAGGCTCTCGATTTCCGCCGTGTCCGCTCTGTAGATTTCGTCAAGGACGTCCGGGGAGAGGATGGAATAGTTCGGAATCCAGCGTTCGGCATCCTTGTCGAAATGGAAGTCCAGCTCCGCGGAAATCCAAAGCGCGCTCCCGGGCTTGAGCCTTTCCATTTCCAGGCTTGCCGCTTCGACGGACTCCCTGTCGTAATCGGTCAGGTCTTCGTCGTCTGCGGCGAAATCGCCTTCGTCCGTTTGAATCGTGACGTTTCCGAGGGAATCCTTCACCGCCCGAATTTGTGGGGAAATTTCGGTGAACCCTTCGGCGAGGCTGTCGCTCTTCGGCACTGATGACAAGAGGCCTCCGCGTCGGATGACGCTTCGAATCATCGGGTAGGTGATTTGCGGATACGTTGTACGCAACGTCCCGGAACTGTCACGGTAAATGCCGAAAGGCTTCCCCAAATCGATGAATTTCCCCATGGAAATTTTGACGGAATCGGGGTGAGTCTTGAAAAGGTGCATCAACGTGGAAATGGGGAAGATGGGGTAAATCTTTCCGGAATCCGCAGGCCACAGCTCTTCACTGGGGAATCGATAGAATAGTTGCATGCGGCGGAGGACGCCGTCCGGATCCGGCGTGGCGTTGGCGGCTCCGAAGTTCTTCGAGGCATGGGAAAGGGCGGGGAAGATGTTGTCGAGCAAATCCTTTTGTTCAATCTTTTCCGGGGCGTCCGCTTGGGAGAGGGTGAAGGTCGGTTGGGCGTCGATTTCTTTGGCGCGTTCGGGGGTGCTGAGCGGCATCCATTGGGATTGGTGCTTGTAATCGGTCCGTGAACTGAACGTGCCGCAGAGGACGACGTTCGGGTTGTTCGCCACGGTGCGCACCAAGATGGAATCGGAATCGTATGCGGCGCGAATCCTTTCGAAATCTCCGCGCCAGTTTTTTTCCGGATAGAGTTTGTCCAGGACGGCTTCGGCCCGTTCGGCGTTCCTTTCCCCGAAATCCGCATTTTTGAAGAGAATGTCGAAAGCAATTGCCGCCGCTCCGCCTTCTTCGAGCCGCTTGACGACTTTTGCGTGCATTTCCCGCGTCCATTCGTTGTATGGGCCGTATTTGGAAAGGGAATTCTCGTCGATGTCGACGATGTAGATGTCGTCGGAGTGTTCTGAAAAACGATCGGACTTGTATTCGGCGAAGAGATCGTAGAAGATGAACTCGGAACGGCTGAGGAAATCCTGCGGAATCAGGAGCAGGAGGAGAGTCGTGGAAATCCCCGTGACAAGCCCGGCCAGGGTCCGCTTGATTTTTTTGGGATGCTTGAACTTCACGGGGGAAAAATAATAATTGGAGAGTGCAGTCGCGGAGGGAATGGCGGTCAGTGGTTAGAGGTCAGTAGTTCAAGTCGGAATTAGGAGTTAGTGGTCTGAGCTGAGAGCTTAGTGTTTAGAACTTAGTGGGCTGTAAATCGAACGGGCGTCATCCTGAGGGCAAAACCCGAAGCGTTCTTTTTCTGTAACGAGATTAACGCCTTTGGCGTTAGCGGCTGCGCCTCACCAATGTCCGAAAGCAAGCTTTCGGCCGCAGGATTCGGCTTGCACGCTTTTCTTCGGCTACGCCTCAGAATGACGGTTTACGGGCTGGCAGTCGTCATGTTGAGCGACAAGCGAAACATCTCTTTACAGTAACGAGATTCTTCCCCTTCGGCTGCGCTCAGGGTCAGAATGACGCTGCGACTGTTCCTGGATTAACGCCTTCGGCGTTAGTGGCTGCGCCTCACCAATGTCCGAAAGCGAGCTTTCGGACATGCCTACGGTTCACCTGCCGCAAGGCATGGCAGGTAGACCGCAGGATTCGGCTTGCACGCTTTTCTTCCTGCCTGTCGGCAGGCGGGCGGCGACGCCTTAGGATGACGGTTTGCGGTGGCGAGCGTTCGTTTTCCCGTAAAGCAAAAGCTCCCGATTTTCACCGGGAGCCTTCTGCAAGGGTGTACGGGTTAAAGTTCCACGACTTCCGTCCACCCGAAGGGGTCCGGGCGTTCCGCGAACTGGATTTCCGTGTAGGTGTTGAACAGCTGCGTGCAAACCGGTCCCGGATTCACGCCGTCGCCGTAGGTGAACGTCCTGTTCGCGACGGGATCCACGATTTTCTTGATCGGGGTGATGACCGCCGCCGTGCCGCATTCCGCCGTTTCGCTGAACTCGGAAAGTTCTTCGAACGGGACTTGGCGGCGTTCCACCTTGTAGCCGAGGAATTCCGCGAGCTGTTGCAGGCTCTTGTTCGTGATGGACGGGAGAATGGATTCGGACTTCGGCGTCACATATGTGTTGCCCTTGATGCCGAAGAAGTTCGCGGGGCCGCATTCGTCGATGTACTTCTTTTCCTTGGCGTCGAGGTAGATGGTGCTCGCGAATCCGAGCTTTTTCGCTTCTGCCAGGGAAAGGAGGCTCGCCGCATAGTTTCCGCCGACCTTGACTGTCCCCGTTCCGAGGGGGGCTGCGCGGTCGTAGGCCCGGCTAATCATCATGTCGACGGGCTTGAAGCCGTCCTTGAAGTAGGGACCGACCGGGGTGACGAACATCAGAAGGAGGTACTCGTCGGAGGGCTTGACGCCGACTTCCGGACTCATGCCGATGAGGAGCGGGCGGATGTAAAGGGTCGCACCGTATCCGTATGGCGGAACGAATCTCTTGTTCGCTTGGACGACCGTGTGGACCATTTCGCGGAACAGCGAAACCGGCGGAGGGGCCATCAGGACGCGCGCAGCCGTATTCTGGATGCGCTTGGCGTTCTCTTCCACACGGAAAAGGCGAACCTTGCCGTCTTTGCCCGTGTAGGCCTTGAGGCCTTCAAAACCTTCTTGGCCGTAATGCAAGCAAGTGGCGGCCATGTGAATGCTGATGTCCTTCGATGACGAGATTTCGACCTTTCCCCATTCTCCGTTCCTGTAGTAGCAGCGGACGTTGTAATCGGTGTCGTAATATCCGAATGGAAGCGTTTTCCAATCCACAGTATTCAAATCGACTTGCATAATTGAACCCTTTTTTGTGGCATCACTTGACGCCGTGAAAAAAATACTCATTTTGCGCCGAAATGGCTTTGTTCTTTGGCAAAAAGGTATATTCAAGCTAAAAAAAGGTGGCTTATGATTTGGAAAAACGCCTTGTTCGGAACTCTAGTCCTTTCGGTCGGGCTGTGGGCGGAATCCCCGGTCGACGACTTCGGTTTCCAGAAGCTTTACCCGACTCTTTCCGGGACGCTCTCTTGGAATTCCGCCCATTGGGCGAACGGCAACGCGCGGACATTCACCAATTGGTCTTCCGATCCGGATGATGCGACTCTTTGGACTAGCGACCAGAGCAGTTCCGGCGAAGGTTTCCAAATCGACGGTGCGGGGACGATGCAAATGCTCAGCAGCTCCCCCCGGTTCCACATCAATTCGAACAACGACGAATCTCCGACCCCGACGTCGCAGTTCTTCAAGAATGTGGAATACACGGCCTATTTCAAAAGGGACGCCTTGGGCGGGAAAAATTACGGGGGGATGGTCGTCGGGCTTCGGAGCGGCTCGCACAACCACGGCAGTTCCGGGCGGGACAATTGCCTGGCGAATACTTATTATGCGCGGTTCCGCAATGATGGGAAGTGGGATTTTGAAAAGGAGTGGAAGCATCCGGACAGCTATTATCGCAGCGGTTCGGGAATCGGGATGCAGGATCCTCTCTGGGGCGGGGATGTCCTCCCCGTCGGAAAGTGGATCGGGATGAAGTTCGTCGTTTACAATAAAGATGAGAACACGGTGCGGCTGGAGCTTTACGTCGACTCGACTTCCGGAGGAACCCCTCCCGGGAATTGGGAGGCCGTCGGGGTTGCGGAAGATGCCGGCGCGGATTGGATGGGAGCCTCTTCGGCGACTATCGACGGTTGCGCTTACACGGATGCCTATGCGGCGATTCTCGTCGGCGGCGGGACTGCGTTGATGCGCTCGGACGGGGACCATCCTTACTACAAGTTCGTCTCCATTCGGGAAATCGACCCGACTGCGGAATTTGAAACGGAAGGCGTGCTTCGGAAACTTTCCCGCCCGTCTGTGGGGAATCTTCAAATTCGGCACTTCGACGCCTTGGGCCGTCCGTCCGACGGAAATTCCTCGAATTGGATATTCCTGTCTCCGGTGAGGTAGCGGGACTCCATTCCTTTTGCGATGAGCCTTTGAATTTGACGAAACGCGCCGTGCCGATGGGGACGGGCGGACTGCGTGACGCAAGGTGGGGCTTCCGAAGAGTCGTGAAGTTCGCCTGCAATGCAAAAAGCCCGGCGAGGGCCGGGCCTTTGGAAGAAGTTCTTCGAATTACTTTTTGTTGTCGAGCATGTTGATGGAAATGTGCAAGTCGTTCAGCTGGGAGACGTCGACTTCGCTCGGGCATTGGTCCATGGGGCTAGATGCGCTCGTGTTCTTCGGGAACGCGATGAAGTCCCGGATGGACTCCTGCCCTTCCATGGTGGCGACGACGCGGTCGAGGCCGAACGCCAAACCTCCGTGCGGAGGCGCGCCGTATTTGAAAGCGTCTACGAAGAAGCCGAACTTGTCGCGGACCTGTTCTTCGGAAAGGCCGAGCAGCCGGAAGACCTTTTCTTGAACTTTCGGATCGTGGATGCGGATGGAGCCCCCGCCGATTTCGACGCCGTTCAGCACCAAGTCGTAAGCTTCGGCGTTGCAATCCTTGAGGTTCCCGTCGAGCATCATCTGCAGATGTTCGGGGAGCGGATTAGTGAACGGGTGGTGCATCGCCATGTAGCGGCCTTCCGTTTCGCTGTATTCAAACATCGGGAATTCGGTTATCCAGACGAATTCGCGTTTTTTCGGATCGCGAAGCCCCTTGATGCGGGCGACTTCCAACCGGAGCTGCCCCATGGCCGTGGCGGCGACCTTTTCCGGACCCGCGATGAAGAACATCAAGTCGCCGGTCTTTGCCCCGATGGCGTCGCGCAGGGCGTTCAACTGTTCCGTCGTGAAGAACTTGCCGACTTGGGTCTCGACGACATCGCCTTCCTTGACGCGCATCCAGACGAGTCCCTTCGCGCCGTACTTGCCGACGTAGGCGGTGAGGTCGTCAATTTGCTTGCGGGTGAAATCGACGCAACCCTTGGCGGCGAGTCCGCGGACCTTGCCGCCGGCGGCGACTGCGTTCTTGAACACGCCGAAGTTCGATGTGGCGGCGATTTCGGAAACATCGTGGATTTCCAAGTCGAAGCGGAGGTCGGGCTTGTCGCTGCCGTACTTGAGCATGGCTTCGCGCCACTTCATGCGGCGGATGCGTTTCGGCGGTTCGAAGTCCCAGACTTTCCCCAAGACTTCGGTCACGAACTTGTCGAACATCTCCATCACTTCGTCTTGGTTGACGAAAGACATTTCGACGTCAATCTGCGTGAATTCCGGTTGGCGGTCCGCGCGCAGGTCTTCATCGCGGAAGCATTTGGCGATTTGGAAGTAGCGGTCGAAGCCGGCAATCATCAGGAGCTGCTTGTATTGCTGGGGGGATTGCGGCAGGGCGTAGAACTTGCCCGGGTTCACGCGAGAGGGGACCAGATAGTCGCGCGCGCCTTCCGGAGTCGATTTGCAGAGGACGGGCGTTTCGATGTTTTCGAATCCGTTTGCGTAAAAGAACTCGTTCACGGCCTTGAGGAATCGGCTTTTGAGCAAGAGGTTCTTTTGAATCCACGGGCGGCGAAGGTCCAGGTAGCGGTATTGCAGCCGGAAGTCGTCGTTTTCCTTGCTCTCTTCCTTGGCGTTGTTGATCTCGATGGGGGAGGTGAGCGCCTCGTTCAAGATTTCGAGCTTGTCGACCTTGACGTCGACCATTCCCGTCGCAATCTTTTCGTTTTCCATGCCTTCGGGGCGCGCCTGGACCTCTCCCGTGACGTAGATGACGTATTCATTGCGAATCTTGTCCGCCAGTTTGTGCACTTCCGCATTGCGCTCCGGATTGAAGACGACTTGCGTCTTGCCGTATTTGTCCCGAAGATCCACGAAAATCACGCCGCCCAAATCGCGACGGCGATCGACCCATCCGGCGAGGGAGACTGTTTTGCCGATGTCTTCCTTGCGGAGTTCGCCACAGTTGTGAGTACGTTTCATAAAAAGAATGTCCTTGATTGGGAATTGATGCGGAGCAAATATAGAAAACTCGGCTTTCGAGGGATGCCCAAAAAGTTATCTTTGCCCCAAGGATTCGAAAGGCGGATTTTGAAAGGATGAAGTTTTCCCATTGCATATGGATTTTTGTCGTGTGCGGCTCCGGCCTTCTTCTTTGGGATTTGTCGGAATTTCCCGGCTACGTCTCTTCGAAGTCCGAAACAATCCCCTTCGACCATGAAAAGCACGGGGAGAACTTGGGCATCGAATGCTCCAAATGCCATCCGGGGGCTTTGGCCGGAATTCGCGCCACGATGCCGTCGAAGGCGGACTGCATGGACTGCCACAATCTTCCGCTCACGGAATCCCCGAAGAATCAGGAATTGGACCGAGTCCTGCCGGACGCCCAAGAGATGCCGTTCCGCTCGGTGAGCCTCTTGCCGCGGGGAGTCGTCTTTCCGCACGGGCTTCACGCCAAGGCTGGCGTCGGCTGTGAGACTTGCCACGGGTCGGCCAAAGAAATCGATTCCGGGAAACGCCCAGATGTGCACATGGAAGAATGTATGGCCTGTCACTTGGGAAAGAGGAATTTCCCACCCGCGTCGACGGATTGCGCGAGGTGCCACAGATGAAACTTTCGCGCAAGGATTTCTTGAAGCTTTTGTCGGGGACGCTCGCCTTGCTTTCGCTCTTCGGCTGCAGAAAGGAGCGTCGACTTCCGCCGAACGGGAAGCCCCGTCCGCAGGAGAATCCGGACGTTTCCCTTTGGCGAAAGGAACTTGAATCCGCGCGCTTGAAAACTCCCGTGCCCGAAAATTTGGTGGCTGTCCCCATGCCCGGCAGGCATCCGAAATTTCCGGATTCGAAGGTGAGGTTCGGCATGGCGATAGACCTTGACCTTTGTGACGGTTGCGGCGAATGCGCTCTCGCCTGCATGGTGGAGAACAACGTTCCCCGGGTGAATGCGGAAGAGGCCGGGAAAGGCCGTTACATGCACTGGCTCGAAATGCGCGGCAAGACGCCCGTGATGTGCGCTCATTGTGGGGACGCCCCGTGTGAAAAGGTCTGCCCGACGGGGGCGGCGGTCGCCTCTCCGGACGGATTTTCCTCGATGGTTTATCCGCGTTGCATTGGGACGCGCTTCTGCGGGGCGAACTGTCCGTTGCACGCGCGCAAGTTCAATTACACGGATGCCTTGGAAGAGGGGCTTTCCGCCAGGTTCAACCCGGAAGTCCCCATTCGTCCGCGGGGCGTGATGGAAAAATGCTCCCTGTGCATCCAACGTTTGCAGGAAGCCCGCATCCGCGCGCTATTCCTTGGGGAGGAATGGCGCGGACAAGGGGCGACGACGGCTTGCGCCGAAGCTTGCCCAAAACGCGCGATCCTCTTTGGGAATTGGCTCGACCCGGATTCGGAAATTGTCCGGAAGTCCGCGAACCGGCGCGTCTACTCCCCTAAATCCGTCGCCGGCTTTTCCCCGTCCGTCGTTTATTTGTGGGGGCGCGCGTGAACCGTTCCATTTTCGTCTTCGGTCTTCTGTTGCTTCTTCCCGGATTCTTTGCCGTTTGGACGGCTCTTTTCGAGGGTCCCGGCTCCTGGGCCGTTTTGCAGGGGCAGTTCTGGGGGACGCCCATTGCGGATTTCGTCTTTTGGATTGGTCTTGCCCATGCGGGGACCTTTTTTTCCGCCGTGTTGCTGGTTTTGGGGGGCAGATTCGGGCGCCGGGTCGCCTTGGTCGCCGAACTTTCGACGCTGGCTTCCCTCCTGGTCGCGGCGACGTATCCGCTCATCCACTTGGGAATCCCTCTCCACTTTTACGCGATGATTCCCGTCGGGAACGCCAGGCATTTTTACGCCAACGCGGAGTCCCCGCTCCTGTGGGACATGGTGGCGATTTTTGTCTATGCCGTTCTTTCGACCTTCTATTTGTTGCTCCATCTGTTCGCCTCGAAATGGAAATCCATTGAAAAATACCGGAAACCGTTCGCTTGGATTCTCTTCCCGCTGGTGCTGTGGGTGCACACGATTGTCTCGATGGACTTTGCCGTGACTTGTATCCCCGAATGGCGCGGTGGGTACTTTCCGCTGTATTTCATTTTCGGGGCGTTGTATTCGGGAGTGGCCTTGGTGGCAATCCTTCTCGAACTTTTGCACAGGCGCGTCCGTCGCATGGCGGATTTGACCCTTTGCTTTTCTTGGGCGATGCTGGTCTTTTGGATTTGGGAGGCCGTGTTCAAGGGAGTCTGGCATCCGGAAATCTTGGTGCTGGGTTTTTTGATTCCGCAGCTTTTGTGGATTCCGTCCGTTCGGGAGAATGCGCTTGCGAGGACTTTCATCGCCTTTTTCGTTTTGGCCGCCTTGTGGTGGGAGCGCATCGAGCTTGTGATGCTGCAGAGCCTGGAATGGACTTGGGTGGATATCGGGCTTTCCGCATTCGGTGTCGGGCTTTTTGTCGTCGCCTTTGAAGCGTCTTTCGGAGCGCTCGGACACTTTTTCCCGGAAGCTTTCGAACGGGAGGCTTCCGGGAATTTTTCCGATTCCGCGCAAGTGTTCGCCCGTCGGCCGTTTGCCGTTTCCGTTCTTGCGGGAGTCGTGTGCGCAATTCTCTTCGCTATTTACTTTATCCATAACGCGCCCGATTTTTTCGCCATCCGGATTCTCCCCATGCTCTTTCCGCTCGCCGCCCTTGTCGCCGGAGTGGGGCTTTCCCTTTTTGCCGCTGCGGAAATCTGGGGAACTTCGAGGGCGCTCGCCGCCTTTTTCGCGGTTGCGTTTTTTGTCGTGGCCTTGGGCGGGCTTGTCTTTCGGGGCGCGGACACGGAATATTCGGAGCCGTTCTCCGTCGTCCGGGCGGAGAAGCCTTTTGCGGGGACGGCGGCCTTTGCCTCGGAGCTTTGGAACGCCCGTTGCGCGGCGTGTCATGGGAAGGACGGCGGATTCAACGACAAGTTCGTCCATGAATATTATCCGCTGCCGCAAAAGCTCTCCGAGGAGCGTCTGGATTCCTTGGGAGTGGACTCCCTTGCCCGGGTCGTCTTGGACGGTCGGGGCTACATGCGCCCGTTCCGCGGACGGATTTCGGAAGAAGAGGCGAAGCAGCTCGTTCGGCATTTGCAGAAGCTCGCGCAAAGGATGGGGAAAAAGTGAATTCTTATTTTTACATGCTTTCCGCCTTGTTCGCCATGCTTCCCGCGCCCTTTCTGTTCAAAGGGGAGCTTTCCGTACCTCTCCGCGGGGCGTTGATGTCGATGGTGCTCCTGTTGGACGCGGCTTTCGCCTATTTCGTTTCGTCGACGGATTATCCCGATTTTGAAATCTTGCCGTTCCGGATGTTCGCCCTGTGCCTTTGTTTTTCCACTCTTTTCTTGGGAAGGCGGCGGCGTTTTTTTGGAATCCTCGCCACGGTGCTTTGGATTTGGGTGGAGTTCTTTTCCGCCTTGTCGCTTTCTTACGGCGGCC
Organism: uncultured Fibrobacter sp.; assembly: GCA_964501065.1. Lineage (GTDB taxonomy): Bacteria > Fibrobacterota > Fibrobacteria > Fibrobacterales > Fibrobacteraceae > Hallerella. The sequence goes on along the minus strand of CAZCRF010000032.1, from coordinate 2,989 downwards.
TTTCCATGCCGGTCGTCCCGTTCTTCATTTTGGCTCTCGCTTTCTTCCCGTTGTTCCTGTTGAATCCGTACAAAAAGGAGACGCGTTTTTTGCTCGCCGTCGTCTGGGTCTTCGCCTGGACTCTTTTCTTCCGGCCGTGATTTCACCTGGATTTTACACGCCGGCATACCCGGATTTTACAATGGGCATCTACATTTCGAGAAAACGGAATCCACCGAAGGAACTTTATGATTTGCATTGTTGAAGATGACAGGGATATTCGCGAGATGGAAGCTTATGCGCTGAAGAGTTCGGGGTTCGAAGTCATGACTGCGGCGTCTTCCGGTGAATTCTTCTCTTCCTTGGGGAAGGCCGTCCCCGATTTGGTTGTCTTGGACGTGATGCTCCCCGGCAGGGATGGGTTCTCCATTTTGCGGGGCATCCGGGAAAGTCCCAGGCTTTCGAACGTCCCCGTGATGATGGTGACGGCGAAGTCCGGTGAAATGGACAAAATTCGCGGACTCGATTCCGGCGCGGATGATTATTTGGCGAAGCCGTTCGGCATCATGGAGTTCCTCGCCCGCGTCCGGGCCATTCTCCGGCGCAGCGCCATGCGGGAAACGGTCCTTTCAAAGATTCCCTCATTGCATCTCGGAAAAATCGAAATTGACGACGGACGCCGTGTCGTGCTTTCTAGTGGGAAATCGGTGGAACTCACGTTCAAGGAATACGAAGTCCTGAAGCTCCTCTGTTCAAGCCCCGGATATGTTTTCAGCCGGGAAGCCTTGATGGAGCGCGTCTGGGGAATCGACACTGCACTGGAATCGAGAACGATCGATATGCACGTGAAGACCTTGCGAAAAAAGTTGGGCGCAAATGGCGACATCATCAAAACGGTCCGCGGTGTCGGCTACAAGGCGGAGGAATCCGCATGAAAGAGAAATTGAGCTTTTGCCTGTTTTACGTCGGGCTCTTGTCCGCCGTTGTCGCAATGCTGGTCACTTTGGGGGCGTTCCGCGCGACCCTTTCGGATCAAATTTCCCAAGAGCTGAAGATGGAGGGCAAAATCTTGGCGTCTTCCGTCGCCTTTTTGAAATCCGCAGAGGATTTGAAGAACTTCTCTTCGCCGACTCTCCGAATCACCCTCATTTCGGCGGACGGGAACGTCCTCTTTGAATCCGAAGCGGAAAAGGATTCTATGGACTCGCACCTCTTTCGCCCGGAAGTCCGTGCGGCAATCGAATTCGGGGAAGGTTTCAGTTTGCGGAAGTCCAGTACGGTCGGGACGGACGTTTATTATTACGCGACGAAACTGCCCGACGGAAATGTCTTGCGCTTGGCCGTGGAAAAGAAAGGGGCAAATTCCCTCCTTTCCGCCGTTTACCCCAAGTTGATTGCTTTGCTTGTGGCAATCCTCGTCCTTTCCTTTGTGTTCGCCCATGTCCTTTCGAATCGCTTCGTCCGCCCCATCCGAATGCTTGCGGAAAATTTGGAGCGGATCAAATTCCCGGAAGGGGATGTCGTTTACAAGGAATTCGCCCCGTTTGTCCGAGAAATCCAATTACAGCGGGAGAGCGCGAAAAGCGAAATGTCGCGTCTCCAATTTGAACAGAAACGGTTCCGCACCCTCATCGAAGATATGTCAGAGGGGATGATTCTGCTCGATGCGGACGGGGAAATTTTGATGGTGAACGGGGCCGCGCGGGAGATGTTTTGCGCGGAAGGGGATTTTTCCGGGAAGAGCCTCGGAAATTTTTCCGGAAACGAGACTTTGAACGCTGCCGCTGCCGCAGCGGAAGAAGGAACGAAAGGGGATGCGGAAATCCGGGTTTCGGGAAAGGATGTCCGGTTGGTCGCTTCTCCTGTGAAGGTGTCCGGGGAAGTCGTCGGCGTCATCTTGATTCTCATCGACATCACCGAAAAGAAGAATCTTTCGGATTTGCGGGAAATGTTCACGGCCAATGTTTCGCATGAGTTGAAAACGCCGTTGACGTCCATCGTCGGATATGCGGAAATGCTGGAGTCCGGGATGGCGAAACCGGAAGACGTTTCCCTTTTCGCGGGGAAAATTCGGAAGGAGGCGGGGCGGCTCATTTCCCTTTCGAATGACATTATGAAGCTTGCCGAGCTAGACGAGCGGAAGGGACGGCTTCCCCATGCGGAAAAAGTGAATCTTGCGGAGGTCCTCTCGGAAGTGAAAGCGTCGACGGAGTCCCTTGCTGCCGGGCGGAACGTTTCGGTGAGTGTCCCGGCGCGGGCATTTTTCGTCTGCGGGGACAGGGGACTTCTTTTTGAACTTTTTTACAATTTGGTGCACAATGCCATTCGGTATAACCGCGACGGGGGATTTGTGAACGTCCTGCGTGACGGGAATTCCATCGTTGTGGAAGATTCGGGTGTGGGGATTGCCGAGGAACATTTTCCGCACCTCTTTGAGCGTTTTTACCGCGCATCGAAGAGCCGCTCGAAGGAGACCGGCGGCACGGGGCTGGGCCTTTCGATTGTCAAGCATATCGCCGAGCTTCACGGGGGAACGGTTTCCTTTTCGTCGAAACTTTTGGAAGGTTCCCGGTTCAAGGTGACTTTCCCCGACTTCCGGGAATGACGCTCTCCCCCTTGCGGAGGCCTTGCTTTTCTCAAACGGGAATTCACCGCCAAACGGGTGGCGGAGCATTTTCCAAATGGGATTTGCCTAAAAAGACGTCCGTAGGAGGTTTCCCTCGTGAACCGTTTTTCCGTTGGCACGAAGGCTCTTATCCGTCGAACGGACGGTTCTGTCGTTGGCACGACCTGCCTCGCCTACCCGGCGTGGATGCAAGGTAGGGGGAGGGTTCGGAGTTGCGAAAGGCCACCCTCCCCCTACCTTGCATCCACCCCCATGGCCACGCTTAGGTTCAACAAGAAGTATTTTGTCCTTGGCATGGAGGCTTGTGTCCGTCGAACGGACAGTTTTTTCGTTGGCACGAAGGCTCTTATCCGTCGAACGGACGGTTCTGTCGTTGGCACGACC
>CAZCRF010000031.1:16804-29386 GCA_964501065.1 uncultured Fibrobacter sp. | reverse complement strand
GGAGCGTGCGACCGAAGAATCTCGTTACTGTAAAGAGATGCTTCGCTTGCGCTCAGCATGACTGCTGCTTTCCTGTAAACCGTCATTCTAAAGGAGCGTGCGACTGAAGAATCTCGTTACTGTAAAGAGATGCTTCGCTCTCGCTCTGCATGACGCCAATCCTGCTTAACATGACTGTGCCTCCCCTTGACCGTTAACTAAACTCTAAACACTCCCCATTTCACACGAAGCTCTGACCGCTAGCCACTCACTCCTAATTCCTAATTGCTCTTTGCAAATTCCTAATTGAATCACGGGCCTACGCATCCTTTCGAATCAAGATGCAAATCGCGGGCAGCTTCTTCTCTTCGGAGATTTCGCTTTGGATGATTTCGGACTCGACGATTTGGCACGGCTGGTTTTGCAGCAGGAATTGGATGCGCTCCCGGCTGAATCCGAGCCAAAGGTGTCCGTGGCTTTCCCGAAGGGATTCCTCCTGGTGTTCCGCCAAATCGAGCAGTGCCAAAATTCCGCCAGGTTTTAAAAGTCGTACGGCTTCCGACAGAGCTTCGCCGGGGCTTGGCGCATGGTGCAGCACTTGGCTCATCAGGACCAGGTCGGCGGATTTGGACGGCAGGGGGATTTTCCGCATGTCGGCGCAAAGGGCCTTGATGTTCGAGACTCCGCGTTTCTTTGCCAATGCCCGGACTCCGCTCACGGTCTCCTCGCTGATGTCTATCGCCGTGACTTTTTTGCAACGCCCGGCCAGCATGAAGCTCAGGTCGCCGCCCTCGCCGCAGCCGATGTCGATTGCGTTCTCGAAGGCGACCATCAAGTGGGCGAACAGGGCGATTTGCGCCCGGAGGCTCCCCCCCGCTTCAGAAAGTTTGTGGAACTTGGAAGAGTAGGAGTTCCTTCGGGAGACCAGCGCCTCTTCGACTTTGCTTTCGACCAAGGCCAAATCGGGGAGCTGGTTCCAGGCTTCGGAAATCATTGAAAAAAGGCTTTGGCTCATGTAGAGGTCGTCGGAAAGCCCGTAAAACGCCCGGGTGCCCTCGCGGCGGTCCTTCAAAAGGCCGCAGGCGGAAAGCTTGGAGAGATGCCGGCTGGCGTTGGATTGGTGAATGTCCAGGATTTCCTTGATTTCGTTGACCGTGAATTCCGAGTGCGAAAGGGTCATGAGGATTTTCAGTCGCGTTTCGTCGGAAATGGCGTTGAAGAGTTCGAGGCTCGGCTTGAGCGGTTCTAGAATTTCGCGGTTTTCCTTCATGGAATTAAATTTATCTTTTTTCCGTGATTTGGAACTTTCGCCGATTTCTTTTGGCCGCGTTTTTATTTTGCAGCTTCGGGGCGAAGCCGTTCGCCGCGGACTCTCCGTATGCGCTGTCTTGGAAAATCGATGCTCCGCTGCTCGCTTCGGGGGCGTTCCTTTCCGCATGGGGAAATTACAGGTACTTTCAAATGGAGCCGAAGTCGGGGATTCCGTCGAAAGCGGACCTTTTGCCGTGGGACAGGCCGTTCGCGGGGACGCACCGTCCCGCTTTTGACGATGCGAGCGATTGGACTTTATACGGTCTTTCCGCTGCGGTCCTGGGCATGGGACTTGGGGAGTGGGCTCTTGGGAGCGCCTCTGGCGGCGAGACGGCGACGTTTCTTGTGTCTGCCGTCGAAATCGCCCTTTGGCAAAACGGGTTGAACTATTTGGCGCGGAGCCTTCGCCTTTGGGGGCGGCCGGAAATCTATCGTTCCGGGGCGGACAGGAGTCGCGGGGAATCCTGGGGTTCCTTTTATTCGGGGCACGTGTCCGCGGCGTTCTCGGCGGCGGTCTTCGGGAGCCTGTGGTTTGAAGAGACTCACGAAGGTTCGCCGTTCGTCCCGCTCGTATGGGGGGCTTCCCTTTCGCTCGCGGGGGCTGTCGGGGCGATGCGGATGGCGGCGGGGAAGCATTATCCGTCCGACGTGGCTGTCGGGGCTGTCGTGGGGGCGGCGGTGAGCTTTGCCGTTTTGCATTTGCACGCCTCTTCGCGCCTTGGCGTGGCGGTTTCCCCCGGTTATGCGGGGATTTGCGTCCGATTCTAGGAGCTTTTGGGTCTGCTTTCGCAATTTTTTTTATCTTTGGCGCGTATGTTTACGGGAATTATCCAATCTACAGGCGAAATTGCCGAAATCGCGAACCGTGGAGATGCCTTGACGATGCGGATTCGCGCCCCCGGCTTTTTCAAGGATTCGAAACCGGGCGACAGCGTCGCCAATGACGGTGTCTGCCTTTCCATTGAAAACCGTACGTCGGACGAGGCCGTTTTTTGCCTGATGCACCAGACAGTGGAGAACACTTCGTTCAAAAACGCAAGTGTCGGCGACTTGGTGAATTTGGAGCTTCCCGTCCGCGCGGACTCCCGGATGGGCGGGCACTTCGTCATGGGGCACGTCGATACGACGATCCGCGTACTCCGCGTCATTCCGAGGGAAACCGGCGTTGAAGTGGAGCTGGAACTTCCCCAGGAGCTGCGCCGTTACGTCATCCGGCGGGGATCCGTCGCCTTGGATGGCATCAGCCTGACCGTGGCGGAAAAGTCCGAAAATTTCCTCCGCGTGGCCATTATCCCGGAAACTCTTGCCCGCACGAACCTGAAGAATTGGATGCCCGGGACAGTCGTGAACGTGGAAGTTGACATGCTCGGCAAATACATTGAAAATTATCTGGAGGAGCGGGACCGTGCTTGACTCCGTCGAAGAGGCCATCGAAGATTTCAGACAAGGCAAGTTCCTGATTGTCGTCGATGACGAGGATCGCGAAAACGAAGGCGATTTCATCGTCGCGGCCGAAAAGATTACGCCGGAAAAGGTGAATTTCATGCTGCACGAGGGACGGGGCGTCCTCTGTTGCCCGCTTCCCAAGGAACGCTGCCGGGAACTCGGGCTTTCCCGCCAGACGGTCGAGAACACGTCTGCCCTCGGGACGCCGTTCACCATCATGGTCGATAAGATTGAAGGCTGTACGACGGGAGTTTCCGCTCACGACCGCGCCGCGACCATTTTGGCCCTTTCCGACCCGAATGCAAAACCCGGGGACTTCGGGCGGCCGGGACACATTTCCCCGTTGTACGCCCAGGAAGAAGGCGTTCTGCGCCGCGCCGGCCACACGGAAGCCGCTGTCGATTTGGCGCGTCTCGCCGGACTTCGCCCCGCCGCCGCGCTGATTGAAATCATGAATGAAGACGGCTCCATGGCGCGGATGCCGCAATTGCAAGAAGTGGCGAAAAAGTTCGGGCTGAAAATCATCTCCATCCGGGATTTGATCGCCTACCGTCTCCGCACGGAATCCTTCGTGGAACGCATTGCCGCTCCGCACGTCCCCACTCGTTACGGGAATTTCCGGGCTTACGGCTACCGCAGCAAAACGGATGGCTCGGAACACGTCGCCTGGGTGTCCGGGGACTTGGACTTTACAAAGCCCGTTTACGTCCGCGTCCACAGCGAATGCCTGACGGGGGACGTCTTCGGGTCGAAGCGTTGCGATTGCGGTGCGCAGCTCGAAAGCGCGATGCGCTTCATCGGGGAACGGGGAGGAGTCTTCCTCTACATGCGGAACCAAGAAGGCCGGGGCATCGGTCTTTGCAACAAGCTCCGGGCTTATGAATTGCAGGAACAGGGGCTTGACACGGTGGAAGCGAATAGGCGACTCGGGTTCAAGCCGGACTTGCGCGAATACGGCATCGGGGCGCAGATTCTGAAAGATTTGGGAATCTGCGAAATGCGGCTCTTGACGAACAATCCCGCCAAGGTGACGGGTATCGAAGGGTACGGCCTGAAAATCGTGGAGCGCGTCCCCATTGAAATCCCGCCGACACCGGAAGACCGCTTTTATCTGCAGACGAAAAAAGAGAAGATGGGACACATCTTGAACCATTTGGATAAGGAATCTTGACGATGACGGATTTCCACACTTACAAGACAAGCCTCGACGGCAAGGGGATGAAAGTCGCCATAGCCGTCGCCGATTTCAACACGACGGTGACAGCCGGGTTGCTTTCGGGAGCGCTCGCGAAGCTCGAAGCCTTGGGCGTATCCTCGAAGGACGTTTCGGTGGCGCACGTGCCCGGAGCCTTTGAACTCCCCGGAGTGGCGAAGCGTTTTGTCGATTCGGAAAAGTTCGATGCGGTGATTGTCCTCGGCGCGGTCATCCGCGGAGAAACTCCCCATTTCGACTGCGTGGTGAACGCCGTGACTAGCGGAACGGCCGCTCTCTCGGCTTCGGGCAAGGTTCCGGTCCTCTTCGGCGTGCTGACGGCGGACACCGTGGACCAGGCGATGTCCCGCTCCGGTTTGAAGGGCGGCAACAAGGGCGCGGACGTGGCGGAAAGTGCCGTGGAAATGGCCAACCTTTACAGGGAACTCGTATGAAATGGAACAGGCGCCCGGCCCGAGTCTTCGCCATGGAGCTTCTCTATGCGATGGAAATGACGAAACAGCCCGTCGGGGAATGCGTCGGCGGCATCTTGAACAGCCTTCGGGAAGCTTCGGGAAAGGAGCTTCTCCCGGAGATGAAGCGTTACGGGATGTCCCTAGTCGATTTGGTACAGGAACATCGCGCGGAACTCGACACCATCATTTCGGAGCATTCCGAGAATTGGGATTTGGACCGGATGGCGAACTTGGACCGGATCATTTTGTACATCGCCTTGACGGAAATCGCGCACGAATCGGACGTTCCCGTGAAAGTGGCGATTGAAGAGGCCGTGCAAATATCCAAGAAGTTCAGCACGGAAGGCTCTTGCCGCTTCATCAACGGCATCTTGGACAGATATTCAAAAAACAGAGGAATCCTTTCTTCATGCGAAAAAAACGCGGAGGAGACACGGTGAAAAAACTATCGGAAAAAACACTGAAATTCTTGACAGCGGGATTTGCCGCATTTGTCGCCTTGGTCGTCTATGTTTCGACGATGGCCCCGACGGTCAGCTTTTGGGACTGCGGCGAATTCATCGCCTGCGCGAACACTTTGGGCATTCCGCATCCTCCCGGAACGCCCTTCTTCGTACTGCTCTCCCGCGTCGTCATCGTGCTTCTCCCCTTTGTCGAGGAAATCGCGAAGCGCGTGAATTACATCTCTGTCGTGAGTTCCGCTTTGACGGTCTTCGTGACCTCCCTCTTCGCCTGGGATTTCCTCGCGAAAATCCTCGCGGCGGACAAGTTCGCGGGAAAGGTCTCCGAGGGGCTTCGCCGATTGGCTTTGGTCGCCGCAGCCCTTTGCGCGGGCTTCTTGCTCACCTTCAGCGACACGTTCTGGTTCAGCGCGGTCGAAGCGGAGGTTTACGGCTTTGCGATGTTCATCGTGATGCTCATCTCCTATTTGGCGTTGAAATGGTTCGACCATCGGGAAGACGCTTTCGGGAATCGGATTCTGGTTTTCATCTGCTACATCGCCTTCTTGGGTGTGGGGGCGCACCTCTACACTCTCCTCACGATTCCCGCTGTCTTCGTCTTGATGCTCATCGCCGAGCCGAAAAAAATCATTTCCCGGATTCCCGTGTGGATTACCGGCGTCCTCCTCTGCTCGGTCATCTACGCCGTTTCGCGCTTCATCGTGATTTCCCTCGTTCTGTTGGTCGTTCTCGGGATTCTTTCCTGGGTGCATTTTGCAAACGCGGAACTTCGCAAGAATGTCCGGCTGTCTTTGGCCTTCGTCGTCGTCGCCTTGCTCGGGTACAGCTCCCATCTTTATATCCCCATCCGCTCGGAACTGAACCCCGTGATTGACGAAAACGATCCGGAGATAAACTTCCGGGACGATGCGGGGAATTTGCAGCTCGGAAAGCTCTTGGACTTGGACAATTGGACGGCTTTCAACGACTTCCTCGAACGCAAGCAGTACGGTTCGGAAGGCATGCTTAGCCGGGCGTTCTTCCGCCGCGCCCAGACGGCGCACCAGTTCCTCTCCTTCCCGAACATGGGCTTCGGCGGCTACCAGATTGCCCAGTATTTGCCGTTCAAGGTCGGCGGAGTCACTTATGGGAACGGAGTGTATGCCTTCGACCCGTCGGAAAATGAACCGCTCGAACGCTTCGGCTTTTCGTTCCCGACGCAGATGCAGATCATGGGGGACAACGTCCCGGCGCAGTTGATTTGGTTCCTCCTCTTCAACGGGGCGATTGTCGCTGTCTGCGTCTTCTCCTTCCGCCGACATAAAAAATGGGGAACTTATCTCGCCGTCCTCTATTTCATTTGCTCCTTCGGCTTGCTTTTCTACATCAACTTCGCCGACGGAATGCGCATGGATTCTTCCAGGGACTACAATTATTGGAAAAAGAGCATGGAGGAAAACGTCCGGGCGTTGAACGTGACGGGCCAGAAGCTTTTCGTGCCGAATCCGAATGCCTTGCTCGACTTGCGCCAGAAGATAGAACACGAGCGGATGCTCTTGAATTCCTTGCGCGAACGCGGCGCTTCCGTCGAACAAATCGAAAAATCGGCGAAGCGTCTGATGAATTTCGAAAATTCCAAGGAATGGACGAATTGGAAGGCCATCGAGACGGCGTTCGGCAAAGTGGGTCGCCGCGCGCCGTTCCCGGAAGCGATGCACATCGAAGTGCGCGAACGGGATTACTTCTACACTCCGGCGTACATTTTCATGAGCCTGATTTTCGGCATCGGCGTGGGAATTCTGGTCTATATGCTTGCGACGGGCATGTCCGCGCTTGCTGTTCCGGTGGCGGTCGCCTTCATTGCGATTTGCTCCGTCGTCCCGTGCCTTTCGAATTACCATGAGCACGACCGTTCCGGGCTTTGGGTGCCGTGGGATTACGCCTACAACCTTTTGAACAGCTGCCGTCCGAACGCGATTCTCTTCACGAACGGCGACAATGACACGTTCCCGCTTTGGTTCGCCCAGGAAGTGGCCGGCATCCGCAAGGACGTGCGGGTGGTGAACCTTTCCCTCGGGAACACGGATTGGTACATCAAGCAGATGCTCGTGCAAGAACCCATCCTCAAGCTGAGCTACGATGCGGCTGGAATTGAAAACTCGATGGCGATCAACGACAACAACCAGAGCAATCCGGAGCATTACGCCCAGGCTTGGATCGACAAGGCGGACAAGAACATCCCCACGCTTTTGGCGCGGATGGAAGTGATGACGGATTCCGCGGGGAACGCGAAGGAAGGTGTCGATACGCTGAAGTTGAAACAGTACAAGGTCATGTACCAGGTCTATTCCGCATTCAAGACTTGGCAGGCGGAACGCCGCGCGGGCTTCATGCTCACGCAGTACAAGCTGGTGATGGACTTGGCGATGAACAACATCGACCGTCCGCTCCATTTCTCGACGACCGTGGGAATGTCCAACTTCATGGGCCTCGAAAAGTACATGGTCCAGGAAGGCTTGATTTACAATTTCATGCAAGGCGATACGACGGACCGCCGCAAGACGAATCAAGACTTCGACCTGGAGCGCACCGCCTACTTGATTGACAGCGTTTACAAGTTCCGCGGACTAGGCGACGGGACGGCCTACATCAACGGCGAAACGAGCCGCCTGCTTTCGAGTTACACGTCCCTCTATTTGCAGATTGCCTTCCAAACCCGCGAGGAAATGGAAGCTGTCGTCCGAGACGGGACCCCGATGACCGCATCCAAGAAGGCGCGTCTGGAGGAGTTGGCGAACTTCGCCCTCCGCTATCTTGACAAGGGCATTTACCAATTCCCCGGGGAATGGCGCTGCTACTGGGCCGCCGCCTACGTCCTCGACGTCTTGCGCGACAAGGAGCGCATCCAGAAGTACATGGACATGGGGCTAGAGCGGATTCCCGCGTACGATGAACAGGGTCGTGCCCGTCTCGAAGCGAACAGGAAGGCTTCGGAGGCGATGCCGCCTCTCCAAGTCGTCCCCGATTCCGCCGTTCCGGATTCTTCCGCAGACACGGCGAAGAAGCCCGAACTTGATTCTGCGAAAGGCGGGAAATCCGCTTAATTCGAGGTTGTGCCGATGGATTTGAGCCTTGTCATTCCGGTAAAGGAAGAGGAAGAGAACCTTCCCGAGCTGATGGACGAAATTGTCGACGCGATGGCTTCGACGGGAAAGTCTTTCGAAGTGATTGTTATCGACGACGGGAGCCGCGACCGTTCGTGGGATGTTTTGGTCGAATTGTCGAAGAAGTTCGAATTTCTCCGCCTGTTCCGTTTCCAGTTCAACTGCGGCAAGGCCGATGCCCTTTCCCTCGGATTCTCCGTCGCCCGTGGGGATTTGATTGCCACCTTGGACGGGGATTTGCAGGACGACCCCCATGAAATTCCCAAGATGATGAAAGTCCTCGACGAAGGTTACGATTTGGTGTCCGGGTGGAAGGTGCATCGCCACGACCCGTGGCACAAGACGTGGCCGTCGAAACTTTTCAATTTGACCGTTTCTTTTGTCTGCGGAAAGCGTTTGCACGATTTCAATTGCGGCATCAAGCTCTATCGCGCGTCCGTCGTCCGGTTCATCAACCTGTACGGCGATTTTCACAGGTTCATTCCCGTCATGGCGAAGTGGCAGGGGGCGCGGATTACGGAAATGCCCGTGGCGCATCGCGCGCGGATTCACGGTGCGTCCAAATACGGAGTCTCCAGGCTGGTGTCGGGATTCCTCGATTTGCTGACCCTATTGTTCCTCAACCGCTTTGCGGCGAAGCCCCTCCACTTTTTCGGTTCGTTCGGGCTTCTGTTTCTGCTCTTCGGCGCGTGCGTCTTCGGCTATTTCGGCGTGGAGTGGCTCCGCTTCGGCGCGCTCCACTTGCGCCCGCTGATTGTCGTCGGCGGATTTTCCCTGCTGCTAGGCATCCAGCTTTTCTCGCTGGGCTTCCTCGCGGAACTTTTCAACCGGCACAAGAACCAGCGATACCCGGTGGCGGAAACGGTCCGCGGCGGAGAGCCTTTTTCGCAAAAGGAGAGTTGAAATGCCTTACCCGAAAAGTTTGGTCGTGATTCCGACTTACAATGAAAAGGACAACATTTCCCTCATCATCCCCGAAGTCTTGAAGCAGGACGAATGCCTGGAAGTCCTGGTCGTCGACGACGGCTCCCCGGACGGCACGGGCGACATCGTGGAAGCTCTCGCCGCAGAAAACGGCAAGGTGCACCTTCTCCGCAGAAAGGGAAAGATGGGGCTCGGCTCCGCTTACGTCGCCGGCTTCAAGTGGGCGCTCGAACGCGATTACAGCCGCATCTTCGAAATGGATGCGGATTTCAGCCATCGCCCGTCCGACTTGCCCCGATTCCTGGAGGCAGCCGAATCGGCGGATCTTGTCCTCGGCAGCCGCTACAACGGGAAGAAAATCGGCGTCGCCAATTGGGATTTCAAACGCCTGCTGCTGAGCTACTTCGCGAATCTTTACACGCGCGTGGTGACCGGGCTTCCCGTCAAGGATTCGACGGGCGGGTTCAAATGCTTTCGCCGTTCTGCGCTCGAAGCCTTGGACTTGTCCAAGATGAAGAGCGACGGCTACTGTTTTCAAATCGAAACGACATTTAAAATTTGGAAGAAAGGACTTCGCGTCAAGGAAATCCCGATTATCTTCACCGACCGTGTCCGCGGCGTCTCCAAGATGAGCGGCGGAATCATTTCCGAAGCGTTCTTCCTCGTACTGAAACTGCGATTCGGGCGCGCCTAAATGCAGCCGTATTCCTGTTCCGTCATCATCGTCGCCTACAATTCGAGGGATTACATCCCCGCGTGCGTCTCCTCTGTCGAAAACGCGCTAAAGGGCATCGACTCGGAAATCATCGTCGTCGACAACGGTTCCCCCTTCCCGATTCTCGACCGGCAGAAAAAAGCCTTTCCGCGCGTCAAATGGATTGACAGCCCGACGAATCTGGGCTTTGGCAAGGGCTGCAACCTCGCCGCCCGCAGCGCGACGAAGGACGTGCTCTTTTTCATCAATCCGGATACGGTCGTCTCCCCGGCGACATTCCGAAAGACTCTCGCCTACATGGCGTCGAAGCCCGACTCCGGGGCTGTCGGCTGCAAAATCTTGAACGGGGACGGTTCGCTCCAATGGGCGTGTCGCCGGACATTCCCGTCCCCGTTTGCCGCCATCTGCAAGACGATCGGGCTTTCCGCCCTCTTCCCCAAGAGCAAGCTTTTCGCGTCGTACAACATGACGTACTTGGACGCCGACCTCGAAACGGAAGTAGACGCGGTCAGCGGTTCTTTTTTGGGAGTCCGCCGGGAAATTTTCGCTAGGCTCGGCGGCTTCGACGAGGATTACTTCATGTACGGCGAGGATTTGGACATCTGCTTCCGCATCAAGGAGTTGGGGCTTCACAATTACTATTGTCCGGATACGAGCATTCTGCACTTCAAGGGGCAGAGCAGCAAGACGCGGCGCTTCCGCTCCTTCGCCGAATTTTACCAGGCGATGCTCATCTTTGCCCGGAAGCATCACAATTACCACCTTCCCACGTTCATCATCGCCATCGGCATCCTCTTTGCCGCCCTGGTCGGCATCTTCTCCCGGTTGGTTCCGCAGTGGTGGAAAATGCTCGTGGATTTTGCGGTCGTCGGCATCTGCCTATTCGTCTGCTCGCATTTTTCCCCGGTCTCCTCTGCCGTGGTGGGGACTTTCGCCCTGTGTACGTGGATTCCGCTAGTCGTTTCAAGGGATTACGTCACTTCCGGGTTGGACGGTCTTCGTCTGTTCAAGTTCCTGTTGCCGTTTGCCGTTGTCGAGGCGGCGGTTTCCATCGGTTTCCTCGGCGCGGGGATGCCCGTCGCCCTATCGGCCTTGTCCGTCGTCCTCGGAGCCGTCTTTTGGCGGAGGCTGGTCTTTTGGCTGGGATATTTTTACCGGATATTCTCCGGCTCGGCAAGGCGTTCCATCCTTCTCGGCGGGACGACGGATTCCGTGGATTGCTGGTTCGACCGCTACCATTTGAAACCCGGATTGAACCTGCTCGGCTGCGTCTCCGGATTTCCGCAAAAGGTTTCGGAAGAAAATCGGCGGCATCTGCTCGGCTCCTTTGGCGATTTGCCGCAAATTTGCAAAAGGACGGGGTGCGGGGAATTGCTCGTCTTCTCGGATTCAACGGGCTTTCGGGAACCTTTCGACGTCGCTTGGGTCAAGTCTCTGGGAATCCGCCCGAAGCTCCTGATAGGTACGGAAAACAATTCGAATTATGCCGTTGTTGATTTAAATTACTTTTATTGAACGCAAAAGAAATTATCTTTATTTGAAAATGGAAATGTAGAACATGGATCCTGAATTGCTCTCAATCTTGTGTACGCCGGATACGCACGAGCCTCTTTCGGAGGCAAGTCCGGAATTGATTTCCAAGGTGAATGCGGACATCGCCGCAGGGACAGTCCGAAATGCGGGCGGCACCCCTGTCTCGGAAGCTTTGGGCGAAGCGTTGATTTCTGCCAGTGGGAAAACGCTTTATCCGGTCAAGGACGGCATTCCCCTGTTGCTTTCGAGTGAGTCGATAGAATTGAAAGGTTAGCGGGAGTGCATATGGCGACAACGGTGGAATCCCTCCGCAAGGCGATTGGGAAGAAGAAGGCATCCCGGGCTTTTGCCTGGTTGGCCGATTTGCTTTGCCAAAGTGGCAATCTTGACGGGGCTTTGGAGTGCGTCGAAAAGGGGCTGTCGAATTTCCCGGAAAGCGAAGAGGGGACTTTGGTCCTTTCCAAGATTTTGATGGAAATGGGGGATTTTGACCGCGCCATAGACGCTTGTGAATTTGTCCTCTTGCGAGACCCTTACTGCCTTTCCGCCCTCCGTCGAATGGGGGACGCCTACGCGGAAAAGGGGGACGAGGACAAGCGCAACCATTATTACCGTTTGCTGCACGATTTGGACCCTCTCGACGGTTTCTGGAAAGAAGAATATGCGGCAAAGATTGAAACTGCCGCGGAACCGGAAAAGGAAGAAGTTGTACAAGAACCGTCCATTGACGATTTGCTGAAAGACGCTCCGCCTCTCCATTTGCCGGATGAATCTCCGATTGAAAAAGCGCCGGAAGCTTTGCCCGAAACGGTCGCCGAGGCGGCTCCCCCCGCCGAATCGAGCTTCTTTGAAAAGTCGCAGGATTCCGCACCCGAAGAGCATCCGGTAGAACCGCAGCCCGAACCGGAAAAAGCCCCCGAGACTTTGCCCGTGGCGGAAGAGAATCCGGAAGATCCCTTCTCCTCCTTGTCCAGTTTGCTCCCCGCGAATGAAGAAAACGACGAAGAAGTTTCTTTCGGCGACTTGGAACACAGCTTAGACGATGCCTTGGCCGGATTTGCCCCCACCAACACGGAGAAGGATCAATTTCCGGCGACGGAAATTGACGGCAGCGACATCTCGTCTGCCCTTTCCGGGATTTTCGGGACGTCGGATGTGGAAGATTCGACTGCGGATTCCGAAAGCGTTTCTCCCGTACCGAAGCAAGAGACCTCGGAGAGCGCGCCTGCGGCGGAAGACAAACCGCAAAGCCTTTCCGACGCCTTTGACGATATCTTTGGCGAAGACGAACTTCCCGAGGAATTCGTCCCGAACCAATCGTCTTCGATATCCACCCCTTCCGCCGACTTGCAGCTCCCGTCAGTGGAATCAGCTCCTGTTTCTTCCGCCCCATCCGAACCGT
>CAZCRF010000031.1:0-16704 GCA_964501065.1 uncultured Fibrobacter sp. | reverse complement strand
ACCGCTCCGAGCTTGGAGAAGAGCGTGGAGAGTTCCTTCGACAGCCTATTCGGGACGGAAGACGACAGCCTCCCTTCCGACGATTTGCAGCTCCCGTCAGTGGAATCAGCTCCTGTTTCTTCCGCCCCATCCGAACCGTCCACGCCCCCGGAAACCGCTCCGAGCTTGGAGAAGAGCGTGGAGAGTTCCTTCGACAGCCTATTCGGGAACGAGGACGACGCTTTGGAAGAAGACCCGACGACAAGCACCCGTACTCTCGCCGAGATTTATTTTGAGCAGGGAGTTTATGACGAAGCGGTGAAAATTTACAAGGATTTAGTCCGCAAATCCCCTGAAAATGGCGAGTTGAAAAAACGCTTGGAAGAAATTGAAAGAATTCGGCAAGAAAAATCGGATGCATAACGCAAGAAAAGGGAGAATGGATGTCCGCTTTGAAAATTGAACAGCTTTTGCGTCTCATGGCGCAAAAAAAAGCTTCGGACTTGCACATTCGCGTCGGAGTTCCGCCGATTTACCGCATCAACGGCAAGCTGACTAAAGTCGTCGACATTCCCATCGATGCCGCGACGATGGATGAATTTCTGGTCGACATGATGAACCGCGACCAGATGAACCGCTTCGAAACCAACAAGGAATGCGACTTCGCCGTAGGTGCGAGGGATTTGGGACGGTTCCGCGTCAACGTCTTTCGGCAGCGGGGGACTTCCGCCATGGTGATTCGCCACATCAAGGCTTCCATCCCCAAGTTCGCCGAATTGAATTTGCCCGACGTGATTTTGGAACTGGCGGAACGCAAGCGCGGCCTTGTTCTTGTCACGGGGACGACGGGCTCCGGCAAGTCGACCTGTCTGGCTTCAATGATTGACCATTTGAACGATACGGTTTCGGACAACATCATCACGGTGGAAGACCCGGTGGAATACCTGCATTCAGACCGCAAGTCCATCGTTTCGCAGCGAGAAATCGGAGTGGATACGAATTCTTATGCGAATGCACTCCGCTCGGCGCTCAGACAAGATCCCGACGTTCTTCTCGTCGGTGAAATCCGCGATTTGGAAACGATGCAGATTGCCTTGACTGCGGCCGATACGGGGCACATGGTCTTTGCCACCATCCACACGACCAATGCGACGGAGACGATTGCCCGCGTCCTTTCCATGTATCCGCCTCACCAGCACGACGAAGTCCGTCTGCTCTTGGGGGAATGCCTGGCGGGAATCGTCAGCTTGCGCCTCTTGCCGAAGACGGACGGCGCGGGGCGCGTCCCCGCAGCGGAGGTGATGGTCAATACGGCGGCCATCCGGGAATATATCGTCGACAAGAACAAGACCAGCATGATTGAACAGGCGATTGCCGAAGGCCATATGCAATATCGCAGCCAAACCTTCGACCAGGCGCTCCTCGACCTTTACGCAAAAAAACTGATTACTTATGAAGTCGCCTTGGCCGCAGCGACGAATCCGGACGACTTCGACCTCAAGGTCCGCGGCATTTCGGGAACCTCCGACCGCGGCTGGATGTAATCCTATGAAAATTTACATGGCTCAAATGGAAGTCGTCCCCGGCAACCCGGAGAGGAACTTTTCGACGATGCAGAAATTTGTCGAAGAGGGTGTTCTCGCCGGAGCCGACTTGGTCGTCTTCCCGGAGATGTGCGTCCCCGGCTACCTCCTTTCGGATTTGTGGGAAGAAAATTCTTTCGTCGAACGCTGCCTGCGCGTCAACGCATCCGTTGCCGCCCTTTCGAAAAAGGTGGACATCCTTTTCGGGAGCGTCGCCAAGGAAAGCGAAAACGGTGAAAACGGCCGCCCCCTGCTGTACAACGCCGCCTATTACGCCTCGCACGGTGCATTCAAAACGCTTGTGGATGCCTGCGGCGTGCAAAAGAAGTTCTTGCCGAAGACCCTTCTCCCGAGTTACCGGGAATTTGAAGAACCCCGTTTCTTTTCGGACTTGAGAAAGCTCGCCCAGACGAACGGGTGTGCCGTGGAAGACATCCTCTTCCCCGTCGAAGTAGGCGGTTTGAAAATCGGCATCACGATTTGCGAAGACGGCTGGGACTCCCTTTACAAAATCAAGCCCTTTGAAATTTTGCGAGGGCGTCTTTCCGCCGGGGATTTGCTCATCAACATCTCCTGTTCCCCTTACACGCAGGGAAAGGAGCGCGCCCGGGACCGAGTCTTCGGGGGGCACGCCGCCAAAGCCCGCATCCCGCTCATCTATGTGAACGCGGTCGGTACGCAGAACAACGGCAAGAACATTTACGCCTTCGAGGGCGATTCGAGCGTTTATGACGCGTCGGGCAAGAGCGTCTTCTCCCTGCCGATTTTTGAAGAGCACGGCACGCTGGTGCGTTTTGAAGAAGGGGAAGTTTTCGTCGACGAACCGGAATCTCCCCGGTTGACGGGCATTGCCGAAGTCCACCAAGCGTTAGTCTATCTGATTCGCAAGAATCTTTCCCGTTTCGGCATCCGGAAGGTGGTCGTCGGGGCTTCCGGCGGAATCGACAGTGCCGTCAGCGCGGTCCTGTATTCCGAAGCCATCGGGAGCGAGAACGTCTTTTTGGTGAACATGCCGACACGGTTCAATTCCCAGACGACGAGGAATGCCGCCCGGGAGCTTGCGGACAACTTGGGCTGCCCCTATATGGTGGCCCCGATAGAGGATGTGGCCAAGACCTTGTGCCAAAGCCTCGCCCGGGATTCCTTTTCGCGAAACGGGATGAAAATTTCGGTGGAGGGCATCCACTATGAAAATTTGCAGGCCAGGCTCCGCAGCGCGGCGTTTCTAGCGACTGTCGCGAGCGTCGTCGGAGCGGGTTTCACTTGCAACGGGAACAAGAGCGAAATCACCGTCGGCTACTGCACCCTTTACGGCGACACGTCCGGCGTGATGTGTGCACTCGGCGATCTCTGGAAAACGGAAGTTTACGCCTTGGCGCGCGAAATCAACTCCCGGAAGCCCGTGATTCCCCAGTCGTCGATAGACATCCCGGCCAGCGCGGAACTTTCGGCTGCGCAGAATGTCGACGAAGGGAAGGGCGATCCGATCGTTTACCCGTATCACGACCGTCTGTTCGCTTATTGGATGGAACGTTGGCAGCGGAACGGCATTGCGGATTCCGAAGCGCTTTTGAATCGGGGCGTCCCGGAATATTGCAGGCAGCTTGGGGTGGATGAGACTCTTTTCCGCAAACTCTTCCATTCGGACGAAGAGGTGATGGACGACATGCGCCGTTGGTGGCATCGTTATCGGGGAATCGCCCTGGCGAAGCGCATCCAAATGCCGCCGATTCTTTCGGTCTCGCGTCGCGCATTCGGATTCGACTTCCGCGAATCCCAGTTGGGCTGAAAAGCTTAAAGAGGGTTAGCCTTCTTCGCCGAAGGTCAGGATGTATTGGGAGATGGTCCTGTCCCACTCGTAGCGGAATCGGTAGGCGTTTCGCACCAGGTAGTCCCAGCTTTCCGGGTTGGAGCTGTATAGTTGGACAGCCGTCTTCAACTTGCGGATCATCTGGTCGGGCGCGGCGGAATCTTCGACGAGCATGGCGTTCGCCTTTTCAAAGTCCCCTTCGTAATTCACAAGCAGATTGGCGCAGCCGACATCCCGCCCCGTCAGCGGAATCGTCCCGTTCGCGAGGGATTTTAGAATCATGCTGGCGGAAGGCTCCGTCGGGTTTGCGGCGAACAGGACGTCTGAACCCGCAAGGGCCGCCCGGACGGTGGTGTTCGCATCCTTCGATAGGTCGATCAAGGCCATATGGGAATGTTCTTGATTCGCCACGGACTCGTAATACTTCCATTCCGGGCTTTCCCGGTTCGCCCCGACGACTGTGAAAATGTTCAGCTTGTTGATTTCTCCGAGGAGGGTGGCGAGCGTCTCCGCCGTTCGGCCGGACTCCGGCCCCAGGTTGCAAAAAAGGACCAACCTGCAGTCGAAGTCCTTGCCAATCAGAGCTTCGAGCGAATCTCTCGCCGCTTTTTTCGCCTGTTCTATCGGTTGGGCAGCCTTGGCGTTGAAATCCCAGAAGGGGTAGTTCAATCCGAATTGGATGCCTTTCAGCTTGTCCTTGTTCCGCATGAGGAATCCGGAAAGCCCACCGCCGATGTGGTCGTTCAAAAGGTTGTCCCGGTAACCGGGGGAGGGGAGGAGGACTTTCTTCGCGTAAAAGATTCCCGCTTTGAGGAGGCTGACCTTCCCCCAAAATTCGTAACCGTCCATGTTGAAGTCTGCGCGCGGCAGCCCGATGCGTTCAATTTCGCTTTCCGTCACATGGAAATCATAAGCGATGTTGTGGACAGTGAAGAAAAAAGGAAGATTTCCGAAAGTTTCGGGATATGATGTTCTCGCTATCGGGGCGGCGAGAGCCCCACTCCAGTCGTGTCCGCTCAGGGTGGTCGGCTCGTAGTGGATTGCAGCCGCATAGGCGAGCGCGGCGGATGCCAGGAAGGAGAATCGCAGGTGGTTGTCGCCGTAAGGGATCTGGTTCTCCCCGTAGAGGGTCGGCCGGTTGAAAAAGGCGTCGGCGCGGATGTATGCGTAGAGAGGGGATTTCCCCCGCCAAACTTCGAACGGCGTGTTCCGGAGCTTCTCCGTGCCGCGGAAAATACAAGCGTATTCCGAAGGATTGTCGAGAAGTCTGGGATAAAACGGCGAAATCGTCAGAGTTTCCGTTCCCGTTCGCCATGAGGCTTGGGTCAGTTGATTGACCGCCCCGCACAAGGGGCTTGGTTTTGTCCATTCACCGGCTTCCGGGCTGACGGTTAAAAGTTTCAAGGCGTTCTCCAAAATTTATTTACGAAGCGATCGTCATTCTCCAAAAATATTTAATTAAATTACAAAGTGAAGTCTATCACATCCGAAAATTTTCGGATAAAGGGTCAAATAATGAAAACAAGACAGTTGATGGTTCTTTTCGCTGCGTCCGCGTTCCTATTGGCGGGGTGCAAGGGTACAAATGAAAAACGCGGTGACGAACACCTTCAGGCGGGGCGTTATCAAAATGCGATCAATTCGTATTTGACCGCGAAAGACAAGGGGAAGGTCTCCGACGAGTTTTACGACAACTTCACTTTGGCGGTCGCCAAGCGGGCGGAACAGGAAAGCAAGAGGGATCCGCAGAGCGATCTCCTGCACGGCCTTTTTGAGCAAGTCGTCCAGAATTTGGGCAAGGTGAACAATGCGGAAACGGCGGGGCAGATTGCGGAGGCGCTTTCCACCGTGGGGCTGAACCAGGCGACGGCCGAAGGCGCGGAGCTGGGCACGATTCTCGACGGTTTCGCCAAAATCGATTCCTCCATTTCCCTTTTGAAACGTTTGAACGGGGACTTTGCAAAGGTTCAGGCGATTCGCACCCAGGCGGAGAACGCTTACGTGGCGCGGGCGCTTCCGGAAGCCTTGGACGTGGACGATTTGGTGGAACGCGAGTACTCCCTGTTGGCCATCCAGCTGCTAGCCCCGAACAATGCGGAGTTCAAGGAAGCCCACAACAAGAATTTGATCAAGACGCGCGAATACTTCTTGATTTTTGGGGAAAACATTCCGAACAAGTCGCCGCTCATCGACAAATGGGGCTACGTCATGGCGTTCCCGTCCATTAAAATCGCCCCGACTTCCCTCACCGGAGAGCTTCAGTTCTGGGCTTCCACGGGGAACAATACGGAACTCGACCCCGCTTTGATCAAGCTCGTTTCGACGAAGGGGGATTCCGTCTTTGCAAAGATGGTGGGCAAGGGCTGGTGCGATGCGGAAGTCATCGTCGGCAAGGGGGACAACCAAAAGGTGGAGAAGAAGCAGAAGCCGTTCACGGGCAAGGGCAAGCTGATGAACGAATTCCAGTGCTCCGTGAACGTCGCCTTCAGCTATCCGAACGGCTTTGTCCCGGATTACGTGGAGTACAAGGACCAATACGGAATCGGCCGCAAGTATTTGGGGCAGTGATCCCTCCTTGTTTTTGCCGATGGAGTTTAAAACGCCCGTTTTTTCACGGGCGTTTTTTTGTATCTTTGAATTCGATTTTTTTTCATTTTACAAGGTAACACCTTTTGATTTTTCGTGTCTTTGCCTTTTTGCTTGTCTGTTCGGCGTTTTCCCTCGCGCAACTGTTGGATGTGCCTGAAAATTTCACCACCCCCACGACCGTGCGGCGCGTCCGAGCGGAAGGGCTTGTCAATATGGACGAGCGTTCCATCCTCAGCCGGGTGAGCGTGCGGGACGGCCAAGCCTTCCAACCGACAGTCTTGACGGAAAAGGTGCAGAAGAGCGTTTCGGACTTGTTTGAAACGGGGTATTTCGATGACGTGACGGCGTGGATCGATTACTTGCCGGGGAACGACAACAAGGTGGATCTGGTCTTTCGGGTCGTGGAGCTGCCCGCTCTCGACACGGTTTATGTCGAGGGATGCGATGAAATTTCGGAAGAGGACGTCCGGCTGAAAATCAATCTGTTGCAGGGGCGCGTTTATAGCAAGAGCGGCCTGGAGCGGGACAGGCAGAACATTCTGGGGTATTACAGGTCCGAAGGCTATTTGCTGGCGGAAGTCGGTTTTCGCGAAACTCCCGTTTCCGATCATGAGAATGCGGTGACGTTCATCATCCGCGAGGGACCCAAGGTCCAGGTCGATTCCATCGTGGTGACGGGCAACGAACATGTTCCCTATACGGACATCACGGATCACATGGTGACGAAGAGGGCTCATTGGTGGGGCGACGGCGAGTTCAAGGAATCCGTCTTTGATGCGGACAGGGATACGGTCCTGAACGCCATTCGCCATTTCGGTTACCTCGATGCGGAACTCAAGGAATATCGCGCCGAATACCTGCCGGATTCCAGTTGCAATTTTTATTTGGGGCGCACCGTGCCGAAGGGGCGTAAGCTGGAATTGCTCTACGGGCAGTTGAATCAGGCAATTTCCGATACGGCGAATGTCATGAACCGTTTGGCGGGTCGCGTCGAAGAGAAGTCTAAACACTATTATCGCGAGCACCGGCGCAATTTCCATCCGTATTCCCAAGCGGTTCCCGTGTACGAGGTTCAGGACGAGGAGACTGCGGTCAAGATTTTGAACGGCATCATCACCTACGAGGATTTGCGGCGCACTTGGCTGAAGAACCTGCCGAAGGATCGCCGTTGGAAGAATCGGAAAATCGACTCCCTGTTGAAGAAGCACCCGTTGAAGCGTTACGATGAAAAGCTCCTGACCCGTTACACCCTGGAAGAGACTTTCGGGGCGCTCACTCCGTACGACAGCGTCGTCACTTCCAAATATGTCCGCATTTACATCGATATTGAAGAGGGGCAGCGTTATTATGCGGGCAAGGTGCATTTCACCGGAAACGAAGTCCTGACGGACAAGATGCTTTCCCGGGCGGTTTACTTGGACAGCGGCGAGGTCTTCGATTATTACGCTTATGAAGCGACCCGGTCTTCGATTATCGGGGCTTACCGGGAAGACGGTTACCTCTTTGCCCAATACGATGAAACGCGGAGTTTTGAAAACGACAGTATAGTCAATTTGGAATACAGAATTCGAGAGGGCCTGCCGGCGCAAATCCATCGGGTGAACATCCTCGGCAACACCAAGACCAAGGACAAGGTCATCCGCCGCGAAATTCGGCTGTATCCGGGCGACACCTATCGGCAGTCCGCGATGGAACGCAGTTTCCGCGAAATCATGCAGCTGAATTACTTCGACATGGTTTACCCGGACATCCAAATCGTGGGCGACCAGCAAATCGATTTGCTCTTCAAGGTGGCGGAGAAGGAAGCGGGGACGGGGCAGTTCAGCGCGGGTCTCGCCTACAGCCAAAGCGACGGGCTTACGGGGACTCTCGGCGTGTCCATTCCGAACTGCTGCATGGGTGACGGGCAGAGCGCGTCGTTCAACGTGGAATACGGTGAAGACAAGAAGAGCGCGTCCATCAGCTTTGTGGAACCTTGGTTCTTGGATTATCCGATTACGCTGGGGACCAGTTTGAGTTACGCCTGGTGGGATCAGGACGACGATCCGGACATCACGCGTTACGGCGGCTCCATTTACGTGGGCAAGCGCTTGAAATGGCCGGATGATTACTTCTACGGGCAAATCGGTTACAGCTGGATGATGAACAAGCAGGGGGACAACGTCGCCGGGAGCCTTGTCCGCTATTCGGGAGTCGAGTCCGCCGTCACGTTCAAGTTGATTCGCGACGACAAGAATTTGCCGCAGTTCCCGACGGACGGTTCGCGTTACGTGCTTTCCGTGGAAGTGGCGGACGACAAAATCGGCAGCGACTTCAATTTCGTGAAGACGGATTTGACCGTGAAGTGGTGGTTCCCGTTGATTGGCGACAGGCTGGCCCTTGCCTTGACGAACGAATACGGCGTGATGGTGGGCGATCCCTTGCAATATCGGACGTTATACCAGATGGGCGGTGTCTTGGGTTATGATGGCATGATGCGCGGTTACAGCTCCGGGTCCATCGGCTACCGCCGCTTGGGGCGCAGCTATCAGTACATTGGAGCGGAAATCCAGTGGGGAATCGTGCCGAACACTTTCTACCTGCTGCCGCTCTTCTTCGATGCGGGGAACGTCTTCGGAAAACGCTACGACCCGGATACGAAGGTTTCAAAAAGCCAGCCGAACCCACTCACGGAATGGGATCCTTCGAGTCTCAAGAGGGATTTCGGGTTCGGGTTCCGGGTGGTCGTCCCGATGCTCGGCATCATCGGATTCGACTTCGCTTGGCCGCTTGATCCGGGGGAAACTTACTCCGGGCTTGAACGGACCAGCGTCGGCGACATGGAGTTCAACTTTGTCATTGGGCAGGGATTCTGATGTGGAAGAAAGGATTGTTTTGTGTGCTGTTCGCGCTCCTCTCCGGAGCGTTGGCTGAAGACGGCTTGCGAGTGGCGCATGTCGACTCCAAAATCATTTTCGAAGGTTACAAGGGGACCAAGAAGGCGCAGGAAGAATACGACCGCCAAGTGGCGAAGTGGGAACAGCAGGCGAACCTTCTCCAAAAGGAGTTGGCGGCCATCAAGGAGAAGCTCGACAAGCAGGCCCTGATGCTTTCCGATGAGAAGCGCAAGGAACTCGAAGCGGATTATGCAAAGAAGAATACGGAGCTGAAGGAGTTCATCGACCGGGTTTACGGCCGGACGGGAGAGCTGATTACGGAAAACGAGAAGGTCAGTGCGCCAATCATATCCTTGATAAAGAAAGCGGTGACGGAGATAGCCTTGCAAGAGGGCTACGACATGGTGGTGGACCGCGCAACGGGGGCTGTACTATTTTGGAAAGACGAGAACGATCTGACGAAAAAGGTTCTCGATTATTTGAATTCGAGGTGAGTTCCTCGCTGTATGAATGGGAATGGCTGGCGTTCACCAAGTGGACTGTTTTGTCGTTGGCACGGCCAGTCTCGCTTGCGTAGTCCTCTTTCCCATTTCGCCCGACGAAAGTTCGGTGAGGCGCAGCCGCTAACGCCAAAGGCGTTAATCCTTATACAGTAAAGAGATGTTTCGCTTGACGCTCAACATGACTGTTGCTCTCCTGCCAACTGTCATTCTGAGCAACGCTAACGTCATTCTGAGCAACGCTAACGTCATTCTCAACGCTAACGTCATTCTGAGCAACGCGAAGAATCTAGGAACAGTAAAGAGATGTTTCCTGTCTGCCGACAGGCAGGCGCGTTGCTCAACACGACGATGCCCCCTTGACCGTTAACTAAACTCTAAAACATTCCACACTAAGCACTGACCACCAACTCCTCACTCCTCATTCCCCACTCCCAATTGAATTCCCCCCCCCACCGCTCACCTTAAAGTAGACTGCGCATCAGCAGGTAACAGCCACCGCCGGCGGCGTATCCCAAAAAGGCGAGTGGAGCGATGTGCTTCAAGTACCAGCCGAACGAAATCTTCTCGAGTCCCATCACGGCGACACCGGCTGCGCTGCCGATAATCAAGATGCTCCCGCCCGTTCCTGCGGCATAGGCGGAATATTCCCAGAGGAGGGAATCCATCGGATAGGCGGAAAGAGGGTACATGCCGATGACTGCCGCGACCAAGGGGACGTTGTCGACGACGGAACTCAGGAGCCCGATGAAAGTGACGATGATTTCGACCTTCCCGAAAGTCTTTTCCAAGAATCCGGCGAGAAGCGCCAATTGCCCGTTTGCGCCCAAGACTCCGACGGCCATCAGGATTCCCGTGAAGAAGAGAACGCTCGACAAGTCCACGTTCTTCAAGAGGTTTGAAATGCCCAGATGAACTTCCAAATCCTCTTCGAGGCCTTTCCGTTTGCGGAGGATGATTTCCGTCAAGAACCAGAGGAGACCCAAGGAAAGCAGCATGCCGACACAAGGGGGAATGCCGAAAAGGGTGCGGTAGACGGGGACGAGAATCAATCCGCCGATGCCCGCGAAAAAGACCAAATCCCTGTCGAGTCGGGGAATGCGCTTTTCGGAAAGTTTCCTGTTTGCCGTTTCGGACCGGGCGCTCCCGCTTAAAATCCGGGAAATTAGGAGTAGCGGGATGAGGACGTTCAAAAGGCTCGCGACGCTCACCCTTTCCAAGATGCCGAGAGCGGAGATTTCCCCGCCAATCCAAAGCATGGTCGTCGTCACGTCCCCGATGGGGGAGGATGCCCCGCCCGCGTTTGCCGCGATGACAATCATTCCGCCGAAGTACATCCTGGACTTGGGATTTGAAACGAGCTTTTTCGTCAGGGTCATCATCACGATTGCCGTCGTCATGTTGTCGAGGACGGCGGACAGGAAAAATGTGATGCCGGTGACGGCCAAAAGGAGGACGCGGATGTTGTTCGTGCGGATGCGGGAGGTCACGATGTCGAATCCGCCGTAGGAATCCACCACGGTGACGATTGCCATGGCTCCCATCAGGAAGAAGATGATGGATGCGACGCTAGAAAGATTCTTGTCGAAGGCCTCCGAAGCTTCCGGTGCATTCCCGGTGGCGATAAACCAGAGAAGCCATAGGAGACTCCCCATGACGAGGGCGGTTGCCGATTTGTTGATTTTCAGTGGGCGTTCCAAGGCGATCATCGCGTAGCCCAAGATGAACAGGATGGGGAACAGAACCATCATCGTGACCTCTTTTGGCCGTAAGGTCTTTCCGATTTTTGTCTGCGGCCGTTTCAAAGATAGTTAAATTTTCCTTCAGTCTTAAAGGATTCCCATGCCCCTTTCGATTCGGAAAATGCAAAAGGCAGACAAGGAATGCATCGTTTCGATGATGCGAGTATTTTATGCGTCGCCGGCCGTGCACAGTGACGGGTCCGAGGAGATATTCTCCGCCGACGTGGATGAATGTACGGAAGGTTCCCCGTATGCGCGCGGGTTCGTCTTTGAATTCGACGGGGAAGTCGCCGGTTACGGGATGCTGGCCTTCGGATTTTCCACCGAATACGGCAAGCGGTGCACTTGGATTGAAGACATCTATGTCCTGGAAAGATTCCGCGGCAAGGGAATCGCGGCGGCCTTTTTGAAATTCGTCAAGGGGGAATACCCGGATAGTTTGCTGCGGCTGGAAGTGGAATCGGAAAATGTTCCCGCCGTCCGCGTTTACGAAAGGGCGGGCTTCCGGGATTTGCCGTACAGGGAAATGTTTTACGGCTCTGCGGAAGATGGGGGGAAGTCGTGAAGGGGCTGTGCGCCGTTTGCCTTCTTTCATCGGCTCTGCTGATGGCGGAATCGACCGGGGAAACAGCCTTCTTCATCGGAGCGAAGGTCTCCGGTGGGCTTTACGGTGCGCCGAAGTCGGGGATGTTCTCGTCGGCTGTGGTGGATTCTTACGGGCGCAATTGGCTCGGGTTGCAAATCCCTCTAGAAAACGGCCGGCAGTATGAACAGTCCATCGAGCCGTTCTTTGAAGCCTACGTGGGCGGCTCTTTTCGGGACTTTTCCGTTTACTTCTACTTGCCGCTCCGGAAGGATATCGAAGCTTGGTATGACGACAATCTTTCGGCGAACACGACCCTTTTGCCGGACAACGTGGACATCAACGTGCCGACGAAAGTTTATGCAAGGTGGGATTACGGCGCGGGCTTTGTGCAATTCGGGCGTTTCAAGCCGGACTTGGGGCCGTCCCCGAACACCCTTGCCCTCGGCGGCGCGCCTTATCACGATGCCGTCCTCTGGGATTTTTCCGCGGGATTTTTCCGCTACGACTTTTTCTTGAGTTCCTTGAATGCGCACCTGCACGGAACTCCGTCCACTCCCGGCGGAGAGGTGGATTCGACGACGGAGGTCTGGAAGCAGGCGCACTTGCAAATCGACAACCAGCGGAACAGGCAATACACGGAGCCTTACAAGACTCTGGCTTACCACCGATTCGGCGTGGATTTCAAAAGAATCTGGTTTTATTTTGTGGAACAATCCGTCATCGGCGGAAAGCAGATTGAATTCCGCACCATCAACCCCTTCATGTTTTGGCACGACAATTATGCAACGGGCTTCACCAAGGCGAACGCCATGTTCGAATTCGGTTTCCGCCCCATCCGAGGGTCAAGTTTCTACTACCAGATGAACATCGACGACGTCAAAAGTCCGGTCGGGGAGACGGGGAAAAATTCCACGCGGGGGATTCTCAGCCACATGGTGGGATACAACCAGAAAGTCGAAACGCGGCATTTCGGACTTTTCGACTTCCGCCTCGACGCCGTGCTCACGGATCCGGCCGCGGGGAACGAACGCTTGCCGCTCCTCAAATACACCAGCCGTCGTCTTTACAAGTCCAATTACAGAGACCAGGAGAAGGCGAATTTCGCGGATATGTTTTTTGTGGATTATCCGTTGGGTTACAGGCGCGGTCCGGACGCGAAGGATCTTTGGTTCACGGTCGATTGGACGTTCGGTCGCCATTCGCTTTCGCTTGAACTGGCGTGGCTGCGGCAGGGCGACAAGGAACTCTCCGTGGATTATGACGAGGCTTTGGCATATAAAAGTGCGCTTTCGGGAGTCGTCGAGCGCGAATACATTGCCGACGCGACTTACGGGATTCGCTTGTGGAAGGGCTTTTCCGCAGCACTTGGCGGCGGCATCCGCAGATACCGCAATTTAGACCATGTCTCGGGGGAGGACGGGGTGGATTTTTGGGGAGTCGCCCACGTGAGTTGGGACTTTTCCTACAAGAAGGTCTTTTCGGACTGAGCGACTTTGCGATTGCGGCTTATCCCACGGGCGCAAAGTGTTGAACAATCAAAGGGAGCCTTTGGAACTCGGGATGCCCTTCACATGGCGCGATGGGGACGCTGCCATCGCCACGGCCCTTGCAAAGGCTTTGAAAATCGCTTCGAGGCAGTGGTGGTTGTCCGAACCGTAAAAAAGTTCCACGTGAAGATTCATTCGGGCGTTTTCCGCCAATGTCTTGAAGAAGTGTTCGAAAAGGCTCACCGGCATGTTCTCCGCCCCGACAGTCCCGTTCGGGAACTTGGCGTGGAAGACAAATCCTATCCGATTGGAAAAATCGATGCAGACGCGGGCCAGGGCTTCGTCCATCGGGACAAAGTAAAAACCGTAGCGTTCAATGCCCTTCTTGTCGCCGAGACATTCGACAAGAGCATTCCCCAGACAGATGGCGATGTCTTCTATCGAATGGTGCATGTCCACTTGGGTGTCGCCGTGACAGTCCAAATCCAGGGTGAATCCCCCGTGGACTTGAAACAGGTCCAACATATGGTCCAAGAAGCCTGAGCCCGAATGAATTTTGCCGCGCGCGGCACTGTCCAAGTTCAGCGAAAGGGAAATCTGCGTCTCGCTCGTGTTGCGGATGATGTCTGCCTTTCTCACGGTCATCTCCTGGTGAATTTTCCGTTCGGAGCGATGCAGAAGCGGCTAGAGCGTCCCTTGATGATGGGGATGCTCACGGCTTTCCCGTTGACTAGCATTTGGCGGACGGCGTCCGGGTTTCCGATGACCGCGCAAAGGGTGTCCGCGTATTCGAAAGAAATTTTCTTGCGATTCGGGGTGATGTTCCCTTCCTTCAAAACGGCGTTGTCGTTCAGGCTGCGGTAAAAGCCGACCCATGCCGAAGCGGAATCCAAAGCTTCGACGGAGATGCGGATTTTCCCGTTGACTGCTTTCGGCGCGGCCGTGTCCGCCTTCGATTCCGAAGAGGTGATGAAAGTCGTCGCGGAATTCCCCTTGGCGGCCTCTTTCCGTGCGCTGTCTAGGGCAGCCTGCATCGGGAGCGAATCGACGGAGGAAGAATCTGCGGGGATGTTCTCCGCGCCGTCCGGGATTTCCTGTTCAAATGAGGACGTGTCTTCCATGACTGCGGGCGTCGGGGACTTTTCTTCTGCGGCGGGCGAGACGCCCTTGTTCAAAAAGTGCATGCATGCGAAGAAGGCGGCGGCCAGGAGGAGCAGGATGATGATGACGACTTTTGTCGTACCGTTGCCGTGCCGCAGCTTTTCTCCGGAAAAGTTCCCCCCATCCATGGAAATGGAATCTTCCGCTTGGAATTCCCGGGAGTATGACGACCCGGCTTCTTGGGAGTAAAAGGCGAGAACCCTGCCCGGCTCCAATCCGAGTGTCTTGGAAATGGAATTCAGATAGCTGCGGATGTAGGCTTCGATGGGAAATTTCTTCCATTCCCCGGCTTCCACCTTCTGCAAGATTTCAAGGGAGAGTTTCGTTTTTTGCGAAAGGTCTTCCAAGGAAAGCCCCTTGGATTCCCGGACTCTTTTCAGATAGGCGCCGAGCGACTCCCCTTGCGCGATATCTTCAACTGGACTTGGCATTTTCAATCTCCTAAGTGTTCAATCAATTCCAACGTTTTGGCGACGGGCAGCCCGACGACGTTGTAGAAGCAGCCGTTCACGGATTTGACTAGTCCCGCTCCGAGACCTTGGATGGCGTAGGCTCCGGCCTTGTCCATCGGTTCGCCGGATTCCACGTATTCCCGCAAGGCCTTTTCCGACACGTGCCGAAAGATGACGTCGGTGATTTCCCTGTCCGCTTCGACGACCTTCCCGTTCCGCGCGACGGCGACTCCCGTAATCACCTTGTGGCGGCTGCCGTTCAATCGCGTGAGCATCGCCAAAGCGTCTTCCGCATCTTTTGGCTTTCCGAGGACGGAGCTGTCCATGTAGACGAGGGTGTCGAAACCCAGGACGAATTCCCCGGGAAAGCGCGCGGACACTTCTTTCGCCTTTTCTTCGGCGAAAAAACGAGGGCGATCCTTGGGTCGCAGAGTGGTGTCCTTTTCGTCAAAACGCGAAGGCTCCACGCGGAACGGAATCTTCAATTGGGAAAGGATGGCGGCGCGGCGTGGGGAGGCACTTGCCAAGATGAACGTTTTCACATCACCTCCGAAATGACTTTGGAATGATCCCCGAGGAAGAGGCTGCCCTTGAAACCTTTGACTTCGGAATCCCCGCCGAAAATGGAGTGCGAAACTTCCGAGTCGACGAGGGTCGTCTGCTCCGAGATGACCGTGTCCGAAATTTTCGAATTTTCAATCACCACGTTGGGTCCGACCGAGACGTTCGGGCCGATGACGGATTTCCGGACAATCGCCGTGTCGGCGATGTAGCAGGGCGGCACGATTCGGCAATCGTCGAAGTGGTAGGGTTTCGGGGGCTGCTTCGCGAGGATGGTGGCGTTTGTCTTGAGGAAAGTTTCCGCAGTGCCGCAATCGAGCCAGGATTTGATTTTTTCCGTGCGGAACTTTGCCCCGGAAGAGAGCATCAGTTCAAGCGCGTCCGTCAGCTGGTATTCGTTCCTCGTGCGGATGTCTTCGCGAATCAGGCGTTCGAGCGAACGCCTCAGCAGGGAGACGTCCCGAATGTAGTAGATGCCGACCAGGGCTTCGTTCGAAATGAATGTCTCCGGCTTTTCGACAAGCTTCGAAACATAGCCGTTCGCATCGGTCACGGCGACCCCGAAACGGCGGGGATCCTCGACTTCGCGGGTCATCAAAACATTTTCTTCTTCGGTCTTTAAAAACGACAAGTCCGAATCAAAGAGGGTGTCGCCCAAAATGATGAGCAGAGGTTCATCATCCGTTAAAAAGGGCAAACTCAGCGAGATGGCTTCACCGAGTCCTTGCGGATTCTTTTGTCGGACGGAACGGGCATTCTTAAAATGACTCCGCCGGATGAAATCTTCGACTAGCTCCCCTTTATATCCGGTAATGAAAATCTGCTCCGTCACGGGCAATGTGGCATAAGACTCCATGATGTGCTCAAGGAGCGTTTTCCCCGCAATCGGGAGAAGGCACTTCGGCAAGGACAACGTGAACGGTCTCAGTCGCGAACCTGTACCTGCAACTGGCAAAATGACTTTCATAGTGCTTGTAAATTTAGAATAACAAAAAGGGATTCGTACTTTCAATGGCGTTTCTGTGGGAATTTTTTCACACATTTTCGCTTCGGCGCTTTGGATGGCGGTGTCTTGAGAGTTAGGAGTTAGGAATTAGTGCTTAGAGTGGTTAGTGCTTAGTGGGAAGTGAGGCTTGCGCTTTGTGCAATTAGGAATGCATAATGCATAATTCGGAATGCGGAATGAAGAATTGACTTGGGAATGGAGTGCTTCGTGAAAAGCAAGGGAAAGGGCGTCAACACGAATCGTGTGACAAACACAGTTCGTGTCAAACTTGAGCGTGACCCAGGGCTGGGGGTGGAAAATCAATTAGTAATTGGCAATGTGCAATTGTATTTGAAGAAAGGCATGGCGACACTAAACTCTATGAACGAATCA
>CAZCRF010000030.1:0-30651 GCA_964501065.1 uncultured Fibrobacter sp. | reverse complement strand
TCCACGCCAATGGAAAAACAGTTCGCCGAATTGTGCAAGTTGCCGTGGTTCTTTTGCTTTAGCAAATCTAGAACCACGTGCAATCCTGCTGCGACAAATAGTCCGTTTGACGGACACAAGTCGCCCGTGCCAACGACAAAACAGCCCATTCGGCGGACACAGCTCGTGCTGCGAAACTAACCACTAAGAACCAATTCCTGACCACTAAATTAGGGATTAGCCGAAGAGAGGCTTGCGCAGGAGAACGCTTCGCCCGGAAAAATCTTCAAAGTTCCCGGAAACGGGAAAGGGAAAGGGAGGAAACCGCCCCGAACAAGACCGCGACGACCGCAAAAAGGACAACAGGAGCGAGCCGACAAGAGAAATAAATATCCGAAAGGACGCTCGAAAGCATCAAAAAGAAAAATACGAAGAGGAGGGAAATCTGGTTTGCCGCGCGAGCCGTCTTCGTGTGCAACGAAACGAACAGCGAAACGGCGGAAAAAAGGACGCTCGACAAAACTCCCGCCAGTACGGATTTCCACCAGAAGCCGAAATTCCAAGAATCCGCCGCCCACGCATAGGCCGTTTCCGCAAAGAGGACGAAGAAAAGCGGCACGGGCAACAGGGCGAGAAGCTTCCCGTAAAAGATTGCCGAAGGCCGAACGGGCAGCAGCAGCAGCAATTCCAAGGAGCCGCGCTCCCGCTCCCCCGCAAAGCTGTCCGACGCGAGCGGCACGATCATCGGGGCTATCAAGAGGGAGCAGAGAAGCATCATCCGCGAAACGATTTCCGGGGAAGTGACTCCCGGCAAAAGAACCAGTTGCGACGCAATCAGCAGCACGGGCGGAAAGAGGAACGGGAGCAGGAACTTCGGTTCCCTCAGCACAAGGCGCATTTCATGGAGCATGATGCGGCACACGGCGGATTTCATTTCGAAAATTCCTTTTGAAGTTCCGCAGATTCAAAATTCCGGACGACATCGCGGTAAACGGAGTCCAGAGATTTCCTCCCCGTTTCCGCTTTCAAGACCTCCGTCCCGGCGGGGATTCCGGACAAGGCTTCCGCTGCGGAAAAGCCCTTTGGCAATCGGACGTGGAGAACGCATTCATCCGTCAAAAGGGCGGAAATCTTTTGGGAAAGGAGGACTTTCCCTGTGTAGAGAATGGCGAACGAAGTCGCGACGGATTCCATTTCTGAAAGGATGTGCGAGCTGACCAGCAGAGTCCCCCCACACTCCCGCTTCCAATCGGCGAGAAGCGCCCAAACGGCGTCACGCGCGTTCGGATCCAGATTGGCGACGGGTTCATCGAGCAACAACAAGCGCGGCCGGTGAAGAAGAGCGCGGGCGATTTGCACCTTTTGGCGCGTCCCCTGCGAAAGATTCCCCATCGAAGCCGACACCGGCGGAAGTTCCAATCGCTGCGCCAACGTGCGGATTTCCGAATCGACATTTCGCACTCCGTAGAATCCAGCGAAGAACGCCAGATATTCCGCAATCGAGAGCCTCGGATAAACTCCCGGATTTTCAAGCAGTACGCCGCATTTCGAAAGATCCAGCCCACCTGCCGAATTTTGAAAATCGCACCCGACGGAAAGCTCTCCGGATTCCGGAGAAATCCTTCCGCACAAAATGCGGAGAAGCGTCGTTTTACCGGAGCCGTTCGGTCCGAGGAGCGCAAAGGTCTCCCCCTCCGTTACGGACAAATTCACGCCGTCGACGGCACGCGCCGTCGAGCCCGGATAGGCATAGGATATATCGGTAAATTGGAACGCGATGGAGGACACGTTTTAAAAGTAGAAATTTCTATATTCCAGCCATGTCCGAACCGATTTCAAAAGAAGGATTCGACAAGCTGATGGAGGAGTGGAAACGCCTCAAGTTCGTCGAACGCCCCGAAATGCAACGCCAAGTCGGCGCAGCGGCTGCCGAAGGGGACCGTTCCGAAAACGCCGCCTACACCTACGGGAAAATGCGCCTCCGGGAAATCGACCGCAGGCTTCGCCAACTCGACAAGATTCTGGACCGCGCCAAAGTCGTCACGACAGCCGCCCCCGCGGACGGCTCCATCCGATTCGGTGCGACAGTCAAGCTCAAGGAACGCAAAACGAACCGCGAAAAGGTTTACACCCTAGTCGGCGTGCAGGAAATCGACCCGCTGTCCGGGAAAATCAGCGTAAACTCCCCCGTCGGGACAGCCCTGATTGGCAAAAAGGAAGGCGAGACCGTCCCCATCACCATCCCGCGCGGAACGGTAGAATACACCATCGTCGAGATTTCGTACAAATGAACTTTGTCGACACCCATTGCCACATGGACACTTTCGAAGAGCGGACGGGAGAAAGTTTCGAATCCTGGTGGGAAAGCGTCAGACCGAGGCCCGACGCCATTGTACAAGTCGCCTGCGAAAGGGAGGGTTTTCCTTTTGCAAAGAAGCTGTCCGAAGCGCATCCGGAAGTCTATGCAGCCTACGGCATCCATCCGCAGAACGCGGATTCTTACGATGCGCAAACGGAAGCGGCCTTGCTAAAGCTCTGGGCGCACCCGAAAACGGTTGGCATCGGCGAAATCGGGCTCGAATACCACTATGAATGCGCCTCTCACGAAAGGCAGCGCGAAATCTTCATGCGGCAACTCGAACTGGGAAAGCCCTTCCGCAAGGTTTTCGTCCTACACCTGCGCGAAGCGGACGCGGACGCCTTGGCAGTTTTGCAAAATGCGGATTTGAAAGGGGCGACCTTGCACGTCCACAGTTGCACCTCTGGCGCGGACTTCGTGGAAAAAGTCTTGACTCTCCCCTGTCGCGTCTTTATCGGTTTCACGGGGATTCTCACATTCAAGAACGCCCCGGAAGTCCGCAAGGCGGCAAGCTGCGTCCCCATGGAAAGGCTGCTTCTGGAGACGGACGCCCCCTACTTGGCCCCGGTCCCGTTCCGCGGCAAACCGAGCCATGCCGGGATGATTCCCGAAACGGGAAAGGTCTTGGCAAAAGCGAAAGGCATTCCGTTCGAAGAGTTGATGCACACCGTAAGGCAAAATACGCGGGATTGCTACGGGATTTGACTCTTGCCTTTCTTTGTACAAGGCTAGCTCTACCAGACGCGGAACGAGTCCGTTACCGATTCTGCGTCAAGGATTAAGTCCGTCGACACGACCCGCTTGTGTCCGTCGAACGGACTGCTTTGTCGTTGGCACGGGCAGCTTCGCTTGCACCTGATTTGCCCTGACTTCGACTCCGCTGGTTTCGACTGCGCTCAACCACCGGACAGAGACCGTACTCTGCCGCCTCGCTTCGACGCGGCTCGTGTTGACGTTCTTCCCTTTGCGCAAGCCTCACTTCCCACAAATCACTTCTTTCCAAAGTCAATTCCTCATTCCACATTTCTAATTGCTAATTACATAAAGCGCAAGCCACACTTTTCTCTAAGTTCCAAGTTCTAAAATCTGTCATTGATTCTGCCCGTTTGACAGCCCACAAGCCCTTGACTTCGCCTGTTATAATTTTCCGCGAAACCTCTTGCCTTAGACTTTGCTCTAAGTTGTAAATTGAAAATGCAAGCAATCCATCCAAAGGAAAATAATGAATTTCATCCATCTCAACAACGGCGTCGAAATGCCACAAGAAGGCTTCGGCGTATTCCAAGTACCGGACGGCACGGTCACCGAGCAAGCCGTCTACGACGCCATTTCCGTCGGCTACCGTTTAATAGACACTGCGTCCGCTTACCAAAATGAAAATTCCGTGGGCAAGGCCATCGCCCGCGCCATTTCGGAAGGCCTCGTAAAACGCGAGGACTTGTTCGTCACGACAAAGCTCTGGGTGCAAGATTACGGCTACGACAATGCCAAGCGCGCCTTTGAGAAATCCCTCAGGTCGCTCGGAATCGAATACTTGGATTTATATCTTTTCCACCAGCCGATGGCGGATTACTACAGCTCTTACCGCGCCATGACGGATTTGTACAAAGAGGGAAGAGTCCGCGCCATCGGAGTCAGCAACATGTATCCGCACGTATTGGCGGATCTCTGCGAGAACTTCGAAGTCATCCCGGCGGTGAACCAAGTGGAACTCCACCCGTTTTTCCAACAGCCGCAGAGCCTCGAAGTGATGAAATCCTACGGCGTCACCCCCGAAGCGTGGGGACCTTTCGCCGAAGGCAAACACGGCATTTTCTCCCATCCCCTGTTGAAAAAAATTGCGGAAAAGCACGGAAAGACAGTCGGGCAGATCGTTCTGCGCTGGAACGTCGAACGGGGAGTCGTCGTGATTCCGAAATCCGTCCACAAGGAGCGCCTCGAAGAAAATCTCCAGATTTGGGACTTTTCTCTCGATGCAGAAGACATGCGGCAAATCTCCACGCTGGATCTCGGCAAAAGTGAAATCGTGAACCACTTCGACCCGGAATTCGTGAAAATGATCAACAAATGGAAAATTCACTAGGAAATGAAAAATGGACTACAGATCCGGCTATGTTTACGAACTGATGGACAAGGGCGGACCGACCGACGTGCGCGAGCCGTACTTCAAGGAAGCGGTCGACGAGATGATGCGGGCGCGGACGCTTTGCGCCAAGGCGAACGCGAAACTCCCTGACGATCCGAGCTACGTGAAAGACTTGGAAGCCCTTTTCGGGCGCGAACTTTCCGACTGCCGCATTCTGACACCTTTCATTTGCGACTTCGGGAACCGCGTCAAATTCGGGAAAGGCGTATTCATCAACCATTCCGCGATTTTTTCCGCTTCGGGCGGAATCGAATTCGAAGACGGCGTGTCTCTCGCGCCTGGCGTGCACATCGCGACCATCAATCACGACTTCAACGAGCGCCACACGAAATACACCTACGGAAAGGTCACCATAAAAAAGAACGCGTGGATAGGAATGGGCGCGACCATCTGT
This sequence comes from uncultured Fibrobacter sp., assembly GCA_964501065.1. Lineage (GTDB taxonomy): Bacteria > Fibrobacterota > Fibrobacteria > Fibrobacterales > Fibrobacteraceae > Hallerella. Next base: position 25,773 of record CAZCRF010000030.1, on the reverse strand, counting down.
CCAGGCGTGACGATTGGAAAATACGCAGTCATCGGCGCCGGAGCTGTCGTGAGCAAGGATGTCCCCGATTACGGAGTCGCCGTCGGCGTGCCGGCAAAAGTCATCAAAATGCAAAACCCCGAAGAGCAAAAAGAATAGGAGATACATCATGTCGAAAAGCCTCATCATCTATTTCAGCCGTGCGGACGAGAATTACGCCGTAGGCGTCGTCAACAAAGGAAACACGGAAATCGTTGCGGAATTCGTGCAGGAGCTGACCGGAGCGGATGCGTTCAAAGTCGAGCCTCTCGTTCCTTATGCAAAGGATTACAACACTTGCATCCAAGAAGCGAAGCGGCGAATCGGCAACGCTCCCATCCAAAGGAAACCCGACGTGTACGGCTACGACACTCTTTACATCATGACTCCCATCTATTGGGGGACGTTCGCTCCGGAAATGGAAACGGCTCTGTCCGGGCTCGATTTCACCGGCAAAACGATTCGCGTCGTCACGACTCACGAAGGCTCCGGCCTCGCAAACGTCATTTCGGACTTGGCAAAGATATGCCGCAACGCCAAAATCGATGCGAAGGGACTCGCCATTTACGGTTCCGAGGCCAAGAACTCCAAGAAAAAAGTGGAAGCGTGGCTCGCCAAGGCTTGACTTCCGAAAAACACCCAACAAGGAATTCCAAATGAAAAGACTCCTCTTGACAGCGACCATCTTATTCGCATGCTCCCTTTCCGCTTTCGCCGAGGGGACGAAAACTCTTGTCGCCTATTTCAGCCGGGCGGACGAAAATTACGGCGTCGGCGTCGTCGAAGAAGGCAACACGGCGAAAGTGGCGAAAATCATCGCCCAAAAGACCGGCGCGAAGCTCTTTGAAATCAAGACAGTCCGCGCCTATTCCAAGGACTACGAAAAGGCCACAGAAGAAGCCAGCCAAGAAAAACGCGAGAAGGCGCGTCCCAAGCTGTCTGCAGACCTCGCCCAAAGCGAAATCGACAAATACGACACGATTTTCATCGGTTATCCGATTTGGTGGGGGGATTTGCCCATGGCCGTCTACACATTCCTCGAAGGCAAGAACCTAGACGGAAAAGTCATCGCCCCGTTCTGCACCCATGAAGGCAGCGGCATCAGCGGAACGGACAAAACGATTCGAAAGAAATTCAAGAAAGCCACAGTCCAGGACGGACTTTCCCTCCGCGGCACGACAGCGCAAAACGACCGGGCGGAAAGCGAGAGAGCGGTAAGCTCCTGGCTAAAGGAAATCCGGAAATAGGAGCTTTGACTTCAAAGTCCAAGACCAAAGAGCCGAAACCAGCTTTCGCAGGCTCCGGCACGCTAAACGGGTACATCCAGCCAGCCGTCTAATACATCCTAAAGGAATTCTTGATGCAACGGACGGGCAAAAAAGAGATACTTCTTGATGAAGAAATGAGAGGTTCAGGTTCAAGTTCGAAGTGCCAGCCCTCCGGGCAAGCCTTTATCGCAACTTCCCTCGATGTCGTAATTCAAATTTTCCGCCATCCAAGTCTGTGCGCCGATTTTCACGGTTTTATTTGACAATTTTCGCCATCCTATTGACAAATTCCATTTCAGCATTTTCCAAGTCACCGGGTGTCGGGCGTTCCGAATTTTTGCCCGGCTGAGTCTTTTCCCCCACGTAAACACCATCAATAAAAAATTTCTCTTCCGCACCTGAAATCCCGTAAAGCGGAAGCGCTTCAACATTTCCCTTTGCGACGACATCTTTTTCGGAATTTTGATTTTTGGAAAGTGGATAGAGCAAACCGCACGCCTTCAATTTCCCATAACCGCAGTGAAGGCGAAAATAGCCCGCATAGGAATGAATTTGGAATAAATCCATTCGGTCAACGTCCTTGCCCTTGAATTCCATCTTCTTGAACTTGGCATCGAAAACAGCACACTCCTTGACGCCCTCCACATCCCGTTTGAGCACAAAGTCCGGATAATTTTTGCGCCCGTAGAATGCGCCCGGATAAAGATTCAGCTCCTCCTGTTCCAAAATTTGCCAGTCGGGAAGACCATTCCGCAGCAGACCGGCCAAATAAGATTCCCACAAGCTGGACACATCTAGCAAATAGCCAGAGATTTCCGCCTTCGCATACTCGCTTTCAATAATTCCTTTTTTGCGCAGCACCAGCTCCGCATATTCGAGAGTCCGGCGGAACGGGGAAAATATCGGATTCTCGAGCGACTTGTGCCGCTTGGCCTGTTCAATCGTCCGAACCGTAAGCCTATTCCTCGAAGCGTCAGAGGAAAGCTCCGACATTATAGAGGAAATCCGGGAAAGTCCCAAATCCCGAATTTCCTTTCGAGAAGCCTTCAGCGCAGTATAAAGTACATCGGCAATCGGCTGCACAATCCGGCGTTCATTCTTGCAGCAAGAGATTTTACCCCTAAACGGGATGTCGCGCGACACGTAACGAGGCAAGTCAATATTCCCATGTACGCCCAAGCTGCGGCATTCCCTTTTCGCATATTCCTGAGGAAATCCCAACAGGCACGCCTTTTGAAGCGACAAGATGAACAGGTATTCAAAGAGTGGAAACCCGGCCGATGAGTCTTCCCGTTCCGCGCATCCACCGGAATCCTGCACAAAAATTCCATTCGCACAGCGCAGCATCCGGCGCAGAAAGGCATCGCCGTAGCCCGTACCTATCCTAAATTCAAAATCTTTCGTGTAGATGACTCCGGCGTAAAGGCCTGTCTGAATGCAACAGCAGTCATTTCCCTCTGCGTTTTTTTTTCGCCGGACTCCTAAAACCAAAGAATCTTCAACATCCCGATCCTTGCGGCAAAAAGACATAATTTGAATTTTCTTGTAATCGGACTCCAAGCTTTTTCGCGTGATGTCCGGAATGGACTGGAGTTCATTCAAGTCGATTTTCCTCGACTTCTTTCCCCCAACCTTCTTCTCCATCTGCACGGAAAAGTCACATCCATAGAAGTTCTGGTTCACGACGCACGGGATGACCGTCCGCTTATTTGTCATCGTGCTCCTACGGAACTTTCGAGAAAATTTTCTTCGCCTCGTTCAGTTTGAGCTCCAACTCATTTTCTTCTGAGATTGCACTCCGCAGGTATTCCGCAAGAGTCGGACGCAGGTAATCGTCGAACAAGCGTTCTTTTGCCGTTTTCGTGACTTTGCCGTTCGTGGCAATCCGCATAAAGAAAGAATGCCCAAACTCGTACGATTTGCCGAGACGCAAATCCTTAGAAATGTATTCATTCAATTTTTTGCAGGATTCAGCATAATCTCCGCCGATCACGTCATAATCGCATTCCTTCCGAACCCAGCGGAAGCGGCGGCGCAACGCCAAGTCGAAAGTATCGATGCTCCTGTCCACATCGTTCATCATCCCGATAAAGAAGACATTCCGGGGAACGCCGAACTTGCCGGGGAATTTTTCATCGTAAAATATTTCGCTTTTCCCCAGTTTCCGCTCCAACGCGGAATACTGCGTGTCTATGAGGTTCTTGTGGTCGTCCACGCCGTCTTTCATGTCGCGGTAATCCGATTCGATAAGCGAAAGAGTTTCGCCAAAGATTGCGGAGAGGTTCGCCCGGTTGATTTCGTCCACGACAAAATAATAGAGAATGTCTTTTTCAGGAGAATCCTTCACACCTTCTCGAGCCTTTTTGCAAAATTCCTTGAACACTCCATTCACCAATTCCAGCTTCACCTGACCATTTTCAATGTCAGTCGGCTTCACTCCCTCGATAAAGTCCTCGTAAGAGAATGACGGGTGAAGCTGCACCCATTTGTAATAGCCTTTCGGCTGTTTTCCCTCTTCCGATTTGTCAATGTCAATGTCAATGAATCCATTCATGCCCAGAAATTGCTTCACTTCGTAAGTTTTCCCTGTTCCCGGCGCACCATAAAAAATCACGTTTGGGGATTTGGCTGTCGGAAAGTCCTCAATGATTTGGGCTAGCTGCCAGAGCGCGAGCGTCAAATACACAGAGAATGTCAACAAATCCTTTTCATTGCCCCAATCCGGTAGAATTGTCTTTTTGGCTTCTTCGAAAATTTCATGGTTTCTTTCGAAAAAGTCCTTGTCGCCGTCGCATTTTTCGCCGAAAAACAATTTATAAAGGGTCTTGATGGCCTTCGGCTTGTAAATGCCCGCCAAATCGAATTTTTGATTCGCGTAGTGATCCATCACGACCACTTTCCGGAGCAGGGCTCTCGCAGAATATTTGAATTTATTATTATCCTTATCCCAAAGAAGACTGTCCAATGCTGAAGTAGGTTTTTCCAAGAAGTTTTTAAACAGACCATAGTCGCTTTTGAGTTTTTCCTCGTAAGTACTCTTTGTTGTGAGAGTCTTGCTTCCGCCAAACAGATTGCTCGGTCTCGGCATTCCCCCAATGCCACCGAAAGGTTTCGCGTTTGCAACGAAATTGACAAGACATTTTTCATCGGGCTTGTAAAAATTGGAAATAAAATTGGAAATATCTGTATCGTCGATTGTTTTTTTCCAATCTTTCCATTCACCGATAATCTGCAAATCAGCTTCACTGAACAACTGTCTTTTCTGGACATAGCCCCAAGCGGCCAGCAAGCGTTCTTTAGCTTCTTGGGTGATTTCTTTGGGTTGCGACATTTGTAAAACCTCCGTTGAACGCATTCCTTCGAGTCCAAGTGATTTTCGAGAAACTCCGCACTCAATGTAAAAAAAAAACAACTTTTACTATTTTTTATCGATTTTTCCTCAAAATTCTCTCCCCAATCCCCTCGGCTCAGGCCGTTTTTGCATTCTCCCCTTGCTTTCCACTGAACACGAATCACTAAGTTCCAAACTCTAAGCTCTGCCTTACAGTTCGGTCAACTGTTTACTAGCCCCTGAGCCCTACCATAAAAATCGCATTTATCCGCCTTTCGGGACTTTCCATCATTTTGCCCGGCGAATTTTTCAAAAGGAAGCGACACTTTGTTAAATTTGGGCGCAATGGACATGGATTTCACGACAGTGCGCCTTCCGCGGAAACTCTCCTCGAAAGAGTTCGTCGCCGTTCAAAAAAGCTGTTCCCGAATTCTGGAAAAGGGAAACCTGCGCATTGACGGCTCCGCCCTTGCGCACTTCAACTTTTTAGAAGAATCCCTACTCACATCCCTTGCCGAGGCGGCAGAGTCCAACCATCGGAAATTGATTCTCTGCGGATTTTCCCCAAAAGCCAAGGAACAACTGTCCCACCTGGCGCGCCATCCGGTTCCCGAAAAAGAACCGGAAGTCCCCATGAATCCCATTGAAAAGCTGGGTGCGGCGGGGTTCAACTTCTTGGATGGCTTGCGCACGTTCTTCCTTCTCCTCAGCGAGTGCGTCTATTGGACGCTCTTCGCCTCCATCGACAAAAAGCGCCTACCGTTTCACGGGACAGCTTTGCAACTCTTGCGACTCGGCAGCGAGGCCAGCGGCATCGTCTTCCTCCTGGTGTTCCTCATCGCGTTCACCCTTTCCATCCAAAGCGCGAGCATGCTGAACGCAGTCGGAGCCGCGTCCTACTTGGCTGGGGGGCTTGGCTTTTTGATGTTCGCCGAGATCGGGCCGCTTCTCAGTTCCATCATCCTGGCTGGGCGTTCGGGCAGCGCCATCACGGCGGAAATCGCCAGCATGACCGTCGCCGAGGAAATCAAGGCCCTGCGGACCATGGGGATAGGCCCCATCCAATTTTTGGTACTTCCCCGATTCAAGGCTCTGAGCGTCGCCGTGCCGGTTCTTTCCTTTTGTTCCTCCATCCTCGGGTGCGTCGCCGGCATGATGGTCGGGGATCTATTCTGCGAACTTTCCCCTTACAACTACTGGTTTTCCCTCAAGGACGGCATCACGTTGCCCCTCATCGCAAAAAGCATGATAAAGTCCTTGGTCTTCGGCTGGATTATCGCCCTGGTCGCCGCACAAAAGGGGCTTCGCGTCCGAGGGGGAGCGGATGCTGTCGGGAAAGCGACCACCTCTTGCGTCGTCACTTCGATTTCGGGCATCATCATCGCGGACGCCATCTTCTCCTTCTTCTTTTATTGAGGTCTCTCATGGCTGCAGTACTCGAAGTCAAGAACTTGTGCGCCGGTTACGGGAAAAAAATTGTCTTGGAGGACATTTCCTTCCGCGTGGAAAGCCGGGAAATCCGGATGATTTTGGGCGCGTCCGGCTGCGGAAAATCGACGCTTCTGAACAATATCTTGAAGCTCGAGCGAGTCATCTCCGGGAGCATTTCGTTCTTCGGGAAGGAAGTCCCCCCGAAGGAGCCCATCTCCGACGTCACGCGAAGACGGACGGGGGTTCTCTTCCAAGGCGGCGCGCTCCTCACCAACTTGACCGTCGCGGAAAACGTGGAACTCCCCCTGCGGCGCAGCTACCCGAAACTTCCCCAAAAGACCTTGGACGAAATCGCGGCGGACAGGCTCGAGAAGGTGCACCTCCTGAACGCTTTCTACAAATTCCCGTCGGAGCTTTCCGGCGGCATGCGGAAAAGGGCGGCATTGGCGCGGGCAATCGCCTTTGAACCGGAACTGCTCTTTTGCGACGAACCGTCCGCGGGGCTGGACCCCGTGACGTCCCGTTCCTTGGACGAATTGCTGCTCGAACTGCGCGACACGCTGGGAGTCTCCGTCGTCATCGTTTCGCACGAACTCGAAAGCATCAGGACTATTACAGACAAATTCATTTACCTGAAAGACGGCCGCGTCTTGATGGACGCCACTCTCGACGAAGGCATCCACGCGGATGTTCCCGAAATCCGGGATTTTTTCGCACGGGAATACAGGCATTCCGAAGCCGACCGGGAACTTTTCCATTTTGATTTTGAAGATTGAGGTTTTATGGACACCACAAAGACAGAACGCATCCGACTCGGAATCTTCCTCCTCGTGTGCCTAGGATCGACAATAGCCTTCACCATCTTCATCGCCCAGCAACGCCTTTCCGACAGGAAGACGGACTACTACACGATTTTTTCGGAATCCGTCATCGGGCTTTCCATCGACGCCAAAGTGATGCTGAACGGAATCGAAGTGGGAAACGTCACCCGCATCCACATCGACTCGACGAACCTCACGAATGTCGTCGTCCATTTCGACGTCCGCGAAGGCACGCCCATCAAGGCGGGAACGCGCGCCCAAATGACTAGCGGCATTTCCTTGACAGGCCAAAAGAACCTCGTCCTTTCCGGGGGGGACGTGAACGAGCCGGACGTTCCCGAAGGCGGCCTGGTCCTCGCCGGGAAGAACATCTTCAACAAACTGTCCGGCCAGGCGGAAAGCACCCTCGAACGCGTCGACGACATTTTGAAGCAACTGAACGCAGTCCTTTCCGAAGAGAACGCAGTCCGCATCGAAAACACGCTGAAGAACTTGGAAAAAGTCAGCGAGAATGCGCGCAAATTGACCCGGGACGCCCAATCCCCGATGCGCGAAATCGAAGCGTCCGCCAAATCCTTGCACAAGACCCTCGACGACGTCCAACACGCGGAAATCGCCCAAAAGATTGAAACGGACTTGCTGCTCATCCAAGAGAAGCTCAACGACATCGACACGAAAGCCATCAACCAGAACGTCGTTTCCGCTCTCGAATCCATCGACGCGCTTTCCCGGCGCACCGACCTGATTATGTACAACAACCAAGGCCGGCTGACCGAAATCCTCGACCAACTGAGCACCGTCCTTTCCAACCTTTCGGACTTTGCGCAAAAAATCAAGCAGAATCCGTCATCGCTCATCCGCACCGAAAAGCAATCCGGCCGATAAACCCCCGAGGCAATCATGAAAAAGAAGTTCCTCCCCATATTCATCGCAGCTCTCTCCCTGTTCGCCTGCGCCGGGTCCGAATCCTCGACGCGTTACTACACCCTGGCGGCCATCGATTCGCCGAAAGCGACCCAAAGTTACCCCTACAACCTGGTCGTGAAGAAGTTTTCCATCGACCCGGCTTACAACCAGACGCGCATCGTCTACCGCGAATCCCCCTACGATTTCATGTACTACAACAACGACCTTTGGGCGACAAGCCCCGAACATCAAATAGCGACGGTCGTCGCCGAAGAACTGAAGCGGAGCGGTCTCTTTGCAAAGATAGAGCAACGCGCGACGGAAATCCCGGATATGGAACTCTCCGGATTCGTGGTGGCCCTCGAAGAAGTCGACGTCGATTCGACGGAACGCTACGCCCGCGTCGCCGTGGAGCTTTCCCTGCGGGACGCCAAAAAGGATTCCCTCCTGTGGAAAAAATCTTACGACGAACAGGAACGCTTGGCCGGCACGGACCCACGGGAAATCGCCAAATCCGCCTCCAAGCTGGTGAACCGCTACGCCGCTGACGCCGTCCGGGATTTTGAAGCGCTTTTTGCCGAACTGGGCCGCCCGTCCGCCGACAAATGACCTTTTCCGCGAAAAATTTACATTCGGCAACGCAAAAAAAAATTATCTTACGAACGACTCTTTTCACGCACTTTCTCAAGGAGCGATTATGAAGTTTTACAAGTTATTGGCTCTCGGGATGGCCGCCCTGGCCTTGTCCGCCTGCAACAGCCGCTATTCCTCCTCCATCCTGGTCGAACGCGGCGTCGAGCAATACGAACGCGAATACTTTGCCACCAAGGAAAGCATGGGCATCGAAAAGCGGCTCAAGGACATCTTCCTGCAAGGTTACATCGAAGAGGGCATGACCCAGGAAATGGTGAACCTGCTTTGGGGACCGCCCGACCACGAAACGCAAAACGGCTACGTCTGGGAATACCTCACGCGCGACGGCCAATTGATTACGCGGCTCAAGTGGAAGGACCCGGAAAACGTCCGGATGAAAGGATACGAAAACGAGCTCGTCCTCGACAAGATTGAAGGCGACCGCTACGGCGGCTCCGAACCTCCCAAGAAGAGCCTAGAATCCGCCTATTGACCCTTTTTGCACAAGGCACGGCCAAATGACCGTGCTTTTTTTCTACATTTGGCATTGCACAAAAGACATTCACCCATCAAGGAGTTTATCCCTATGCGTCAATACATCATTGCCGGCAACTGGAAAATGAACAAGACCGTCAGCGAGAGCGTCCAACTGGCGAAGGACATCGTCGCCGCTGTCAAGGACGTGAAGAAGACCGAAGTCGTCATCGCCCCGACCTACCTGGCCGCAGCCAAAGTCGCCGACGTCATCAACGGCACGAACGTGAAGCTGGCCGTCCAGGACATCCATTGGAAGGATCAGGGAGCCTACACGGGCAAGGTCTCGGTCGACATGGTCAAGGAAATCGGTGCGGCCTACATCATCATCGGGCACTCCGAACAGCGTCAATACTTCCATGAAACGGAAGAAACGGTGAACCTCAAGGTCAAGAAGACCCTCGAAGCCGGCATCAAGGCCATCGTCTGCATCGGCGAAACCTTGGCGCAGCGCGAAGCCGGCACTTTGAAAGAAGTCCTCGGCCTCCAAATCAAGGGCGCTCTAGCCGGAGTCTCCGCAGAAGACGCGGACAAGAACATCGTGCTGGCCTATGAACCGGTCTGGGCCATCGGCACGGGCAAGACCGCTACGGACGAACAGGCTGAAGAAGCTCACGCCTACATCCGCTCCGTCATCCGGGAACTCTACGGAGAAAAGGTCGCCGAAGACATGCGCATCCAGTACGGCGGATCCATGAAGGGCGCCAATGCGGCCGGACTCCTCGCCCAGAAGGACATCGACGGTGGACTCATCGGCGGTGCGGGCCTCAAGGCGGACACGTTCAAAGCCATCATCGACGCAGCCGAAGCGAAGTAATCACTCTTTATTCAGGAATCCCTATGTCAACACTTTTTTGGGTCGGAATCGTCATCCACATTTTCCTCTGCCTGTTCCTCATCATGTTGATTCTTCTCCAGAATGACAAGATGGGAGGCCTAGCCGGTCTCGGCGGAATGACCTCGCAGTCCGCATTCTCCACGGCGGGGGCTGCCACCTTCGTCCAAAAGCTCACGCGGGTTGTCGGCATCGTTTACTTGGTGCTGGTCTTCTTCCTCGGCTACATGACGATCCAAGAAGACAGGACCGCTGGAGAAACGTCTGCGCTGAAACAAGCAGCGGCGGAGCAAGCGACTGCAACTCCGGCACAGCCGGTCGCCGCCCCGATAGCCGTCCCGGCAGCGGAGATTCCTGAAAATAATTCTTCAGAAAACCCCTTGACAGCTCCCGCAGAATAAACTATATTACTGCGCGTCTTCAAGAGACCACGCGGTCGTGGTGGAATTGGTAGACACGCTAGCTTGAGGTGCTAGTGCGAGCAATCGCTTGACAGTTCAAGTCTGTCCGACCGCATCAGAGTCCGGTTTCACCAGAAACCGGACTCTTTGCTTTTAAATGCGCCCCAAAGGAACAGGCAACTCGACGACAAATCTAGAAGTCAATGGCCGGAGCATGCTGAGAATTTGCTCCATTGCAAGAAACCTTTGGAACCTGGAGAGCAGACTTGATTGAGGTCAAGGAATGGGCTTTCTCCCCAAAAAAACAGGTTCCGCACTTCACGTGCAGAACCTGTTTCAAAATTTTCCGCAAGCCGTTTAAGCTTCCGGAGCGCTTTCCGGCGCGGATTCTTCGGAAGCATCGTCCGCCGGAATTTCCGAAGCGGAGCCTTCGACAAGTTCCGCATTCGCCGAACTTTCGATACTCTCCATTTCAATGTCGTCGTCACTCGGAAGGGCCGTCGCATCCTGGACTTTATCGTTTTCCGCCAAAGTGATGGCCTTGACTCCTTGAGAGACGCGCCCCGTCAAGCGGATGCTCGAAACCGGAATGCGGATGACTTGGCCTTCCCGGCTGGTGATGATCAAATCGTAATCGTCCGCGACGCTTTCGACGTAAACGGCCTCCCCCGTCTTTTCGGTGATGTTCAAGTTGCGGACTCCCTTGCCGCCGCGCTTGGTCACGCGATAGGATGCCGGTTCCGAACGCTTCCCGTAGCCGTTTTCACTGATGGTCAGCACCTTCTTGTCGGACTTCAACCACAGGAGAGCGATCACTTCGTCGCCCTCACCCAAGCGGATGCCGCGCACGCCGTGGGTTCCGCGGCCCATCGTGCGGATGCCGGAAATCGGGAATGTCAACGCTTGGCCCTTCCTGGTGGCAAGCATCAACAAGTCCTTCGCCATATTTTCATTGTCGACGACGGTGTCTTCGGATTCGGACTCGGATTCCTCCCCTTCCGGAGCGTCCGTCTCCACGGGTTCCTGTTCTTCCCCACGGGCGGCGGCCTCCATCTGCTCCGCCGTCACGCCGACAAGGAGCACCTTCACCAATTCATCGCCTTCGTCCAAGGTGATGGCGTTGACTCCGGATCTGCGCGGCCTCGCGAACAGATTCAAATCCATCTTGTTGATGACGCCGTTCTTGGTGGCGAAGACCAAGCAGTTGTAACCGCCGAACTTGCGCACGGGGACTATTGCAGAGACCTTTTCCTCGGGCAAGAGGCTCACGAAATTCACAATGGGACGCCCCTTGCCGTTCCGCGTCCCTTCGACCAAATGATAGACCTTTGTCCAATAGACGCGCCCCTTGTTCGTGAAGACGAGCAGGAAGCTGTGCGTGCTGGCCGTGAAAATGGACTGGATGTTGTCCTCTTCCTTGAGGGAAGCCCCGGAGATGCCCTTTCCTCCGCGATTCTGCGCCTTGAACGTATCAATCGGGAGGCGTTTCACATAACCTTCGCGGCTGAGCGTTATCACCTGTTCCTCTTCCGGAATCAAATCCTCGGAATCGTAGTCTTGCACGGCGGCTTCGATGGACGTGCGGCGGTCGTCACCGTATTTTTCAGCTATCGCGTCCAAGGCGTCCAAAACGATTTGCACGCGGCGTTCCTTGCGGGCGACGATGTCTTCCAAGTCCCTGACCCTTTCCACGAGCTGCTGGTATTCGGCTTCGAGCTTTTCGATTTCCAGACCGGTGAGCTTTTTCAGCTGCATATCGACAATCGCCTGCGCCTGGGTGTCGTCGAAAGAGAATCGCTCCGAAAGCTTTTGCTTGGCTTCTTCGGTGCTTTTCGACGCGCGGATAATGGCGACAACCTCGTCGATGTTTTGGCATGCCACCCGAAGGGCTTCCAAAATATGCATCCGCGCGAGCGCCTTCTTCAGTTCAAACTGGGTGCGGCGGAGGATGACGTCGAGACGGTGATCCACGTAATGGCGAATCATGTCCTTGAGGGTGAGGAGGGTCGGCTGCGTCCGATTGACCAGAGCCAAGTTGTAAACGCCGAACGTCTCTTGCAGCTGCGTGTATTTGTACAGGTTGTTCAGGACGATGTCGCCCTGGAAGTCGCGCTTGATGTCGATGACGATTCGAATTTCGCCAGTCGATTCGTCGCGGATGTCGCTGATTCCGTCGATCCGCTTGTCGCGAACCAAGTCCGCCATGCTCTTCACCAGCATCGCCTTGTTCACCATGTAGGGAATTTCGGAGATGATCAAATGTTCGCGTCCCTTCGCGTCCTTTTCGATTTCCACGCGGGCGCGCACGCGGATTTTCCCGCGACCGGTGAGGTAAGCGTCGCGGATGCCCGCCTTGCCGCAGATGATGCCGCCGGTGGGAAAGTCCGGTCCGGAGACGTAGTTCAGCAATTCTTCGCCGGTGATGTCGTTATTTTCGCAATAAGCGTGGATGGCCCTGACGATTTCCCTCAAATTGTGCGGGGGGATGTTCGTCGCCATGCCGACAGCGATTCCCGAAGATCCGTTCACGAGCAAGTTCGGGAAAGCGGACGGGAGGACTAGCGGTTCGTCGAGAGTCTCGTCGAAGTTCTTCCCCAAGTCGACAGTCTCCTTGTCCAAATCCTCGAGCATCATGTCGCCGAACTTGGACATCTTGGCTTCGGTGTAACGCATGGCCGCCGCACTGTCGCCGTCGATCGACCCGAAGTTCCCCTGCCCGAAGACCAGCGGGTAGCGGAGGGAGAAGCTCTGCGCCATGCGGACCAGCGTGTCGTATGCGGCGGCATCCCCGTGCGGATGGTACTTACCGATGACTTCACCGACGATGCGCGCCGACTTCACCGTCTTCTTTTCCGAAGTCAAGCCGAGTTCATGCATGGCGAACAGCACGCGCCGGTGGACTGGCTTCATCCCATCCCTCACGTCCGGGAGCGCACGGGCGACAATCACGCTCATGGAATATCTCAGATAGCAATCCTGCATATCCCTTTCGATAAGCGATTCGTAATGAGTGCCCGGAATCAATTGGATTTTGTCTTCAGCCATGGATTTTCCTTCTTAATCTGCTTGTTTCAAATTTTCATTCAAGAGGCGTTCGAGTTCGGGAATTCCCGAAATTGCCGTCATATCGAAAGTCATCGGGGTAATGGTCGCAAAGCCCTGTTCGAGAAGCGCGTCGTCCGACCCCGGAGCGAAGTTTGCGGATTCCTTCCACCCGCCGAGGTAAAAAAGCCCGTCCCGTTCTTCGTAATGATCCGTGAACATGGAAAGCTCCTGCCTCGCCGTGCGGTAACCCCGAAAGGCTGTGCGCGTCTCGTCCGGGTAGTTCACATTCCAAATCGTGCATGCGGAAATTTTCTCGTAAAGCCTTTTTTCGACGATCTCTGCGGCGAAACGGCAAAGCTCCGAGAGCATTTCGTCGGCGGAGACGCTCGAAAGCGAAAGGGCCATCCCCGGAACTCCCCAAAGAGCGGCCTCCCGCGCACCGGCGACAGTCCCCGAATAGATGGCGGAGACTCCCGAATTCTCCCCCGCGTTCGGCCCTGAAATCACGCAGTCGAAGCGGATGTCGCGGTAAAGCTTGCGGAGCCCGAACTTGGTGCAATCCGCGGGGGTTCCCGAAAGGGTGTGGAATTCGAAAGGATAGTTCCCGGGAACAGAGGAAAGCTCCAGCCCGACGCCGCCCGTGAAGGCGTGCGAAACGCCGCTCATCCCGGAAGCGGGGACCAAGACGCGCACACGAGCCACTTCCGCAAGGGCCTTCGCGAGCGGAACGAGCAACGGACTCTGGAATCCGTCGTCGTTCGTGAGTAAAATTTCCGGTTTTGAAATTCCCGCCATTTGCCACAAAGATAGAAAAATCCATCGGGCTTGCCGAACGAAAATGCTAACTTTCACACCGTATGACAACTCAAAAAATGCAAACGCCCCCCCTGCCGAAAGGCACGCGCGACTTTTACCCGGAATCCATGCGGATTCAAAACTACATTTTCGACACCTGGCGCAAAGCCGCCCTCCGATTCGGTTACGAAGAATACGAAGGGCCGATGTTCGAACACCTCGAACTCTACACGGGGAAATCCGGCGACGAAATCGTGAGCCAGCTATACGACTTCACGGACAAGGGCGGACGGCACATCGCCCTGCGCCCGGAAATGACGCCGACACTGGCGCGTTTAGTAATCCAAAAGGGAAACTCGCTCCGCAAGCCTTTCAAATGGTTCAGCATTCCGAGACTTTTCCGCTACGAGCGCGCCCAAAAGGGCAGACTCCGGGAATTTTTCCAACTGAACCTCGACATCATCGGCACGGAGAGCATCTACGCCGAAGCGGACCTCCTTTCCGCAATCGCCTCCATGCTCAAGGACTTCGGGTTGAAGGCGGACGACTTCTGCATCGGAATCTCCAGCCGCAAACTGTTGAACCGCTTCCTCTCCGAAATCGGCGTCGAAGACCAGTCGAAAGTCTATCCCGTCCTGGACCGCCGCCTGAAAATCGAGAAGTCGGACTTTTACAGGGAACTTGCGGATGCCGGGCTTTCCGAGGCGCAAACGGCGAAGCTCGACGACTTCATGAACGCAAAAGGCCTGAACGAAGTCGCCGAAAGGATTTCCTCCGACGGGGCGAAAGAAGCCTTGGACGAAATCCGGACGCTGTTCCGCGCACTGGAAGCCGCCGGGGTCGCTGATTCCGTCTCTCTGGACCTTTCCATCGTTCGCGGACTCGCCTACTACACGGGAATCGTCTTCGAAGTCTATGACAAGGGGAAGTCCATGCGCGCGATTGCCGGCGGCGGCCGTTACGACAGCCTGACGGAAACCCTCGGCGGCAAGAAGGTCCCCGGCGTGGGATTCGGCATGGGGGATGTCGTCCTTGCGAACCTCCTCGAGGAGCGCGGGCTTCTCCCGTCGGCGAAACAGGCTCTCGACATTTTCGTCGCGAGCTTCACGAACGACATGGACAAAATCTTCGAAGTCGCCGGCGAATTCCGAAGAAAAGGCTTCTCGGTGAACCACCCGCTCTCCCCGGCGAAGCTCGGCAAGCAGATGGAACAGGCCAATGCCCAAGGGGCGAAAATCGTCGTCTACGTCGACGGGGAAAAGGCTCCGGCGGGAAGCTTCGAGTACAAGATTCTCTCCTCGGGAACCTCCGGAGTGGGGACCCTTGACGAAATCGCCCGGATCCAGGGCCAGTGATGACGCCGTTCCGAACTCTGCTCAGCATCTTGGCCGTATTCCTCATTTTGGGAACGGTCTCCATCGTGTTTCCCGCGGACGGCATCCGCCTCGGGACGTTCACTTTGCACTTTCCCTCCCTCCTTTCGGAACTCGAAGCGGACAAAGCCATGGCGGCGGACACGGTCGACCCGGAAGAGCAAATCCAGAAGATGCTCGCCGAGACACGCCAGCGGGAATTCGCCGAATACGCGGACTCGCTCCGCTTCTACGAGGACTTCTTCCGCGAAGGGACGACGCGGTTCGACTTCCCCGGAAACGACCCGTGCTGGTTCGACCGTTTTTTTTCAAGTCTGGAAGAAGCCGAGGATTCGGGAGAAGTCGTGCACATCGTCCATTATGGGGATTCCCAACTCGAAGGCGACAGAATCACGTCCGCAGCCCGGGAACTCTTCCAATCCCTTTGGGGCGGGACGGGCCCGGGGATGCTCCCCCCGCTAGCCGACATCCCGTCGATGGCGTTCAAGAACCACAGCACGGGCTCCCTCACGCGTCATCGCATCTTCGGGCCTGAAGAAGAACGCGCCGCGGGGAACAAGTACGGTCCGCTGGCCCAAACGACCGACTTGCGCGGTTCCGCGACCTTCACCCTCCGCAAAAATTCCCGCGCAAAGGAATTCCCCCACGCCGGGAAATTCCGCAAAGTGCGGCTGCTCGCGAACAAGGCGAACCTGAAGACGAAGCTCGTCTATTCGGCAGCCGTGCCAGATACCGTCGAAAAGGATTCCACCACGGAAATCAAGACCGTCACCAAAAAATTCCAAGCGGCGCCGCCCGACGTCGAAACGTTTCCGAGCCTCTCCGTCTACACCTGGAATCTGCAGCACGAAACCTCTTCCGCCACGTTGAACGTTTCGGGAAACGCGGAACTTTACACGATAGTCTTGGATTCCTCGGCTGGAATCGCCATGGACAATGTCGCCATGCGCGGAAGCTCCGGCACGATTTTCACCAAGATGGACAACACTCTCCTCGGATCGTCCCTCAAGGCCATCAACGCGAAGCTCATCATCATGGAATACGGCGGGAACTTGGTGCCGAGCGTCAACAAGTCCAACCTGGACTGGGTGGAACGCATCTTGGAAAAGCAAATCCAGGCGGTCAGGAAAGCCGCCCCCGAAGCGGACATTCTCTTCATCGGGCCCGCCGACATGTCCAAAAAGGTCAACGGGAAATGGACCAGCTTCCCGAGCCTTGAAATGACCGTGGAGACGATTCGGAAAGTCGCCCTCAAAAACGGCTGCGCCTATTGGGACATGTACCGCGTGATGGGCGGGCACAACGCCATGCTCTCCTGGGTGCAGGAAAAGCTGGGCGGCCCGGACTACATCCACTTCACGCGTGCAGGGGCGACCCGCATCGGCGAACTTCTCTACAGCTCGATCAAGCTGCATTACGACTACTTCCAATTCCGCGCGTTGCACGGCATCGACTCCGGAAAGCTCGGCGAAATACGCGCCTTCGCCGACAGCGCGGCTCTCGCGCCACTCCCCAAGGACACTTTGGTCACGGCAGACGACACGCTCATCCTCACTCCCATCCTGGATGTGCAACCCTCGCCAGGCGACGCCCCGTCCACACAAGACACGAAAAACGCCGAAGACCTCCCGGAGGCGAGCCCGTGAAAATCCTTTGGGCAGCCCTACTTTCCTTTGCGCCGATTTTCGCCGGGACGGTCACGGTGAACCTCCCCATCGACACGTCCAAGAACCATATCGTCTTTCCAGCCGGCAATGCCGCGTTCGCGCCGTTTCTGCACAAGTTGGATTCCCTCTCCTTCACGGGTTCCGGGAACGTCAACATCTTGCATTTGGGCGGCTCGCACATCCAGGCGGACGTGATGTCGAACCGGGTCCGGACCCATTTCATCCGGGACTTGGGGCTTCCCGCCGCCGGGAGAGGCTTCGTGTTCCCTTACACGGCGGCAAGGTCCAACACTCCGGCGAGCTACGTTTCGCGGCGCAAGGGGCATTTCAAATGGGCGCGCAGCGTCCGCAAGGAGCGCGCACACCCTCTCGGCATCACGGGATTCGAAGTGACGACCATCGACCCCGACGCAGAAGTGCGCGTCGTTCTCGGCACAAAGTCCCCGGAAGAGAATTTTTGGCACTTCACCAAGGTTCGCGTTTTCGGCAGTTCCCCGGACTCCATCGAACCCGCCCTGCAACTCGATTCGAACGGGACTCCCCTTTTCGGGACCAGGGACAGCCTTTCGGGGAGCTTCGCCTTCAACCTGCCGCGCCGCGCCGACTCCCTGATCCTCACATTCCCGTGGAAGGATTCCGCGAGGACGAAATATCTCCGCGACACTTTGGACGCTCTCGATTCCCTTTCGCGGGACTCCCTTTTCGCCGACACGAACTTTTTCAAGACGCAACCGTCATTCACCCTCACGGGGATTCTGCTCTCGGACACGGTCGCCGGGCTGACCTACAACTCCATCGGAGTCAACGGGGCGGACCTTTCCGCCTACCTCTCCCTTGAAAATTTGGAAAAGGACTTGGATTTTTCAAAGCCGGACTTGGTCATCTTCGCGATAGGAATCAACGATGCGAACGTGGAGAACTTCGACAAGGAGCTTTACAAGGCCAGATACGACACTCTCATCCACCGCATCCGGAAAGTTTCCCCGAAGGCCGCTTTCCTCTTCATCTCAAACAACGACTGTCACCTGACAAAAAGCTCCCAGCCGAACGGGAACACGGCCAAAGCGGCAGAAGCCGTCAAGGAACTCGCCCTCAAATACAAAGGCGGCTATTGGGACATGTACGCCGTCATGGGGGGATTCCGTTCCATGGAGACGTGGCAACGGGCGGATTACGCCAAAAAGGATTTCGTCCATTTCAAAAATGCGGGCTATGAACTCTTGGGCGACTTGTTCTTCGACGCCCTCTTGGAAGTCATCCGCCCGGACGCTCCGCGCGTGACCGTCCTCCCCAAGGACATTCCCGCAGTCGACCCGCCGACAAAGAAGTCTCCGTCCAAGACCTCCAAGGGCAAAAGGGCAAAGAAAAGATGAGCGATTTTTTGAACAGCCTCCAGAGCGTTTTCCTTTTTGACCCGTCGAAGCCGCTGATTTTCACGCAGTTCTACTTCTGGGCGTTCTTCGCCGTCGTATTTTCCCTCTTTACGTTTTTGCACAGCAAAATCATGCTGCGCAACACGTTCCTCTTCTTCGCGAGCCTCTTCTTCTACTACAAGACCAGCGGCGGATACCTCCTTTTACTGGTCTTTTGCGTCGTCGTCAACTTTTTCGGGGGAAAGCTCCTTTACCGGGCGGAACGGCACGGGGCAAAGATTTTCCTGTTGGTCGCCCTGGTCGCCGTGGACTTGCTCACCCTCGGATACTTCAAATACGCCTACTTTTTCCTGGACGTCATCCGGGAACTTTTCGGCATCGACCTCCACGTTTACAACTTCTTCGCTGCGGCCGGGAACCGATTCTTCCACACGGACTCTCTGGTGGACCGCATCGTCCTCCCCGTCGGCATCTCGTTCTTCACCTTCCAAGCCATCAGCTACTGCGTCGATGTGTTCAAGAAGACGGTCAAGCCCATCGAGAACCTCTTCGACTTCGGCTTTTACCTGACCTTCTTCCCCCAGCTGGTGGCGGGCCCCATCATCCGCGCGGACAAATTCATCCCCCAGTTGCACCGGAAGTTTTCCCTGTCGCACCATGCCTTCGGCATGGCGGTCTTTTGGATTCTGAACGGGCTTGCGAAAAAAATCATCATGAGCGACTTTCTCGCGACGCAGTTCGTCGACAAGGTCTTCGAAACTCCCCTGCTGTTCACCGGGTTTGAAAACCTGCTCGCCCTTTTCGCCTACTCGCTGCAAGTCTACGCCGACTTCTCGGGGTACACGGACATTGCGACGGGAGTGGCACTGCTCATGGGATTTCGCCTGCCGCAGAACTTCAACTCGCCCTACAAGGCGGACAGGCCTTCCGAATTCTGGCATCGCTGGCACATCTCCCTTTCGCGCTGGCTGCGCGACTACCTTTACATCCCCCTCGGCGGAAACCGAGGCGCGGGCTTCGGGACGTTCTTCTGGACAGCCGTCATTTCGGCCATCGCCGTGATGCTTTCGGGAAGCCTCTGGGTGGCCCTGGGGCTGGCGACGCTCTTCCTCCTCCTCGCCCTGTGCGCCCTTTTCAAGCCGGATTCGAGACGTACCATCGCCAAGCATATGAACGCGATGATTACGCAGCTCATGGGAGGGCTTTGGCACGGCGCCAGCTGGAACTTCATCATCTGGGGCGGTCTGAACGGCATCGGGATGATCGCCAACACGCAATGGTCCAAGCAGAGGATTGAAGTGCGCGGATTCTTGATGTTCTTCCTCACGGCTTCGCTCGCGATTCTCTGCAAATTCCATTATGAACCCGTCTTGGCGATTGCCGCCATCTGGTGCGGAGTCATCTTCGCCGGCATCTACCTGAACATGGTTTACAACTTGATTTCAAACAAGCCGCTCCCCCGGGTGAAATTCGTCTGGAACGTCCTTCTCACGTTCATCTTCATCACATCGACCCGTCTCTTCTTCAGGGCCGGCTCGAACCTGGACCCTGCGGAAGCGAACGAAGTCGCCTGGGAAACGGCACGCAACATGATTCACCAAATCGGGACTCCTTGGAACCTTTCCCAAGTGCCGCAGATGGCCTATGCGCACCTTTCCATCATTTTAGTCTTTTGTCTAGGCATGGCCATTCACTGGCTTCCCGACCGTTTCAAGCGTTGGTATCGCGCCGTCTTCTGCCGCTTGCCCGTCTGGGCGATGGTCGTCCTTTCCGCCGCAGCCTGCTTCGTCATCTACCAATTTTCCAGTGCGGACTCGCCGCCGTTCATCTACTTCCAGTTCTGACGGATAAAGCGTGGCCGGTGATTTGTTCAATTGGCAATGTGCAATTAGGAATGCGGAGTGAGTGGTTAGTGAGCAGTGGTCAGAACTTTAGTTGACTGGCAAGGGGAGCACCGTGCTGGGCGACCCGCCTGCCGAATGGCAGGAGCGAAGCATCTCTTTACTGTTCCTAGATTAACGCCTTCGGCGTTAGCGGCTGCGCCTCACCAATGTCCGAAAGCAAGCTTTCGGACATGCCTACGGTTCACCTGCCGCAAGGCAGCAGGTAGACCGCAGGGAAGATGGATTAGCGGAGAGTGATTGGGGTTGTCAGTTGTCAGAAATCAATGGCTGTGGAGCGAACCGTCAAAACGTCAGGAGGAGTGTCGCGCCGGGGCCTTCCGGGCGGAACTCCGGGAACACGTGCAAACGCCGATCCGGCAAGGCTGCCAAATCGCTCGACGTCGAACGGTAAATCCGCAAGACATCCAAGACGGAAATGACGCGATTCAAAATCAACGCCCCGATGGAAACCTGGAACGCAATCCGCGAAATCCGATAATTGCGGAGGATGTCCCTGTAATGCGACATATGCTTTGACGTGGCGGGGTTGTCGCTAGAGCCCCAATCCCAGGTATGGGATTCGTCGAACGGATAATCCTCGTCAATTTCACGCCCTGCCCGAAGCATCGCCTGGTTGTAATCTTCGTCGGAATCCGGATTGGAGTTTTCGAACTCCACGCCGCCGCGACTGCGATAGTCCGCCATCAAATTCAAAAAGCTTTCACTCGACGGCGGATTCGAAATGCCCGCGTAACGGGATGCATAAGCCCTGGCCGAGGCAATCTGCCGCTCGCCAAAGAAGTAGGAACCGAAAGTCGCCACCCAAAGAGCCGCATCCGCCCAAACGTAAGCCTTCGCGTAAGAGGTTTCGCCCAGGTAATACTGCCCTAGCCCCGGCAACAGGGCGGACGCCCCCACGGCCAAGGGAAGGCTCTTGCCCGAATTCTTGCCCACAGCGGCATCGACGGATATCACCGTCTGCGCGAACGCCCCCGTAGAAAGGGACAAGATTCCAAAAAGAAGGAGCAATCTTTTCATGCGACTAGAAGTTGAAATAGACGTTCAACATGGACGTGGAATTTTGCGGCACGAATCCCCCTTCAAAATGCAACCTGTCGAAAAAGGAAAGCTCCTCTTCATAAAGGACCTTGTTGTGCGCATGGGCGGACCACGCCGCATCGAGGGCCGAGACAATGTGGTTCAAAATCAAGCCGCCGAAGAACCAAGCCTGCAAATCGGCGTAATCGTTCGCCTTCCCACGCATGCTGCGATAAGTTTTCCAATTGGCGGAAGTCCCCAAGGCGACGGTCTCTTCTCCGCCCAAATCCAAAGCGGAGACGGCCGTCACGTTCTCGACGTCATCCCAGCCGAGCACGTAAGCGGATCCGGCAATCGTCGAATAGTAGCTGCCCGAATTGTAAAGCGAAAAGGACTTGCTCACGTATTTGATGTGGCTTGCATCCTTTGTCAATTCCGTCGAAGCGTCCCCGGTGTAGCAGCCGTTCGTCGAAGCGTCCCCGTAGATGGACTTGCAGTACGATTCGCGGCTAGAAAGGTAACGCGCGATGAACTCCTCCTCGTCGCCGTTGTCGAGGCCGTTGAAAAGGCGGTGAATCTCCGTCTCGTAATTTTCCGCAGAATAATGCTCCTTGGCGAATTTCTTGTACCGCTTGACCTGCTTGTCGTATTTGTAAACGGAATAGTAATACCAACTTCCCCAAAGAGCGCCTTCAATGGCCAAGTAGGCCGCGCCTCGGATGTAGTTGAACTTGGATCCGCCGACGTAGAGCTGCCCCGTGCCGGGGACAATTAAAGAGGCGAAAAGAGCCTTGCGCGGGCTTTTGTACCGCCCCTTCATCTCGTCCATGCCGTAGACCTTCGAAACTTTCACGGGTCCCAAAATGTCCCGACGGGAAACCGAAGAGGACGACAGAGCGAGGATTGCCGACGAGGAGCTTTCCGCCGAGCTGGAGGAAAGCGAGGGCGAACTTTCGGGTGCAGAAGAACTCGAAGACGAATCGGGGGCGACGGGTGACGCGGAATCCCCGACGACGGCTGCGGAATCGGCGAGAGCGGACACCGAGGAAACTCCCGGTAAAGAAGAGCTGGACAGGGTTTCGGCCGAAGAAGAGCTGGCCGGAATCTCAGAAGAGGAGGAACTCCGCGGGGCTTCAAGGGAAGAACTGGAAACCGTTTCCGACGACGAAGGGGCGACGCCACTTGATGAACTTTCGCTTGCCGACGAACCGGGGACAGCGGAAGACGAAACCTCTTGGATGGAAGAAGAGCTAGAAACGCCTACGGATGCGGATGATGGGGACGCTTCGGAAGAGATGCCCTCGGACGACAGCGCGGAATCCGCAGAACGGGACTCTTCATCAAACTCCGCGAACAAATCCCGAACCTGCGCCAAGGATGGCGTTGAAAAAAGGGAGACGAAAAAAACGAGGGCAAAAAAACGCATAGGCAAAATTTACAAAAAAAGCCGTTCTAAAAAGAACGGCTTTTCTTCACAGGAGAAAATCAATCGGCCTTGACGACCCAGACCTTGACTTCGGCGGAAACATCCCCGAAGACCTTCACGGTCACCGGATAAGCCCCGAGCTGCTTGATCGGTTCGGCAAGGGCAACCTGCGAACGGGTCACCTTGATGCCTTGCTTCGTAATTTCGTCCGCAATGTCGGCAGCCGAAACGGAACCGTAAAGGCGTTCGCCTTCGACGACGCGGCGGGACAGGTTCACCGTCACTTCGGCGAGCTTGGCCGCGACTTCGCGTGCATTCCCCAGTTCCTTGTTGAACAGGGCTTCCATCGCTTCGCGGTTTTCGGCGATTTGCTTCTTCGCTTTTTCCGTTGCGCGGATGGCAAGCTTGTTCGGAATGAGGTAATTCATGGCGTATCCGGTCTTCACCTTCACGACATCCATCATATTGCCCAAATGCGGCACATTCGCTTTCAGAATAACTTCCATTTTCGCTCCTTAGCGCAGAGTGTCTGCGACGAACGGCAAAATAGCCATGTGACGGGCGCGCTTGATTGCTTCGACGAGCATCCGCTGGTACTTGGCGCTCGTGCCGGAGATGCGACGGGGAATGATTTTTCCGCGTTCCGAAATGAAGCGGCGGAGAACCTTCTCGTCCTTGTAGTCGATGAAAGCAATCTTGTTTTCCGTGAACCAGCAGGTCTTCTTGCGACGGACCCGGGTGTTGTTCTTCTTGTCTTCAAAAGCCATTATTCTGCATCTCCTTCTTCGATGTCAATCGGAGTCACGTCTTCTGTCTGGCTCAAATTCTTGTCATAAATCGTTTCCGTCATCGGATAATCAGCAAGGGTCATCCAACGGAGGACGTTGTCGTCGAGCTTGAACAGATGCTCGAGGGTCGCCACCACGGAAGATTCCGCCTTATAGTAGAAAATCACGTAGTAGCCGTGCGTCTTGTGGTTGATTTCATAAGCGAGCTTGCGCTTGCCCCAATCATCGCGGCGCAGAATTTCGCCTGCGGCGGTGATTTTTTCTTCGAAGCTCTGCACTTCGGACGCAATGACGTCGTCGGAAAGCATGGCATCGAGAATCACCATCGTTTCGTATTGCTTCATAGTTTCCCTTTGGACTTCAGCCCACGTCCACCATGGACGCAGGAGGGTTCCACTTTCATGGGAATCCAAAAATAGAAAAACTCACGAAAATCGTCAAGGCCGTGATTCAATGAGCAATCAGCAGTGTGCAATTTTAATAGGGAACAGGGGTTAGTAGTTAGGAATGAGGAGTGAGTGCCCAGTGGTCAGAGCTTAGTGTGAAGTGTTTAGAGTTTAGTTAACGGCCAAGGGGGCGTCGTCATGCTGAGCGCAAGCGAAACATCTCTTTACAGTAACGAGATTCTTCGGTCGCACGCTCCCTCAGAATGACACCGCGACTGTTTCTGGATTAACGCCTTTGGCGAATGACGAAGATGTTGCTCAGAATGACTGTTTGCAGGAGAGCAGCCGTCATGTTGAGCGCAAGCGAAGCATCTCTTTACAGTAACGAGATTCTTCGGTCGCACGCTCCCTCAGAATGACACCGCGACTGTTTCTGGATTAACGCCTTTGGCGAATGACGAAGATGTTGCTCAGAATGACTGTTTGCAGAAAAGCAGCAGTCACTTCGCGTTGCTCAGAATGACATTAGCAAGTGCAGAATGACGGTGATGTCGCTCAGAATGACAATTTATGCCCAGCCCTAGTCCTTGAGACAACGGACGGAGAACGCGTAGTTCTCGTTGTTGTTGTACAAGTACGCGGCGTCGCTGTAGTAGTACAAGTGCATGCTGCGCGCGCCGTACGTTTCGTACTCAGTGGCACTCCAAAAGTACGCGTGGTTGCCCGCAAAGTAGAAGTCTCCGCCCGAGCGGCGGAAACCCGCCGGCAAAGCCGAAAAACCGTAATCGTCCGAGCCGTTTCCATCGTCCTCCCAACCGCTCCCCGATTTGAGCTTTTTACCGGCCACTTCATCGCCGCCCACGGCCTCAATCAGCGCGTTGAACTCTGCGAGAGTCGGCAAGTGCCAGCCCGCCGGGCAGACGCCGCGCACGGGTGTCGTCGCAGAACACGTAGTGTTATTGTAACCGCAACCGGAACCGTTCGCCGAGAAGACCGCAGCCGAGTCCATCGCCGCGGACCAAAGGTAAAGCCTTCCGTAAGAGTCGCAGTTGGTCACGTCCTCACCGTAGCAGAAGCTCGAAGAATCCAAGTCCGCCGTCCCCTGCGTGTAGCGGTAGTTCAAGTTCTGCGCCATCCAGGTCTGCGAGCCGATGACGACAAAATTGTAAACAGTCCCGTCTCGGCTGTCACAAAAACTTTCCGCCGGATCGTATGGCGTCGTTCCGCACACGGCCTTGTAGAGCGCGACGGTATCGCTTTCGCATTGGACATATACGATGCCGTTCCCGCTGTCCGCCACGGTGCAACTTTCGCCGTCGTCACCCTTTTCCCCTTTTTCTCCGTTGATTCCATTCGTACCGTCGAAGCCGTTCAAGACGACTCCAACGGAATCCGTACCACAGATGATTTTGTAGCCCGTACTGTCTTCCAAAATCTCCGCCGTGCAGCTCTCGCCGTTCAAGCCGACCAAAGTATCTCGAATGATAAGGGTGTCCACGTTCGAAAGAACCAGAGAGTCCTTTTGCACAAGGGTGTCCTTGACGACGACCGTGTCCTTGCCGTTCAATGTCCGCCAGCCGGTTTCGCCACAGATGTAAAGTGCGCCCGAGTCCGCCGCATAGAGCATCTCGCCCGCGGCGGAAGAATCGCATTCCGGGAACGCTTCACCCTTCGCGAGCTGCGAGATTCCCGTATCTTCGACGACGGTAGTCTTGGTCACGTCGTCGCCGCAACCGGCGGCCAACAAAAAAGCGCCCACGGCAAACGGGAGCGCGACTGCGTTCTTCTTCATAAAGTCCCCTTTGGAGATGTGTCGTTCAA
>CAZCRF010000029.1:0-30910 GCA_964501065.1 uncultured Fibrobacter sp. | reverse complement strand
ATCTTGGAAACGGGAGCCGCGCGAGGCGTTCCCGGACATTTTCCCAAAGCCCTCTTCACGTCCAAATCGGAAAACATCCCACCCAACGGTGGAATTAACCAGTCGAACGTTCTGGAAATTCTGTCCGAACCCTTCCAATTTTTCCCTCTCATCGAAGACTCCTTGCCGGAAAGATAATCTTTTTCACGACGAGAGTCCAAACCCAAGCCTGAGTGCACTCCTCCCGACGGGGAAATTAACCAGTCGAATGCTCTGGAAATTCTGTCCGAACCCTTCCAATTTTTCCCTTTCATCGAAGACTCCTTGCCGGAAAGGTAATCTTTTTCTCGACGAGAGTCCAAGCCCAAAAAGAATCCTAGCGTGTCGCCCATTTTTTTCCCTTTGGCCCAAGGCCGGTTGGTGGTTTACCTTCGTTTAGCGGGCAATTTTGCAAATTCTGAAATCAGGGAAAAAAATTTTTGGACACGGCATCGCTGCTAAGACATCCCCCCAAAAATTCTCCCATAGAGATGGAGAACTTGGCCAAATCCATCGCGAAAGCTTGAATTTCACTACGGCATCATTTCGTCGTTCCGGAGCAGCGACTTCAAAATGCGGCTCGCATTGACCGCCCGCCTTTTCCATGAAACGGAGGCCGAGTCCGCATTCCGTACAAATTCATAATCCTTCCCCACATAGACGTCGCCATCGTCAAGGCTTCCCGTCAAGACGGAATCCCGAAATCCGAGGTAGTAGGCGTTTTGCGTGTAAAATAGAGAAGGCTGCCACTCCGGACGCTCTTCCGAGAGCAAGTCATATCCCCAAAAATGGTTCGCCTCGCGCACCTGCGCCAAATCCAGAACGGTCGGACCCACGTCCAATTGCGACGCGACGTCCTCGCGAACGGAAAATCCCCGAATCAAGTTGGAATCCGCCGAAAAGATTCCCATGAAGATTTGCGAAGCGGCGACGCCGAGCGGCTGCGGGACGCGGTAATCAACGGAATCGACGGGAGTGTCGTGGTCGCCGAGCAAAATGACGACGGTCCTTTCGAAATCCGGACGCGAAGCCAAGGCTTCAAAAAATCTTTTGAGCTGGGAATCCGTGTACCGAACTGCGCTGCGGTAGCGGAACATGGCGTCGTCTTCCGGCTTCGGGGCGAAAGATTCGGGGTAATTGTAAAACGGGATGTGCGTCGCAATCGTGTTGAACGTCAAGAACCAATTCCCGTCGGAAGGCAGCTTCGACAAGGTTTCAATCGCCCGGTCCACGCCGATACTGTCCATCGTCCCCGGAATTTCGGGATTTTCCAAGGCACTCCATTCGTCAAAGAACTTTTCGACAAATGGAAGGGTGTGGTCGAAGACGGGATTCGAAACCGTGACATAGGCGCGCCTGTAATCCGCCAAGTATTCCGGGAATCCCTTGAAATGATTCGACGCGTAAAAGCTCGGCAAGTCCCTGTTCGGATGGGAAGGGAACCCCAGGTAAGTGGACATCGTTCCGCGGACCGTCGGGTAACTCCCGCTGAAGGCGTTCTTGAACCAGAGCGCACCGCCGCCACTTTGGGAAAAGCCTCCGTTCGCGAACTTCCAAATGTTCGGCGCCAGGGCCGTGTCGCCGTCGAGCATCCGATTGAAGACCCTGCCCTTGAAGGATTCCCCAAAAATCAGAACGATGTTGTAGGCGTGAGACGCCCGGAACGGCCGCAAAGAAGCCTTGCGAAAGCCCGGGAATTCCGCATCGATTCGAGAATCCGAAAAATCCCCGGGAAGGAAAGCGTCCAAATCCCGAACCATCTCGTCCGTGACCTTGTAATTGTCCTTGACGAACTCGAACGTCTCTTCCGCGGCAATGTGCAGAATCGGGGCGGTCAGCGTGTGCTTCCCCAAGGTGAACCTCATGTCCACGGGAATGTTCAAGACGGGAACCGTCTTCGTTCCGCGCGTCCCCGCCAAAAAAAGCCACAGGGGAATCGTCGAAAGCACAAGCCCCGAGACAATCATCGCCACGGCGACTTTGTTCCCGAAGGCGAACCGGAGCGGCCGCCCGGCCATTTTCCGCCGGCGGTTCCACCGCGAATAAAAGACGACGAAAACAGTCCCCGCGACAATTGCGAAGAACAGTGCTCCCAAATACAACGCAGTCCCGGCTTCCCCGCCGAGTGTGGAAGTCGTCGTCGAATCGAAAATGTTCGAAGGGTGAAAATAGGTGCGGATGTAGGAATAAGAAAGCCTCTGGTGCGTAAAGCGGAACACCTCGTAATCCACGATGGCGAAGAAGAAGTAGAACACGTCAAACACGGCGAGGGCACGTGGAGCTTTCGCCAGCGCAAAGAACCCGGACAACGCGAGAATCGCGCCATAAGCCATGGAAAGCTGCCAAACGGTCTTCCCGGAAAACATTTCCGACATGGAAAGTCCGAGCGGATCCGGCAACGCGTAAAAGAACACGAGCAAGGCCGTCTCGAAAATCAAGGCGAACAACGTGATACCGACGAACGGATTTTTGAAAATGCGCATCATCAAAGAGACCAGTGGTATTCAAGACCCAATTGGATAAAGCAGTCTATCGTGGAGCCGCCGATTTCGGTAGGTTCGGCGACGGCGTCGACGGACGGTTCCCTGTCCAAAATGCGTCCGCGGCCCGCGATTCCCGCGCGAAGGTCAACCCCGTAATGCCCGAGGAAAATGCCCCGGACGCCGGCGGCGAGCAACGCTCCCTTGTAAAAATCCTTGAACTGAATCCGCGCCTTGTACGCCCCGGAAGGCTCCGCGCCTTTCTTCGTGTCGATGGATTCCGAAAGGAAGCTGTACAAAAATCCCAAAGAAGCGTGGGGCATCAAATCGACCCTTTTCGACAAACGGAATCGGTGAGAGAGGACAAGGCTCACCCCCAATTCAAAACGGTAGAACTTCCAATAGTCCAGTTCCCTGTAGACCGTGTCGCGGCCGTCGATTTTCGCATCGTGCTCGGAGAAGCGGAAAAAGAGTTCCGCGCCGATGAAATCATACCAAACCCCTTCCGCATAGACGTTCAGCAGGGGCGAGCCGTCTTCCAAGAAGTTCCACACAGAAAGGGAATCCCGCGTGTTCCTGTAATTCTTGATTTCGCTGTCCAGCTTGCGCCTGTACCAATTGTCCGGAGTCAGGGGAACCTTCGCCCGGGTGTACCCGCCGGCGACCCCCACCCACCATCTGAACTTGGGAATTTCCGAATAGAACTCGTTCGGCTCCACGGCCTTCTTTTCGCGTTCCTGTTTGGACAACCTGCGTTCCGTGCCGCCCTTGAAGAACATCTCCGCGATGTCGTCCCCGAGCTGGATTTTGTCCGACTTGAAGGGGAGCGTCCCCGCGGCCTTCGGATAGTAGCCGTTCTCGTCAAAGAGCGCGAGGAGCAATTTGTCTCCGCGACGGGCGACGTATAGCAGATACCTGTCCTCGACGGCGGCAATTTTCCGCTGGACCTCCGGGTTCCGCGCCTTGAACTCTTCCGCGGGAATTCCCGATTCCAAATTGTTCCGAAGCCATTCCGCGTAACGGGCCGCATTCGTGTCGCGCGACCATTCCCCGGCGACGCGGACGGACGGATTCCCGATGCCGCCGTTGTTGCGCTTCAACGACAGGGCGAACTCCTTCGATTCGACAGGGACGGCGGAGTCCGGAGTCCACAGGAGCACTTCCGGATCCTGCCAAAGGACATACGGGCTGCGGAAAAAGACCTCCCCGGCAAAAAGGGCGGAACAGAAAAAAAGAGAAAGCAAGGCGATGGATTTCATCTTGCCCCCGAATCGATTCCCCGGACAAGGCTGTCCGCCGCAGCCACGGAAACTTTCTCCACGTCACCCGATACGATTCCCCGTGGAATTTCATAAGGGACTTCGGCCACGGCGGAATAGAGCGCGCGCTGTCTTTCATTGTCCCAAAGCGAATAGGAAAGGATAATCGTGAGGGCTTTCGACGTACGTTTTCCCGGTTCTTCCCGGTTGACTAACGCATAATCGTAAAAATCGTCCTTCGAAAGGTCGAGCCCAAGCGTACATTCGTGAATCAGAATCAAGTGCCGAGGAGACTTCCCGTCCGGTCCGCGGAGAACGACGCCTTGTTCGGGAAAGCGTCCCTTGACGTAGATGCGCTCGTCGAGCTTTTGCGTGTCCTCGGGAAACTTTTCATAAAAGGAATCCGGCCAAACGGAAAGGCGCGGATACCGGGAGTCCCGAAGCTCCCGGACAAAGGATTCTTCGATTTGCCGCCCCAAGACAAAGTAAACGGAATCGCGGGGAATCCCCAAATTCTTGGAAAACCACTTGTCCCTGGAAACGACGACGTTCCGATGAAGCCCCACCAGTGCGATTTCCTCTTCTGCGGAAGGGGAATTCCGATAATAAGGATGCCGCGCGCTCCACTGCTTGCCGGAGCATGACGCAAGGACAAGCGCAAACAGGAAGAGCAGCGGCTTCATCACACACCCCACTCCTTTCGATAAGCGCGGACGCGTTCCAAGATACCATCCGGCGCACCGATGGCCTTTCGATTGTCCGCAGATTCGAGGAACGAAATGATGTCGTCGATGTCGATGATGGAATGCGCCTCTATTCCGTAATTCTCCTTCACGGATTCAAGGGCGGACATCCCGTTTTCCAGGCGTTCGCGGCGGTCGACGGAAATCAGGAGTCCCTTGATGCAGGCGTTCGGGAAATTCTTCATCGTCTGCATCGTCTCGTTCACGGATGTCCCGGCGGTGATGACGTCCTCGATGATGACGACGTCCTTCCTTTCGCGGTAAACGTCGCCGACCAAACTTCCGCCTTCCCCGTGATCCTTCGCTTCCTTGCGGTTGTAGGTGAAGCTCAAATCGATGCCGTGCCGTTCAAAGAGTGCAATCGCCGTCGCCGCGCAAAGGGGAATGCCCTTGTACGCCGGGCCGAAAAGGTTCGAAGCCTTGCCCAGGAAATGTTCGACGAAGGCCTGGGCGTAAAATTCGGAAAGCTTCGCCAAAGCCTTCCCCGTGCGGAACTCCCCCGTATTGATGAAATAAGGTGTATGCCGACCGCTCTTCGTCACGAATTCGCCGAACTTCAACGCTCCGGTATCGACCAAGAAACGAACAAATTCACTTTTCTGAATCATGCTGCACCTCCGACAAGAAGATTGAATATTCCCGACAGGACCTTATATTCCGTCAGTGCGGCAATCGAAACCAAGACGACGGAAAGGAGCACGCAAAGCCCGATATACCACAGGAAGGATTTTTTGAATCCCTTGATTTTGAGCTTGAAGATGAACCAGATGATGACGGAAAGGAGTGCGGCGAAAATCCATGCGACGGGCGCGGAAATGGCCGCGACGACGCTCACCAGGTAGACTAGCGAAATCCCCGGGATGAAGAAAAAGACCACGGACAGGACTGTCAACAAGGCGAAGCCCACATAATAAGTGAAACCGCGTTCCTTCCGGATGATGACTTCGGGGACTTCCGGCGCAGCGGATGGGGAAACGGCCTCCGGCTTCGCATCGGCGGACTCCGAAATGATTTCGGCATCTTGAATTTTGTCTTCTTCCATGGGAATTCCTTATAAAATAAACGTGCGGCCGTCCAGGACGAAAACCCGATGCTCCAGCCAAAGCTTCACGGCTGTGGAAAGGGTGCGCTTTTCAATGTCCTTGCCGATTTCGACCAAATCGTCGATGGAAGCCGTTTCGGGCACGCGCTGGACATCCTGGCAAATAATCGGGCCCTGATCCAAGTCCTGGGTCGCGAAATGCGCCGTCGCGCCGATGATCTTCACTCCCTTGTGCCAAGCCTGGTGATAAGGCTTCGCCCCCTTGAACGCGGGCAAGAATCCGTGGTGGATGTTCACAATCTTGTATTCGAACTCCTCGGTGAACTTCGCCGAGAGAATCTGCATGTAACGCGCGAGGACAATCCCGTCCGTTTTCGTCTCCTGGATGATTTCGCGGAAACGGTTTTCGGAAACGGTCTTGTCCTGATTGCTCGGCACGTAGTAGAAAGGCACGCCGAAAGTCCCCCCGACAGGGCCCAGCTCCGTGTGGTTGCTCACGATGCAGCTGAATTCGCAGGGCAAATCGCCGTCGCGGCGTTTCAACAGCAAATCGTAGAGGCAGTGATCCGTCTTGGAGACGAACAGGGCGAGGCGTTTGACCTTGGACGTGTCGTGGAGCTGCCAAGAAAGGGAGAGGTGCGGGCCGATGGATTCAAAGTGCTTGGAAATTTCTTCGGCGGCTTCCGGTTCGCAATCGAACACGGCGCGGAGGAAAAAGGTTTCGATGTCCTTTGCCGTGTGCTGCGTCAAATCGACGATGTTCGCCCCGGCCTTCGCCAAGACCTGCGTCGTCCCGGCGATGAGGCCCTTTTGATCGGGGCAGTGAATCTGCAAGATATAACGGGTGATACTCATGCGGTAAAATATACAATTCTCGCCGATGCGGACAGCTGCGGGAACTCTTGAAACGCGAGCATTGCCGAGGATTCGGCCTTACGACTCGGAAGCTTCTTCGTGGACGATTTCCGCCCCGAGAGCCTGCGTCGCCGTCACCAGATGCTCCTTGACCTTCCGATACGCCCCAAGCAAATCGGTGAAAGTCGTCGTGAGCAAGGGGTCTTCATTGATTTCCGCGACATGGCTCCAGTGCTTGGCGCGGTATTCGCGCACCTGTTCCGTGACTTCGTGCCCTTCCCGACGGACTTCGGAAAGCTTCCGGGCGTCGTGCTGGTTCTCCAAAACGAAGCCGACATCGTCCGCCAATTTCGAGACGCATTCGTGGAGCGCGACAAGTTCTTCATGGTGCACCTTGTCGAATTTCACGTTGTGGTCCCGCATCCGGAGCAGCAACTTCAATATCTGCGTCACGTAATCGGACGCCGTCTCCAAATCGTCGCTCATCCGCAATTGGCGTTCCGCATCGTTTGCGATGCTCTTGGAAACGCTCGTCGAGAGAAGGGCGGTCAGGAACCCGATTACTTCCGCCTGGGCCGTGTCGAGCTTCGCCTCCGCATCGAAAATGCGTTCCACGACGACCTTGTCCGCCTTGCCGTCGATGACAAGCCGCAAATCGCCGAGCATATCGCGGACAGTCTGGTTCATCATCCCCATTTCACGCGCGGACTGCGTGATGGCGGCGAACGGGGACTTGATGAGCGCCGGTTCGAGCTTCGTCACCACGGCGTGCTTCGGAACGACCTTGTTCGGGAAAAGCTTGTCGAGAAGGGTGGGGATTTTGCCCGTGAACGGCAAGAAGACGAGAGTGTTCACCACGTTGAATGCCGTGTGGTAAAGGGCTATCGCCAACGTGACGTTCTTGGGGTCTTCCACGTTGGAAATGTTGAACAGGACTTTCAGCAGCCACTCCATGGCGGCAAGGGTCGGGTGGAAAAGAATCGTCACCCAGATGACGCCGACCACGTTGAAGAACAGATGGAAGAACGCCGCACGCCGCGCATGCCGGGAAGTGTTCGCCGCAATCATCAGGGCGGAAATCGTGCAACCGATATTCTGCCCCAAGACAAGGGCCGCCGCCGTTCCGAACCCGATAAGCCCCTGCGACGCAAGGACAATCGTCACGCCCAAGGACGCGGAACTCGACTGCATGACGGTCGCAAGCAAGAATCCGACGACAATGCACGCGCAGATGCTCAAGAAACTGTCCGCATTGAAAACCGCCAGCGCATTCAAAAAGTCCTGGTTGCTAGACACCGGGGCGAGCGAGACCTTCATCGCGGCAAGCCCCACAAAAACAAGACCCACGCCGAGGAGGGCGAGGGCCGAATATTTGACGCGTTCTTTCTTGGCGAAACAATAAACAAGGGCGCAGGCCCCCGCAAGCGGCATCCCGTATTGATCCATGTTGAGGACAAGGACCCACCCCGTGATGGTCGTCCCGATGTTCGCCCCCATGATGACGCCGAGAGTCTGCGAAAGCTGCATGATTCCCGCATTGACAAAGCCTATCACCATCGCCATCGTCACGGCGCTCGATTGCACAAGGCAAGTCACCCCCATCCCGACCAAGACGCCTAGAACGCGGTGATTCGTCACCTTGCCTATCAGCTTTTGGAGAGTCGGGCCGGCTATCGTCTGGAGGCCCATGGAGAGGAATCGCAAACCGAGGAGGAATATGCCTACGCCGCCGATGAGGAAAATGACGCATTGGGCAATTTGCGAGAATAGCATCTTAGTTCTTCCTTATAAGAGATGTCGAATACATCCGTTTTTTCTCATTTTTTAATCCAGCTATTCCAAATTTAGAATTTAGAAGCCGCACGTCCGAGAGGAAATTCCGGATTTTCCGAAAGAAAAGCGTTTTGTGAAAAAAAAATGGCGAATCCGTGGGAAACTTCGTTTCAAATTTTGGAAAGTTCCTCGACACGGCTTTTCAACGCGGTCATCGTCCCCGAATTGTCGATGAACTCGTAATGCCCGTTCGGCGGCAGCGGAATGGACTCTTGTACTTTTATGCGGCGCAGGGCGTCCTCCTTCGAAAGCCCCCGGGAGAGCAACCGCTTGAGCCTGACGGATTCCGGAGCTTCCACCACCCAGATTTCCGAAAGCCCTTTCGAAAATTCGGGCCATTTGAAGAGGAGAGCGCCTTCCACGGCGGCGAGAGTCGGCGGATTTTCGGAATTTTCCATCCGAGTCAGCTTCCCTTCGACGCGTTCCCGGAGCAGCGGATAGACCATCCGTTCCAAATCCGATAGGGAGGACGGATCCCGAAAGACGCGGGATGCGAGAGCGGCTCGGTCGACAACCCCGTTCAAAAGGCACTCCGCGCCGAACCTGTCCGCGATTTTCTCCCGGAGAGTCCCGGAAGTTTCATACAGCGAGTGCATTTCCCGGTCCAAATCCAGCACGAATGCGCCGAGTTCCTCGAGAAACACGCCGACCGCGCTCTTGCCGCAGCCAATCTTTCCGCAAATTCCAATCGTTTTCACGGGAAGAATTTAACTAAATTTAATCCACCATGAGTTTGAAATTCGATACTCCGATTCAAGACGTCCCGCTGTTCCACCAAGGCAAGGTCCGCGACATGTACGACCTCGGCGACAGCTTCCTGATGGTCGCAAGCGACCGCCTTTCCGCCTTCGACGTGGTGCTGCCCACCCCGATTCCCGGCAAAGGGAAGATTCTAAACCAACTTTCGCTGTTCTGGTTCGAACACCTCGGCATGCCGAATCATCTGATTACGGCAGACGTCGATGAATATCCGTCCGTGCTGCAAAAATACAAGGATTATCTCCGCGGCCGCTCGATGATTGTGAAAAAAGCCAAACGCCACAGCGTCGAATGCATCGTGCGCGGTTACATCGTCGGTTCGGGCTGGAAGGACTACCAGCGGACGGGAAAAATTTGCGGGCATGCACTCCCCGAAGGGCTCAAGCTCTGCCAAAAGCTCGAAAGGCCGCTCTACACGCCGAGCACCAAACCGGACGTCGGCCATGACGAGAACATCTCCTTCGAACAGACCTTCGACATCGTCGGCGAAAAGGTGGCAACGGAACTCCGCGACCTTTCCCTCGACATTTACACCAAGGCCCGCGACTACGCGGCGACAAAGGGCATCATCCTCGCCGACACGAAATTCGAATTCGGAGAAATCGACGGCAAGACAGTCCTCATCGACGAAGTGCTGACGCCGGATTCGAGCCGCTATTGGCCAAAAGACAAATACGAAGTCGGAAAGAACCAGGAAAGCTTCGACAAGCAATACGTCCGCGACTGGCTCGAAACCCTGGACTGGGGAAAGACTTACCCGGGGCCGGAAATCCCCGCAGACGTCGTGAAGAACACCCTGGCGAAATACGAAGAAATCTTCGTCCGCCTCACCGGGAAACAGCCGGAACTTTAAACCTCCATACCCAAACAAATCCGCAGGCGTGCCTGCGGATTTTTTGTACCCCAAAATTTGGCAGAAGCAGCGTCTATCGGCAAAACATCCCGCTACTTCAGCAGGAACGCCTTCCCTTGGACTTGCAAGACCGCCGGGACGCGATTCACGGTTATCACCTCGCCATTCCACGTTTCCCTCTGGAGCAAGTTCCCGTTCAAGTCAAAAATCCGATAAGGAGTTCCCCGGCTCAATCCATCGATGGAAAAACGGTTCGGGGACGTCTTGGAAATTCGGAACGAAGACGACAACTTGGTCGAGAAGAACGCAGTCGTCTGCATCAGGCTTGAAACGGAACTAGGCAAGGATAAAGTTCCCCACATCCAGACACTGCTTTTCTTTTCCTCTCCCGGAGTCACTTTGCTCCAAACTGCACATCGGGTATCCAAAGTCTCTAAACCGGATGCGTTGAAACAGTCCCCGTTCCCCCAATCCACCGTGGTGTCGCCGGAAAGCATGAATTCAAACACGATGTGTCGGATAATCGAGTCCGCATCCGCCCAAGGCATGTTCAAGAATCCACATTCATGGTACATCTTGAATTCATCGATGATGACTCTCGTCATTGGAAATTTTTCATTGTTTCCAACACGCCAAAACTGCCAACTATGATAAAGCGAATCGTTTCCAATCCCTTCGGCACAGGAGTGGGTGATTCCGACCGAAGAGTCTATCCGGGAAAAATAAGCCCTCCCGCTACAACAATCCACAAAACGCGCTTCGCAAATTTCGCTCCAATTAGAATCCTCTGCCAAAGAGCACTCCTTAATGGACCATTCGGGCAAAGAATCAATGGGCGTGCCATCCGGATAAGGATAATGCTCCGAAAAGGTGATTGCGTTGAGTGTAAAAACGCTATCATCGTCCGCAAAAACCATTGCGAAAATTCCAAAAGCGAAGATTGCCATCATTCTTTTCATTTTTCCTCCGTGTTGAAGTAAGCGACGGCAGTTCCCACCACCGGGGCGAAGGGAACTGCACGAAGGGTCGCGTATTGGTGGACCGTGATGCCGTTCCCGACAAAACGCCCGTAAATCTCTTTCTTCGCCTGGCCGAGGACGAGCCTCGCCTTGGGGGCGAAAATCGTCCCGGCCCAGTCACCCTCGATGAACAAAGGTTCGTTCCCGTGATGGATGAGTTTGAAACCTTGCGCAATCGTCCACATTCGATAAGTGACTCCTGTCGACCGCAACCCTTCAATATCTATACTTCCCCTCCAAATAACCGATCCGTTTGTATGCAAAACGGTTTTATAGCCTTTTTGTACAAAATCAATTTTACACCCCGCTTCCAATTGCAAATTCCCGACAAACATCTCGCCTGTCCCGATCAGCAGCGTCCCCCCAGACTCTACTTTCAGAGTCTGGTATTTTGCGCCGTCAAGCAGAGAAAAAGTCTCCCCGGCTTGGACTGTTTTTTGTCGATTCCCGACATCGACGGAATCCAATTCCGTATTGACAGACCACAGCCAGTTTTGCACAGAAACATAAGCACGACCCATTACTGAAGCATTTTTCTGCACATTCAACGTGGGCTTTTTCCCTCCGTTCGAATAAAGATAAACAAAATTCACCGTGTCCCGATTCCGCAGCAAGACCCCACCCTTGGAATGCAAGATATGTTGAGAACCTCCTGCCAACGAGACGGCGTAATAGTCGACATCACTTTCCGAAGCCAAAGAGCATTCGCTTGACGAATAAGAATCTTTTTTATAGCTACAAACACTGCCATCGTTCAGCGAAAGCCTCCCCAGCGCATACAGGGCGAAGTCGCCGGGCACGTCGTCCTCCGCATGGACGGGGAGTTTTGCGGCATCCGCCACATAGGGATCAGTTTCGCCTTCGTCCACAACGCCGTTCGCATTCAAGTCCTCCTCCCCGTCGAGCAGCCCGTCACCGTCGGAATCCGCATCCAGCTCCGCCCGGAGACCGTCACCATCCACATCGGCGAACCACTCCTTTTCAACTCCGAGAATCCAGTTGCCTTGCATATTCAACGGATTTTGCGAAGAGTCTTCAAAAGCCACCATCCAAGTGACTACCTCGCGGACTGTGTACGACCAGATTTCCGTCTTGTCCGGAATACCGTCGCCGTCCGAATCGGCCCTTTCCGGATCCGTCTTGAACCGATAAATCTCGTCGAAATCGACGAGGCCGTCCCCGTCCGAATCGCGGTGGACGAGCGAATCCGTGTCCAACACCCGAAAAGGCACAGCGTAAGTATAATAAGCCGCGATTCCGGAGGAAGAGAAAATCCGCCATTCGCTCCCCCCGTCATTGTGCGGATTCAAGAAACGCGCCTCCATCCGCCCGTCGCTCCGAACTCGGTAAGCGTCGATGACCATGAGATGCGTTTTTGTCCCCGCGAGCACGGGAACATCGTCGTCAATTGATTCCCGAATCATCAATGCGGAAGGACTCTCTTCATGCAATTCCGCAGACACTCCCCCAAAAGCCCAACTCAAAATATCTGTGACGCTTTCCCTGCTAGCTCCGCCAGCTCTCTCAAAAGGGAAAACGCCCAAGATCCAATCCTTGCTTTTCGCAAGGCGCATCCCGTAAATCTTGATTTCGTCCTGCGTCAAGCTCCCACCGAAGTAGCGGTTCAACTCCTGGACGGCCACGGCCCAGCAACGCCAGCTTTCCTCCTCGTCCCAGTGACTCCGCCCGACATGGCTAGAATCCCAGCCGCGCAAGTCCGCATACATCCCCCAGTTGGGAACAAGCAGCCGGGTGTCCTTGCGGGCGGCGAACGGCTCCACGTCCAAGGATTTCCCTCCCAAATACGTCGCCGCCGAAAGCCTCTCCACGGAGAAGAGACGCGAAACGGCAGACCCCGACGCACCCCAGCCCGACCCGTCCGCAGAGCTTTCCACGCCCCACAAATATTTGCCGTCCGGGAGGGAGACTTCCGCGGACACATTTGAAGTCACTTCCCGATAGACCAAGGAGGAGTCCTCCGCATAGACGCTCAGCCGATACGAAGCCGCCCCGGGGACAGGCATCCAGGCGAAGCGCATCGGCTCGTCCGCCCGAAGGACGACTTGCGCCCCATCGTCCCAGGAGAACGGCGCCGAGTTAGGAAGTCCGCCATTCCCAGCCTCACCTTGGGAACAGGGCAGCCACGCAGACGGTGCGAATGCGCTCCCGTCCATCCGACGGAAAAAGCTCCCCACTTCATACGGCAACGCGGGACCCCAAGCCTTCCCGGTCTGCAAGAAGTCGCCAGCATCAGACCACAGGTTTTCCGAAACTGCCCGTGACGCATGCGAACCAAACCCACCCCACGCAACGTAATCCACCAACCGGGAACCGTATTTCAAAGTCAATTCGCCGACGCTCCCCAAAGAAAGGGTTTGCAAGTCCCAGTTTCCGCCGCAAGGCGAAGAGACGCAAACGAGCAAGGAGTCCCCCGGAGAAAGCACCGTTCTGGAATCCGCCAACGGGAAAAACATCCCGGAAGAGTCCGCAAGCGAAAGGAAGCGCAAATCCACAGCCCCCTCACCCGCATTTTCCAGCTTCACCCACTGCCCGCTTCTGGATTTCTCGGGCTGGAAACCGGAAATGCGAATTTCCGGTTTGTCCCCGTCGAGAGGGGCTTCGCCGGCGAAGAGGACTCCATCCAAATAGACGGGAATCCTGTTAGTCTCCGCAAGCGAATCCGTCCCCGGATAGCTGAAGTTCTCCCCTTTTTCAAAGTCCCCGTAATCCGCATAGTGCATCCCAAAGCTGATGCCGCTTTCATTCGGGAATACGCCGGGAGCGAGCTTCGGGATGTCTACGTTCACCGCCAAGAAGCCGCCGACCGTGTCCGTCGAAAGGGACGAACCTGCCAAATAATAAGGGGAAAGTTGCAGGGAACGATCCGTCTCCCATGGCAAAAAATATCGCAGCCGGACATTTTGCAAGGTATCCGGCAAGCTGTTCGTCACCCTCAATCGGAGAGTCAACCGTCCCGGATTGTTCCCCTGCTCGTCGAACGCCTCCACCCGGACGGGATTTTGAGCAAGCAAAAGACTCGACAGGGCAAAAAGGAAAAGACAAAAGCGTTTCATCATCACCAAACCTCTTTGAGCATTGTGATTCGGGCTAAAATATAACTTCGAACGTCTTTCTCTGGTACAAATTTCTACACTTTCCCGTTGTAAAACAGACAACAAGAGGGAGGTTGCGCTTGTCGCATTCAAAAGAAGGTACATCTCTAGAACTCTCCATTCTATCTGGATTTCCCAAACAGAGACTCACTACGGCACAGATACGCAGAGAACAGACTTCGACATGCTTTTCGAAAGAACTACCCACCGCCCGATTGCCGAAAAGCGCCGCCACTTCAAAAGATACGCCTTCCCTTGGACTTGCAAGACCGCCGGGATACGCTTCACGGTTATCGTCTCGCCGTTCCACGTTTCCATCCGCAGCAAGTTCCCGTTCAGGTCGAAAATCCGGTAAGGGGTTCCCCGACTCAATCCATCGACGGAAAAACGGTTCGGGGACGTCTTGGAAATGCAGAACATTTCGCCTGCACACGAATCGCACGATTTTCCGATGGCGAAAGAACGCCCAGACAATCGGATAATCAGGCTCTTTTTAGACATTGGGGAATCGTGAACGGCGAAAGTGCTTAGACTCTTGCAATAATTTTCTAAATTTCTGAAAAATTCAATTCGAGGCTCTTATGACTTTTGAAGAAATGTACGCACTCGCCTGCAAGCGAAAGAAAGAAATGCCGGAAGGCAAGGGAACGACCGAGCTGTTCAAGAAAGGTCCCCACGGCATCGGCAAGAAGCTTGTCGAAGAGGCCGCCGAATCCTGGATGGCCGCCAGATTCGAATCCCACGACGCCCAATGCCTCGAACTTTCCCAAGTCCTCTACTACGTCGCCGTGATGATGGCGGAAAAGGGCATCCAACTCGAAGAGGTTTACGCAAAGCTATGATTAAAGTCGCGCTTCCCAACAAGGGCATGCTCTTTGAACCGACGCAAGAACTTTTAAAGGAATGCGGTTACAAGGCGTCAAAGCCCTACAAGACTCTCACCCAGGTCGACGCAAAAAACGGGATTGAATTCTTCTTTCTCCGCCCGAGCGACATCCCGATGTATGTCGGGCGAGGCATCATCGATGCGGGAATCACCGGAATAGACTTCAACGCCGAAGCGAAAAGCCCCGCGGTCAAAGTTTTGGATTTGCCCTACGGCGCAAGCAAGATGTGCGCCGCCGTCCCGAACGAAAGCCCGGTCAAGACCCTCGACGACTTGAAGGATTCGACAATTGCGACAAGCTTCCCGAACATCGTCCGGAACTACTACAAAAAGGACATGAGCTTTGTCGTATTGGAAGGCGCCGTCGAAATTTCCGTGAGCCTAGGCGTCGCGGACGCGATTGTCGATGTCGTCGAAACGGGGACGACCCTGAAGCAAGCCGGGCTGCGCATCGTGGGTGAACCGCTGTTCAAAAGCAACGCCGCGCTCTTCTGCCACCCGCAGAAGCAGGATTCGGAAGAAGTGCACACCCTCATCCGCCGGATTG
The DNA here is from genome assembly GCA_964501065.1 of uncultured Fibrobacter sp. GTDB lineage: Bacteria > Fibrobacterota > Fibrobacteria > Fibrobacterales > Fibrobacteraceae > Hallerella. The sequence continues at coordinate 15,503 of CAZCRF010000029.1, read as the reverse complement.
AAGGGAAACTCGTCGCCAAGACCTACATGATGATCGAATACGACTGCCCGGCGGAACTCCTCGACAAGGCTTGCAGCCTGACTCCGGGTCTAGACGCTCCCACCATTTCGGAGCTTCACGGCAGGAACTGGTATGCGGTCAAGGCGATGGTCCCCGAAGAAGACGCGAACGCCATCATGGACAAACTGTGGGACGTGGGATGTCGCAGCATCCTGCTCTTCAGCATCAAGTCCGCCCGAATCTAGCCGAGGTCTTCCGTGGGACTTGTCGCATCTCCGGCCTATTTGGCACGCCAGCCGATTCTAGACGCGCATCAGGGAGTTTTCGCCTACGAACTCCTGTTCCGCAATTCCCCGGAGAATAAAATGGCCGTCATCGAGAACGGCGTCCGGGAAACGGCGCAAGTCCTGGAAAACGTGCTGAACAACATCGGCCTGTCCCGCCTCGTCGGAAACCACAAGGCGTTCATCAACTGCAGCCGGGAAATGTTGCTCGACAACATCTTCGGGCCGCTCGACTCCGACCGGTTCGTTTTGGAAATTCTTGAGACCGTCCCGGCGGAAAAGTCCGTTCTCGCAGCCATCAAAAGTTACCGCGACAAGGGGTTCGAATTCGCCCTCGACGACGTCGTCTTCGAAGAGGAGAACTTGAAGAGGCTCGCCCCGTTCTTCCCCTACGCCAAGTACGTCAAGATGGACCTTCTCGAGAATTCCCCACAGGCCTTGAAAGACGCCGCCGATTACTTCAAGGCCCGCGGCATGACATTGCTTGCGGAAAAAGTGGAAACCGCCGAGCAGTTCGACGCCTGCAAAAGAAACGGTTACGACCTCTTCCAGGGATTTTTCTTCGCAAGGCCGGAAATCGTCCGCGGACAGCGGATGGACGGTTCGCTCGCCATGATTCTGCACCTGATTCAATTTCTCCGGGGAGAACCTCCCTTGTCAGAAATCGAAGCCGTCTTTTCCGAGAATCCAGCCCTTTCAAAGGCGCTCATCCAATACGCCAACTCGCAAAAGACTTTCCGCCGAAAGCCCGTCGAAACCGTCCCCGATGCAATCGCCTGGCTAGGCCTCCCCCATCTGCAAGACTGGCTCATGCTCCTCCTCTATGCACAGCCCGAAATGGGAATGTATCCGCAAGGCTCCAGACTGTTCCAGAACGTTTCCCAACGGGCGCGCTTCCTCGAATCCCTGGCGGAGATTTTGGATCCCACAGGGCCGCTCCCCGCCCAAGCCTTCGTCACGGGCATCATCAGCCGCATGGACTCTTTAACGAAGGCCCCGCTCGAATCCATCATCAAGGATTTGGCCGTCGACAAAGAAATCGAAAACGCCCTGCTCCGCGGAACGGGAAAACTCGGGACGCTCCTCGCCTTGGCGGAAGCCGTCGAAAACGGACGCACGGATCGCGCGGAGGCTTTGAAAAATCGGCTTTCCCTTTCAAGCGAAAATTTGAACGCCTGCTTACGCAAAGCCGCCGACCGGAGTGCGGAAAATGATTGAACCGCCAAGCCTGGACAAGTTAATCCAAGAGTTCGCCGGACTTCCGGGAATCGGGAAAAAGACCGCGCGGAGACTCGCCTACTTTGTGCTTTCCCGGCCACAGGAAAACGCGAAGTCCCTTTCGCAAGCGATTCTCGACGCCTGCGAGAAAGTGAAACGCTGTTCCAAATGCCATTCCTTTGCCGAAGAGGACCCTTGCCCCATTTGCCGGGAGAGGGAAGCGTCCAAGTCCATCTGCGTCGTCGAAAAATTTTCGGACATCCTCCCCTTTGAAAACGCGGGAGTCTTCCGCGGAAAGTATTTTGTACTAGGCGGCGTCATTTCGCCCTTGGACGGCGTCGGGCCGGAGGACTTGCACATTCCGCAGCTGGTGGAAAGAATCCGGACTGAAAAAATCGAAGAAATCATCTTCGCTTTGGGTTCTAGCCCCGAAGCGGATTCGACGATTCTTCTCATCGACAAGCTCCTCGCGGGAGTTCCCGTCAAGCGTTCGAGCCTCGCCAGAGGCATCCCCATGGGGAGCGAACTCGAATACATCGACGAATTGACCGTACTCCGCGCGTTCGAATCGAGGACAGGTTTATGAAAACGCCCAGAAAGGAATTCACTCCGCCGACCGAAGCGGAATTCACCACGGCAGCGACGAAGCCCTCGCAAATTCCCCAAGACTCCCTTCCGCAGATTGCATTCCTCGGCAGGTCCAACGCGGGGAAGTCCTCCCTGCTGAACGCCCTGACGGGAAAGAAGCAGCTTGCGCGAATCAGCTCCAAACCCGGAAAGACGCGGGAAATAAACTTTTTCAAAATCAACGGGGCCTTTTATTTGGTGGATCTCCCGGGAGTGGGCTTTGCCGGCGGGAATTTCGCCAAAGTGAAGGAAATGTCGGACGGCATCCGCGATTACGTCAAAAGCGCCAAGTCTCTCCGCGGAATCATCTACCTCATCGACACCAAACTCGGTCCGCGCCCGGTCGATATCGAAACCATCGAAGGCATCCGCGCCTTGGACTGCCCCGTCTTGCCGGTAATGAGCAAGTGCGACAAGGCGAACCAATCGGAAACTGCCAAGACGCAAAGCGCCGTGGCGAAACTCCTGGGAACTTCCGCAAAGCCTCTCCGCCTGAGCACCCTCCGCAAAACAGGGCTTTCGGAACTCTGGGCGGAAATCCTCTCCGCCGTCGCAAACGGGGAATCATGAAAAGTCACTCCCTTGACGATTGGACTTTGCCCGGAGCGGCATTCAACAAACTCGGCAAGGCATTCCTTTCCACCGTTTTCGGGCAACAGCTGCTGCTGTTCTTCCGAACCATCCACTCCTTGTTTTCCGAAGAGAGGGATTTGCGGTCCGACATCCGAAGCATCATCAACCAGATTTATTTTACGGCTGTCGAAATTTTTCCGGTGCTGTTCGTCATCGCCACGCTGACGGGGACGGTCACCATCGTCGAAGCCCTCACGGTGATGCCCCGCGTGGGGTTTCAAGATTCGTTCGGCGGGCTGATGGTCGTCGTCCTCATCCGGGAAATCGGCCCCATTCTCACGGCGTTCCTGATTTCCGGGCGCAGCGGTTCCGCCCTGACGACGATGATCGGCACGATGTCCATCAATTCCGAAGTGGACGCCCTCGCAACATTAGGGGTCAACCCCATCCGCTACCTGGTCATGCCAGCCCTTTTTGGGGGGACAATCGCCTTGGTGATTTCGAGCATCCTGTTTTCCGTTTCGAGCATCTGCGCGGGCTTCGCCGTCACCAAAATCATCATGGCCGTTTCCGGCGACGCCTTGAATTTGCACATCACGTGGCACTATTTTTCAATGGCCATTCTGAACTCCCTCACGGCGACGGACTTTGTCATGGTCATCGCAAAGCCCTTGGCGTTCGGCTTCATCATTTTCATCAACGCCTGCTACAGAGGTCTGAACATCCACAGGGACATCCGGCAAGTCCCCAAAGCCGCTTCCAGATCCGTCATCTACTCATTCCTGGCCATCATCATCGTCGACGTGCTCTTCTCGCTATTCTATATATTCGACTACATCAATCAAATGTCGAGGATTATCTGATGGGAACGAATTTCGACGAAGCGCTCCGAGTGGAAAATCTGAACTTTCGTTACGATGGCGACAACGTCGACATTTTGAACGGTCTGAACCTCATTTTGAAACGGGGGGAAATCCTTTGCATCGCCGGAGCTTCCGGCCAAGGGAAGAGTTTGCTTCTCCGCTTGATTGCCGGTCTAGAAGTCCCCAATTCGGGAAACTTATACTACTTCGGGGAGCACCTGCCGAATTCCATGCACACACCGTTGGAAGTCGCGAAACGCGGCGTGGAATTGATTTTTCAAAGCGGAGCGTTGATTTCGAATCTGAACGTCCGAGAAAACATTTCCATGCCGTTGCACTACCACCATCGCGGATCGGACGAAGAAATCGAAAAGAGGGTCAACATGGCCATGGATTTGATGCGCGTCCGCGAAGAACAGGAAAAGTTTCCGCACATGCTGAGTTCCGGAATGGCGAAGCGCATCGCCATCGCGCGCGCTTGGGCGATGGACCCACGCCTCCTCCTGATGGACGAACCGACGGCCGGCCTGGACAATTACAACCGCAACACGCTCATCCCGCTCATCGACAATATGCAAGCGATGTTCAAGACGTCGATGATCTTGGTGACTCACGATTTGAAAATCGCCAAGGAACTTTCCGCAGACCTATGCTTTTTGGAAAACAAAAAGTTGACGAAGCGGCAAAAATTCAACGATTGGATTCAGTCGGATTCCCCGGTGGCGAAGGAAATGTTCCGGAACTATCATTAAGCGAAATTCGATTTTAACCGTTGATGCCGTTGAACGGAGACTCTTGTCCGTCAAGCGGACTGCTTTGTCGTTGGCACTACCAGCTTCGCTTGCGCATTTGAAAGCCCCTATGAACAACGAAGTTGTGAATGAAGGGCTGGAATAATGGAACAAAGTGACATCGGGCGGAAAGGTAGGGGGAGGGTTAGTTGCGAGCGATTCGTTCTTAGAGTTTAGTATCGCCGGGCCTTTCTTCAAATACAATAGCTCATTGCACATTGCCAATAGCTCATTGCACATTGCCAATTGCTCATTGCTAATTGAAAACACCCCTCGCGTAAGCCTCACTTCCCACAAATCACTCCTTTCCAAAGTCAATTCCTCATTCCACATTTCTAACTCCTAATTACTAACCACTCCCCACTAGCCCCTAGTCCCTATTTACTATATTTCCCCATGTTAGAACTTTGCAATGCCGCAAAGTTTTTCCGGAAGTCCTTGTCTAACCTTCCTTAAAAAACAATATGCGAACAACACATTCCAAACTTTCCCCTTTTGCCACAGTCAAAAAATTCCTTTCCGATGAATGGAAAGACAGCGTCCTCTTGTTTCGGAGCATTCCCTCTCTCGTCGTGAGCCTCTTCTTCCTTTCCGTCGTCTGCATGAACTTGCTCGCCAACAAGGAACTGCTTTCATTCCGTTACCTGGCACTCGATTGCGGATTCACCCTCAGCTGGTTCTCCTTCCTTTGCATGGACATGATTTGCAAGCGGTTCGGGCCCAAGGCGGCGGTGAAAGTTTCAATAGCGGCCCTTTTCGTGAATTTATGCGTATTCCTGCTCTTTCACCTGCTATCGAAAACGCCAGGGATGTGGGGGGAATTTTACAGTTATGCCGATTCGAGCCTGGAGTCTGCAAATATAGCCAACAACGCGTTGAATGCGACATTCGGCGGCACATGGTACGTCGTCTTCGGTTCCGCGCTAGCCATGTTCCTCTCCTCCATCGTCAACGCGGCGGCCAATCACTGGATTGCCGCCCGAATCCGCTCCAAGGGATTCAAGAATTTCGCCCTCCGCTCCTACGCTTCGACGATGCTCGCCCAATTTGTCGACAATGCAGTCTTCGCCCTTGTCGTGAGCCACATCTTCTTCGGATGGAATATGACCCAAGTGCTCCTCTGCTCCCTGACGGGAGCCGTTTTCGAGCTTCTCTGCGAAATCGTCTTCAGCCCCATCGGCTACAAGATGTGCCTCCGTTGGGAATCCGAAGGCGTCGGCGACGCATACTTGAAGTTCCAGGGGGAAAAGGGATGAATGTCTTCATCAGCGGTTCAAGCCGCGGAATCGGCCTCGCGACGGCTCGCATCTTTTTGAAAAGAGGGTTTCGCGTCTTCGGATTCGACCTGTCGCCCCCCGGCGTGGAACACCCCGACTATCATCACCGAATTGCCGACGTCAGCCGCCCGGAAAGCCTTCCCGAAATGGAAGAACCTGCGAATATTTTGGTGAGCAACGCGGGCGTACAGGACTCCGGCAAGGATATCGACGTGAACTTAAAGGGGACCATCCACTTTGCCGAAAAATACGCCTTTCAGGATTCCATCCGATCCGTCCTGTTCATCGCATCCGCTTCGGCGCATTCCGGGGCGGAATTCCCCGAATATTCAGCATCGAAAGGCGGCGTCATCGCCTACATGAAGAACGCGGCGATTCGACTCGCAAAATTCGGAGCGACCTGCAACAGCCTTTCCCCCGGCGGCGTCACCACGGAGCTGAACCGTCCCGTCATGGAAGACCCCGTTCTCTGGAATCGCATCATGGAACTGACTCCGCTCAAACGCTGGGCCACCCCGGAAGAAATCGCCGAATGGAGCTTCTTCTTGACGGCTGTCAACCGGAGTTGCACCGGACAAGACATTTTGATCGACAACGGGGAGAAGGACTTGAACGCCCACTTCATTTGGCCTTGAAAACCAAGCCGTGCACTTTTTCTAAATTAAAAAACGCTTTTCGGGAATCACCCCCAAGCAACCTTCAGAGGCTCAAAAATGATAACCTTCCTCATCGGAATTGCCATTCTCATCGGCGGTTATTTTACATATGGAAAATTCGTGGAGCACGTGTTCAAGCCGGACAACCGGGAACCGCCCGCCCTTTCAAACCCGGACGGCGTCGACCGCATGGAGCTGCCCCACTGGAAAAACGTCCTCGTGCAACTTTTGAACATTGCGGGAATCGGCCCCGTCATCGGCGTCATATTGGGCATCAAATTCGGCGCAATCGTCTTTATTTTGATGCCACTCGGCAATGTACTCGGCGGAGCCGTACACGATTACTTCTCGGGCATGGTCAGCATGCGGAACAACGGAATGAACGTCCCCGCTCTCGCCCACAAGTTCCTCGGGCGTTGGCCGTCGAAACTCGTAATGCTCCTGATTTCCGTTGCCTTGATTTTCGTCGGGGCGGTCTTCACGAACACGCCGGCGGGACTCATCAACACCCCCGTCATGGTCGGCGAAGGCAATACGTCGCAAACACTCTTCTGGATTTCCGTCATCGCCATTTTCGCCTACTACTTCGCCAGTACGTTCTTCCCAATAGACAAAATCATCGGACGCATCTACCCGGTATTCGGCGCACTCCTCATCCTGGCATCCATTGCGATTTTTATCGGCATCCTCCCGGAAATCCGCATTCTCGATGAATTCGACTTCAACCATTTCGCGGACAACTTCCACAAACATCCCACCGGTCAACCGATAATCCCCATGCTGTTCGTCACCATCGCCTGCGGCATCATCAGCGGATTCCACAGCACCCAAAGCCCCATCGTCGCGCGGACGGAAAAATCGGAATTTTCCGGCAGACAGACCTTTTACGGCATGATGATTGTGGAAGGGCTCATCGGCATGATTTGGGCGGCCGGGGGAATGTACATTTACCACAAGATGCCGGAGCTTCTGTCCGGAGCGTCCGGAGTGCAAATCTTGAGCAAACTGGTCACCACCGTGCTGCCGTTTGCACCGGCATCCGTCCTGGTCGTCGTGGGGGTCATCATCTTGGCCATCACCAGCGGCGACACTTCCTTGCGAAGCCTCCGCCTGACCATCGCCGAGCTGCTGGACTTCGATCAAAAAAGTGCGAAGAACCGCCTGATTCTCACCGTTCCCATTTTCGGCGTGTGCGCCTTGCTCATCCTTTGGAGCAACTTGAACGCGGACGGGTTCAACATCCTGTGGAATTACTTCAGCTGGTCAAACCAGGTGATGGCCGTTTGCAGCCTTTGCGTCTCCACGGTCTACCTCCGTTCCAAGGGGAAGAACTTCTGGATAACGATGCTCCCCTGCATGTTCATGACGTTCATCGTCTGCACCTATATTTATTGGGTCAGCCCGGAGAACCTAAAAGGCGCGCCGCTGGGCTTCGGACTTCCCTACGGCACGGCGCTAGGCCTTGCGGCGGCCTCCGCCGTCATCCTCTCCATCCTCCTCTATCTGCGCGGGACTTCCCTTCTCAAGCGGGGAAAGGATTTCGACCCGGACTATTGGGACAGCTCGCGCGAATTCCAAAAGGGATGAGCATCGCCATCCGAAGCAAAAAGCGCAAGCTCCGAAGCCTGCGCTTTTTTACTTTCCGTTTGTCCGTGCAAAATGCACGTTATCGGACAATGTGATGTTCCCACTCTTTTCAAATTTGCCCTTTTTAGTAAATTTGGACAAATTTTTAGAGAAAACCACAAAAAAGGAATCCAGACGAATGAATCCATTCCTTTCCAAACTCACCATGCTGGGAATCTTCACGACCCTCCCCGTCTGGGCGGCATCTTACACGCGCGACGACGCCGTAAGAATCGCCCTTGAAAATTCCGCAGACATCAAGACGGCCGAGCAAACGGTAGCCTCGGCAAAATCCCAGGTCTCCGCCGGTTACGGCAACGCCATGCCCACCGTCGATTTGAGCGCGACCTATGCCCGGAACTTCGGCGTCTCCGACGTCAAAAAGACCAGCGCCATCCAAAACATGCTCGACGACACCGCCACGAAGAACGAAAAACTTTTGGCGGGAGTCCTCGACGGCGTCAATTACGGTCTAAGCGCGATGAGCGGCTACCGTTGGGGAACTCAAGTCGGCATTTCCGCGACCCAAGTCCTCTATGCACAAGGAAAAGTCGGCACAGGCATCAAAATCGCCAAGGCCTACGAACGCGTGAGCGAAATCTCCCTCGAATCCGCCAAGGAACAAGTTCGCTACGACGTGGAAAACGCCTTCGACCAATTGCTTTACCTGGATTCCGCCCTGGTGATTCTCCAAGAAAGCATCAGCCAGTTGCAAGAACACTTGGATTACGTCGAACAGGCGGTCAAGAGCGGCCTTGCCACGGAACTGGACCAAATCCGCGCGCAGATTTCCATGGATGAACTCCAGACCTCCCTGGAAAAGACGAAAAAGGACCGCATCGTCGCCCGGAACGCCCTCCTCAACACGATGGGAATGCCTTGGGACGGGGAAGCCGAATTCAAAGGGGACCTCCGCGACCCGAAACAGGGGAACATCGCCGCACCGGACACCGCCATGGAAGCCGTCCGGCAACGCCGCAAGGAACTCGCGCAACTCGACGAAAGCGCCAAGATGTACCAAGACAACATCGACATCGAAGAAGGCGGCTACAAGCCGACCCTCGTACTCGGCGGCTCCATCACTTACCAAAACGGACAGAACCGATTCTTCAAATGGGACGCTCCGGATTGGGACGACAATATTTCCAAACAGATTTATCTGAACTTTTCGATGAACCTTTTCAACGGAATGAAGACGAAGGAAGCCGTCGTCCAAGCCAAGACGGATCTCCGCAAGAACCAAATCCAAAAGGAAAACGCGGAGCGCGGCATTCGGCTCGAGATTGAATCGGCGCAAAACACCATGGACGACGCAGAACGCCAGATTGAAATCCAATCCCGCCACGTGGACTTGGCGCAAAAGAACCTGGACATGACGGAAGCGGCCTACAAAGCGGGTCGCGAAACGCAGCTCAACTACCTCGATGCGAACATGAGCCTCAAAAATGCGAAGCTCAACTACCTGTCCGCCATCATCGATTGGAACAAGGCTTACAACGCCCTCCTGAAAGCCACCGGAGAATACTAAGAGGAAGCTATGAAAAACAAGACTTTAACCCAATTCATTTCCCTTGCAGCTCTTTCCCTCTTCCTTGCGGCTTGCGAAGCCGAAAAGCAGCAAGAGGTCAAAGCCCCGACCATGGAAGAAATCCAGGCGGCGAAAGGCAAGCCCGTGCGGATTCTCGCAGCGCAAAAAGAAAAGAAGGCGGACTACCGCGAATTCAACGGGACGATTGAAGGCAGCCAGCAAACTTACGCAGTCGCCAAGATGTCCGACCCGATTTCCAAAATCAACGTCCAAGTCGGCTCCAAAGTCTCCAAGGATCAAGTGCTCGCGGAATACGTCTTCACCGGCGACAATTCCTCTTACCAACAGGCGGAAGCCCAAGTCAAGCTGATGGAGAAGAGCCTCGAGCGGATGAAGGAAGTCCAGGCGAAGGGGGGCGTTTCCCAACAGGACATCGACCAGACGCAGACCCAGCTCGACGTCGCCAAGATGCAGCTCGAACAGGCGCGCCGTGCGACCCTCGTGCTCGCCCCGACATCCGGGACCGTCACCGAAGTGAACATCAAGGTCGGCGAAGTGCCGAGCCAGGGCGAAAAGCTCTTCACCATTGCGAACCTGGACCAAGTGATTCTCAAGCTCGACGTGATTACACAAGACATCGGCCTTTTCAAAAAAGGCGCGACGGCGGAAATCACCCTGAACGGTGAAACATTCAAGGGAAAAGTCTCCCTGATTCCGCTCGCGGCGAACTCCTCGACCAGGTTCTTCCCCGTTGAAATCACGTTCCCGAATAAAGCCAAGAAACTGCTCCCGGGCATGTACCTTTCCGCAAAAATCCATGCGGGAGACGTCAACGGCGTAAGCGTCCCGAACGACGCCATCACCTACAAGGACGGCGTGAACTTCGTGTGGATTGTCGACGCGGAAGGCAAAGCCAAGCGCAAAATCGTGAGCCTCGGCATCGTGGGGAACGAAACGACTCAAATTCTTTCCGGCATCGAAGTCGGCGACAATGTCATCATCGAAGGCAATTCCAAGGTGAATGACGGAGACAAGGTGCTCATCCTGGAATAATTCCGGACTGGAGAATTTTGCATGATTAAGGCAAGTATCTACAAACCAATTACCATGTTGATGGTCTTGTTGACCGTCGTCGTCTTCGGTCTTTACACCTACTCGATGATGCCCGTCAACATGATGCCGGACTTCGAAGTGCCCGTCGTCACGGCAGTCGTCCAATACACAGGCGCAACTCCGGAAGAACTAGAAACGACCGTCATCAAGCCGATTGAAGACCAAGTGGAACTGATCGACGGTATCGACTACACGACCGCTTACGGGATGGAGCATTACGCCATCCTCATCATCGTCTTCGAAATGGGGACAGACGTCGACGTGGCCGCTGCGGACGTCCGCGACAAGATATCCCAGGCGGCGGCGGACTTCCCGGACGCAGTCCAAAGTCCCATCATTTCAAAAGTGGACATCAATTCCAGCGCCATCATGAGCTTCGCATTCACGGGTCCCACGAACTCCACGGAACTTCGCCAAAAGGCGGATGACGAAATCAAGCCGCTGCTGACGGCGACTTCGGGCGTCGCGAGCGTCGATTTGTTCGGCGGAACGACCCGGCAAATCGTCGTCGAACTCCGCAAGGAAGACTTGCAATCCCGCGGGGCGGATCCGACGACCGTGATGGGGCTCCTGCAAGCGGCGAACGTGAACTTCCCCGCAGGCGACATCCGCGGAATCCGCAAGAACACGGGTTCCCGCACGCGCGGCAAGTTCGACAACCTGGATCAAATCCGCCAAATGGAAATTCCCACCAGCAAGGGAATCATCCGACTTTCGGACATCGCGACAGTCAAGGACACGATTGAAGACATCACCTCCTATTCGCGTTACAACGGGGAATCTTCCGTCGGCTTCGACATCAAAAAACGCTCCGACGCGAGCATCATCGAAGTTTCCAACGCCGTCTTGAAACGCGTCGAAAAAATCAACCAGTCCCTTCCCAGCGGCTTTGAGCTGCACCTCGTCTACAACCAAGCGGAAAAGGTTCAGGAATCCCTCGACAACGTGATTTCGAACATCGAAATCGCCATTGTACTCACCGCCATCATCCTGCTCCTCTTCCTCGGCAAGTTCAGCACGATGTTCATCGCGGCCTTGACGATGCCTATCTCGGTCATCGGCGCATTCACCTTCATGTACTTTGCGGGATTCTCCATCAACATCATGACGCTGATGGCACTTTCCAGCGCAGTCGGCCTTCTCGTCACGAACTCGATTGTCGTCCTCGAAAATATTTCAGACAAGCTGAATTCCGGTCTAGACCCCAAAGAAGCGGCGTACACGGGAACAACGGAAATTATGGTCGCCATCATGGCCTCGACCCTCACGAACGTGTGCGTGTTCGTGCCGATTGCCTTCATGAAGTCCATCGCGGGGACATTCTTCCGCAACTACGGCTTGACGATGGTCTTTGCGACGGTCGTCTCCCTGCTCATCACGTTCACCTTGACCCCGTTGATGGCCGCATACCTCTTCAAAGGAAAAAAGAAGAATCCGGACGGGACTTTTGTGGAGGAAAAACCGGGAATCATTGCCCGCATCCTCGGCGTCTTCCCCATCTTCATGAACTGGATTCGGAAAATCTATTTGAAGACCCTCTCCGGCGCACTTTCCATTCCCGGCGTCATCGTACAGTTCTTCGCCCTTGTCGCGCTTATCCTCGGCACCTTCTATCTCGTCACCCAGATGTCCGTGGAGTTGATGCCGAAGAGCGATGAAGGCGTAATCAAAATCTCCATGGAAATGCCTTCCGGGACGAATATCGAAACGATGGACAGCCTGACGAAAGTCGTCGAAAGCCGCATCAAGGGCATTCCCGAACTCAAACGGTATTATTCCACCGTCGGCGGCGAATCCGGCATGACGGGCACGAATTCCTCTTCCATGCGCTTGACCCTCATCGACATCAAGGACGGCCGCACCAGAAAGACGGAACAGATTATCGATTCCCTGCGAAACGTCCTCTCCGACATTCCCGACGCCTGGATAAGCATCAAGAGTTCGAGCACCACGGAAATGGGCGGCAACCAATCGGGAGACGTCGTATTGGAAGTCCTCGGATTCGACGGGGATTCCGTGAACAAGGCTTCGGAAATTGCAAAGGAGTTCATCATGAACAAACTCCCCGGAGTCACCGAAGTCAAATCGACCTACGAAGCGGGAAAATCCGAAGTCGCCTTCGTCCCGAATCGCAAGGCCCTGGCCGATTACGGCATCACCGTCCAAGCTGCCGCCACAGCCGCCTACATCTACATGAGCGGCTACGAAACCAGCCAATACACGGAAGACGGTGAAGAATACGACGTTTACGTGCGACTTCGCGAATCCGACCGCAACACGCGCCAAAAGCTCTACGACCTGCCGATTCTGACGTCGAAGGGCTACGTTCCCATGACCGCCCTGTTCGACACGGAGAACACCCAATCGCCGACAACCATCATGCGCAAGCACAAAAAACGCATGGTCCAAGTTTCCATGAACCTTCTCCCGGGTTACACGTCCGGTCTCATCATGAGCCAAATTACGGAAGCCTCCAAGACGTGGGAAGGTGTCCCGGAAGACATCGAATTCACCTTCGGCGGAACGGCAGACATGCAGAACGACATGGTGAACGAATTTGCGGTGGCCATCGTCATGGCGATTTTGCTGACCTACATCCTCCTCGTCGCCTTGCTCGAATCCTTCGCGCAGCCCTTCGTCATCCTGACGACGATTCCGATGGGCGCGTTGGGCGTCATCCTGGCGCTTGTCGTCACCGGAAGGCCGCTTTCGATGATTGCCTTCATGGCCATCGTGATGCTCATCGGCGTGGTGGTGAACAATGCGATCCTTCTCCTCGATGCAGCCAACCTGCACCTGCGCAAGGGCGGCATGGGACGCCGTTCGGCGATTCTCGCGGCGGGCAAGGAAAAGTTCCAAGCCATCATGCTGGCGACAGTGGCGTCCATCATCGCCCAGATGCCCCTAGCCCTCGGAATCGGCGGAGACATCGCGACCTCGACCCAGCCGATGGGTATCGCGAGCGTCGGTGGGCTTCTCGTTTCGGGAATCCTCACCATGTATCTAGTGCCCACGTTCTTCTGGCTGCCGAACGCCATCTTCCACAAAGTGAAGAAGAAAGCGACGGACATCAAACAGAAGCGGAGTCAAAAAGCGTAATTTCCTTTCAATGCGCAAGGCCGGTCGAGAGACCGGCCTTTTTTTGCCCCGGTGTTTCGCCCAAGGAAGCTCTGTTTTTATTGACAAGATTCCGCGAAATAGTTAGCCTTTATCCGAACGGTTGAATCCTTCAGACCAAAACGAGGAATACGAATGAACTCCATTGAACTATTCGGAGGCGGACTTGCGCTCGCAGGTACAAAGGCGAGTTTCTGCCTGCTTGGGAGTTCCGCGTCTTTGTAAAAACCTTGAGGCAGGCGGCGAATGCCCACGTTTTGGATTTGCCCGGAGGTTCGCGCGGATGAATCTGTTTTGCCAAATGTTGGGGAGGAGTGCGAACTGTATTTTGTATAAGTTTGCCACAAAAAAAATACAGAATGCGTTCCTATCGTGGAAAATGTTTACTATTTTTAGAAAGTTAAGTTTGAGGTTAAAATGAAGGTTATGATATTTTTTTTGTTGGCTTTGGCTGCCAACCTTTTCGCCATAACGGTCGAAACGTTGGACGAGCAGGTGGAATCAAAAAATTTGACAGTCCTTCGATTGCGGATAAATAACGAGACAGAAAATACATTCCACAATGTTTCTGTAAAATATTTTGTAAAAAACCGTCCGGTTCTAGACTCGTTCGATTTGCACGGTGCGGAAATCAGCTTGGATTCGTTGAATGAAAATTTTTGGGCGTTGACCGTTTCTTTGGATTCTTTGCCTCCCGGAATTTTTCCATACGAAGCCGGAATCTGCATTGGAATCCACAATGTCGATTGGCGACCGAGGGACAAATACAAAGACCCGAGCTACATCGCGTCATCAAGTTTTGTAATCAACAGCAAGGTTGAACTGAATATCGGTGGCAATCATCTGCCCAACGCCCATCCACTGGTACTTGTTTCCGGGACAAAGATGCTGGTAAACGAAGGCGACTCCATCCCCTTTGCATGGCATTCCGTTCCAAATGCCGAGAAATACAGGCTTTCCATATATTCTCAAGATTCTCAATTGATCTATCAAAAGGAGACTTACGAAAAGAACAATGCCGTTCCTCTTGGCGCGGGGAAATACCTGTGGAAGGTCGATGCAAAAAATCGTACGACAGAATACGGTTCGGATGAAGTCGGAGCGTTAGTCAACTATTTGTATGTGGGTACGTTTTCAAGTGTTGACATTCAGGAACAATTGAGCCATGGGATAGAATCCGTGACGGGGCACAAGGATTCTCCGATGCTCGTTGTCGGGTGGGGGGAATACGCCGACCTGCGGGAATGGGACAAGCCGCATTTGGACAGGACTTTTCTAGACGAGAACGAGGCTTTTTCCTGTTGGGCGATAGCCATCAAAAACCTGAACAAGCATTACGGTGGGAATTTGACGCTGGATGAAATCAGATGGTACGCAAAGACGCATGGCTCAACGGGTTCCGACAAAATAAACTCTTTCAAGTTTAATCATAATGCCGGTGGAGATGAGTCTGACATAAAGACGGGGCTGCAATATGCGCTAGATTCGACAAAACTTTATGATTTCACGAAAATGAATGCTCATCCTTTGACTTTCAATGATGTGAAAAATCATCTAACGAACAATCAAGAAATTTATATAAATATGTGTTGGGACTCAACATCCTGCCACGCAATGCTGATTGACGCCTACTATATGACAACCGAAGGGAATTTCGTACGATGCGTCAATGTGGACAATTCCGGTAATTATGGAGTCTTTTTGGCCGATTCACTATTCAGCACAATGTATTCTTATACCATCATAGACGCTCCGGAATTTGTTCGGAACATGAATCCGAATGTGTAAATTTCTTTCTGTAAAATCAAAAGGGTCCGGAGAACTCGCCGT
>CAZCRF010000028.1:0-32083 GCA_964501065.1 uncultured Fibrobacter sp. | reverse complement strand
AACGGCGAGTTCTCCGGACCCTTTTGATTTTACAGAAAGAAATTTACACATTCGGTTTTTGATAATAGACGGAAAAACCTTGTATCACGTCGGAGCGAGCCTGAAAGACTTGGGCAAGAAGTGCTTCGCGTTCGAGATTCTTGATTCTTCGCTGATTCAGGCGGTTCTAAAGAATCTGTAGGTGAAAACAGTTCTCTAAACACTCCCCACTAACCACCAACTCCTCATTCCTAATTCCTAACTCCTAATTGAAACAATCCCGTTCCCTGCCGACAGCCCAATTCCTACGAATTTCCTATATTTATGCGTATGAGCGAATTTTTGCATAAAGACAGTATCGGTCCCGTGGAATCCCATGACAAGAAGCTTGACCTGGGGCCGGAAGGATTTGTCTTGGAAAACGGGAAGTCCTTGCCCGAAGTATCCGTCCGTTATGAAACTTACGGGAAATTGAACGCGGAAAAGTCCAACGTCATTTGGATTTGTTCCCCGCTCACGGCAGACGCACACGTCGCCGGATTCTACAAGCCCGACGACAAGCACGTCGGTTGGTGGGACGCCCTGATCGGATGCGGCAAGGCAATCGACACGGAAAAGTATTTCGTCGTCTGCTCGAACGTCCTCGGCGGCTGCAAGGGGACGACGGGTCCCGCAAGCATCAACCCGGAGACGGGAAAGCCCTACGGTTCCAGCTTCCCCACGATAACCATCGGAGACATGGTCCGCGCCCAAAAGAAGCTTTCCGAGGAACTCGGCATTCGCCACTTCCACTGCGTCATCGGCGGTTCCATGGGCGGATTCCAAGCGATGAAATGGGCGATTTTTTACCCGGACGCAATCGACCGCGTCATCTTGATTGCGACCTCCCCCGGTTTTTCCGCTCAGGCTCTCGGTTTTGAAATTGTCGGCAGGGACGTCATCACCCAAGACCCGAATTACAACGGCGGCGACTATTACGACGGACAAATCCCCGCAACGGGTCTCGCCAATGCGCGGAAACTGGCACACATCACGTACCTTTCCGCCAAAGGGATGGAAAAACGCTTCACGCGGTCAGACATCCGCATCGAATCCCCGCAAAAGTTCTATTCCGGCTCTTCCTTGGAAACCTACCTCGACCACCAAGGGAAAAAATTCATTGAACGCTTCGACGCGAACAGTTATTTGCACATCGCACACGCGACGGACACATTCGATTTGGAAACGGAATACGGCTCTCTCGAGAACGCCTTCAAGAATGTGAAAGCCGACTTTTTGAACGTGAACCTTTCGACGGACTGGCTGTTCCCCCCCAGCGAATCGCGCAAAATCACGGACGCCTTGCTGAACGCGGGCAAGGTCGTGACAAGCCTCGAACTCGACACGAACTTCGGACACGACGGTTTCTTGATCGAATGCGGAACGCTCGGCATGGCCGTATCCCGCTTTCTCGGCGGCCACCTGGGCGACGCACCCGCGACGGGGACGCCGGCATTCCACAGCGAAAAGGACATTTCGATTATCGATTCCCTCATCCCGGAAGGGGCGCGCATCCTGGACTTGGGCGCGGGCGACGGACTGCTGATCGATTCCCTCTGGAAACGAAAGAAGGTGACGGGAGTGGGAGTCGAAAAGGACTTCACGAACATTCTCGGGTGCATCGAAAGGGACGTTCCCGTCATCGAAAAAAAGCTGAACCTGAAAGCTTTGGAATCTTTTGCAAGCGACAGCTTCGATTACGCGGTCTTCAACCGGACTCTCCCCGAAGTGCGAAACCAACGGCTCATGCTCCGCGAAATCATGCGCATCGCCAAACACGCCATCATCACATTCCCGAATTTCGGTTCTTGGGAAATGCGCTTCGCGCTCTGCTACCACGGCCGCATGCCGAAATCCCCGGAATTTCCCTACGAATGGTACGAGACTCCGAACATCCACTGTTTCACCTACCGCGACTTTGTCCGCCTGGCAGAGGCGGAACACTTGAAAATTGAAAAAGTCGTCACGATGAACGAACACCGCCTGAGCAAGATTCTGACGGGAATCGGACTTGTGAATTTGGGCGCGGAACGAGTCGTGGCGATGGTCAAGAAGGCTTGATTAAGATATATTTTCGCCATGGCTATTTTATCGATGACAGGTTACGGCAAGGAAGCGTTCTCCCTCGGCGGCACTCCGTGCACTCTCGAAGTGCGCTCGGTGAACAACCGTTTTTTGGAAATCGCTTGCCATTTGCCGAAAGAATTTTCCTTTTTGGAATTCGCCCTCAAGGAATGCGTGAGGAAGCGACTTTCACGCGGTTCCATAAACATCACGGTGACATTCGGGAGCAATAGCGAGTCCCCCGTGCCGACCGGATATTCCCAAGAGGCCGTGGAAGCCTATCTGAAAATCGCCAAAGACATTCAAGAGCGTTACGCGCTTCCCGGAGGGCTCTCCGTGGAGCAAGTGCTTGCACAGCCGAACGTACTTCTTTACGGGAGCGGGCTCAATGAAAAGGAAATCGAGTCCCTTTTGACGACATCCCTCTCCCGGGCGCTCGATTCCCTCATCCAGATGCGGAAAAAAGAAGGGGAAAACCTGCGCCGGGATTTAGAGACCCGCGTCCGCGAAATGGACGCCCTGCTCGATGAAATTTCCGTTCTCGACCCACAGCGCATCGTCGAATGGAAACGCAAATTCGAAGAACGCCTCAAGTCCCTTGTCGGGGAATCGGAGCTAGATCCGGTACGCGTACTGCAAGAAGCGAGCATCGTGGCGGACAGGCTCGACATCACGGAGGAAATCACCCGATTCAAGAGCCACAACAAGCTCTTCCTTTCGACCCTCGAACAAGATTCGAATCAAGGGAAGAAGCTGACGTTCATTTTGCAAGAAATGGGCCGCGAAGCGAACACTCTAGCCACCAAATGCCAAAACGCCCAAATCGCGGCCCTCGCCATCCGCCTCAAAGATTCCGTCGAAACGATTCGCGAGCAGACGATGAACATCGAATGACAGCGCCGAGGAATGCGCGTAAAAAAGAACCGTTTCACAACCCACGGAAATGCCCCTAGCCAAAGGGCATTTTTTTTAATTCCCTCTTGCCAAATACCCCCAAGGGGTATTATATTGTGGTTATGGAAATGAAAAAGGAATCCCGGAATTCGGGAAAATGCCCGATTTGCGACAAGTGCAAAGTCAAGCATCGCGAGCCGAAAGAAGTCCGGCAGCTGGTCTCCCGGCTGAACCGCATCGAAGGCCAGATCAAGGGAATCAAGGGAATGCTCGAAAAGGACGCCTACTGTCCGAACATTTTAATCCAGGTTTCCGCCGTCAACGCGGCTCTCAACTCCTTCAACAAGGTCCTTTTGGCAAGCCACATCAAGACTTGCGTGGCGAAGCACGTCCGCGAGGGCGATGAATCCGTCATCGAGGAACTTGTACAAACTCTTCAAAAACTGATGAAATAGACCTAGGAGATATTATGATAAACATCATCATTGCAATCCTCTTCATCGCCGCCATCGTCGGCGCCGTTTACGGCTCTTACGTCCACTTCAAGGGGAACGGTTCCTGCTGCGGCGGCGGAAGTTCTTCCGTCGCCCTGGAAAAGCATCTCGACGGCGAAATCGTCTACAAGAAGAACGTGAGAATTCAAGGAATGGTGTGCGACAACTGCAAGGCGCACGTCCAAAACGCCTTGAACGAAATCAACGGACTTTCGGCGACTGTGAATTTGAAAAAGGCCACGGCCAAAGTCGACGCAATCCGCGAAGTTTCCGACGACGAGATCCGGGACGCGGTGAGCAAGGCGGGAAATTACAATGTCGTGTCCATTGAAGACCGTTGATTTTTAAAAACTCCGGGAGGTCAGAAATGAAGAAGTTCTCCGTGACGGGGATGAGCTGCGCCGCGTGCGTCGCGCGAGTGGAAAAAGCCGTGAACGCAGTCCCGGGAGTGGAAAGCTGCGCGGTCAGCCTGCTCACCAATTCGATGAATGTCGACGGAACGGCTTCATCGGAAGCGATTGTCGATGCCGTCGAAAAAGCCGGCTACGGCGCATCGGAAAAAGGGAACGCCGATTCGGCGAAACCGGCAAGAGCCTCAGCGGAATCGCTTGAGAATAAAGACATTCCCGTTCTCGAACGCCGTCTGGTTGCGTCTCTCGTGTTTCTGTTGCCGCTCCTTTATTTCAGCATGGGGCACATGCTGTTCGACTGGCCGCTCCCCGACTGGTTCGTATCCCCGGAAAAGAATCACCCGGCGATGTGCCTCGTGCAAATGGTCTTGTCGGGAATCATTCTAGTCATCAACCAAAAATTTTTCGTGAGCGGATTCAAGGGGCTGATCCATCTTTCGCCCAACATGGATTCCCTGGTGGCCTTGGGTTCCGGAGTCTCTTACGCTTACAGCGTCATCGTCCTGTTCGCCATGACCAAAGCCCAAGTGATCGGCGGCGAACCGGCGGCGGCAAAATACATGGATTCCTATTACTTTGAAGGAGCGGCGACCATTGTCACCCTCATCACGGTGGGAAAGCTCTTGGAAGCCATTTCAAAGGGGCGCACCACGAACGCCTTGAAAAGCCTGATGAACCTTTCCCCGAAAACGGCGCGCCTGCTTGTCGAAGAAAACGGGACTGAGGTGGAAAGAATCGTCCCCGTCGAACAACTAAACGTTGGCGACCGTTTTGCCGTCCGCCCGGGGGACAGCATCCCCGTCGACGGAATTGTCATTGAAGGCTGTTCCGCCGTCAACGAATCCGCTCTCACCGGCGAAAGCATTCCCGTCGACAAGGCTGTCGGAGACCGCGTCTCGGCGGCCACCATCAACACCTCTGGATTTTTCAAGGGCAAGGCCCTTCGCGTCGGCCAAGACACGACGCTTTCCCAAATCATCCAAATGGTCTCGGACGCGGCGGCGACCAAAGCCCCCATTTCAAAAATCGCCGATAAAGTCGCCGGAATCTTTGTGCCCGTGGTGATTGCGATTGCCGCACTGACAATCGCCGTTTGGCTATTCGTCGGTTCGGACATCGGATTTGCCCTTGCACGCGGAATCGCCGTCTTGGTCATCAGTTGCCCTTGCGCCTTGGGGCTCGCCACCCCCGTCGCCATCATGGTGGGGAACGGAGTCGGAGCGAAGCACGGAATCCTTTTCAAGACTTCCGCCGCGCTAGAAACGACGGGTCGCACGGGGACGGTCGTCTTGGACAAAACGGGAACAGTCACGAACGGCACCCCCGAAGTGACGGAAGTGATTCCGGCTGCAGGAATTTCCGAAGCGGAACTGCTGCGCTACGCGGCAAGTCTGGAGGCAAAAAGCGAACACCCCCTTGCGCGCGCCGTCATGGCCAGAGCGTCAGAACTTTCCCGAGAGAACCCATTCGACGTCACCCATTTCACAGCTCTTCCCGGAAACGGCCTTTCGGCCAAGATTCAAGTCGACGGTGCAGAAAAGGATTTGTTCGGCGGGTCCGTCAAATTCATCGGCGAAAAGATTCCCCTGTCAAAAGAAGATTTGTCGCAAGTGGAAGCCCTGTCCGATTCAGGGAGAACTCCGCTGCTGTTCGCCGTAGACAATCGGCCGTTGGGAATCATCGCCGTGGCGGACAAGTTGAAGCCGGATTCCGCCGAAGCCGTCGCGGAACTCAAATCCATGGGGATTCACGTCGTGATGCTCACGGGGGACAACGAGCGGACGGCGAAATTCATCGCCAAATCCGCCGGAATTGACGATGTCCGCGCGGGCATCCTGCCGGGCGGCAAGGATGCCGTCATCCAAGAATTGCAGCAAAATCTTTCCCAAAGCGGAGACAAGAACGACAAGGTCGCCATGGTCGGGGACGGCATCAACGACGCACCCGCATTGACGCGCGCTGACGTGGGAATCGCCATCGGAGCCGGCGCGGACGTCGCCATCGATGCCGCCGACGTAGTCCTCGTCAAAAGCAACCTGCTCGACGTGGTGACGGCCATCCGCCTAAGCCGCAAAACAATCCGGAACATCCACGAAAACCTTTTCTGGGCGTTCATCTACAACGTGGCGGGAATCCCGCTCGCGGCCGGATGCTACTACCACTTTTTCGGGTGGACTTTGAATGCGACGTTCGCCGCTTTCGCCATGAGCCTTTCGAGCTTTTGCGTCGTGACGAACGCCCTGCGTTTGAACTGGTTCAAAGTTCCTCGTCAAAAGACAAATTCACCCATCATCCAAAAGGAAAATTCCATGCAGAAAAGGACTTTGACCGTCGAAGGCATGATGTGCGCCCATTGCGAAGCGCATGTCAAGGAAGCGCTCGAAGCTTTGCCGGGAATAGAAAAGGCGACAGCCAATCACAAAAAGAACGCCGTCGTCATTGAATATTCCCAATTGCCCTCCGATGCGGAAATTTCCGAAGCCATCCGCAAGGCGGGCTACACATTCAAGGGGTGAGCCTTCCGGACTGAAGACGCGCGGAAATCCGGCGAAGCGCGTCGAAGACCGTTTCCCGGACGCTCTCCAAGTTTTCTCCGGGAAAGCTTGGAGAGCCTGCCTGTTCAAGCGCCAAATCCATGCCGGCCTTCAAATTTTTCACCACGGAATCCAAATGTCGCCACTGTTCCGCATCCCCCTTGGCATTTTCCGCTTCTTCAAAGAACCAATCCGCATAAAGTAAAATTTCCTCGGCGAACATGTGCGGTCTCCCGTCTGGCGTTAAACCTTTGGCGCGACCGTAGATGAAGTCAATCATTTCGTCAAGGGAGTATTCCCTATCGAAATAAGCCAAGTTGGGCCCCGGACAAACGGACGGCGGAGATTCCCGTTCGGTTGAAAGCCCAAGCGCAATCAGCGCGGAATTCCCGAGTTCGTGGCAGATGCAAGTCTTTTCCAAGACGATGGATTTTTGCCTGGACTTTTCTTCGTCGGAAATATTTGCAGAATCGATTTGGTCGAGCTTCCGCTTTTGATATTCCCGACTGGCCGTGCAAATCGGACTTGCAGAGAATTCCGTGTTGTTCTGCAAAAAGCCCTTGGGACAAGAAGAACCGGGGACGTGCGCCTCGATTTTTTTCACCCTGTCCACTTCCGCGCCGCAAGTTTTCAAGTTGCTGAAGGGGACGCCGAGCGGAGACGCATGGCTGCGGTAAATTTCCCGGGTAGAAGCCTCGGCCAAAAGTCGTCGCGTCTTTTCGTCGACGAGAGTCGCTTCCGGGACGAGCAGAAATGGGGAACCCCATCCACAGCGATCCATTTTATAAACGGTCAACAGGCGTTCCATCTCGCCAAAGTTCCCGATGCCGCCTTGGACGGAAAACTTCGGCGTGTGCGGTACTTTCAAACGGTTTAAATCCAGCCCATGCGCCGCATAGTACTTTTCAACGGCAGGCATGAATCCTGTCAAAAGCGAATCCCTCCTTTCCAAAAAATCCCGGAGGATGGACGGTAAAAGTTCCCCGTCGGCAGGGAAAAGATGCCCACCGCAATTCAACCCGGACTCGATGCGGTATTCGCTGACTTCCAGGCCCTTCCGCGAAAGGAACTTCCCTTGAATTTGTGCGGAACGGAAATCCGAAATCTTGATGGTGATTTTCTTGTCGTAATTCCCTTCGGCATTCCGGTAAAAGCAGGGGAATTTTTCCATTTCGGAAAACAAGGATTGGTTGATTCCCGCGCTCAAGATGAGGCTCGTATTCTTGCAAAGGTCAGACTCCGCATAGCCGCGCAAGGCTTCCTTCGCATCGTCAAATCCGGGTCTGTCCAATTTGACCATGATGTTCACGTCAATGGCGCCCGGACGCATTTGACCAGTCAGGAAATTTTCTTCATTTGTACGAAACTCGCCGGGGGGAAGCCCCATCATTTGTGCGTAACGCACCCACAAGGAATCTTCCGTCGGCAAAAATTTGAAGTAACGGTCCTTTTCCGAGCACCCGTTGAATGGAGATTCCAAAACACGGGAAAAATTTCTTTTGGCGAGGAGATTCACCAAGTTCAAATAACGTCGAATCCTTTCTGCCCGGGCATGGGCAGTCCCCGGAAGGACCTTCCCGTAAGGAATGCTGTTTTTCCGGGCATAGGCCGTTCCGATTTGTTCGAGCAACTTGTCGTCGACTAGCGAAATCGCGGAATCGATGCCCAAATGGGAAACGCGCAAGGGAGTGTCTGTCGTAAAGCAAGTTCCCATCACGGGGATGTAAAATCGGTGCGGCATGGCAGTGAGCTGTGGCTAGAGGTTAGTGAATAGTGGTTAGTGAATAGTGGCCGGAGGCTAGTGGATTCGCCCCCAATCGAAAGACCTGTCCGCATCCGTGATTTTCCGAATGACGCGGCACGGATTCCCCACGGCGACGCTGTCGCTCGGAATGTCTTTCACGACGACGCTCCCCCCGCCGATGACGACGTTGCTCCCGATTGTCACCCCAGGCATCACCTGGACGCCTCCGCCAATCCAAACATTGTCCCCCACGGCAATTGGGTAAGCGTATTCAAGTCCCTTGTTCCGCCGCTCAAAATCGATGGGATGCCCAGCCGTATAGAATCCGCAATTCGGTGCAATGAACACGTTGTCGCCGAAAGTCACTTTCGCCGGATCCAAAATGACCAGATTGTGATTGGCAAAAAAATTCTTCCCGATTTCAATGTTGTAGCCGTAGTCGCAAAAGAAGGGCGCCAAAATGCAAAAGTCGCCATCCGTCTTCCCGAAGAGTTTTTTCAAAATCTCCCGTTGCCGCTCCATGTCGGAAGGGCGCGTGCCGTTGAATTCAAAGCAGAGATCCTTGGCCACAAGCCGTTCCTTGAGCAGGGACAGGTCATAATTGCCGTCGTAAAGCATCTGCTTCGCCATTTTTTCTTTTTCCGTCATAAAGAGTCTCCGTTTTCTCCAATATAGAAGAAATAATTATATTTTGCCCATGGCTGAAGTATTTGATTTCCCCTATGTGAAAAATCGCTTTTCGCCGGTTCGCCGGGAAACAGTCCGGGTCGAAGTCGGGAATGCCGTGATAGGCGGAGGCGCGCCGATTCTCATCCAGTCGATGACGACGACAAAACCGAAAGATGTGGAAAAAACTGTCCGGGAGACCTTGGATCTGGCTTCTGCCGGATGCGGGCTTGTCCGCATCACCGCGCCCACTCTCGCCGACGCTGCAGCCTTGAAGGACGTGATGGAAAAAGTCCGGGCAGCCGGTTGCCGGATTCCCGTTTCCGCCGACATCCACTTTCAACCGAAAGCGGCTTTCGAAGCTCTCAAGTGGGTGGAAAAGGTGCGCATCAATCCGGGGAATTTCGTCGACACGGGCATCGCGACTCTCGACAAGCAATCCGAAAAGGATTTCAACGAAGGCCGGGAAAAAGTTTTTGAAACGTTCACGCCGTTCGTCCGCGAAGCGAAACGCCTCGGGCGCGCCATCCGCATCGGAGTGAACCACGGCTCGCTCTCCGCCCGAATGCTCTACCGCTACGGCGACACCGTCGAAGGGATGGTGGAAAGCGCCATCGAATACCTGTCCGTCTGCGAAGCGGAACATTTCGACCAAGTCGTCGTGAGCCTCAAATCCTCGACACCCCGCGTCGCCATCAGCGCTTACCGGATGCTCTCCGCGCGCCTCGAAAAGGAACAGATGAAGCCGTATCCGTTCCACGTCGGCGTCACGGAAGCGGGAGCCGGGGAAGATGGGCGGCTCAAGTCGGCAGTGGGCATCGGGGCGTTGCTCTTGGACGGGCTCGCCGACACCATCCGCGTTTCCCTCACGGAAGACCCGGTGCAGGAAATTCCCGTAGCGCGAGAGCTTGTCGAAGTTTGCCGACTCCCTCAGAAGCTCCCCTTCGAAGTCCCCGAATGGAGAAAAGACCCCTACCACTATGCGCGCAGGGAAACCGCCGCCGTTTCGCTGTCCGGAGTTTCCATCGGCAATAACGAACCCGTCCGCGTGGGCGCGAAAGCTTCCGCCGTCAGCCTTTCCGCAGAAAACCGTTCTCCGGAATTTGCATTTCCCGGAATGGATTCCGGGCGCGTCGTCGTTTTCCGGGACGCTTTCGACATCAACGCATTTGCAGTGGGAAACAAGAACATCCCGGCGGACGTGCCCGTCGTCTATGCGGGGGATGCCCTCGCTTACGGGACACGGGCGTTGGCTTCGGCGTTGGATTTTCGAAAGGCGAAAAATCCGGTTCTCCTCTACAAGAAAATCTCCGGTTCGGACGGGGAAAAGTTGAAAGTCGCCGCAGAATTCGGGAGTCTCCTTTCGGACGGAGTCGGAGACGCACTCGTCATTGAAGACGAGTCAAACGAAAAGGGGGCTATTCCGCTCTCCTTCGACATTCTCCAAGCGGCGGGAGTCCGGCGCAGCAAGACGGAATTCATCAGCTGCCCGAGCTGTGGGCGCACCCTTTACAACATCCAGCAGGTCTTGGGGAAAATCCAGGCGCGCCTCGGAAAGCTCCAGAACGTTTCCATCGCCGTCATGGGCTGCATCGTGAACGGGACCGGGGAAATGGCCGATGCCGATTTCGGCTACGTCGGCGGCGCACCGGGATACATCAACCTGTTCGAAGGGAAAACCTGCGTCAAGAAGAACGTGCCGGAATCCCAGGCTCTCGACGAGCTGGTCGAACTCATCCGTTCCCGCGGGCGATATCAAGAGGCCTGATTTTGTACAAATGAACCTTCAAAAAAGGAACTCGAAAATGCGTAAAGTCAAAACATTGAACAACATTTCCCCAAAGGGTATCGAACTTTTCGGTGCGAATTACGAAGTCTCCGATTCCGTGGAGTCTCCGGAAGCGATTTTGGTCCGCAGCGCGCAAGTCGACACGGATTCCTTTGACGGTCTGTTGGCCGTAGCACGTGCCGGTGCGGGCGTGAACAACATCACCATCGACAAGGCGAGTGCAAAAGGCATCTGCGTTTTCAACACCCCGGGTGCGAACGCGAACGCCGTCGCGGAACTCGTGATGACAGTGCTCGGGATGGCCGTCCGCCACGTTTCCGAAGCCGAAGCTTGGGTGAAAAGCCTGGATCCGAACGACCCCGCACTCGACAAGACGATTGAAAAGGGCAAGAAGATGTTCTCCGGAACGGAACTCGCCGGCAAGACGCTCGGAGTCGTCGGGCTTGGAAAAATCGGAGTTCTCGTCTCGAATTACGCCCGTTGGAAAAACATGAAGGTGGTCGCCTACGATCCCTATCCGAGCGCTGCGAACATGCACAAGCTTTCCAACGTCGTGACTGTCGTCAAGACTCTCGACGAAGTGATTGCCGCGTCGGATTTCATCACCGTCCACGTTCCGTTCATCAAGGGCGTGACGGAAAACATGCTGAACGAGAAGAACCTCTCGGCATTCAAGGGTTCCTTGATTTTGAACTTCGCCCGCGGCGGCATCGTGGAAATGAACGCCATCTACAAGATGCTCGAAGAAGGCCGCATAGACGGCTATCTCACGGACTTCGCCGACTCCCGCTCCCTCAAGACACCGAAAATCACCGTGTTCCCGCACCTTGGCGCAAGCACCGAAGAAGCGGAAGACAATTGCGCCGTGATGGCCGTCGAAGAGCTCAAGGATTATCTGGAATTCGGCGTCGTACGCAATTCGGTGAACTTCCCCCCTCTAGACAGCTTCCCGCACGCCGAGGTGAAGAGCCGCGTCGTCGTCATCAACCAGGACGTCCCCAACATGATTGCCGAAATCACGAAGGTCTTCGGCGCTGCGAACATCAACATCGCAAGTTTCAGCAACAAGTCGAACGGCAAGATTGGATACAATCTGATCGACGTCGAGATGCCCGTCGACGATTCCATCATCGATGCGCTGAAAAAACTCGAAAAGGTCATCCGCGTCCGCGTGATTCATTTTTAACGCGAAGCGTTCCATTTTCAAAGACCGTCGGGTTTGACCCGGCGGTTTTTTGCTAGCTTTGCCGAAAAATTTGAAGGTGCTCTTATGTCCGAAACGATGACCTCTGCGCAGGTGCGCGAATCCTTTATCAAGTTCTTTGAATCGAAAGGACACTTGTTTGTCCGCAGCTCGCCGGTCGTGCCGCACGACGATCCGACTTTGATGTTCACGAACGCCGGGATGAACCAATTCAAGGCGATTTTCCTCGGCGACAATCCCAAGGGTTGGAAGCGCGTCTGCAACAGCCAAAAGTGCATCCGCGTTTCTGGGAAGCACAACGATTTGGATGTCGTGGGCAGGGACAATTACCACCACACGTTCTTCGAAATGCTCGGCAACTGGAGTTTCGGCGATTACTACAAGAAGGAAGCCATCTCGTGGGCTTGGGAACTTTTGACAGAAGTGTGGAAACTCCCGAAGGAGCGCCTGTTCGCCACGGTCTTCGAAGACGATGACGAGGCCTGGCAAATTTGGAAGGACGTTTCCGGGCTTCCCGACGACCGCATCATGCGATTCGACGCGCATTCGAATTTCTGGGAAATGGGCGACACCGGTCCTTGCGGGCCATGTTCCGAAATCCACTACGACAGGGGCGATCTTTCGACACAAGCGGAAACGTTCAAAGACCCGATTCTGGGAGTGAACGGCGAAAACGACCGCTACATCGAAATCTGGAACAATGTCTTCATGCAATACGAACGCCTGTCCGACGGCTCGCTTGTACCGCTCAAGGCGAAGAACGTCGATACGGGAATGGGCTTTGAACGGATTTGCGCCATCTTGCAAGGAAAGACCAGCAACTACGACACGGATGTCTTCAGCCCGATCATTCAAAAAATCGCAGACCTTTCCGGCGTACCTTACGAAGAAGGCAAGGACGGCACACCTCACCGCGTGATTGCCGACCACCTGCGCGCACTATCCTTCGCCATCGCCGACGGGGCTCTTCCCTCGAACGAGGGCAGAGGCTACGTTCTCCGCCGCATTCTCCGCCGCGCAAGCCGCTTCGCCCGCCTGCTCGGGCAAAAGACTCCGTTCATCTGCAAACTGGTGCAAGTGCTCTCAGACACGATGGGCGACGCTTTCCCGGAAATTCGCGAACGCAAGGACTTCGTCGCATCGGTCATCCAAAGTGAAGAAGAAAGCTTCATCCGCACACTAGACGCGGGACTTGAACGCTTCGCCGCCATTTCCGCAGGCCTTGAACGGGGTTCCAAAATCCCGGGAGACAAAGTCTTCCTCCTCTACGACACTTACGGATTCCCCCCGGACCTGACGGGAATCCTCGCCGAGGAAAAGGGACTTCTCATAGACGAGGACGGCTATGAAAAATGCATGAAGGAGCAAAAGGAACGCGCGCGCGCAAACATGAAGAAAGGCATCGACACGATGGGTTCCGAAGGCTGGACGGAATACGCCGTCGGTTCCACGAAATTCGTCGGCTACGAAACGGATCTTGCAACGGCGAAGGTTCTCCGCTACCGCGAAGACAAGGGAATCCTTTCGATAGTCTTGGACACGACTCCGTTTTATGCGGAGATGGGCGGCCAAGTCGGCGACAAGGGGCTTCTCGAATCCGGGGATTTGAAGATTGCCGTGTTCGATACAGTCCGCGTGAACGACACGGTCGTCCACCGCGGGAAGGTGCTCGCAGGCACGGCCGATAAAGAATCCATGTCCAAGGAATTTTCGGCCAAGGTGGACGTCCGCCTCCGGGAAGACATCCGCGCGAACCATTCCGCGACCCATTTGCTGCAAGCCGCCCTCCGCCAAGTTTTAGGCTCGCACGTCGCCCAACAGGGAAGCCGCGTGGAACCGACATTCCTCCGCTTCGACTTCAGCCATTTCCAGGCGATGACGAAAGAGGAAATCGAACGCGTCGAAGATTTGGTGAACGACAAGATTCGGGAAACCCTCCCTGTCCACACCGACGTGATGAACGTCGATGAAGCTCGGGCGAGCGGCGCCATGGCGCTCTTCGGCGAAAAGTACGGAGACGAAGTCCGCGTCGTCAAAATGGGAACTCCCGATTCGGAATTTTCGAAAGAACTCTGCGGCGGTCTCCACGTGAAGAACACGGGAGCCATCGGAATCTTCAAAATCGTCTCCGAAGCGAGCGTGAGCTCCGGAGTGCGTCGGATTGAAGCGGTCACGGGACGCGCAGCCGTCGGCCTTTTCCGCATGGAAGACTCCATTTTGAACGTCCTCCGGGAAAAGCTCCGCGCCGGGAACGAGGCAATCGTCTCCCGATTCGAAACGACACTGGAAAATTCCCGCAAACTCGAAAAGGAACTTTCCGACGCGAAGCTCCAAATAGCCGCCTCCGCAGCGGAACACCTCTTGAAAAATCCGGAACAGGTCGGCGATGCGAAGCTCTACATCCGGGATTCCAAGATGCCGGATGCCGCATTCAAGAGCCTTCTCGACGGCATCGGCCAAAGGCTTTCCGAAGACGAAATGGTCGTCATCGGCAACGTGGACGGCTCGGTGGGAAGCATCGCAGTCCTCGTCGGCAAGGCTCTCCAGAAACGGGGAATCAAGGCCGGCGACCTGGTGAAGGAACTCGCCGCTTACGCAAACGGCCGAGGCGGCGGACGCCCGGACCGCGCCCAGGCGGGAACACGCGACGTGGAAAAAGTTTCCGACGCGATTCACCGGGCGACGGGAATCGTCAAAGGAAAACTGGGAGCGTAGCGAAACTTCCTTTCTATGCCAATCAGAAAAGTGAAAGGACAGCTCCGGGAACAGGAAGAGTTCACCTTCATCGACTTGTTCGCGGGCATCGGCGGAATCAGGCTTCCTTTTCAGGAGCTTGGCTACAAGTGCGTTTTCTCGTCGGAATGGGATAAAGCCGCCCGCACGACTTGCTTTTAGCCGGTTTCCCCTGCCAGTCGTTTTCGATTATGGGAAAGATGAAAGGATTTGCGGACACGCGGGGAACTATGTTCTTCGAAATTGAGCGGATTCTGCAATATCATAAAACTCCGGTTATTCTTCTTGAAAATGTGAAGCAGCTCACAACTCACGACGGCGGACGCACTTTCAAAGTTATTTTGGAGCATCTTTCCGCGCTCGGCTACCACACTAAATGGAAAGTCCTGAACGCTCTTAACTTCGGACTTCCTCAAAAAAGGGAACGAGTTATTATTGTAGGATTTTTGGACAAGACGAAAGCGGACAAGTTCAACTTTGATTTTCCAAAGATTCCGTATTCGCTTGATTCAGTTCTGCAAAAAGATGATGAAGTTGAAAAATCTCTGTTCGCATCAGAAAGAATCAGAAACAAAAGAGCTGAAAGCGTGAAAGACAAAAAAGTCTTTTATCCGTCAGTCTGGCACGAAAACAAATCTGGCAACATCTCCGTTCTAGATTATGCTTGCGCATTGCGTACAGGAGCATCTTACAACTATCTGCTGGTGAACGGTGTGCGCCGTCCTTCTACCCGCGAGCTGCTGCGCTTTCAGGGATTCCCAGATTCATATAAAATTGTCGTTTCCTATCAGGAAATCCGGCGGCAAACAGGAAATTCCGTCGCAGTTCCGATGATTCGCGCTGTGGCAAATAAAATAAATGAAATCCTAAAAGAGAAAATTTAAAATGGACAAACCGAGATTAAGAGATTCAAAAAAATTGAAATCGCATGAGCCTTATCCGCTCAATGAAATCCCAGAAAAATTGATTACTACTATCGGCGCATATTTTGTCTATCTGATTTATGTCGGCAGAAAAGATTTATCTGGTTCTGACTGGGGTGATGCTTTCGCAAAGGCAGTTGGCGGAGTCCATCTTGATTCTCCTGTCGGAATCGCTGATGTAGTTTTGAATAAAAACATCGCATAGTCAATGAAAACTGTAAAAAACAAGAATCCTTTGACTTGTAAAAATGTTCGGTTGATAAGCGGCAGATGTTCCCCCGATTATTCCTACGGAATCACCGACCCGCACAAGGACATCCAAAAAACTTGACGGGCAGTTCTTGAGATCTGGAACGAGCGAGTGAACATTGCGCGCGACAACTACAGCAACGTCCGAACTTCCGTCTTGATTCGCAGCGAAGACTTGCTTTCTTACGCAGTCTACGAATCCGAAAATCAGCGTTACAGAACATCAGACTATACTTGGGAAGTGAACAGCAACGGAAACTTGATAGGAAAAGACAAACTCACAGGAGAAGCGCATTTCACATGGCAGCCGCACGGCTCTCAATTCACAATCCACGAGAAAGTTCCAGATGGAGCATTGAAATTCACAATCAAACAGCCGCCTGTCGTCAAGCCAGAATCGATTCTTGAAGCTATTAAATTCGATGAAAGCTGGGTGCAAATTATCAGCCGAGTTCCCACTCATCATTAAAGAGTCTTTTCCACCTTGCCGATTCAGCAAAAACACCGAACAAAAATTCTGTCCTGAACCGTGACAAGAAATTCACGGCCGCGCATCTGCGACCCCCTAAGCCGCCCATTTCCATTGCCGGTTGAAATCTCGCAAACCGTAAATAATTACTATTTTCAAACAAGGGTCTCCAATGATGCGTCTATTCATTACATTCCTATGCTCATTCCTCCTCCTGTCTTGCGCCGCCAAGCCAAAATACAAGGAAGTCGACGTCGAAGCGGAACTTCGCCAAAATTCCAAAGAGTTCACAGCCAGGAATCCCGAATCCGCAGCTCCTTGGAGCGGGCAAGGCGTTCAAGGATTTCGCCCGTCGAATTCCGAGTCCCGGGCAGTCCAAGCGGCAAAGCCTTCCATCATGGTGCTCCCCGCGGCGACGCAAAACTTGAACCAAAGCCTCGAAATTTTAAACTCCGACCCGATGGCCCGCACTGCGGAAAATGCCATCCAAGGTTATCTCACTAAAAAAATGTACACGGTCATTTCCGTCGAAGGGAATGCGCAAATCAACGACATCATAAACATCCAAAACGAAATCGCCGGGATGGAAGACGACCTTTCCTACATTTCGAGCCTGAGCCTTGGCGCAGACGTCTACATCAAATTTTCCTACGACATCCATCGCGGTCAAATCCTCGCAAACCTCGGAGCCTACGAATCCTCTTCCGGAAGGATGCTCGGAACGCAAACGGCGACGGTCAACGACAACGGGACGCGCAAAGAGGAACTGGTGACAAGCGCCATGCACAAGGCCATGCCCGGACTCGAAAAAAAGATTCTCGCCTATTTCGAAGCGGACTCAAAAATCGGCGTTCCGTACAAAGTCATCTTGAAATTCACCGAAGAAACTCCCCATGCGGATGACTTGCAAATGAGCATCACGGATTTGCTGAAAAAGGCTTTCCACAAAGTGACAGTCAACGCGATGACCGGCAAGACTGGCGACCTCACCGTTTACGCCGACGCAAAAGAAATTGCGGACGCTTACGAAGTCTATGACATCATCCGGAAAACGCTTTCCCCGCTCTCCGTCAAGAAAAGCAGCATCGTCCAAAAGCTCTTGATTCTAGAAGTCTGCGAATGATGAAATTCTTGCCGGCAATCCTCTTCACTTGCGCCGTCCTCAGCGAAGCGCGCGTGATTTCTTTCGAAGCGACCTCCTCCATTTCCCAAGCCGACGCCGACAAGCAAGCCATCTCCGGAATCGCACTGCAAATTCGCGCAGACGTATCTTCAACGCATCAAATTCAAAAATCGGAGACAAGCGAAACAGGGAAAGATTCCCGACTCGAAAAAAATTACCGGGAAAACATCTTGGTCAATTCCAATATCGTCTTGAACGGAATCGAACTGCAACACGGGAAGCCCGGAAAAAACTTTTGGAAGACTGTCGCCGTATTCGATACGGAAAAGGCGACGGCGGCGGAAAGGAAAAAGCTCCGTCAAATTCTCCATGACGCGTCCGAGCTGGATTCACTCATCGCAAGCCGCCTTTCGAGCGGGCATTACGGCAAAGCCGTCCGCGCATTCGGAGAGTTGCAGACTCTGCAACTTTCCCACCAACGCCTGTGGGCGGACATTTCCGTTTTTGAAGTCCCAAGCGACTCCGATTCCTTTCCCGTGAATATCCCCTCGCTGGAAGACAGAATTTCCAAATCCCTTGCGAAGCTAAAGCTCTCCTTGGTGAAAAGCCCTTCCAAAACGGACAACGGGAAATGGGGACCCGTCACCATTTCCGTCAGCGGAGAAGACGGCCCGGCGAAAGGCCTGGAAGTCACCGCCGAACAGAACAAGAAAATCTTGGCCACGGAGAAATCCGATGCGAACGGACGAGTTTCATTTTCCCTGGACAACGTGGAAGCCTCTCGCGGCGAACACTCGGTTCTCTTCCGCATTCACCAGCCCAAATTCGGCAGCAAAAATCCTTCCTGGGCGCTGTCCGTCCCCTACGAGTCCGATGCAAAGATTTGTCCTTATGAATTCCAATGCGAAGGGGAAAGTTTCACGTGCTCGACCGTCGAATCCGTTCTTTCCCAGGCGGGCTTCGAAAACGGTGGGAAGATTCCGCTCCAAGTCCGCATCCTTTCGATGGAGAAAAAGGAGTTTGACGGCGGACCGAAGAAAATCATCCGCACGACTCTTTCCGTGGAATTCCGCGGCAAAAATGTCCTTTACAGCAAAACGGTCAAGGGAACGGGTTCTTCCGACATGGCGGCCGCCGCGAACGCCATCCACAAAATCCCTTCCGCCGAAATTCAAAAACAACTATCCCCCCTTTGCTCCGAAAAATGAAACTTTTCCCCATCGCCCTCCTCTGTCTTTCCGCATCCTTTGCAGCCATCCTCCCCGAAGACTTCATTCTCGACCGGGCAAAACTCCTTTCGGAAGAGGAGCGGAAATCCTACTCCGCCATCGCAAATGAACTGCAAGCGAAAACGGGCTTTTCCCTCTACCTGTTCACGGCGGATTCCGAAGTCCAGGATCCGGCACGCATCACCGATTCCCTGCTCCAAACGGCAGAAGAAAGGAATCCCGTTTGCGCCGTGCTGTTCCTCGACGCCTCGGCACGGCATCGGGGATTTTCCCTTTCGAACGACGCTCAAAAATCCTTTTCAAAAAACGCGGCGGAATCGAACGCGCAAAAATTCATGCTCCCGGAATTTCGAAAGGGGCGTTACGGATTCGGAATTCTCCTCTTCGAAGCGGAGGCGGCAAAGCACGTCGCCAGAATGCACGACGTCCGGCTGCAAGTTCCCCTGCCGCAACCGGAAAAGGACGGAATCCCGACAATCGCATGGATTCTGATTTTTGCCGTGGCGGCAACCGTCGTCATCGCCTACGCTTACTTTTCCAAGCAAGCGTCCCGAGCCAAGCAACGGGAAAGATTCCGAGAATTCGGAGGATTTCCGCACGACGGATTCAATTCCGGATTCGGAAAATGAGTCAAACTTCCAACAGGATGAGCCTATGAAAAAAGTGATCACCTTGCAAGACCTTGAAAAATCCCCATGGGGCGACCGTTTCTTTTCCCACTTCGGCGAGAATCTGATTTCCGCCTTTTTGCACGGGAATTGCCTTTATGAAGGATTTGACGCTTTGCATGAATCCTTCCGGGTCAGCTTCATCCTCAAGCGGGCGACTCCCGGACAATTGTCCACAGTCAACCAGATGCTCCGCGAAATGAAAAAGGACAACCTCCATGCCGGATACTTTTTTACGGATGAATTTGTACGAAACCGAGCGGATGATTATCCGTTGGAATTCTTGCACATTTCGCAAAAGAACATTCCCCTGTTCGGGCCTGCACCGCTTCCTGGATTTTTCCCCGACGAAGCAAAGCTCCGCACGGAATGCAAAAGGGAACTGGAAAACCGGCGGACTCACTTGATTCGCGAATTCACCCGAATCCAAGCGGGAATATCCCCGATGGACTTTTTCATCGGAGCGACTTCCGAAGTTTTCCCCATTTTGTACGGAATTTACTTTGTACAAAACAAGAGCTACCCGCAAAGTCGGGAAGAAGTCTTGGAAATGTTCCCGGAATTCCGAATTCAAGAACCCGCGCTGGATTTCAAACAGAACGTGGAACGCGCAAACTTTCTCTTTGAAGCCGTCGACAGGTGGATTCAAAATCTGGACTGAAACGAATTTTCTATTCAAAAAAACGCCGCAGCTGTCGTTGCGGCGTTCCTTTTCAATGCTCGAAAATTTATGCTCGGTGATGCTTGAAGTACCAACGGATAAGGGCGTTCGTACTTGAATCGTGATGAAGCTCCGTCTCCGGATTTTTCTCGCCTTTTTCAAGTTCCGGGATAATCTTCTTCGCGAGCTGCTTGCCGAGTTCAACTCCCCATTGGTCAAAGCTGTTGATGTTCCAAATGACGCCCTGGGTGAAGATTTTGTGCTCATAGAGGGCGATGAGGGAGCCGAGAGTCTTCGGGTCAATCGTTTCGACAAAGAGGCTGTTCGTCGGCTTGTTGCCTTCAAATACTTTGTGCGGAGCCAAAACGCGGATTTCCTCTTCGGATTTTCCCGCCGCGCGAAGCTCTTCCGTAGCCTCTTCCAAAGTCTTGCCGTTCATCAAGGCTTCCGGCTGCGCAAAGAAGTTCGACAGCAGCTTGCGATGATGGTCGCCAATCGGATTCAAGGAATTTGCCGGTGCGATGAAATCGCAAGGGATGAGCTTTGTCCCTTGGTGAATGAGCTGGTAAAAGGCGTGCTGCCCATTCGTCCCCGGTTCCCCCCAAAGAATCGGGCCCGTCTGGTAATCCACCCGCTTGGAATCCCGATCGATGAACTTGCCGTTCGACTCCATATCCGCCTGTTGGAAGTAAGCGGCAAAGCGGTGCATGTATTGATCATAGGGGAGCATCGCATAGGACTGTGCATCGAAGAAGTCGTCATACCAGATGCCGATGAGCGCGAGGATGACGGGGAGGTTCTTCTCGACGGGCGCCGTCTTGAAATGCTCGTCCATTTCATAAGCCCCCTGGTGCAGGAGCATATAATTGTCAAATCCAATCCGCAAGGCAATCGAAAGCCCGATGGCGGACCAAAGGGAGTAACGCCCACCGACCCAGTTCCAAAATTCAAACATGTTGGCCGGGTTGATGCCGAATTCGGTAACCGCTTCCGTATTCGTGGAAAGGGCGACGAAATGATTCGCGATGGACTTCTCGTCACCGCCGAACGCCTTGAGGACGGCCGCTTTCGCCGTATGCGCATTCGTCATCGTTTCGAGAGTCGTGAACGTCTTGGACGCGACGATGAAAAGGGTCTCTTCGATGTTCACCTTTTTCAAAGTCTCCGCCATATGGGTGCCGTCGATGTTCGACACGAAGAAGACTTCCGGGGATTCCGGAGTCGCATAATGGCGCAGGGCTTCCGTCACCATCACGGGGCCGAGGTCAGATCCGCCGATGCCGATGTTCACGACAAACTTGATGGATTTCCCGGAATATCCCTTCCACTTGCCGCTGCGGACCAAATCCGTGAACTCTTCCATATGCTTCAGGACTGCACGGACTTCCGGCATCACGTCCTTGCCGTCGACATAAATCGGTTCTGTTCCTTTGTAACGCAACGCGGTGTGCAAGACGGCACGGTTCTCGGTCGTGTTGATTTTCACGCCGGAGAAGAAATTCTTGCGCATTTCGTCGAACTTGGCGAACGGGAGAAGCGCGCGGAGCATCGCCATTGCATCGTCATCAATCAAATTTTTGGAATAGTCGAGGAAAATGCCGCAGGCTTCCGCACTGAACCTTTCGGCGCGCTGCGGGTCCTCCGCGAACATTTTGCGCATATTCCATTTTTTCGCTTCGAGAGCTTTCGCTTCCAAAGCCTTCCATTCATTCGATTCCGTCAAACGGCTCATAGGATTCCTCTTGAAAAAGTTTCCCCAATTATAGTTTTTTGAAATATGCAACGGCTGTCGCGGAGATGTGGAATCAGGGAATAGTGGTTAGTGATTAGTTGACTGTAAACAGAAGAGTGTCGTGTTGAGCGACCCGCCTGCCGAATGGCAGGAGCGAAACATCTCTTTGCTGTGTTGAGATTGAGGCCTTCGGCGTCAGCGGCTGCGCCTCTCCGATGTTCGGAAATGGAATCTCCGCTTCCATCCTCGCCAGATTAATTTATTTTACAGCCTATGAGTTTTTACACCAGATTCGTCCTCCTCTCGACGTTTGTCCTTGCCGCGACCGCGTTTTCCCGCGAAGTTCCCGTCCGTTACGTACTTTCCGGCGATTCCCAGGAATTGGACGCCCGCTTTGTCAAAATCGAAAAAGACACCGTTTACCTGTTGCCGCTCGATTCCGCGGAAAAGGCGCAAATCCAGAAAGCGGACGAAGCCCTCCTCGAGAAAATTGACCAGACCGTGGAGAAGGACACCATCCCCGAAGACTCTCTTCCTTCTGAAACCGCCGAAATCTCCCCGGATGCGGATTCTTTGAATTTGACCGCAAGCGATTCCGTACAAGCGGATTCCACGGCAAGCGCGACTGACGACTTCGAAGCGGCGATTCTCGCCCAAGAACGCCAAGCGTTAGAAGATTCCCTGGCCAAAGCGAAAGCTTTCGAAGATTCCGTCCGAGCCAAGCACGTGGAGGATTCCGTCGCCGCCGAACGCGCCATTCCCATCGAGCAGAAATACATCAAGATTTTCCGTTTCGACTTCAAGCGCATGACCAACTTGGAAAGCGGCAAGCCCGTGAACCTTTCCCTTTCGAACTTCTCCTATGCCGACGAAGAAGAGGAGTACGAGCCTCTCTATCCGGAAGGCGCGGCGAACCTCCTCGTCACGTCCAACCCGGACTCCTCCGAAATCTACATCAACGGGGAATCCCTCGAACAATTCTCCCCGGACACCATCCGAAAAATCAAACCGGGGAAGTACACGATTTCCATCAAGAAAAAATTGAAAGACGTCGATTGGTGGGGGTCGAAGACTGTAAAAATCAACGCGGATTCCCTGAACAAGGTCTTCATCGAAGTGGAACGCCCGAAGACGAAGCTGACCGTGGCGACCATCCCGGACGGCGTCGAAGTGTATCTGGACAAACAGCCGAACGAAAGCGTGATGCCGGAACACCTGACGGACGTCTCTTTTGAAACGGAACCTTCCGTTCAAAAAATCCTCTACTTGCGAAAGGTCGGCTACTTGGACACGGCATTGAGCGTGGAAGTCCGCGCCTTCATGCCGAATCCCGTTTATGTGGAGCTGGAAGCCGTCGACAACGCGAGCGTCGTGGAAATGCAGAGGGAATACGACCGGGAACGCTCCAAGCGCAGAATCGGGCGCGGACTCCTTTGGGGTTCCATCGCGCCAATTGTCGCGGGAGGCGTCTTCTGGTATTTGGCGGAAAAGGATTGGAGCGACGCCGCCGACAAAAAGACGGCCTACAACAAAAGCGCCTTCGAGAGCCGCGACACGCAGCGCCTGGTCAAGCAGAACAAGGATTTGAACGATTCCGGGGACACGAAAGGCCTGGTCGCTCTCGGATTCGGAGTCCTGGGCGCGGGGCTATTCGTCACGGGATTCGTGTTGGCGTTTTAAGGGATTCATCAAAGACAGGAGTGGAGCGAGTCTCCTTACCCCAATCAATCCACGTCGAACATTTTTTCGGCAACGCGCCTTTGCGTCGTCCTTAAAATGTCCAGGCTCGCAACGCACTCGCCGCTTCGGGGCATCGGCGTTTTGACTGTCGCCTTCTTAAGCGTTCCCGGCATCCGGCAAGAATTGTCGCAGGATTCGAATTCGGTCGTGGCGGTCTTCCCGTTTACGTGCACTTCCATTTTCAAGACGCGCCGCGGTCGCTCGAATGGTACGGCCTGGCGAAGTAGAAGTCCACCCCCAGCACGGAGATTTGGTATCTTTCGCGTTTGCGACTTGAAACAGCCTTTGACAAGATTGTGACATTTTTCCAACTTTCTTCACAAAGAAACAAACAGCAAAAGAATTTGGAGGTTCTTGGATGAAGTCATTTGTCTTGTACACGCCCGCATCCAAGCCCTCCCTTTCCCATTTGGGTGAAAACGTGTGGGAACTGGATCTCTTTTTTGGTCGATATCTTTTATATCCCGGAGACTCCGTTTCGGAGGGCGATGTCGGGCTGCACCTGACCGATTGGAGCGCATTTGACAAAACGGTTTGCGGAATCGCCCTGACGGATTCCGAAGGAAACGTCATCTACGGAAAAGTTCCGACCGTGGCCGAATGCAAATCCTACGACAGCCCAAATTACCTGAACACCCGATATGTTTGGAGGTTCTAAATGAAATTTTATTTGAGCCTCGTTTTCGCCTTTGCGCTGATGGCCTGCAGCAGCCACACGAAGGACCCTGTGAAGGCCCGATGATTTCCTTGGAACTTCTTGTCAGCGGGGCCTGCGTGGAGCATCTCTAAATCACGCATTCCAAAGACTGGCTCGTGATAAGGGACAACTGGACGTCCCCAGTCGAAGGAAAGCCAAACTACCTCACATTTTCGCCAAGAGTTTTCATTTCAAAAATCGGTTCTTCCCTCTGGGACACGATTGCGCCGCCGACGGATGCTTATATGAAGCTAGTCTTCGCCGATTCCAGCGGACTCTACGCCGTCACGCAAAGCATTATCTATGAATGGGATGAATCCGATTCTTGGATATCAATCGATAGCGTTTATTTCAAACCGGTTGATGATTTCAATATGGTTGAAACCAGTGCACCTTCTTACATTAATACTCTCGCGACTGACGGGAGACATCTATTCGCTGGCGACCACGAGTGCATTCCCATGGTCTATATATGGGCGACTACGGAACTCCTTATGAAAGTGAACCCAAAGGCTGGCGTCTGATTGACGGCAACTGGTGCGCCAAACACGAATGTCAAAGCAAAGACGCAATCCAAAGCCTTGATGCTGTCGGGGACACGCTTTATGCGGTCACGGGAGACGGCCTATTCAAATTTCCTCTTGCGGAACTTGACAGTACTATTGCAAACGAAGATTCTTACTACTTGATTTCCGGGGAGTGATTGCATCGGCCGCCGCACGGAACGCCGCTAACTTTTCTCAAGGAATTTTGCCAAGGCCCAGACGGCGGCACAGCAGAGGAGCGGTGAAACGAAATTCCACGGGGAGCGGTATTGGATCCATCCGGGGAGAGCCATCCAGAGATAGACCAGGACTGTGTGGGCGGAGTAAACTTCCAGGCTATGGCGACCGACGACGGCGCAAAAGGAAAAATCGAGCAGGGACGGGCGGTGGCGCACGATGAACGAAACGATGCAGACGAACGCCAAGAAGTTCAGCAGCCGCAAAATGCCGACGTGCTCCTTGGAAATCCAAAAGTCACCCGGAGCGGGAATCCCGAGGAACGCGTGCTTCCACAAAAAGCAGAAGGCGCAAAGCGCGCAGGCGACGGGGAAGGCCCTGTCCAAAGCTTTGGAATCCGCTGAAAAGAGCTTTCCCTTTTTCCAAACGCACCCGCAAGCCGCGCCTAAAAAATAGACGAACTGCCACGAGAAAAGGTCGAAATCGCCGGGGAAAATCCAAGCGGGAAAAAGCCCTAGGGCCGTTCTGCGAAGCGCGAATTTTCCGCAAACCCAAACGGCAAAGGACAAGAGCAGAATCCGCGTCCATTTTCCCTCCGCCATGCGCGGGAACAAAAACGACCCCAGCAATAACAGGAACACGTAGAGCGGCAGCACGTCCAACCATTCCGGCGTATAGGCCAACAGGCAAACGAGCGCCGTTCCCGAAAGCGGATGCGCGTAAAGCCCCGAAAAGAAATGCCGGATGGAAGGGAAAAAGAAAAACGCGAACAAGGAAAGGAGCGCCACCGAACAAACGTGATACTTCCAAATCCGAAAAGCGCGACGTCGCATCCAACCGGAATCTTCGCCGCGCGCGGACTTCCCGACGACAGCAATCATCCCGACGAACCCCGAAAGGAAAAAGAATCCCTCGGCGGCGGAAAAGAATCCGAAGCATTGGTAAAGTGCCTTTGAAATCGGCCCGGAGAAATGATCCAGGATCATCTGGAACAAAAGAAGCCCCCGAATGGAATCGAGGGCGCGGATGCGTTTGGATTTTTGCACGGAGTTAAAATTCGACGTGGCCGCTCATGCCCATGGAGAAGTGGTTCGCCCCGGTGCTGCAGATGTTGTAACCGCCCCAAAAGACGATTTCCGCTTCAACGGTCGGGTAGAGGTAGAAGGACGGTCCGACGAAATGGCGGCTGTCCCCACCTTCGTTCGAATCCGGGTCGTGGAATTCATAAGCCATCCCCATGGAGAACTTCCGGTGCAAGTCGACGGACGGTTCGATGTAGAACATCCGCTCGTCTTCCGTGAAAATCTGCTCTTTGGCGGGGGCGTCCTCGTCGGCGAGAAGCGCCTGGTAGTAGCTGCCCGCCAAGTTGAAGAAGCGGTAGCTGAAGGACGGCTCGACGAGGAACGTGTGCACGCCGTGCCCCTTGTAAGGGTGAGTTCCCCAGGTCGCATTGATGCCGTAACTGAAGAAGTCCGTACTCTTCGCGTATTGAATTTCCGTGCCGAGGGCATAAGTGTAAGAACGGCTGATTTCCTTGCCGAACACCCAATCGATGCTCGGCGTGATGGTGAAACGCTCCTCCGTCCGGGAAATCAAGTCGAAACCGTAAGAAGCGAAGGTGGCTAGCGAATGGGAATTGTTTTCCGTAGCCCCGATGTAAGCCTTGCCGTTTTCCACTTCAAAGCCGATACCGCGGATGTTCTGGTCTTGCAAAATGACCGCATGGGTTTCGGTATTCCGCCAGAAGTAATAGGAGAATTCCCCCGCATTGTACGTCAGGTCGCCGAACACGACCCGGGCCAGCGGCGTGAACTGCCACGCGAGCCGGATGCCGTCAAAGTCGAAGGCCGTCCAGCGGTTCTCGTCGTCGCCCATGGCCGTCGCGCGATTCTCGTGGCGCACTTCGGAAACCCCGACCGTACCGTCCGCATTCACGTAATTGCTGTGCGAACGCCCGAAAACGCTCACAGAAACATTTTCATCCAAGAAGACTTTCCCTTCCAGCCGGATATCTTGGTTCGCGGCATTCGTCGGACTGAAATCCTTGTCCCAATAAGAAGCGTAATCGGCATCGATTTCCCCGTGCAATTCGACATCGACGGCAAAAGCGGCTGCGGCGGAAAAAAGTGCCAGGGCGCAAAAATTCTTTGTCATAAATTCCTTTGCAAAAAAATCATTTGGGCTTCAAAATAGAAATCTACGGGGAAAGAATCCACCGGGGACGCCCTCCTTTTTGTAAATTAGCCCGTATTATGGCGCATTTCAAAAAGATTTTCTTGGCCGCCC
This sequence comes from uncultured Fibrobacter sp., assembly GCA_964501065.1. Classification (GTDB taxonomy): domain Bacteria; phylum Fibrobacterota; class Fibrobacteria; order Fibrobacterales; family Fibrobacteraceae; genus Hallerella. Next base: position 5,034 of record CAZCRF010000028.1, on the reverse strand, counting down.
TCGCCATTTGCGCGTGGAACGCCTTCGCACTCCCGGCGGACTCCGTGATGGCCCTTTCCAAGAAATGGTTCGATTCGGGAAAAGCCTGGAACTTCGATTTCCTCGTCCGCGTCGATTACGCGGGCACACCGGAATCCGGGTTTCAAAACGGGAACTTGCTGGTCACGGGGAAGGACATGTTCCGGTTGCAACTTTCGGGACTTTCCATTTACTCCGACGGGACGAACTTTTGGCAGTGGAACAAGGAGCAGAACCAGGTGCTGCTCAAGCTGATGGAAGACATGGAGAGCAACATGCATCCGTCCGAGCTGCTGTTCAAGTATCTGAAGTGCAAGCCCCTTTCCATGCGGCAGGACAAGGTAGGGAACAAGGCGGCAAACGTCGTCACCTTGGACGCCTCCCAATACGGCAAGGACTTTTCGCAAATGGAAGTCTGGCTTTCAACGAAAGACGCGTCCCCGCTGCGTCTAGTCACGACGGATCCTCTCGGCAACGTCTCCACTTACGACATTTCGAATTTGAAACGCCGGGACGATGTCAAAAAAGAAGACTTCATTTTCAAGCCGGGAAAAGGCGTCGATGTCATCGACATGCGCTAGGAGGTTTCCATGAAGGCGGCGAAAAAGCTCCTTTGTCTCACGGCAATTTCCGCCACCGCCCTTTTTGCGACGAAAAACGACGGATTTTCGAGCAACTTCACCTATTCCGCGGGGCCAGGGCCTTCAACGGGGGCTCTTTGGGTCGTCAGCCGGGGAACCTCCGGCAGCGGCGTCACCCTGGTGAACTTGAACTTCAGCGCCGGGAACGTCTCCGTCGCCAAAATGCAGAACGAAATTCTCCCGGATTCCCTCACGCCCGTCCAAGACGGCGTTTTTTCGGACATCACGGCGGAGCATCGGCGCACTCCCTTCGCCCGTGCGGGAAAGCTCGGATTTGTCGTTCCGCTGATTGTCGAAAGCGATTCCGGCTATCTGAATCCCTGGGGATATTTTAGCGCCCGGGCGGCAAATACGGTTTCCACGAAAAAACTTTCCGCACCAAAGGGGGAATTCCCGGAACTTTCGGAAATGTCCCATGCGATTTCCGCCTTCGCCTTCGACTCCGCGGCGAGCGTCCTTTGGATGGCTCGCGGAATTTACGGGCTTCACAAGGAAGACATCTCCGCCGGAATCAACTCCCCCGTCCGCTCGGATTTTGCCGTCAACGCGAAAAGCCCCCGCCTGGATTCCCTGAAGTCCTCATCGCAAATCGACACGGTGAAAAATCCAGCAGTGTTCGGCGTCGCAAGACACCCGGACGGAACTCTTTATCTGGCCACGGCGAACGGGCTCTTCCTTTTTGACGAAAATCTCCAAGAGCTTTCCCGGACGGGAGTCAAAGCGTTGGACACGGCCCGCGTCACGGGAATCTGGATCGGCGGGGAACCGCTCCAAATCATCGTCGAGACGAGCGAGCGCAAGAAGACCAGCACCGAAGACAAACTCTACCGTTCTTACGGCGGCGGGGCATTCAAGGAAGTCGTGTTCCGCGACACGGCGGGCAAAATCCAAAAGAACGTTTACGACAAGAACGATTGGACGACAAGCGACATCGCATTCATCGGCGACAAGGCGTTCCTTTCCGTGCAAGCGGTGGAAGGCAGCGCAAGCGGGCTTTTGAAACTCGACAGCGCGGGGGCGATTCCCTACAGCGACGAGACCAACCAATGGCTCTACGGATTAGACGCCGGAGTCGTGGACAGAAATGTCGAAATCACGGCCGTCACCGCATTCCCCCTCACCGCCAAAATCACGGGACTCGCCGTTTGTACGAACGGCGCGGGAATTTCCGTTTCTGCGGACACGGGGAAGACTTGGACTCCCATCATGAACCAGACCGCCGTCAAAAAAGACTTGGGCTCCATCCGGATGATTCCCTCCGTCATCGGCGCAGACAACCAATCCATCGTCTCTTACAAGGTCAGCAAACCTTCCAAAATCACGATTGAAGTTTTCAGTTACGATATGCGGAAAATCCGGACAATCGTCAAGGACGCGGAACGCCCCGCAAGCGACACGCGCAGCACACTTTCCTCGGAAGATTTCTGGGACGGACGGGACGATGCGGGGAACGCCGCCACCATGGGAATTTACTACGTCCGGGTCAAGGACAACCACGGCCACGTCGGCTGGGGAAAGGCGATGACCTTGGGAGGAAAGTGAAATGAAACGGTTTCTCTTGGGAATTTGCCTTTTGTGCGCACTGGCCCTTGCCGAAAAGAAAGCCCAACTCGGCAGCATGGACGGTTTCGTCGAACGCATGGGAACGGGCGGACGGGAACTCGGACGGGGAAACATCGGAGCGGCGGACACGGCATCCATGCCCGCGGCGTACTTCAACCCGGCACTTCTCGGATTCCGCAACTCCGTCGGATTTTCCCTCGCAGCAGAGAAGCGAGACCTGGACCGCTTGGGCGGCTCCCTCGGCGCGGAGACAAAAATCGGAAACCGGATGGGCATCGGAATCGCCGTCTTGTATCGGACGGACTTGGATTTCGACGTCATCAACAGCGACGATGAAACGGTCGGAAACGCCATGCCTTACTTTACGACGACCTACCTGGGGGTCGGTTACCGCCTCACGCGAAAGGACGCGATTGGATTTTCCCTTTCCCTGAGTTACGACAACTTGGACGTTTCGGATTCTTACGATGAAGCCGATTTGGTCGATTCTTACCAAAGCCCCGTCGTCGTGAACTTGGGCTGGCAACGGGAATGGAACGAGCACTGGTCCACGGCCGTGGTCATCCGGAATTTGAGCTTTAGCCGGAATCTTTCCGCCACATGGACCCGCAACGCATCGAACGACAACTCTGTGGAAGAAAGCGAAGGCGTTCGCCCCAAAATTTTGCAAATCGGAATCGGATACCATTCCAAACTGCTGAACCGCCCCATTTCCGTCTGGATGGAAGCCTTGGATTACCAAGTCGCCGACACGCTGCTCGTCTTCGACCCGGATTGGCACGTTTGGACGGGACGGTTCGGCATGGAATGGGAAGCCATTGAAAACGGCAATGTCCGCTTGGGATTCGACGACCGCAATTACACTTTCGGGCTGGGATACAAATTCAGCATCCGGTTCGGCAAACGCCGCTACCCGTTCGAAATTGACTACGCACTGGTCTACGAATCTGCGGCGGAACTTTGGAATCCGCTGAGCTTTGGATTCCGCGGCTGGATTTGAACAATCCCACACGAAAGGCCCTTATAAGGGCCGCACATTAGCATGGATTTCTTTTGAAATTCAGGTTCTTTTTTATTCCGTCTTCAACCTAAAAGGGATGCAGCTCTCGTGCAAGGAATTTTTGACGAAATACAATCGAGGTTCTATATTTTTGATATGCGAAACCTGATAGTAAATCTTTGCTTTCGGCCAATGTCGGGTTTACTTGGCGATGATAATTCGCATGATATTTCTCCTTGCCGACTTCGCAAACGCCGCCATGCACGTCGGGAGCATCCAGCTCGAATCCGGCTCTAAAGTTCAATTCGTGAATCCGGGGCGGAGAACCGTTTTGCACGTGGACGGGAATGTCGTTTGGCGTTCCCAAAATTTGAACGACGACTTGGAGCGCGTGGCGAAAGGCTTTTTACTTGTCCAACACGGAGGCGAGACGTGACGGTGCACCAATACGCTACCGTCCATCACGTCGCGTTCGAGCCGGAGACGGCGACGGCAGTCGCGGGGAGGGGGAGATGAAAAAGTGGTTGATTTTTTTGCTTGCCTTCGAAATGAAATTTGTTTACGCTTTGGATTATAATCCAGAAACATTGGATTTGGTTTTTCAATCATTGCAGTTGGACTCAAATCAAATCACAGACACTTTTTGCGATACGATTGAATCGGAATGGAGTGTAAAATTGGGGAAATCGTGCGAAGCCTCTGCCAATTTCATAGGGTACAACTCTCCCGAAGATGAATCGGTTTATATGGAAATAATGAAAGAGGATTCTTTGTTGACAATCCTTTTGTATCGAGAAAACCAAACCTGTGAAGATCCTTTTGATTCACGTGCTGGCGTTTCGGGTGTCGCCGGAAAGTTGCAATTTAGTGAAGTCTTGACTTCCGAACTGTTGAGGCTGCAATCCCTTGGGATTATACAGATGCAACGGGATTCTCTAGAAAACTTCTTGCAAGAAAAGATAAAATTGATGAAAGATGTCGGGAAATGCGACGATATTGACGGCGTTTCTTTTTATGAAGAAAGCGGCGCCGAATGGCTAATCGGTCCCGGCTGCTGCTCCCTCGTGGAGTCTTCCGAATCCATTCCCCGGATTTTGCAAGTTTCACCGGGTGTCCGCGCAACGAAACTCTCGCCGGGAAAGTTCCGATTGGTGGGCGCACATCTCGGCGCGGAAGTCTCCGTCTTCAATTTGAAAGGGCAATTGCTGTTGCGAAAGGGCTTCGACGGCGGCCTTTTGGAAATCCCGAACGTCCCGGCTGTCGCGAAGGTCGGCGGAAAGTGGGTGAAGCTCGAATGAGTTGACGGGGTCGTTGGCATGGAGACTCTTGTCCGTCAAACGGACTGCTTTGTCGTTGGCACGACCAGCTGCGCCTACCCGGCGCGGGGGAAAGGTAGGGGGAGGGTTCGGAGTTGCGAAAGGCCACCCTCCCCCTACCTTTCAACCACCCCCATGGCCACGCTTAGGTTTGACGAGAACGTTTTCCCGTGGCACGGAGGCTCTTGTCCGTCGAACGGACGGTTTTGTCGTTGGCATGGAGACAATTGTCCGCCAAACGGACTGTTGGTCGCCAAGCGACCTGTTTCGCCTACCCGGCGAGGGGCAAGATAGGGGGAGGGTTCGGAGTTGCGGCAGAATTGCTCGTGGTTCTAAATTTGCTAAAGCAAAAAGAACCACGGCAACTTGCACAATTCGGCGAACATTCGGGCAAGCCCTCATTCCTACGGCAAAGCCGTAGAGCCGAATGGGAAGGCCGCGGCCCCCTTCCTTTGTGGAGCACCTCGTGACCGTAGGGAACAAGGGTGCGGAATAA
>CAZCRF010000027.1:0-32424 GCA_964501065.1 uncultured Fibrobacter sp. | reverse complement strand
TCCACAGCTTGCTGTGGGAGAGCGGACTTGTCCGCTCGATAGGCGCATTGTGCATGACGGCGATGTTCTTGCCGCTTTAGCGGCTTAGAACAACGACCGTTATGCCACGATCAAGTTTGACACGAGCCGTGTCCGCTGCACGGATCGTGCTGACGCCCTTTTCCTCGCGCAAGCCTCACTTTTCACTAATCACTGACTACTCGTCCCCCAAAAAACTAAAACTTCATCACCAAAATGGTGATGTCGTCCTTTTGCGGCGAACCTTGGGCAAAGGCGCGCAGTTTTTCAAGCAAGGCGAGGCGAATTCCCTCGGCGGGGAGTGCGTGGTGTTTTTCAACGAAAGACTTCAAACGCTCCAAGCCGAACATCTCGCCGTTCCCGTCCCCCGCTTCGGTCACCCCGTCCGTGTAAAGCAGAACCGTGTCCCCCGGGTGCACAATCAGGGACTTTTCCCGAATAATCTTGCTGTTGTCATCCACCATCCCGAGAGCGATGCCTCCGCTCTTGATTGTCTCCAGGCGATTTTCCTCTTCTTTGAAATGCAAAATGTGTTCATGTCCGCAGCTGGTGTAATGCAAGGCCTTCGTACGAGAATTCCATTCGAAGAACAAAAGGGAAGCGAACATCGTTTCGGAAATATGGCCGGCCAAATCCGCGTTCACATGGACAAGAGTCCTGTATGTATTCGCAAAGTAGCGGCATTCCGCATGCAAAAAGGCGTAAAGCGACGTCATCACCATCCCCGCCGGAACGCCCTTCCCGGAAACGTCCCCGATGACGATTCCCAAATTCCCATTGGGCAATTTCAAAAAGTCGAAATAGTCCCCGCCGATTTCCTTCGCGGGAGTCATGGAGCCGGCGAGCGAAATGCCGTCGCAAACGGGAATCCGCTGCGGCAAAAGCCCCGATTGGATGCGAAAGCCCAACTGCAATTCCGCCAAAGTCCGCGCTTGGTTCTGCCGTTCAACCACAGCTTCATTCGCCTTCAAAATCATCGTTGCGTAATGGGAAAAATTTTGAACCAGATAAAAATCGCTTTCCGAAAAATAACGCTCGTATTGCTTGTTCTCGACGACCAAGACTCCCAGCAGCTGTTGGTCAAAGTTCAACGGTTCAAGAATCAGGGAACGGATGTTCGAAGCCCGGCTGCCGAGCGAAAGCACCCGCTCATCCCGGCTCGCGTAGGGGATGTAAACGCCCAAATGCGAGAATCCGCACTCCCAGACGAGGCTGTCCTCTTCCGAAATATGTCCAGAAAGGGCGATTTCCCGCAAGGCTTCCGCATGGGTGAAGCTCATCTCGCTTCCGCGGACAAGCGGGTAAAAAACGCCGTAAATTTCCGAGCAGCGAAAAAGACGCTCCTTCTCGTCCCAAATATAAACGGCGGCGGACTTCGCCTCGATGCCTTCCGCAAGCGTCTGCAAGAAGCGGGTCATGGATTCGTGCAAATCGGAAAAATCGCTGACCGTCTCCCCCATCTTGGCGACAATGCGATGATTGATTTTCCGCTCTTCCTCGTACATGCCGATAGTCCTGTCCTTGTGGCGAATCCAATTGCTGTACCGGCGCAAAAAGACGTAGGCGATTTGAAGAAGAAAGATGATGCGGAAAACGGGCAAGACCAAAAAACAGGACACGGAATAAAACGCAAAGGTCAAATGAATCCGGGGCTTCGGATAATAGGACATCGACACGTAAATCCGGTCAAAGACGAAAGCAGTCAAGGCGGCGGAAAAGAGGGGGACTAAAAAGACCGGAGGCAAGATGACATACGAAAACAGAATGTCGACCGCGCCAAAAAGGCACACGGCAATACAACCTTTCGCCAAATATTTTTTGGAAACTTCGCCCGGCTTTTTGCGATTTTCTTCCCGAATGAACAGAACCGTGAAAAAGAAGAGCAAGGACAAATCACCGATGGGGACAAGCGGTCGGACAAAATCGAGAGGAATGCAAAGCCCGACGGCGAAACCGTTCCATAAAAAGTAAATGGCGGAGAATAGAATCCACGGCCATTCCTTGGATACCGAGCGTTTCCCGTAGATTTCCACCACCATCAAGAACAGCGGGAAAGCGGAGAGAAGCGGAATCAGCGAAAAAAGGACGTTCAACAACACAAAAGAAAAAATAACAAATGAATTTTAAATTTTAGCGGCGACGGAGCGAAGCCATTCTCGATGTTCCTCAACGGGAACATCCTTCATCTTTTTAGCCAGATCCTTGCCGAAGTTCGTCGCCATTTTCCGGGCACTCGGGGTGATGCCCACGCGCCCCAAATCCAGCCGGTCCGCATCGTAACACGTGTCGATGGTCGCATCCCCGGAGGAATGTTCCGTCGTGTGCATCCGACAGGCGTGCAAAAGTTTTTCAAATCATTCGTCGTCCAACTCAAAGAGCTTTCCGCGAAGCGATTCCGCGAACTCGGCCCCGTTTGCGCCATGACGCTCGTCATAGCCGTCATGAACTCGGCGGGAATCGTGAAACAGGGCGAACAGGCGGACAATCAATTCGTCCGCATGAGTCTTCCTGGAAAGCAAGAGACCGTTGAACTCCACCTGATGCCAATGCGAAAGCCCGTGCACGGACTCTTCGTCAATCAGGCGATTCGCGTAAACGTAGTCTTCCAAAGCGGCAAAGTCGACGCTTTCTTCATTTCCCATAATGCTCCTTCAATTCCGTCAATGCCTGGAGGGCTTGTAGCGGCGTCATCTCTTCGGGAGAAAGCCTTCGAACCTCTTCTAGCAACAGTTTGGCGTCTTCATCCGGCGGAGCGAACATGTCCATTTGCGGCTTCGCGGCCAGCTCCGCCTTGTGCCGGGAATCGCTCGGGTCGATTTGCTGGGTCTCCAAACGAAGCAAGATCTTCCGCGCCCGGCGGACGACTTCGGATGGAAGGCCGGCCATCTCCGCGACATGGATGCCGTAACTCGAATCGCATGCCCCGGACAGAATCTTGTGCAAGAAAATCAGCTTGTCCCCGTCCTCCCTGACGGCAATCTGGTAATTTCCCGCATGTTCCAAGGAATCGGCGAGAGTCGTCATTTCATGGTAATGAGTGGCGAACAAAGTCATCGCCGCACGCTTGGGATTGTCGTGCAAGGTTTCAAATATCGCCCAGGCGATTGAAAGCCCGTCGAACGTGCTTGTCCCGCGGCCGATTTCGTCCAAAAGCACAAGGCTCCTGTTCGTCGCATTCCGCAAGATGTTCGCCGTTTCAATCATCTCCACCATGAACGTGGAAAGTCCGCGAGAGAGCCTGTCGCTTGCGCCGACGCGAGTGAAAATTCGGTCGACGACTCCAATCCTCGCATAGGACGCCGGGACGAAGGAACCGATTTGCGCCATCAAAACAATCAAACCCGTTTGGCGGAGATAGGTCGATTTACCGGCCATGTTCGGCCCGGTGATGAGCATCATCCGATGGGATTCCGGCGACAGGGACACGTCGTTCGGCACAAAGGAAAGTTCCGGGTTTGCGGCGACAATCACCGGGTGAAACCCTCCGCGAATTTCAATGCCCACCCCGTCAAAAACCTCCGCCCGCGAATAACCGCGTTTCCGGGCTGCGACTGCCAAACTGTAAAAGGCGTCCGTTTCCGCGACAGCTTCGGCGATTTGCTGGAGTTCGTCGCGTTCCGCATTCACCGACTCCCGAAGCCTGCAAAAGATCCGGTATTCCAAATCGTGGATGCGGCCTTCCGCACTCGAAATAATCGTCTCGCATTCCTTCATTTCCGGCGTGATGTAACGCTCCGCATTCACCGTCGTCTGCTTGCGGATGTATTCGGGGGGAATTTTGTCCATGTGGACTTTCGAAACTTCGATGTAATAGCCGAAAACCTTGTTGTAACCGACTTTGAGCGAATTGATCCCCAAGCGTTCCCTTTCGCGGGATTCCAAGGAGGCGATCCAGTCGCGCTTGTCCTTGATTTCCGCGTTCATGGCATCCAACTCCGCATCCGCGCCCTCTCGAATCATGCCGCCTTCGCGCACGGTGATGGGGAGGTCGTCGGAAAGCATCCGGAGAATTCGCTCGCCCTTGCCCTCCGCGGACAGGAGCGTTTCCGCAAGATTGCGAAAAAGCGGAGACTTCAACTCCGAAAGGGCTTCCGCCGCATTCACCGCCTTCGTGAGGGAGCGTCCCATGCCGAACAAGTCGCGCGCATTGGCGCGCCCGCTTCCCACGCGCCCCATGAGGCGTTCCATGTCCAAGATTTCCCGAAGGGCCTGCTTGAGCGCATCCAACGCCATCGGGTTCGAAACAAGCTCCCCCACGGCCTCGGAGCGTTCTTCAATCCTCTGCACGGAAACCAACGGGTGGGAAATCCATTCGCGAAGATACCTCGCCCCCATCGCCGTCACCGTGTAATCGAGGACGTAAATCAAAGTGCTCTGCGGATCGTCCGCATTCAGCGGCCGCACCAGTTCCAAATTGCGAAGTGTCGCCGGATCCAACACCATGTAATCGCCCAAATCGAGCAATTCCAAATGCGTGATATGCGAAAGCTCGGACTTCTTTTGGTCTTCCAAATACCAGAGAATCGCCCCGGCGACGCGAATCTTTTCATTTTGCCCGTCCAATCCCAAAGATTCGGGGCTGGCCATCTTGAAATGTTCGAGCAGGACCTTCTTCGCATTTTCGAGTTCGTAACGAAGCCCGTCCACCTCCGTCACCAGAATGGATTCCGCCCTGGCGAATTCCGAAATGGGCCGTGGCAGCTCCACTCCCGCGGGAGTCAGGATTTCCTTGGGGAGCCTTCGCGCCATCTCGCTTTCGAAATTTTGCAGGGGAGCTTCCGAAACGGCGAAGTATCCCGTCGTCACGTCGGCAAAGGCGAACGCCACTGAATGCGTCCCCGGCAAAACGGCGCAAAGATAATTCGCCGCCTTGGCATCCAAGTTCCCCTCGTTCATCGAAGTCCCCGCACTGATGACTTCGACGATTTCCCGCTTGACGATGCCCTTCGCTAGCTTCGGATCCTCCACCTGTTCGCAGACGGCAATCTTGTAGCCCGCAGCGACCATCTTCGGGAAATACCGGTCCGAGGCATGATGGGGGAATCCGCAAAGCGGCGTGTTCCCCGCCGCGCCGTTGTTGCGGCTGGTGAGGGTCAGCCCGAGAACCTTGGACGCCACCTCCGCGTCCTTTTCAAAAAGTTCAAAGAAATCGCCCATGCGAAAAAAGAGGATGCAGTCGGGATTCTGGGACTTAATCTCGTAATACTGCTTCATCAACGGCGTCACGCTCACGGTGTCCCCATCGAAAGTTCAATTTGAGAAGGATTGGATTCCGGCCGCTTCAAAGTGTCCGGGCTGTCGTTCTGCGCGTAATTCGGGACGATTTCATTTGCATCGAGAAGATCCTTGAATTCGCGAAGCCTCGGCAAATCTTCCGGAATGCGATTGATGCCGAAGTACTTCAAGAAATCCTCCGTCGTCACGTAAGTGTATGGATTCCCGACAGTTTCCGCCCGCGCTCCCAAGGCTATCAGTTTCTTTTCGAGAAGGCTTTTTAGTGGCCCGTCGCAAGAGACTCCGCGGACTTGTTCAAGAGCGGCGCGCGTAATCGGCTGCTGGTAAGCGACAATCGCCAAGGTCTCGAGAGCCGCCTGGGAAAGCCGACGCAAGTTCGCATCCGGGAAGAGCTTTCTCACCCAAGGGTAATACCTCGCACGGGTGCGAAAGCGGAATCCCCCCGCCTGTTCCACGATTTCAAACGGGGAGTCGATTTTATTCAAATTGTCGTTTGCCAGGCGGAGCGCATCGGCGACCATCTTCGCATTCAAAAAATCCCCGATGATTTCCCTGAGCTTTTTCAAAGTCAACACGTCCGGGGAGGCGAAGACCAAAGCTTGCACGATGCGGGCCAAATCCTCATTGGATTCGATTTTCGGAAGTTCGGCGTTTTCTTCATTTTCCGCCTTGACGTTTTTGGATACATCTTCAGCCATATCCCCAATTTAAGAATTTTTCGGCACGCTCCCCGATTTTGCGGCGACGCCACCAAGGGATTTTCTATTTTTCGCAAAAGAAATTTCACGAGGTACAACTATGAGAGATTTACGTTCCAAGAAAACCATCGAAGGCCGAGAAATGGCAGGCGCGCGCGCCCTTTGGATTGCGACGGGCACAAAGCCCGAAGAATTTGGAAGACCCGTGATAGCCATCGTCAACAGCTTCACCGAATTCGTTCCCGGGCACGTCCACCTCCGCGACGTCGGGAAAATTGTCGCCGAGCAAGTCCGCAAGGCCGGCGGCATTCCCAAAGAGATGAACACCATCGCCGTCGACGACGGAATCGCCATGGGTCACGATGGAATGCTCTACAGCCTCCCCTCCCGCGATTTGATTGCGGATTCCGTTGAATACATGGCGAACGCGCACAGGGCGGACGCCCTCGTCTGCATCAGCAACTGCGACAAGGTGACGCCGGGAATGCTCATGGCCGCCATGCGCTTGAACATCCCCGCCATTTTCGTCTCCGGTGGGCCGATGGAAGCCGGCCACGTCACGCAAAAGGACGGCTCCGACCGTGCGTTGGACTTGATCGACGCCATGATCGATTCGGCGGACACTTCCGTCTCCGATGCGGAAACGGCCGCAATCGAAGCCTCCGCCTGCCCGACCTGCGGCAGCTGCTCCGGAATGTTCACGGCGAACTCGATGAACTCCCTCACCGAAGCCATCGGGCTTTCCCTCCCGGGAAACGGCACCATCGTCGCGACGAACGCCGAACGCAAGAAGCTCTTCGAAGAAGCCGGCCGCCGCATCGTGGAGCTTTGCCATCGCTATTATGACGAAGACGACGATTCCATTTTGCCGCGCTCCATCGCCTCGAAGGAAGCCTTTGAAAACGCGATGCGCCTGGACATCGCCATGGGAGGCAGCTCGAACACGGTCCTGCATTTGCTGGCCGTCGCCAGAGAAGCGGGGACGGACTTCACCATGAAGGACATCGACAGGCTTTCCCGCAACACGCCCTGCATTTGCAAGGTCGCCCCGACCGTACACAACATCCACGTCGAAGACGTCAACCGCGCCGGAGGCATTCTAGGCATCTTGGCGGAACTGGACCGCATGGGGCTAATCCACCGCGAATGCCGCACCGTCCACGCCAAGACCATCGGGGAAGCCATCCGGCAAAACGACGTGATGGGCAATCCTTCCGAAGAAATCAAGCAGCGTTACCTCGCGGGACCCGGGAGAAAATTCAACATCACGGCCTTCTCCCAGAACTTCCACTACGACTCCCTCGACCTAGACCGTGCAAGCGGGGCCATCCGCGACGCTGCGCACGCCTACTCCAAGGACGGCGGTTTGGCAGTCCTCTACGGCAACCTGGCAATCGACGGCTGCATCGTGAAAACCGCCGGAGTCGATGAATCCATCCTCAAGTTCACAGGGCCTGCCGTCGTATTCGAAAGCCAGGAGGACGCCGTGAAAGGCATTCTGGATCCAAGCCGCGTGAAGGCCGGCGATGTCGTCGTCATCCGTTACGAAGGCCCGAAAGGCGGCCCCGGCATGCAGGAAATGCTCTACCCGACCAGTTACCTCAAAAGCCGCCACTTGGGAAAACTCTGCGCACTTCTCACCGACGGACGTTTTTCCGGCGGGACCAGCGGACTTTCCATCGGCCACGCAAGCCCGGAAGCCGCAAGCAAGGGCAACATCGGGCTAGTCCAGGACGGCGACATCATCGAAATCGACATTCCGAACCGCACCATCAACGTCGGACTCTCCGACGCGGAACTTTCCGAACGCCGCAAAAAGATGGAATCTCGCGGAAAGGACGCTTGGAAACCCTTGCACAGAGACCGTGTCGTCTCCAAGGCGCTGCAAGCTTACGGACTCATGGCGTCAAGTGCGGACAAGGGAGCAGTCCGGGACATCGACAACATTCTCCGGTGACACCGTGTAAAAATGCACAAAAAAGCCTCCTGACTCATCGGCAGGGGGCTTTTCAATTCAGCCGAACAAATCCATTGAAGCTGTCACTCTTTTTTCAGAGAGAGCAAGCTCCGGTAAGCGACATTCGGGTCGATTCGATGTTCCGTCAGCCGCTTCATGATGTCCTTGATTTGGGCGACCTCCGCCGAATCCTGAATGGCATTCCTGTGCAAGACTCGCATCGCCTTGGGGTAGAGGCTTCCCAAAAGTCCCTTGTTCTGCGGATTCAATGCATCGTTCACCAATATTTCGACAGCCATTTCCGTCTGCATCGCGCTCAGTTCAAAATTGCGGTAAATCGTCTTGATGTGCGGAGGGATAGTCGTGTCCGGATTATTCGCAAAGTGCCGCATGATATCCGCCGCTTCCGCATTGTTGTGCGTAGGACCGTTCGAAAGTCGCAGGGCAAAGTAAATGGCCAGTCGCCAATCTTCCGGGTAAACGCGGATGCCGCGGCGCATCACGGAGAAATCCGTCGTGTCCGCTTCATCCGTATTCGTAATGCATCCGACGACCTGGTAGGGCGTGTAAAAGAGGGAATCCAATTCCGTCGAAAGATTTCCCACGTGCGAAAGCCACGCATAGGAGGAACCGGTCAAGTAGCTGTCGCCCAAGTCGATAAGCCCGCGAATCCAAAAAAGTCCCGCAGCGGTCAAGTTGTGCCCAACGGCAATCCCCCTTGCATAATTCGCCTTCGGCAAGAACTCTTCGCGCTGGGGCAATTGCGGAAGGGGCTTTGCAAAGTGAAAGGCAAAGGCGATCAGCGCACAAGAAAGGATGACACAAACGAGATTTCGCATACGGACAATCGATTCAATTTCGGAGGGATTCCGCCAAGGCTTCCAACGCATCGACGCAAGCGGACGCGTATTCCGCCTCCCGTCCGACGCGCTGCCAGGCAAAATTCAATCCGCTCGAACTGTTGAGAACGTGGAATTTGCGTTTTCCGCCGCCATTCGCAATGGCCTTCAAAACGACATTGGCGTCACCGCCCTGCCCACCGGGCACTCCCGGAATGGAAATTCCCGGAATCAAGAACGGAATCTCATGACTCGCCGCCGCGAAAAAGGCCGTGATGCGTTCCAGCTCTTCGGGTTTCGTCGCCCCGACGACCGCGCCCAAGTTCCCGTTGTCCCATTCGACGAGCTTCTCGGCGACGGCAAAGAACGCCGTCCGCGATTCCGTCGGCAAATCTTGAAAATCGGCCGCGCCCCGGTTGCTCGTACGAAGAAGCGCATAGACGCCGCCTCCCGCCGCATGCTCCAAGAACGGCATCACGGAATCGCGCCCCATCCACGGATTCACCGTCACGGCGTCGGCTCCGTAAACTCGGAAAGCCGCCTCGGCGTAAGCTGCGCTGGTCTTTCCAATATCCCCGCGCTTGGCATCCAAAATCACGGGAATCCCCGCATCGCGGAAAGCGGCAATCAAATCGCGAAGGACGTTCAGGCATTCGACGCTCACGCATTCATAAAACGCGCTGTTCGGCTTGACCACCGCCGGTTTCACGTTTCGCTTGGCGCATTCTTCCAAAATGTCCATATAGAAAAACCGGATCCGCTCTTCCGCCGATTCCACCCGCCCATGCTTGCGCTCCACGGGCATCAAGGAAAGTTTCGGATCCATCCCGAGGCAAATCGGATTGCCGCAGTCCCGAATCCGGGCTTCTAATCTGTCGGAAAAATTCATTGGAGATCCTTTTGAATCTTGGCCATTTCATAGGAGAGAATGCCGTGCGCGACGGCGACATTCAACGATTCCAGTTCACTCGACATCGGAATCTTGACCGTTTCGTCCGAGATGTCGATCAAGTGCTGATCCGTCCCCGCGCCTTCGTTCCCGACGAGAAACGCCACCTTGCGCAACTTGCGAGGTTCAATGTCCGAAAGACTCCGCTTGCCGTGCAAATCGGTCGCAATCACCGTGTAGCCGTATTTGTGCAATTCGTTGATGGACTCGATCAAGTCCAGATCCCGTTCGAAGGGAACGCGCAAGAACGTCCCCGAAGACCCGCGGACGACCTTCGGATTGAAAGGATTCACGGAACCTTTCCCAATCACGATTCCCGAAGAATTGAAACCGAGGCTAGTCCGGAAGATGGCCCCCAAGTTCCCGGGATCCTGGATGGAGTCCACGAGGGTCAAGATGCTGCGGCTCTTTTCATAATTAGGCTTGGAGCTGGCCATGCGGCAAACGGCGACAATGCCTTGCGGCGTGACCGTCGACGAAAGCCTCCGAATCTGCTCTTCGCTCACGATGTGGACATCGACGTTTTCCGAACGGGCCTTGTCTATCGCCGGCTGCAAATTTTCACTCGGTTCAAAGACTTCGTCCCCAAAGGCGTTCCGGACAGCTTCGCCGTTTTCATCGAGCTTCTGCTTCCCCGCGGCATAGACGCCGAGTACGATATCGACGTGATTCGAAAGGATTTCCTCCACGACGCGCAGGCCTTCCGCCAAGAACTTCCCTTCCCGTTCACGGCCCTTTTCCGTCGTCAAGGCAATCAGACGGCGAAGCCACGGCGGATTGGAAGCTCCCGTTTCCGGAAGGATGTCCACCGAATCCGCAAATTTCAGAACGGCATCTTCATCGCGGACAATATCCTCGTCACCGAAGTTTTCCTTTCTGCCCTCAGGCTTTTGGCGGAACAAAATGCGGCGGTCATCGTCAAACGGACGGCGATTGCCGAAGCTGCGTCCGCGGCGTTCGTTCCGGTTGAAGGGACGCCTCCCGTCCCGACCTTGAAAGTCCCTGTCAAAGGAACGTCTCCGTTCGCGGTCTTCCGGTTTGCCCTCCGCGTCATCAAAACGGCGACGCCCTTCCGCGCGATCATCGAACTGGCGACGGGGACGGGAATCGGAAAAAGGCTTTCTCTCCCGAGGGAAGCTCCGCCTATCGTCGGAATTCCGGCGTTCAAAAGGCCTGTCTTGCCTGGAACGCTCGTACTCCCGGCGTTCCGAACGGGTTTCCTTGGCATCCGGGTCAGGGGTCTCGGGGCGACGTCCGAATCCGTGATCCGCAGGGTCGTCGCTAACGCCGAATTTGCCGCTGAAAGTCTGCTTGAAAATGCGCTTGGGCTTGTTGTTCTCTTCTGTCATAATGAAAGTTCTTTCAATAGTTTGTTAGCAATGGACGTGCCGTCAATGCCTAGCATCCGATACAAGTCCGGGATGTTTCCGTGTTCGACAAAGGCGTCCGGCAATCCGAATCGGAAAAGCCTGTGCCCTTCAATGTCCATGTCGGCCAACAATTCCGAGATTTCGGAACCGAATCCGCCGACAACCGTGTTGTCTTCGAGAGTGACGACCGTCCGGTGGGCTTCCAGCAAGGAACGGTAACCGTCCTTGTCGAGAGGCTTCACGAATTTCACGTCCACGACAGTCGGGGAAAAACCGCGGCCAGTCAAAATGTCCGCCGTCTTTTCGAGTTCATGCAGCATGAATCCCACGCCAAGAAGAAGGATGTCCTTCCCCTGCCGCTTCACGCAGAACTTCCCAAATTCCACAGGGCGCGCCGCAGACGTGTCCACAGTCCCTTTGGACAAGGCGTTCCCCCTCGGGAAGCGGACCGCGACGGGTCCCTGCATGCCGATGGCCGCCGTCACCATGTCGCGAAGCTCCTCTTCGTCGGAAGGGGCCATGATGGTCATTCCGGGAATGGAACGCAGGTAAGTGAGATCCAAAGCCCCGTGGTGAGTGGGACCGTCCGCCCCGACAAGCCCCGCCCTGTCCACGACAAACACGACGTGGAGATTCTGCAAGGCGACGTCATGGACAATTTGGTCGTAAGCCCGCTGGAGGAACGAGGAATAAATGGCGACGACGGGGACAAGACCGCCACAGGCGAGCCCCGCGGCAAACGTCACCGCATGCTCTTCGGCAATGCCCACGTCGATGACTCTATCCGGCAATTCCCGCTGAACGATGTCTAGGCCGCAGCCGGAAGGCATCGCCCCGGTAATTCCCACGATTTTTTCATTCTTGCGGGAAAGCTCCAAAAGAGTGTGCCCGAAAACGCTTGTCAGCGACTGCCCGGAATTCTTCTGCGAAATGGGTTCCCCGCTTTTCGGATCGAACGGGACGGAGGCGTGCCATTTGCTCGGATTCATTTCGGCGAGCTTCATCCCGCGGCCCTTTTCCGTGAGAACCTGGATTAGGCACGGTCCCGGAATGGACTTGACCCGTTCGAGGATGGTGACAAGCTCCCCGATGTCGTGGCCGTCTATCGGGCCGAAGTAGCGAATTCCCAGCTCTTCAAAGAACTGCCCCGGGCGCACCGCCCCCTTCACCGCCTTTTCCGCACTCTGCAACAAGGAGCGGAAATGCCGACCGATGATTCCCGGGACTTTTTTCATCACCCGGTCAATGTCCGTCCGCAATTTGTTGTACATCGGGTCGGAAATCATCCGGTTCAAATACTTGGGAAAACCTCCGACATTCGGCGCAATGCTCATCTTGTTGTCGTTCAAGATGATGGTCATGTTCTGCTTGGAAAGCCCCGCGTTGTTCAGGGCTTCGAACGCAAGCCCCCCCGTCATGGAACCGTCCCCGATGACCGCGACGACATTGTTGTGCTTGTGCAGCTTGTCCCGGGCGACGGCAAAGCCCAAGGCGGCGGAAATGGAAGTCGAAGCGTGCCCGACTCCGAAAGCGTCGTAAGGACTTTCGGAACGTTTGGGGAATCCGGAAAGGCCGCCCTGCTGACGAAGAGTGTCGAAACGATCCAAACGCCCCGTCAGCAACTTGTGTACATAAGCCTGATGCCCCACGTCCCAAACCAGAATGTCTTCCGGTGCGTTGAACACGTAATGCAGAGCGAGCGTCAATTCGACGACACCGAGGCTTGACGCCAAATGCCCGCCATGGGTTGCCACCTGGCGAATGATTCTTTCGCGAATCTGAGCCGCCAAATCGTTCAGCTCGGACAAGGCGCAACCCTTGATATCCTTGGGCGATTTTACATCTTCCAACCGCATCACTTGACCCGGGTGATGATGAACGCGGCAATCGCCCGGAGAACCGATGTGTCCCCGGACAAGCCGTCCAAATGCGATAGCGCTTCATTGTAAAGGGTCAGGGCCTTTTCCCTCGACTTCTCAATTCCGACAAGGGCCGGATACGTCGCCTTTCCACTGGCGATATCGGATCCCGCATCCTTCCCCAATTCCTCCGTCGTCGAAACGATGTCGAGGATGTCGTCGACAATCTGAAACGCAAGCCCGATGGACTTGCCGTAAGCCTGAATCTTTTCAATTTCCCCTAAAGAAGCTCCCGCAAGCTCCGCGCCAATCACCAAGGAGGCCTCTATCAGCGCAGCCGTCTTGTGGTAATGGATGTAATCGACGGTTTCCAACGAAACGGACTTCCCTTCGCTTTCGATGTCCGTCATCTCCCCGCCGATCATCCCATAGGTGCCGAGCTGGTGGGCCAAAGTCTCCATCGCCGCGGCATTTTTCGTCTTCGCTATCAATTCAAAAGCCAAGACGCAAAGGGCGTCCCCGCTCATCACGGCCGTCGCTTCGCCGAACTGTTTGTGGGCCGTGGGCTTGCCCCGCCGGTAATCGTCATTGTCGATGCAGGGCAAATCGTCATGGATGAGCGAGAAGGTGTGCAAGAATTCCAAGGCGCTAGCCGCATACCAGATGGCATCCCCGCGCCCTCCGAATAATTCAAAAGCGGCGACGGCCAAGGCTGGTCGCAACCTTTTCCCGCCGGCAAAGACCGAATAACGCATCGCCTTGTGCAAATTTCGGGGGATATCCGTTTCGGGAGGGAGATGGGAGTCGAACTTCGCCTCGGCAAGCTTCGCGATTTTCTCCAGATAGTCGCGGGCCGACTCGGATTCTTTTTGAAGATTCTGCATATTCCCAAAGATATTTAATTCTCCCCATCCGGGGGAGGGGAAATCCTAAAATTCAAGGCCGTACACGGCAATGTCGTCCAAAGCCATTTCCGTTCCGCCGACGCCGAAGAAGTGGAACCGGCTCACATGCCCGCGGACGCTTTCCCAGCCCGTCGAAAGGGAATCCTCCTCGGCGGTCAAAAAATCTTCCGGGGTGACCGAGTAGCGCGTCCACGTGCTGGACAGGGAAAGGTCATCCGTCCAAGCCTTGAGATTGTCCGAAGCGGAAGCTTCCCAACGCTCCAAGGAAAGCCTCAAGCTACCCGAACCCCTGGCGTAAAAAACGATGGAATCCAAATCCGAGAAATCCACTCCGAGGGAATCCGAAATTTTGGTCCCGAAAATGACGTAACCGCCATCCGACGCCGTGTAGTAACCGGCGAAGACATTTCCCGACCGGTCCCCGTTTTGCACGACGCCGTTCCACGCGTAATCCGTCGGATAAGAGATGTCCGCCAGGGTGTCCGCCGAGAAATACCAAGCTTTTGCAGCGAACGCCGCAGAATCTTCAAAGTCTTCAAAAAGCATCCAGACGGCAGAGTCCCGAACCGTCGTGTCCACCGAAGCCGTATCCCGCACGACCGTATCCGCGACGGAAGTGTCCGCTTCCGCCGTATCGAGAACTTGTCCATTTCTCTGGTGAATCCAGGACACCTCTCTCGCCGAGACGACCGTCATTCCCGTATCGACGACCACGGAATCCATCGAACGGGAAAGTGCGAACAGTTTCAATTCGCCGGGCGGAAGCCCCTGCACGGAAAAATTCCCCGAAGAATCGACGCGCGCCAAAACGTCTAGCCCGTAGACGCCGACCCACGCGACATTTTCGCCGGCAAGTACGCCGACGACATCTCCCGGCTCTTCCAGGTGGACGCTTCCCAAATCCAGCACGGAATCGGAAACGGTCACCTCGCGGGAATAGATTTTCCCGAGGCTCACCGTCAAACGGTAGTCCCCCTTTTCCAGGGAATCGAGGGACAAGGTTCCCGAACTGTCCAAATAGAAGTCGGGAACGGAAACGCGCCCGGACGTGTCCTTCGAAATGAAATCCATCCGGCGGAGCGCCACTGCCGCATTCGTCGCCGGAGTGCCGTCTTCGAGCAAAACCTTCGCGACAATGCCGTTCGTCGTTTCGCTGCCCGGGCCGCTCGCGCGACCGCTTCCGCCGTCGCAACCGAAAAGTCCCAAGACTCCAAACCCCGCAATCAAAATGCCAAGCAGTCGATTCATCTCTTCCCCCTACTGCCATCCAAGAGCGCAATCGGGAACAGTTGCACATTCAATTGGTAAACGGCGTCGTCCCCCGTCCCTTCGTCGGAAAGGCGCAAGATTTCCCTCCGGAATTCCCGAATTTTTTCCCGTACGAGGCCGATGTTCTCCCTGTCGAAGGTCACGGTCACCGTGCTGATGTCCCGAAGCGGCGGCTTGTGCCTCGACAAGGACTGCCCGGCAAGGGCTATCGTATCCTCTTGAAAGCGGCGGACCGCCTCGGAACGCCAATTTCCCCCGGTGCTGACGAAAGTGTCCGTCACTTCCCAAATTCCCTCCGAATCCAAACGGATCATCCCCAAATCGGAAAGCAGCTTAACGGAATCCTTCGCCTCCTTCACGGAAATCGCCGGAGTGCAGGAATTGGAAAGGCGCTCATAACTTTCTTCATCGTCCCGGAAAGCGGAAATGCCCAAGAGGGAACGGATGGCGTTCGAATACCAGTGCCTGTAAAATTCCAATTCCTTCTGATTCAATCTTTTGACGGAGACGCCCTTGATGGAGAGCATTTTTTCGTA
Source organism: uncultured Fibrobacter sp. (assembly GCA_964501065.1). Lineage (GTDB taxonomy): Bacteria > Fibrobacterota > Fibrobacteria > Fibrobacterales > Fibrobacteraceae > Hallerella. Next base: position 16,789 of record CAZCRF010000027.1, on the reverse strand, counting down.
ATGGTCCAGGGCTTCCTTGTCACTTTTGGCGCGTCCGAAGAGAACCAGTTCCGTCCAATAGGCGGATTCCTTTTCATCCAACCCGAAGAATTTGGCCGCCGGAGCGATATACTTGACGGACAAGTGGATTTTCCCCTGGGCGACGCGCAGCAAATTGCCGGGGTCGCAGCCGATTCGGGACGCCAAGAAACGCCAAGAAACCATGGCACGTTCTTTCTTGTAACTGTCGAAGGCGTCACGCAGGTAAGCCCTGTAATCCGAATAATCAAATATGGCGTTCATATCCTTTAAAATACCCGAATTTTCCGCCGACTCCAGACTTCCGCCCAACTTTCCGTTGTAAAGCGTACAACGGCCTCCGTCAAAACACCCGGAGGCTTTCCATCTTCCCGTCCTTGTCGCACCTGGCAATGAAATTGCAGTTCGAATGCCCGGAGAGGGGAAGGGGCTGCCATTCCAAATCGAACAGATCCGAAACGCCCCGGCACATTCCCCGGTAAACGGCAACGACGCGGCCGGAGTCCAAAATGCCGAACCCCTGGATGTTGAATTCCCGAGACGCATCCGGAAGGCTTTGGACAGCCTTTTCATTCATCAAGGCGCGCGTCAGGGAAATTTGGCAGACCTCCTCCTGCAAAGAATCCAAGGCCACCCGTTCATAAGTGCTGTCGATTTCCCGGACATCCCCTTCAAAGGAATACCAGTTGAGGGAAATGGGCACGAATTCGGGAACGTTCTTTGCACAGCCGAACAAAACGGCAAACACGGACAGGAGGAGGAACTTCTTCATTTCGCACCTAGACTTTCTTGATGGCGGCGGTCACGCTGTTGCGCCCGCTCCGCTTGGAACTGTAAAGGGCCTTGTCCAAACGCTCGAAAACGCTTTTCGGGTCTTCATGGGGGGCCATTTCGGCGACCCCGAAGGAGCAAGTGATTTTCTGCTGGGCGATAAGCTGGGTGTTCTCCACGTTTGTACGGAGCTTTTCCGCGAGGAACTGGGCGTTTTGCAGGGGAGTGTCCCCGCAGAGAATCACGAATTCCTCGCCGCCCCAGCGGACAAGGGCGTCCGTCGTGCGAATTCGGCTGCGGATGAGCTTCGACAGGTTGACCAGGACTTCATCCCCGACGCTGTGCCCCCAAGTATCGTTCACTTTCTTGAAAAAGTCGATGTCGAGCATGATGAAGGAAAGCGCGGAGCCCCCGTTGTTCAGGCGTTCCTGTTCCAACGTCAAGACGCTCGTGAAACCCGCGCGGTTCAAGCAGCCCGTGAGGGCGTCTTCCTTCGAAGCCTTTTCATAATCGGACTTTTCCACTTCGAGAACGACAAGGTTGTGTTCCAACTCCTCGCGCCGCTTGCGCTCCACGTTCCGCTGGATGCTGTAGTCGCGCAGACGAAGGATCAAGTAGAAGAAGAACGTGACGAACCAGAGCGCGATGATGAACAGCATGATGGTTTCGGCAGAAACGATCTTTCCCTTGAAGGTGATGCCCATGATTTCGAGTGTGCCGTATCCGAGGGGCGCGCTGGTCCCCGTCTGGATTTCTATCAACGGGATGTTCGAGAGATCGACACGCGCGCGATGGGCGTTGATGTTGTTCTGGGAAACCCACCAACCGGCGACGCGGAACTCCTGGGGCACGAAGACCGCCGGGTAAGACTCCTCAAGCGGGAAAAATTCCAATTCGTTGAACTTGAGAGTCGATTGGTCGCCGAGCTTCGAAATCTGGTCGTCCCAACCGCGCAAATACAACCGGACGGAGCCTTCCCCACGGGGCTTCACCCAAATGTAGATGCTGTCATAACGGGAGAGATCCTTGCCGTGATTCTTCCCGTCGCCCAAGTAAATCTGCAAGCTGACATACGGATACGGATATCCTTCGCGAAGCTCGTAATCCATCACGACGGAAGAATCCGTCCGGGACATTTCCAAAACGGACGCCCCGCCGTCGACGGAATCCGTCTGGGCCAAGATATAAGGGTAAGTGGCGGGGGAAATCGTGTAAATGTCGTCCATCCCGTAATGATACCACAAAAGGGCGACCACGGTCACCGAAAGCAAGAACCCGATAATCAAGTTCAACCGGAAAATGGACATCAACTTTAGCCAGATTAGCTTCATCATTCCACCAAGAAAATAATTAAATGCTCATTCGGCGGCGTAAAACTTCCGAAAAAATCCGGTTCAATTCGGCGGCCATTTGCCGATGCCGCGCAAATCCCGGATGAAAATCCAACCCGGAATTGCGGCTCGTGTCCAAAAAAACGGTCGAGACGTCGCGCATTCCCCGGGAAATTTCCTTGTCAAATACGGATTCCACGCGTTCCGGGAGAAGGTTGTCCGGGAAGACGTCCGTCGAAACCAGAACGAAATGCGGCTTCCCGGCGTAACGCTCCCGAAGAAAGTCCAAAAGTTCCGCATAGGCGCGGTCGAAGGCTTCCGGTTGCGGATGCGGGCACGTCCCCTGCCAATCGTTGATTCCCAAGAACAGGCAAACGATATCCGGGACAAAGGAGAAATCCCAAAGAGGGGAATTCCCGATAGGGGCTTCCCCGCCCAAAGTCCATCGGAGGAGTTCGGGAATCGTCCATCGGGGCGCCATCCCCATGTAATTTTGCACAATCCCGCGACCGCTGTAAGCATTGACGGCCAGTTCGGCGTTCCACCATTCCGCGAGCAAGGAACCGTAACCACAAGTCGCGTCCGTCGTCGAAAAGGCATCCCCGGAAATGGGACTCTTCGCCATGTTCCCGAAGCCCACCGTATAAGAATCGCCGATGAATTCAAACCGGAGCGGCCTTGAAATCTCCTTCGGCAAAAAAACGGCAGGCGCGGAGACGGAATGCAGACGGACGCTGCCGAATTCCGTTTCCGTCTTTTTCGAAAACACCGCTTCATGCCGGGCATCGTCCGAAAAATTCCCGATGCGGAGCGTCCCGCGGTCGCCGGTCAAAAGCTCCGGGAGCTCTCGCCCGTCCACCGAAACTTTCCAACGGGCCCTCCCTTCCAGCTCGACTTCCGCAAATGTCCCCTCGAACGCAAAGCGGAACGATGCCGCCGGGGCGCATGCGCGCGCCCCCTCGGAATCCACGGCCCACCGGCCTTCGAAAGAAACGTCTCGAAAGGAAATCATAGAGTTCGAAGCAATATAAATCTATTTTCTAACCATGAAGTGGAAGCCGCTGAAAATTTTCCTCTGCTCCATGCCGTTCCTCTACGCTGCAGCCATCGGGGTGGACTTGTCCGGCGTCGAAACTCCCGAACCGGGTTCTCCCGGCGACACTCTCACGGTCGAAGACAAACGCATGGCTTACCTGGTCTACCACTTGCTCGATTCGAACGGAATCATCATCGGGGCGGATTTGGTTCGCGGCGAGAAACTTTTCATGCGAAATTGCAGACCGTGCCACGGGGACGACGGGCGGCGGATGAACCTTTCCGGCGACATGAGGCGTCCTCGCTACATCGGCACTACGGCACACGACGACGCCCCCACGTTCTGGTTCATGATGAACTTCGGCGATTCCGTCCGGGGGATGCTCCCCTACATCGAAGAAATTCCTTTGGACGAGATGGTCGACATCGCGGGATTCGCCCAGACTCTTCCCCGGCACCCTTGGACGGCGGAAGAATCGGCGGCAGCCCAAAGAGAAGACTCCATCCTCACCGAAAGGAGGAAAAAGGCGAACCTCCAAGAATGAAAGAGTTTTGTCCGACGGAGGGGAAATTCCCACCACGGCAACAGTCGTCATTCTGAGGCGCAACCGCTAACGCCAAAGGCGTTTATCTCGTTACAGTAAAGAGACGTTTCGTTCCACTCAATATGACGATTCTTCCGTTTACAGCCCTATAGCCATTAAACACTGTCCTCTCAATCCCCAACGCCTGGGCAAACGCCTCAGTTCGGCATCATATCCGAGAAGTCGTGCTTCTTCGCCTTCGAAAGGGAAGGTTCCTTCGACAATTTGCGGCTTGTGACCGAACCGACCGTATAATAACGGCCGTCTTTGTAAATGATTGCCGTGTAAACGTTGAGCGTCTTGTGGTTCGTCCACTGCTTGTAAAGATTGTGGATGCCCGGTTTGATGTCCGCCTCCTGAAGAGCCGTCGTGCGGACTTTTTTCCCATAAAGGGCGGCGAATTCATCGGACATGTAGTCGAGGGCTTCGAAGACTTTGGACAGGCGGTCTGCCTCCATCCGCCCCGTGCGGACTTCAAAAGCGTAGAAATGGTCGTTCTTGTTGAACAAAAAGTCCACTTGCACCGGCAGTTCGTCCATCATATAGACGGGAATGACAATCCGATCCGCCCCATCCGACGAGCCTATCGGGTCGTAGCCGAGCTTCATGATTTCCTCGATGACGCTTTCCCTGTCGAGTCCAAAATGAATTCCGGCAAATCCCGTCGCGGATTGTGCAAAAAGCGGCGCGGCCATCCAGGCAAGAACAATGAGAATGAATTTTTTCATCATATCCTTTTTCACACGTCATAAACATAGTAAACAATTTCCCGGTCGTGAGAGGCGATAGAACAAAAAAAGAACGAAAAAAAACGCCCAAGCGGAAACAACTCCCCAATTTCTATATTTGAATGCATATGTCTAGCATTTGCGGAAAGCTTTTTTCAATCTCCACCTGGGGAGAATCCCATGGAGAGGCCGTCGGGGCGGTCATCGACGGCTGCCCGGCCGGACTCCCCCTTTCCCCGGAAGATATCCAAGAAGCCATGGACAGGCGACGCCCCGGGCAAAACTCCCTGGTGACGCCCCGGAACGAAGCGGACAAAGTACAAATTTTGTCCGGAATCTTTGGCGGCAAGACGACCGGGACCCCGATTTGCCTCGCCGTCAAGAACGGGAACCAGCATTCGTCCGATTACGCCGAGATGGAAAACTGGTATCGTCCGGGACACGCAGATCTGACTTATGATTTAAAATACGGGTTCCGGGATTTTCGCGGCGGAGGGCGCGCTTCGGCGCGGGAAACCCTCGCCCGCGTGGCTGCGGGGGCCGTCGCATGCAAAATTTTAAGGCTTTCCTGCGGCACGGAAATCTTGAGCTGGGTGGAATCCGTCGGCGACGTGACTTCCGATGTCCGACCGGGAACGGTGACCCGCGAAGCCATTGAAGCCTCTCCCGTGCGCTGCCCGGACCGTTCGGCCAGCGAAAAAATGGCGCGGCTCATCGAAGCGGTCAAACGGGAAAAGGATTCCATCGGGGCCGTCCTCGCCCTCGAAGTCAGGAGACCGCCGGTCGCCGTCGGGGAACCCGTCTTCGACAAAGTCCAAGCGGTACTGGCCAAAGCGATGCTTTCCATCCCGGCCGCCAAGGGGTTTGAAATCGGAGAAGGATTTTCCGCTGCCCGGATGCGCGGGTCCGAGCACAACGACACCATCCGATTTGAAGACGGGGCGTTCCGCACCTTGACGAACCACGCCGGCGGCGTCCTCGGGGGAATTACGGACGGGGACGTCATCCGTTGCCGAATCGCCTTCAAGCCGACGGCCACCATCGGGAAGGAACAGGCGACAGCGGGGCGCGACAAGCAGAACGGGATTCTCGCCGCTCGCGGAAGACACGACCCCTGTGTCGCCCTGCGCGCGCCCGTGATTGTCGAAAGCATGGCGGCGATTGCCCTGGTGAACCTCTATTTGGAGCAGCGCGCGCGGACGCTGAAATTTTGAAGCCCGGCACTTTGCACAAATCCCATTTCCCAATGAATTAGTGGTTAGTGGTCAGTGTTTAGTTTATTAACGGTCAAGGGGGCTCCGTCATGCTGAGCACAGCGAAGCATCCAATCGCGGCAAAGGCTCGACGGGATGAACACCTTTGGCATTCACGGCGTAACGAACATCCCGTTCATTCCCTGCAATAGAAAAGCCCGACTTTTGACAGCCGGGTGTTCTTTTTCTGAGGGATTTTGACGGGATTACCAGTCATTTTGACAAGTAGCCGACCCCGTCACTTTTACAAGGGAACAATCACTATAAGAGCCGATTTGAGAATACCAAGAATGTAATTCTACCGATGATTGTCCTTTGCAAACGGCCGTTCCAGAGCCTTTGCAAATGAAAGAACCTTTTGAATCGCTATAAGTGACTGCATAGATTACCCCTTCTTCTAAACTCATTTCGTCACCTTGATAACTCAAAGTGATGGAAACGGGAGTCCCGGCCCATTCATCCACACTCGAACTGGACTCTTCCACGGAAGAGGAACTGCTCGACATCGCGGACGAACTCGACAACGCAGAGCTGGAGCTGACCGCTGAACTCGACGAGCTGGAAACGGCGGAACTGCTGGAAATCGCAGAAGAGGAGCTCGACATCGCGGACGAACTCGACAACGCAGAGCTGGAGCTGACCGCTGAACTCGACGAGCTGGAAACGGCGGAACTGCTGGAAATCGCAGAAGAGGAGCTCGACATCGCGGACGAACTCGACAACGCAGAGCTGGAGCTGACCGCTGAACTCGACGAGCTGGAAACGGCGGAACTGCTGGAAATCGCAGAAGAGGAGCTCGACATCGCGGACGAACTCGACAACGCAGAGCTGGAGCTGACCGCTGAACTCGACGAGCTGGTGGCGGCGGAGCCGCTCGACATCACGGCAGAAGAACTCGAAAAGACGATTTCCGCAACGGAACTGGAAGACAGAACTTCAACCGGAGCGGCGATAGAAGAGGATGAGACCTCCGAGGGAATTCCAGATTCCGAAGAAATCCCCGTTTCCGAAGAAGAAACCGGCACGGCTGCATTCATTTTACTGGCGCAGACGGGATCCATGGCGCAAACGGCCGTCGCGGAATCCAATTGCCCCACGTAATACGCGGAATCGTACAGGGCAATCATCGCATCGTCATTTGAAATGTTCGAAATGTCACCGGAACCGCAAGACGCCAAAGTCCCGACGAGAACGGCCGCTGTCCCCAAACCCACCAAATGAATCCTATTCTTCTTCATAAAAACGCTCTGAGATTTTCTCCACAATATAGAATTTTTCAACCGGCAAATCAAACGGCAGAACTTCCCGGATCGATTTTCCGCTTGCCCGTGATGAATTGCCGCACGAACGGATTCGAAGTGTTCTTGATTTCGTCGACCGTCCCGACTTCGATGATCCTGCCCTTGTAAAGCATGGCGATTCTGTCCGCGACCTTGAAAGCGCTGACCATATCATGAGTCACCACGACGGACGTGACTCCCAACTTTTTCTGCATGTCCAAAATCAAATCGTTGATGACGTCGCTCGTAATCGGATCCAGCCCGGTCGTCGGTTCATCGTAAAGGAGAATCTCCGGATTGAGGGCGATTGCCCGAGCCAAGGCGACCCGCTTCCTCATGCCGCCGGAAAGTTCGCTAGGCATCTTGGTACGGAATTCCGGGACCAGGTTGATGAGTTTCAACTTTTCCGTCACCGCCTCCTGGATTTGGCTCTCGGACAGTTCGGGGTGATGTTCCCGTAAAGCGAATGCGATGTTTTCGCCCGTGTCCATGCTGTCGAAAAGAGCACCGCTTTGGAAGAGCATCCCCATCTTTTTGCGAATCGTCCGCGTGTCGAAGAACTTGGACGTACTGATAGTCACTCCGTCAACGACAACTCCGCCGTCATCCGGCTGCAAAAGCCCGATCATATGTTTGAGAATGACCGACTTCCCACCACCGGACTGCCCGATGATGACCATCGTTTCGCCTCGGCGAATGTCCAAATTGACGCCGGCCAAGACCGTCTGCACGCCGAAGCTCTTTTTTAGTCCGCGCAACTGGATCATGATGTCATTCGGGTCTATCTTCACATTTGGCATAAACGGTCCCTCATCATTGGAAGAGAATGGCGTCTGTCGCAAGGTCCAAAATCAAAATCATGAGGCAACAGGAAACGACGCAGTCCTTTGTCGCCATCCCCACGCCCTTCGCCCCCGGCAAGGCATTGATTCCGTGAAGCCAACCCAACAAAAAGATGACGACCCCGAATACAAACGACTTGAAGATGCCGCCGAAAAGATCCATCGGATTGAACAGATACTGCATTCCCGTGTAAAAAGTATAGGACGAGATGTCGAGAGCGAGGACAGCGACAATCCAGCCGCCGATGAGCGCAAGGCAATTCGAGATGACGGTCAGGCACGGCACCATGGTGAAGAAAGCGACAAAGCGCGGCATGGCCAAATAGCGGTAAGGATCCAGGCCCAAGACTTCGTGCGCGTCGAGTTCCTCTTTTTCGCGCATCGAGGCGATTTCCGCAGCGAGCGCACTGCCGACGCGCCCGGCCAGAACGAGGGCGGTCAACAAGGGGCCGAGCTCTATCAGCACCATCTTGCACGCAGCCGTCCCCACCCACTTGTCGGAAACAAGCCCCCGGAATTGAAAAGACGCTTGGACGGTCGCCACCATTCCCGTAAAAATCGAAGTGACGAAGAGGAGCGGCACGGAAGTCACCCCGATGGAGACCATCTGCTTCAAGACCAGCCCCCAGTTCTGGAGGACATGAGGGATTTGGCGCACGGTCAATCCGAGGATGCAGCAAAGCTCTCCGACGTTCGAGATTCCCGTCACGACAATGCGACCGACAGCCGAAAGCGGCGACAAAAGGGACTTCATCACGAAAAGTCCTCGTTGCCCGGGTCTGAATAATTCCCACCGTCCGAAGTTTCCTCCGCAATGTAATTTTCGAATCGCGTGAACTCCGGCAGCCAAGTCAAATCGATGTCCCTCGTGGCGCCGTTACGATGCTTGGCGACAAGAAGCTGCGCCTTGTTCTTGTCTTCATCGCTGTGGGTCCGGTAGAACGGCCGTTCGATGAACCAGACCATGTCCGCATCCTGTTCAATGGAACCGGATTCGCGAAGGTCGGAAAGCTGCGGACGCGCATTTCCCTTGCCGCCCACGCTGGCGCGGTCTTCCGACTTACGGGAAAGCTGCGCCAAGGCGATCACCGGGATTTTCAAATCCTTCGCCAAAATTTTGAGTCCGCGGGAAATGGCGCCGACTGCCACGGCGCGGTTCTCTTCCTTGCCCGTCTTCATGAGCTGCAAGTAGTCGACGATGACCAAATCCAGCCCCACTTTCCGCTTCAAGCTGCGGCACTTGGACAAAAGCTCCATAATGCCCAAATCCAAATTGTCGTCGACATAGAGCGAATTGGAAAGCATGATGCGGCTGGCCACGCCGGGAAGCTTGGAAAACTCGTCTTGATTCAACATCCCCGAACGGAACTTGGAAAGTTCAATGCCGGCGAGCGAGCACAAAATGCGCTGCATCAACTGTTCCGCTCCCATTTCCAAGCTGAAAAAGGCGACGTGCTTCCCGTAATTGATGCTCGAATTCGAAGCCAAGGTCAACGCGAAGGCGGACTTTCCCATGCCGGGGCGACCCGCCAGAATAATCAAGTCGGAAGGCTGCAAACCGTTCGTCAAGCGGTCCAAATCCGTAAATCCCGTGGGGCAGCCGGACAGGCCGTTTTTCCTGTTCTCCAAGGATTTCAACACCTCTTGGACGACTTCGCTCGCCGGCCGCAGGGAATTCTTCACCTGTCTTTCGGCGAGGGACATCACCTCGCCCTCCACCTTCGAAATGACGTCGTCCGGCTCGGATGACGGGTCGGACGCATCGCGGATGGCATTGTTCGAAACGGCGATCAAGCGGCGCAAGATGGATTTCTTTTGAATGATTTCCGCATGATAACGGGCATTCGCGCCGCTCGCGACAGATTCAATCAGTTTTAAAAGATATTCCTGTCCGCCGACGGCTTCCAAATGATTTTCCCGCTCCAAGGCGTCGGAGAGGGTGACGACATCGACCGCAATGTTGGACTGGGAAAGCTTCTGGAGGACGCTCCAAATAATCTTGTGGCGTTCCTGATAAAAGTCGTCAGGCTCCAAAAGGGCGATGACATCCGACAAGACGTTCGGATCCTGGATGACACCGCCGAGCAGGAAGACCTCCGCTTCGGCCGCCTGCGGGACGCTTCTTCCGCTGTATTCAAAATTTTCCTGATCAGAATTCATAGAAAGCCGTCAAAGAATTTAGACAAAAAATCCGCACTTGGGAATGTGCATTTTCCAAGTAATCCACTTCAGCTGTTTATTCCCGAACATCTCTTCGGGATCGATGAGCGCCGTCGTGGGGACATGCGCAAATTCAAGAGGCGTCCCCCCGAAATCGACAGCCTTCGCGTTTTGGGAAAGGGCCTGTTTCAAAAGCCTGTCGCCAAAGAAGACAATCGTCCGCGGGCGAATCAAGGAGACTTCCTTTTCCAGCATTTTTTTACAGGCCATCGCGACCTGCGGGAGCAGAGCACGGCCGACATTTTTTTTGCAGAAGTAGGTCTGTCCGATTTCCTCTTTCGAGAGGTTCAAGCTCCCGAACATTTTCAAGACCATCTGGCCGACGTCGGAGAGGGCGAAGCCGTTTTCCAGATATTTCTCCGTCGGGGCGTAGACGACGAGCAACAGCTTCGGGTTTTCGAGATTCCCCTCGCCACGGGCAAACTGCGCCTGCGAATAAAATTTTTCTCGGGAAACCATCTCGTAAAAATCGGCAAGAGTCGTCGCGGATTCATATGCAGAACGGGACTTGGGCTTGACCGATTCCGGAATGACGATTTGGGAGACTCCGGAAGATACCGGCGGCGGTGAATAGGCTTGAGGGACTGCCAAAGAAGGCCGCGCCGCGAAAGGCGTTTTCACAGGTTCCGGCCTCGGCACTTTCAAACGGGCCGGTTCCAGTTCCCAGGGTTCATCCAAATAAACCTTTTCCCCGCCCAAATCGATTTGCCCCGCCAGGTAATTCGCCAAATCCACAAAATCAGACACCCGAATCCTCCCATTTTTGACGGACGGCTTCGACGACTTCCCGCGCCAAATCCGCCTTCGACTTGAGCGAAAGCTCCGGCGACGGGCGTCCCTTTTCCAAGATGGCGAACGGGACCGTTTCCCGCCCAAATCCGGCATCTTTCGCCACCGGCGTGTTGAGGACAAGGAAGTCCGCGCCGCTTTTCAAGAGCTTTTCTTCGGCGTTCTTTTGCACATTGTCCGTTTCCAAGGCGAATCCGACGATGACCTGCCCCTTCGGCTTGTTCTTGACCGAGTCCCGCAAGATGTTCGGATTCGGTTCCAGCTCCAAAACGAGCTGACTCCGGCTGTCCTTGATTTTTGAAGCGGAGACGTTCTTCGGGCGGTAATCCGCAACGGCGGCGCAGTGCACGAGAGCGTTCACGGAAGGCGCAGCCCGCATCACGGCGGCATACATTTCTTCCGCGCTCCTGACCGGGACGTCCACGACTCCGAACGGCACTTCCACGTCCATCGGGCCGTGCACGAACAAGACTTCGCAGCCCGCGTCGAGAAACGCATTCGCCAAGGCCTTCGCCGTCTTCCCACTGGAACGGTTAGAAATGTAACGCACCGGGTCAATGGGTTCCTCCGTGCGACCGGCAGTGATCAAAACAGTACGTCCGGATTCGCCCTCCCCATTCGGGCGGTGGCGTTTCAGGGATTCGACGATTTGAAAAGGTTCCATGAAGCGGCCGGGGCCCACCTCCCCGCAGGCGAGAGTCCCGCTCGGCGATTCGAGGATTCTCGTATCGGCAAAGGTCTTGAGCTTTTGCAAGTTCGCTTGGACGGCGTTCGACAAGAACATCGCCGAATTCATCGCCGGGGCGATCCACTTTTCGCAAAGGCTCGACATATAGCAAAGAGACACGGGGTCATCGGCAAGGCCGTTCGCAAACTTCCCAATCGCATCCGCAGAAGCGGGCGCAACCAGATACAAATCCGCCCACCGCGGGAAATCGATGTGCTGGAACGGGCGACCTTCCGGGTTTCCGTCCCGCGTATAGACCGGGCACTTTGAAAGCGACGCGAAGGAAAGCGGTGCGACGAATTTCGTCGCCGCATCGGACATGGCGACCCGGACCTCCGCGCCCTCCTTTTGAAGCAGGCGCAAAAGTTCGCACGCCTTGTAGGCGGAGATGCTCCCCGTCACGCCGAGCAGAATTTTTTTCCCGGAAAGAATCATTGGGCACTTCCCCCTGCAGAGCGCAATTTGCGGACATAATCCACGATTCCGAGACCCGCATGCGCACCTTCCCCCACGGCGACGGCGACCTGCAAAATCCCGCCGAGGCAATCCCCCGCAGCAAAAAGTCCGGGAACGGTCGTCATCCCGTTTCCATCGACATAGAGCCTGTTCGACTGCAAGGCAGCTCCCGTTTTGCGGGCGAGATCCACGCCGCTCGCCGTTCCCAAGGCGACAAAGATTCCATCAACGGGGATGTCCCTGCCGCTTTCGAAAACGATTCGTTCGACTTTGCCGTCGCCATCAATCCTTTCGACGCGACTCTTCTCCACGGTAAATTCCGGGGGGATTTCGACCTTAGGCTCTTCGCCGAGGGTGCAAATGGAGACCTTCGCTGCGAGAGGCAAAAGTTCCCGGGCTTCGGAAAGGGCGTACGCTCCGCTCCCGAGGACGGCGACGTTCTTTTTGCGGTAAAAGAATCCGTCGCAAACGGCGCAGTAACTCACCCCGCGCCCTTCATAAGCGTCGATTCTGGAAACGGGCGGTTTGGCACGCTCCGCGCCGCAAGCGAGAAGTGCCGCCTTGGCGGAAAAGCTCTTTTCTGCGCCGTCGAGACCCTTTGCGCGCATGTGGAATTTGTCCGTGAACATCAAATCCACCGCCTCGCCGTCAAAGAACTCCGCCCCGAGGTTCTTCGCCTGCAACGCGCCGCGCCGCGCAAGTTCCCCACCGGAGAGCGGGGATTCCAATCCGTAATAATTCGCAATCGCATGCGCCCGTTCAAGCGCCCCGAAATCCTTCGCGACAATCAAGACGGAAAGATTCGCCCGCAAGGCGTAAAGCGCGGCGGAAATTCCGGCAGGTCCCTTGCCGACAATCAAAACGTCAAAATCAGTCTGCATACCGAACCTCCTCAGGCTCTTTCGAAAGCGGCGTCCCGGACTCCATGGCGCGATCGAGGCGTTCGGACTTTTCCTTCGAAAGCCACCAGTAGACGGGAATGCTCTCGTCTTCGCGACCGAACTTCGCATAAACGCCCTTCGGCGTACCAAAACGGTTCCAGTAGAGAATCCGATGAAAATCGCATTGCCACATCAAAACGTAGGGGACAATTTGCACAAGCCGCGAATCCAAGGCGCGCAAAATTTCTTGCCGCTTCGAAAGGTCGAATTCCGTCTTCTGCAATTGGATGAGGCTGTCGACAACCGCATCCTGCACTCCCGTGACGTTGTTCGTCCCCGGATCGTTCGCCGTCGCGCTGGACCAAGAAGCTTCCGGGTCGTTCAGCCGGGAACTTCCCCAGGCAATCCAATACATGTCGAAGTCCGCCTCGTCGAGGCGTTTGCGAAGAGTGCTCTGCGACATCTGTTCAATGGACGCGCGGATTCCCACCTTCTGCAAGGCTTCCTGGTAAAGGGTCAGGTGTCGCATGTCCTCGCTGGCCGTGATGAACGTGATTTCAAACGGGCGGCCGTCCTTTTCGAGCATCCCCTTTTCTCCGGGAACGTAACCGGCCTCGAGGAGGAGATTCCTCGCCGAATCCAAGTCGAAGGGATAATTCAATGCGGACGGATTGTCGTGCGACTCCCAAAGATCCGGGTAATAGCTCGAAAGCAGAAAATATTGCCCGTACATGTATTTTTCGTTCATCAGTCGGCGGTCCATCAAATACGACAGGGCCTTTCGGACACGGACATCCTGGAACTTTTCCCGTCGCAAGTTCATCGCCATTCCCTGGAAGCCAATCGGTTCGCGGTTGAAGATGCGCTGTTTCACCGCCCAGCCTTTCTGCACGGCATCGAAATCGGTCTGCTTTATCCAAATGGATGACGTGTAAACGGCATAGGCGTCCAAGTCCCCCTTCTTGAAAGCTTCGAGAGCCTTGGTGCGGTCTTCCATGAAACGGTAGCGAATCTTTTCGAAATTGTACTTGCCGCGGTTCCAGTTCTTGTGGAAGCCCCACCAGTCCGGGTTGCGGGAAAGCTCCACGTAGCGGTCTTCGCGAAAGTCCGAAATCCGGTAAGGGCCTTCGACGACAGGAAAGCTGTAACGGATCTGGTTGAAGTCCTTCCCCATCCACGCGTGTTTCGGGAACGCGACAAGGCCGGCTGCTTCCCAAAAATTCGCCCAATGGACATCCTTCGCCGTGATGGAAACCGTCAAAGAATCGATCACCCGGGGACGTTCAAAGCGCGAAAGTCCCACCTTGAAAATCGGAGTCAAATTCTGGGGGTCCATAATGACATCATAATAATATTGCACGTCCTCGGCGGTGATTTTCACGCCGTCGCTCCAAGTCGCCCGCGGGTCAATGTGGAAGGTGAAGGTCATGCTGTCTGCGGAGATTTCAAACCGGTCCGCCAAGATTCCCACCGGGCGGTTTTCCGTCGAATGCAAAGAGACGAGGGGCTCGAACATGAGGCTCATGAGACCTGCGCTGAAACTGTTGTAATCCTCCCACATGTTGAAGGACTTCGGCATGGCGGAGCCCCACAGCCGAATGGAGCCGCAAGGGACGGCGAGAGTGTCCGCGATGGGGTCGAATTCCCCGTCGGCGTCGGAGGGATAAACTGCCGCGTCCGGGCAATTTCCCGCATCGACTTTGGCCGTCTTCCTTTGACCGGAAGATTCGCCGCATGCGACAAGACAAAATGAAAGAAACACAAACGGAAAGATTCCGACGAACCGTTGAAAAAGAGTGGGCTTCATTTTTTCATTTTCTCCTTTGCCGCCCTGGCAATGGATTTTTTCGTCACGCGAGGAGGCTTCGCCTCGGGAATTTTCGATCCCTTCGAAGCTTCCTCCATTTTGAATTTTTCAAGGGCAATCCGGGCGGCTTCCTGCTCCGCTTTCTTTTTGGAGCCCCCCTGCCCGCGACCGTATTCCATTCCGTCGAACATGACGGTCATTTCAAAAATCTTTTTGTGTTCCGGGCCGGATTCTGAAATCAGCTCGTAATCGGGCGGCGGCAGCCCCCTGGCCTGCATGTATTCGAGAAGGGCGCTTTTGTAATTGAAAAAATCCGTTTCGGAGACCACTTTCTGGACATCCGGGAAAATGTGGCGTTCCAAGAAATGCCGACAGCGCTTGATGCCGCCATCCAAGTAAATCGCGCCGAGAATCGCTTCGAAGGCGTCTTCCAAGATGCTGTCCCGATTGCGCCCACCGTTCTTCGCTTCTCCCTTCCCCACGCGCAAATACGCCCCCAAGTTCCAAGAGCGGGCGATTTTCGACAAGACCTGCCCGGAGACGACGACGCTCTTCATTTTCGAAAGGTCGCCTTCCGGCAAATGCGGATACGTTTTATACAGATATTCCGTCACCAGCATGTTGAGCACGGAATCTCCCAAGAATTCCAGCCGCTCGTTGTTCTGCCAATAATCCATCTCCTTGCCGGAAAGCCAGGAACGGTGCACCAGGGCATGCGCCAAAAGCTCCGGCTTCTTGAATTCGTAGCCCAAGCTCTCTTCCAAACCGTTTCCCGATTTTTTGCGGAACCACAAAAAGAGCCGATGCAAGCCTTTCTTCAAATCCTTTGCCATAAGGAGAAAGATAAAAATTCTCCCTTGCCGAAAAATCCGGATGAAGGCGATTCCCCCGGCAAAAGGCGCGCTAGCGACAAATCACGCGACGCGCCTCTCCGCCCACCCGAACCAAGTAGCTTCCCGGCGCGGGAACGGCAATTTCCAAACTCCCGCCCGAAGCGCCGCGGTAAATGCGCTGCCCCTTGGCGTTGAACACGTCGACGGGAAGCCCCTTTCCGCCGACAATTCGAACGCCTTTCGCAAAAGCCCGGATATCCCACCCGAAAGAGGCACGGCGCACGGCCGATATCCCCGTGAAATAACGCGGTTCAAAGGAATCCTGCCGGGAATCGTAGCGCATCGGGCATTGCGAACGGACATCGTAAGGTCTAGTCCTACCGGAATACCAACACGAACCGGCACAATGCCTGACAGAATCCGGAATTTCGCAATTGTAATTCAAGTCCGGATAAAAGAACGTGGAGTCACCGAGCAGAGTTTCCGGGACGATTTCCGTCTCCCCGTAAGCAAAGCCGTTCCTGCCGACGGGCTCCTCTCGCAGGGAATCGCTCGCCCTGTAAAGGAGAAACGACCGGGGAACGTAATCGCCGCCATCCCACTTGTAAAGGAACCAGCCGGGATTTTCCGCATCCGGGGACATTTCCCAGGAATTTTCGGGGAAGTCCGCATCGACAATTTGCGGCACTTCGTCAATCCACTCCGGATAATCCGGAATCAAGACAAAAAGAGTCTGCCCGTTTTCGCGCAACCAATCAAAATAATAATACCGGCGAATATCCTCCATGAAGATTCCGTAACCCGAACGATCCTCCATGATTAAGAAAGCCGTGTCGGAGACGAAGTACGTCGGATTCGGGAGAAATTTCATCGGAAAGGAGTACAGCGAATCCGCACGATAACCGGAAACGCCGATTGGATGCAAAAATTCCACATCCGTTTCCCGGTAAATCAACACGGAATCCGGGACTGAATCCGCATCCCAAGAGAAGCTCTCCCATCCGGGATACTCGGGAATCGCCGTCATCTTCCGCATGATGCCGTCCCGATTTTCGACGACGACCGCATTCGACTCCACCCAGGATTTTTCATAGGGCTTCAAAAAGAAGAGCGTCACGTCCTTCGAAAATGCCGTGGAAATCAGCATGAAGGACAAAACCGTCAAAATTTTCATTTTTCAAGAATGTGTAAATTTCTTTCTGTAAAATCAAAAGGGTCCGGAGAACTCGCCGTT
>CAZCRF010000026.1:26782-32625 GCA_964501065.1 uncultured Fibrobacter sp. | reverse complement strand
TGGAAAAGCCCACTTTTTGCGCATGAATTTACAGAAAAGGACTTGCCTAATCAAAGTGTTTTATCCGGTGATTCAAAAAACGAAGAATTTACAGGTAATGCAACGCATATTATTCTAGGCAAGAATTGGACTTTTATTGAAGATTCTTATTTAGAAGAAGAAACGACCAGTTGTACAATTTCAACTCGCGAACTTCGTTCTTTGATGGATGAATGGCAACAAAAGCGCGCCGAGTTCCTCAAGTCGAAGCGTGCCGACGGGTGATTTTGACTTTCACATTTTTCACGAAGCCTCGACGCAGAACCGCGCCGGGCGTTTTACCGGGAAGTCCCCATCACCTTGCCCCTTTTATGGGCGGAACGATGATATACATTTTTTTCAGCATGGATTCTAGATCATTGTATTTGGGCGATGTCCAAATCGTGCGGTCTTCTGTCACCAACTGGTTGGGGTGATAGTATTTCAATTCAGCAAGAAAGTAGCCAAACTTGCCAAAGAGTATGATTGAACCCACATATCCATTCGACAAGAACTCCCCTTCTTCTGGAGGTGGCGTCTGCCTTTTGTGATTTGTTTTTTTAAAGCTCAAAAGGAGCTCTTTCACCTTGTTTACATTTTCCTTTGGGAAATACGCCCTCACTCCATATATATCCACAATGGGCTTTTGAAACGCCATTATTCGATGAGTTCTTCCCAAAACATTTTCCATATCCTTATCACTGTTTATCCTTTTTTTTGTTGAATAGAAAGCTTCCACGAATGACTCGACAGCGCCCGGGCCTAGAGTTAATTCAGCAGACAAGGCAGACACTGCAGCCAAGCAAATAAAAAACATCACACGACTTATCATTTTTCCCCCACGAACCATTTCTGCTTCAAGTATTGTTTAGGCGTGTATTTCCGTAAAGTATCTCGCGGTGAAATCAGAAATATTGGCAAACCGGTCATTTCTGATAAAATTAAATCTCCGTGAACATATCCATTTTCATCTAACTCACTGGACGAAAAATCTTCTCTGTCGTATCCAGGATTTTCTGCACCATGAGAATGGATTATACCGACGACCTTTAAATCTCCCAAGCCTTCATCTTTTTTTCGCTCGTCCAAATCGGAAACGAGAAAACCGTCTATATCCCCTACAACAGGATTTTGAAATGTGCGGTATAGGCCATTGGAAGTTTCGAAAATGTAACTGGCGTATTCCCGGTCATCTCGCTTCGAAAAAGTGTTGTTCATCACGCCCCATTGGCGAGCAGTTTCATCCATTGATTCGGATATAAAGCACCGATTCTTTCTATGTCTGTCTTCCGCCATATCCAATTCTCTTTCAAATTCCCGAACGGAAACATCCTGTTCGCCTTGCGAGGGGGACCCTTGAGGGATGAATTGAATGTTGTACTTTTCGTCGAAATCAGCCACGGCAGCCTCCTTTCAGGTTTCAGTTTTTGGAATCTCGCCTGAACCACGTCAAGATTCGCATTTTACCAGAGTTTCACGTCTGGACTGCCGAATCGTGCGGTAAAAAGGAAATATGCACAGGCTTTTAGCACTTGGAATATAGATTTTTTTAGACAAACTGCAAGTCTTTTTACGCATGGCGGCATCCATAATGGTTTTTGAATTACAGCTGTGGATGCCGAACGGCAAATTCCCTAGGACTAATTTCCGCCGAACAAATCCGCCTGCAGGCTTTTCGGGTGAAAGCTCTTGCGATGCTCCGGCGAAAGCCCGTGAGCGCGGATTCCCTCCAAATGGGCCTTCGTGCCGTAACCCGCATTCTTTTCAAAGGCGTAACCGGGATACTTTACGGCAAGGGCGTCCATGTAGCGGTCGCGAAAGACTTTCGCCAAGATGGAAGCGGCGGAAATGCTCGCGACAAGGCCGTCCCCTTTGACAATCGGCATCTGAAGCTCCGGCGGCACTCCGCGGATTTTCAAGTTCCCGTCCACGGCGACCAGGAGCTTCCCCTCTCCGGGAAGGGAGCCTTTCTTTTCGACGGGAAGTCCGGGCGGAGGGGCGAAAAGTCCAGGGAAGCCTAGAGCGGCCAAGGCGCGGCGCATCGCCAAGAAGTCCGCGTCGAGAATGTCCGTCGCATCGATTTCCGAAGCGCTCGCGCTCGCGATGGCAAAGCAAAGGCATTCCCCCTTCACCTTGTCGAACATCGCTTCCCTCCTTTTCCGGGAGAGCTTTTTGGAATCGTTCAAGGAAGAATCCGATACGGGTTCCTTCAGCACGGCGGCGCAGGCGACAACCGGACCCGCGAGAGGTCCGCGCCCCACTTCATCGACTCCGACGATGCAGCACCCGGGATAATTTGTACGCAACGCCAATTCCCCTTCGACGGGAGATGTCACATTTTCCAAGAATTTCGGCAAAACAAACGGCATGCGGCAAAGATAACTTTTCTAAATTCCTTTCAAATTTTCACAGACACAGGACTAAAATCCATGACGTTCGATAAATATCTCGAATCCGCAAAATTGCACGGCAAAGTCAAAGACTTGATGACCAAAGGTCTAGCCGTCGAATTCATCCAACCTTGGTACACGCCGCTCACGACGACGCCATCGACCACGGGAATCGCCGTCGGCGGAATCGGCAGCACGTTCACCGTGACTCCGGCGGGGACGACTCCCGTCACGAGCCTCATTCCGGGGGTTCAAGTACGCGCGGAAAATCCGAACGACCTGCGCCTGCAAAACGTCTTTTACCGCGAATCCGTCATCAATCCGAAAGCGCCTCTCGCCATCCGGAGCTTTTTCGAATTCAACCGCAAGAACCAATTCTACCCGTTGAAGGATGCCGCCGGAAAACCGCTCTTCACCGAAAAGACGGAAAAGGACGCTCTGAAGAAACTCTCCAAAATCCTCTCGGACAAGACTTTCTTCGAAACGAACAAGGACGCGTTCGCCCGCTGGCACACGGAATTCAGCCCGCGGACAAAAGCCTTGATGGAAGCCGGCAAGACGGAAACGCCGGAATTCAACCGCGCGGTCCTCATCGACTTCTTCGACGGAGAACTCGGCGAAAGGGCGGAAGCCAAGGGTTCCCTCACCGGAGCTTTCGGAGAAGAAACGGAATTCCTCGGCGAAAAGGGATACGATGCGCAAAAGATGGACTACACGGCCGAATATCCGATTGCCCGCACGGAATATTTGGGCGGAAAAGGCGTCAAAATTTCCAGATACCAATTCAGCTACGTCATGCCGAAGAACGAGCGCATTTCGAGCCTCCCCGTCAGCGCGACCCGTTACGAACTTTCGAACCCGACGTCCGAAACCCGCGAAGTGACGCTCGTGCAAATGCAGGAGAATTACTGCGGATACTTTGTACGTAAGGACCGCGAAAGCGTGCAGGACTCCTCCTTCGTCCTCATCCCGGCAGCCCGGGATCCGCAGGGCGTGGAATTCTCCGAGTCCCTCGCGGACGGACGCGAAGTCAAGGGAGTGGAATTCTACAACAAGGAAGTCCTCTCCGAAAGCGACTTCGACGGCTGCATGGGCGTGAGCGTCGCATGGAACCCGAAGAGCGACGTGAACGTCACCACAAAGCCCCTCTTTTACCGCGACGACCAAAAGACGGTCTTGGCGGGAGCGCTCCACAGCGGACGCGTTTCAAAGACATTCGTCAAGAACGTCTACAGCGGGCGCGAAACCGTCGCGGGCGCAGTCGTCGCCACGATTCGCCTGAAGCCGCGCGCCAAGGCGACCGTCCAATTCAACACGGTCTTGGACTTCGCACACATCCGCTTCCACGGCGCAAAGGAGACCTTGAAAAAATACACGGTCTTTTACCCGGAATCGTTCGGCCGCGTCAAGGCCATGCTTTCCGAAGCGCTCGCCTTCGATGCGGAATTCGAAAAGACGTTCGGCGAATCTTACCGCGCTTTGGTCCCCGAAAAATCCTTGGCGAAACTCTTCCCCAAGGACAAAAGGAAGCAGGCCCAATTCCGCTCCCTCGCCCTCAACACGCTGAGCTTCATCCCCGAAGCGACCGTTTGGGACAAGGACGACAACTTCTTGGTCCGCGAATGCGCCGACTACCCGTTCTTCAACTCCCTCGACGTCTACTTCTACGGGAGCTTTTCGCTGCTGGCGTTGCTGCCGAGGCTCGACGGCGAAGTGATGAAACGCTTTGCCGACGCCATCTTGGCGAACGACCCGACCGTCCGGCGTCACCACGAATACGTGAACCACCCCTACGCAGACCTTCCGGAATCGAAAATCGAAGGCCCCGTCGCCGTGACGGGAGCCGTCATCCACGACCTCGGCAGCCCCTTCGCACCGCACCCGGACGCCTACGACTGGCACAACGTGAAGGAGTGGAAGGATCTCGCGCCGAAATACGTGCTGATGGTGCTCCGGCACTACAAGCTCACCGGGGAGAAGTCCGTCGTGGATTACTGCAAGGACGCCGTTTACGCGAGCATCGAATATTTGGAAAAGATGGTCGCCGAAGGGGAGAACTTCCCCCTCACCCACGGCACGGACGACACATTCGACAACCTTTCCTCGAACGGGATTTCCGTCTACTGCGGCTCCCTTTGGATAGCGGGACTCCGCGCGGCGGCAAAAATCGCAGAACTCGAAGGCGACCTCGCCAGGGCAATCGACTGGAACAAGAAGGCGGACGAAGCCGAAGCGGAATTCCACGCCGCTCTTTGGGACGAAAACGAAGGTTACTTCCACTTCTTCGCGACGCCCATCGAATCGAAAGACGTGGACTTTGAACATTTCGACAAGGTGGTCGAAGCCTTGGCGGAAATCCTCCCCCTTTCCGGGAGCGACACGCAAAAGCTCCGCGAACTGAACGACTGGCTGAACAGTTCCGAGATTCCCGACGGCGAAGACCTTTCGAAAATCGAGCTCCGCCGCTGGAAAAAGACATGGCTCTACAGCACGGCTCCGGAAGCGTTCAAAGAATCCTTCTCTTCGAAAATCGCACTCGACAGCGACGACGTTTTCGCCGATTCGATGCTCGCCGACACTTACCTGCGGCTGCTCGGGCTTCCCCCGATTGCGGACAAGGAAAAGGGGCAAAGGACTCTCGAACGGATTTTCCGCACGAACTACAAGGCGAACACGCCGCTCCTCGGCGCGGCGAACCTGGTCCACAAGGACGGCTCCCCCCTCGACGAATTCAACTTCCAGGCCCACGACGTCTGGATCGGCATCCAATACAGCATCGCCTGCGGCATGATTCTCCACGGGGAATTCGACAAGGCCAGGGAACTGGTGGAAAGCATGATCCGGAACCTTTACGAAGAAGCGAAAATCCCGTTCGCCGCCCCGGAAGGATTCAACGGTTCCTGCAAGTTGCACGAAGACGCCTTGGTGAAAGCGGGAGTCTCCCCCGCTGCGGCAAAGGTTCTGATTTCGGAACTGACGAAAAAGAAGGCTCTTCTCCCGGACGGCAGGATTTCCCCATCGCTCACGACAAATTTGTCCGCATTCAAGAAGTCCTACGGTGCAATCGCCAAAAAGGCGAAAATCGCCGAAGAGGATTTGTTCACCCTGCTCCACAGCACGGCGCTCAAATACACCGCCGGGAAATACTTCCGACCGGGCATGGTGTTCTCCCTCTTCCTCGCCTTGAAGTGACGGGGATGTCAATTTCAAAAGCCCTCGCCAATGCGGGGGCTTTTTTATCGGGAAGCTTGGATTGATTTTAAGATTTTTAAGAGAAATGCGGTTTGTGGGAGTCTGGAATCGGACAATCGTCAAACATCTCGCTCATGTCCATCACATTACCCACGTCCCACTTGGAGATGTCGCCGTTGAATGAGGAATCACAAAACATTTCGCTCATATCGGTCACGTAGCCAACATCCCAGCCGGAGATGT
>CAZCRF010000026.1:0-26682 GCA_964501065.1 uncultured Fibrobacter sp. | reverse complement strand
CACCGTTGAATGAGGAATCACAAAACATTTTCCTCATATTCGTAACATTGCCAACGTCCCAGCCGGAGATGTCACCGTTGAATGAGGAATCACAAAACATTTTCCTCATATTCGTAACATTGCCAACATCCCAGCCGGAGATGTCACCGTTGAATGAGGAATCACAAAACATTTCCCACATATTCGTAACATTGCCAACATCCCAGCCAGAGATGTCACCGTTGAACTTGGAATTCTTGAACATTTCGCTCATATCGGTCACGTTGCCAACGTCCCAGCCGGAGATGTCCCCGTTGAATGCGGAATCAATAAACATCCAATGCATATCCGTAACATGGCTAACGTCCCAGCCGGAGATGTCGCCATCGAATGCGGAGTCCCTAAACATCCAACTCATATCCGTAACATGGCTAACGTCCCACTTGGAGATATCCCCGTTGAATTTGGAGTCCCTAAACATCCCGCTCATGTCCGTCACATTACCCACGTCCCACTTGGAGATGTCCCCGTTGAATGAGGAATCACAAAACATCCCACTCATATCGGTGATATGGGAAACATCAATAAAGTTCAGGTCGGCGGCATTGCCTTTTTCCTGAAGCGTCGCTTCAATGATTCTTTGCAGATCTGCTTTGGTCTTGGGGCTTACTCTGTTTGCGTAATCGCTCATGATTTCTCCTGGATGTTAAAACTGTGCAAGTAATATAAACATTTTTGCCTCCGAACACAATCGGGAAACGGGAATTATCCTCGAAAGAATAAATTAGATTTGAAGACACCCGGATGCCGTTTCCATGTTGCAGATTGAAAAAATTCTCCGTACACTCCTGCCCTTTTGCGCCCTCCTCGCAAGTTGCCATTCGTCGCTAGATTCGGCGAACGAAGCGCTCCGCATCGGGGATTTCGACCGCGCGGCCAGGCAATTTTCAAACGTCCTGGACCGAGAACCGGCCGACAGGGACGCGCGCTACGGGCTTGCGCTCGCCTACTTCGGAAAGGCGGAATCGGAAGAAAGAAACGGATCCCATTCCGCGGACTCCTGGGCGAGAGCCCTGTCCGAATTCCGGATTCTGTCCAAAATCGACAGCAACGTGGCGCGGGAAATGCACTCGACAGCCCTGTTCTACCTTTCGCGGGCGCGAATCGAAGAGAATCCCCGGGCGAAAATCCTCGGTCTTCTGAACGAATCCCTCTCTCTCGACAGCGCGAACGATTTCAGTTGGAACCTAAAGGCCCTCGTGCTGCAGGGAATGGGCGATTTGGAAAGTGCCCAGGAGATTTTCACGAAAATCCTTTCCCGAAACCCGAAATTCTCGCCCGCCTATTCCAACCTGGGAAACCTCTATTGGGAACAGGGGAAAATGGAAGACGCCTGGGACATCTGGTCCATGGGGACTCTCGAATTCCCGGAGAACCGCCACCTGAAGCATTGGGCGAAGGTCGCCGAAGACAGCCTGAAAGCAAAAGAGCTCCGCCGCGAAGGGGGGAAGCCTTGAACGAAATCCTCGAGGAGCTGTCCGAATTCCGCAAAATCCGCTCCGGGGGAGAAGCGACCGTTTACCGGGCAGTGCTCGGCGAAAAGGAAGTCGTCTTCAAATGGAAGAACGAAGCCGGTACGCCGAACGGCGAACTCTCGGAGATTTTCAAGTCTTCCCCCGTGCCGAACACCGCAAAACTTTATGGCGAAGGCGTTCTAGACGGGCGTCCTTACACCGTGATGGAATACATCCGGGGGATTTCAAGCGCAAAAGCCTCCCCCATTCCGCCGCGCGTCGCCGTCAAGGCGATGCGAAAGCTCGCCGCCGCACTCGAAAGCCTGTCCGCAAAAGGAGTCTTCCACGGCGATTTGAGTACGGAAAACATCCTGCTCGACTCGAAAGCGGAACCCGTCCTCATCGATTTCGGCATTTGCGGGCTGGGAACTCCCCGATTCGCCGCTCCGGAACGCTTCGAAGGAACCGGCGCCACGGAAAAGAGCGAACTTTTCAGCCTCGGCGCGGTCCTTTACGAGTGGCTTTCGGGAGAGCCTCTCTTCGGCGGGAACTCCGTCGCGGCCATCGAGTCCGCCGTCTTCGCCGTGGAATCGAGCGACATCACCCTGTTGTTGCACGGGCGCGGAAAACTCCCCCCCGAAGCCGTCGGCGCCTTCACTCCGATTTGGAAGGGCACTCTCCGTCGGAACCCGGAAGACAGGTTCGAAGATTTCGAAGAATTCGACGAATGCCTGGAAATCGCGGAAAATCGCCTGGGGGAACTTTTGCAGCCCGGGGAACGGGAGGCGGAGGCTCTTTGGCGAAGCGGCCTGGAAATGAGCATCCGCGAAGGGGAAGAACGCCTCGACGCTGCGGACGAGGAATTCCCGTTCGGCAGACGCGGCGGCACAGAATCCGGGGCGAATCGTACCGAAACGAAACTTCCCGGCAAGAAAATTCTCTTCGGCGGCGGCCTTCTCCTCTTCCTCGCCATTTTGGTTGTATTTATATTCCTATGGGGAACGTCTTCCCCGGACGTGGAAATCGTCGGCAAGTCGATGCTCGAAAGCTCCCGAAGCGAAACTCTTTCCGAAGAGCCGGAAGACCTCGGGGCGAAAGTCGACGAACCGCTTCGGGGAGTGGTCTTTGACGCGGATTCCGCAGAAGAAAAATGACGTTCAAGGAGATTGCATGAACAAAGAATCGATGCGCGCCGCGTCCGAACTCTTGGACACCCTTTCCCAGCTTCTCGACGAATCGACGCCGCAGGAGCTGCTCCCGACAATCGCCAAAGTCGCAAGCCAAGTCCTCGAAGCGGACGCAGCCGTGTTGGAAATCCCCGCGGAACTCGCGGAAGAGCCGTTCCGATTCGCCTACCCTTCCGCAGTCGCCATTTCCTCTTCCGCCGTTCGACGCGCCAGGGAGGAAAAGTGCGCCATCCTTTGGAACCAAGCGGACGGCGACACCGTCGACGTTTCCAAGTCCATCGTAAAGAACAGGCTGACGAGCATCATGGTCGCCCCGTTCCGGACGCCGACGACGGACATCGTCTCCGGATTCCTGTATGTCCAAAGGGAAGCGAAGGGGGAACCGTTCCGCGACGAAGACAAGAAGCTCTTCGACAAGTTCGTCGCCGTTTCCGAGAAAATCGCCTTTTCCGCCTACAACCGCCAAAGCGACCGGGAATCCCTCGACGCGCTCCGGGGTGTGACCCGCAAAGGCGCAATCGTCTATGCGTCAAAGGCCATGTCCGACGTCATTTCCAAGGCGGAAAAGTTCGTCGCGCTTCCCGCTCCCGTCATCATCCGCGGCGAAACGGGGACGGGGAAGGAAGTCCTCGCCCGCTGGTTGCACAGCCGCAGCCCCCGGTCGGAAAAGCCCTTCGTCGCCATCAACTGCGGCGCCATCCCGGAGAACCTGATCGAATCCATCCTGTTCGGGCATGTGAAGGGTTCCTTCACGGGAGCCATCGACACGCGCAAGGGCGTTTTTGAAGAAGCGGAAGGCGGGACCCTATTCTTGGACGAAATCGGGGAACTCCCCCTTCCCATGCAGGTGAAGCTTTTGCGCGTTCTGCAAGAGCACCACATCACGCGCGTCGGGGACAACCGGGAAATCCCCGTGAACGTCCGAATCATCTCCGCGACACACGTCAATCTGGAAAAGGCGATGAAGGAGCACCGTTTCCGCGAAGACCTCTATTACCGCATCCAGGTGATGTCCCTGGACATTCCGCCTCTCCGGGACCGCGGACAGGACGTCCTGCTGCTCGCCGAGGACTTCGCCAAACGTTACGCGGCGGAATACGGCCTCGGGAAGTTCCACTTCTCCCGCGCGGCGGAAAAGGCCCTGCTCGCCTACTCCTGGCCGGGGAACATCCGGGAACTCGAAAACAAGGTGCAAAAGGCCCTGGCCCAAGCGGAAAGGTCCGTCATCACGCCGAAGGATTTGGAACTCGACGCGCTCCGGACGCGCGTCAAGGAATCCCCGCGCACCCTCAAGGAAGCCCGCGAGATTTCGGACCGGGCAGTCATCGATTCCGCCATGCGCGATGCGAACGGGAACCTGACTCTGGCGTCGGCCATCCTGGGCATCGACCGGAAGGTGCTCCGGGAAATCATGGAACGCTTGGGAATCAAAAAGGAGACTTACAAAAAATCATCGGTCAAGACACCCGACTGACTTGGCACGGATTTGGCTAATCATTTTGGTATGAACTCAAAGAGAATCGGCATTTTCGTCCTCTTCGCGGCCGCCATGTTCCAAGCGGAAGCTTCGGCCGCACCCGAAGCGCAGGTTTCGAGCCCCGTAGAAGAATCCTTTTCCCAAGCGGAAACGTCCCTTGGCGAAAGGAACGTCTCTTGGGACGCCAAGCGGGCGGAAAGGCGCGAAGCGCGGGAACGGATTTTGAACCGTCTGCGCGAAAGCTCCGCGGTGGAGAAGGAAGCCGTCCGCAAGGAACTTTCCAAAAACCGGGGAGAAAGCTCCCGAACGGAAAGTCCCTTCCCAAAAACTTCAAGAGACTCCCGGATGGAAGGCTCCCCCTGGCGGGAAGACCGCCGAATGCGGGGCCCGGGCCCTGGCGGCATGCCGCCGCCGGAATACGGCGACCCGAACAATTGATTCATGCGGTTTGCGGGCGTTTGGTTTTGGCTTTTCGGGTTGTCCCTGCTCATTTCGAGCGGGGCTTTGGCGCGTACACCGCAAGACTCCCTCTTTGAAAAGGCTCTCGATGCGGAAAGCGCGGGCGATGTCGTCGCGACCATCTCCTACCTAGAAGAGGCGAAGACTCACGAAGGCCGCTACACGGAAGAAATCCGGGAAATCCTGGACGAATACTACGAAGCTCTCCAAATGCAGCCGGGCGAAAAGCCGAACGGAATCCGGGTGAACTTCTCGGTGCAAACGGAAGCCGCCGCCCTGCGTTACGACGAATACGGGGACTCCCTGGGCGCGCACGAGTATTCCGGGGAGGGCTTTCTGCATTTTGAATCGGAGCTTGAAATCCGCCGGGGGCAAATTTCCCACATCTTGCTCGCGGGAATTTCGGGAAACGGATTTTTCCGCGAAGACAGTTCCGTACTCGACACCAGCCGTTGGGCCTTTTCGCCGAGCCTCGAATATTCCGTCCAAGGGGAACTCTTCATCGCCTCCATCGCGGCGGGGCTCGACGTGTCCGAACGCGACGGCGCCATCTTTTCCCTTTCCGCCTCCGGGGAGAGAGACCTTTTCGGCAAAGAGAACTTCCGGACCGGGGCGAACGGTTTCGGTTACTGGAACGCCAACGGGAGAACCTTGGCGCGCCTTGGCGCCTACGTGGAATACAGGCCGCAGACCGGGCTGTGGACGAACGTTTCCCTCGCGGCACGCTTCGACGGGGATACCTCCGTGACGGCGTACTTCTGGCATTATTTCCCCGCGATGACGGAGAATTTCGACGAGGAGGGCGTCTTTGCCGAAGATTCCGTCAAGGAGCGTTACTACTTGGGCAAAAACCTCAAGCTGGGCCCGGATTTGCGCCTCATCCTCGGATACAAGTTCAACAAGGCGTTCTCGCTGGACTTTTGGGGAGACCTCTTCTTCTCGAACAGCCCCCGAAAGGACAGCTGGACAACCTTTGTCGATGAAGCCGAAGGCGAAGCGAGATGGGAAAATCGAACGTGGAATCGGAAGCTGCTGCAAGGCTCCGCGCGCCTGAAGGCGCACTTTCGAACGGGCAATATCGGAACTCATCTTTCCATCGGAACGCACTTTCGCCGATATTTCGATTTGCCCCAAGGACATCCGGAAATTTTCTCCTACGCTTACAGGCTCGGGGAAATCCGCGTGGGCGCGGATTTCAAGTTCTAGAAATCCTCCGGGTTTGACTTTGGCACGGAACTTGCTTTCTCAAGGGTGTGAAACGCTTTTACCTTTATCCATTCGTCGCCGTACTCATCACTTTTGGCACTGCGAACGGGAACGCCTCCCTCGACGAAAAGCTCTCCCGTCGGACGGCTTCCGATGTCCGCGCGGAAGCCCTGGTACGGGGAATGTCTTCGGAATCCCGGGAAATCCTCTCTTCGCAGCGGTCTGACCGGGAAAGCCTCCGCAAGGAACGCACCGAGGGGCGCTTGGAAATGCTCCGCGAGAATAGATTGATGAAATTCCGGGAAGAGGGGTTCCGTTCGAAGGAACCCGTGAAAATTTTTGAGGAAAAAAACGCCGATTGCCATTGATTGCAGGTGGGAAATCCGGCCAAATTTTCTATCTTTAGAATAACCCCAAACCAAACCCAAGGTCTCGTTCGCAAGAACGAGGCCTTCTTTTTTGAAGGGGAAAAGCCGTTTCAGGGCTTTCGCCAGATTCCCTTCCGGAACTTCCATTCCATGCGGACAGTCCCCTCCCTGTCTGTCCGCAAGATGCTTGAAGAATCCCCGACGAACAACGCCAACTTCGCGAGCGTCTCTGCGGAAGGATGCCCGTAAGAATTCCCCTTGCCGACGGAAACTACCGCGATTTTCGGCGCGACCCGTTCGAGAAACGCCAAGGAGGAGCTGGTCCCGGAACCGTGATGGCCGACCTGCAACAGCTCCACGGACAAATCCCCGGAAAGTGCCATCAAGGCGCGTTCCCCGGCCGCCTCCAAATCCCCGGTGAGCAAAGTCCGAAAGTCCCCGTCGGAAATCTGCAGCACGACACTTGCGCCGTTCCCGCCGAACGGACCGTATTCCGACGGCCAAAGGACGGTGCAATTCCACAGCCCGCAGGGAAGCCGCCTGCCGCGCTCCACTTCGACTGCCTCCGTGCGGAACTTTTTCGCCAGCTTCAAGACGCTGTCCTTCAGCCAGAAGCCGCCCGTATCCGCCCCGTAAAAAAGAGTGTCGATGCCGACCGAGCCGTCCCATTCCAAGAGTCCGCCGACGTGATCCCTGTGCCAGTGGCTGACCAGCGCAAAGTCCAAGTGGCGGACATTTCGGCTGCCCAGGGAATCCCAGAAACCGGAGGAATCGCCCCCGGCATCGTAAAGGGCGGAAAGTCCGTCCGCCCGGAAAAGCACGGAAAGGGCTTGCCCCACGTCAAGGAACTCCACCGACGCCGTGCCGACGTCCGCATTTTCAAACGACGATTCCCCCGGATATTCGCAACCTAGGGAAAGGAACGCCGCCAAGAGACCCGTCAGGAACTTTTTCATCCTTCCTCCGAAAAAATGTTCTCCGTGTACAACGCTTCAAAGCCCAAAATGGAGACATTTTTCTTCACTCCGCGCCGATTTGAAAAAAAAGAAGATTTTTTGTAAATTTTAGCGGCTATGCAATTACCCAAGTACAAGAAGAAGAAACGAATCAAGCTGAAAATTTGCCAAGAACCCGGATGCGGACGCGAATTTTGGGGTCATCCCATCGCCAAGTACTGTGAACTCCACCGGGACATCAAAAACCGCCAGAAGCAAAAGAAGGAAGTGGAAAACATCGACGCCAAGAACATCGTTTTCCGCCACAACTACACGGACGTCATCGACCTCAAGTTCCGCTGCTGCCTCGAAGGCTGCAACAACCTGTTCGAAATCAAGGTCTTCCCGAAACAGTTCATCTATCCGCGTTTTTGCAACGAACACCGCAACGACTTCAAAAGGGCGAACTTCTTGCGGCTGATGCGGAACAAGGACCGCGAGGAATAATTTCCGGGCGACCCTTTGAAAATTTTCAAAGGTTTACTATATTTTCGCCACTCCTTTCTGGTGGGTGTAGCTCAGATTGGTTAGAGTCCCAGATTGTGATTCTGGTTGTCGTCGGTTCGAGTCCGATTACCCACCCTTGAAATTCCCCGCGCCATGCGCGGGGAATTCCTGTTTTAAAGGGAAACTTCCCTACAAAAGCAATTCTAGTGTACCGACCGGAAGCGCGACGGAAGGCATCCACAAAGGTCGCCCATTTTCAAATCCATCGATTAAAGAAGCGCAAGACAAATTCCGAGGAAATCGGCGATTTCCCATCCGCCCGCCCCCAAAAACACGCTATATTATGCCATGTGAAAGACCTCCTTCAAAACCCCACAGTCCAAAAGGCAAAACGCTTCATCCCGGCGGTTTCGTTCTTCGGCGGCTTCGCCTGGGATTCGCTGACCCTCGGCAAATTGGTGCAGACTTCGGACTTGGCCTTTTTGCTGGTCTACTATCTGGCTTCCCTCGCGATGCTTCTCCTGCTTTCGGCAAGACCGGGAAACCTTTTCATCTCCGAAAAATGGAAGGAAAGACTGACGTGGGGCGTCCAATTCTGCTTCGGGAGCCTGTCCAGCGCGCTGGTCGTCTGCTACTTCAAAAGCAGCAGCTCTCTCGGCGCATTTCTCCTCGTCGCCGTTTTGGCGGCAGTCCTCGTCGGGAACGAATTCTTGCAGAAACGCTACGCGTCGTTCGGGCTATCCCTTGCGCTGTTCCATCTGCTCGGGTCGATGTATCTGAACTTCTTGATTCCGCACCTCACGAACGGGATGGGCTTCTTCCGATTTTTCCTGTCCATCTCAATTTCGCTCGGCATCTGCCTCCTGGCCTTCAAAATCTCGCGCAGCTCCCCAAAAGTCCTCATCGCCCCCGTGGGCATTTCCGCAGCCCTGCTCTTCGCCTACGCGGCGAACTGGATCCCACCCGTGCCACTCGTTCTGAAAGACCAGAACGCCTGCATCGGATTTTCCAAGGATTATTCCTGCCAAATCGACAAGCCTGGAATTTGGGAAAGAGTCGGAATCCGGCCGCAGACCCTGACCCTTTCCGAGGAAATCCCCGGCGTGGCCTTCGTCAGCTCCGTCTTCACCCCGGCTAGAATCGAAGCCCCTCTAGAGCACCGCTGGTATCTAGAAAACCCCAAGACGGGGAAATTCGAATTGGTGAACCGGATTTCTTCGGAGAGGATGCGCACCCGCGGCAGCCGGGCGGAGGGATTCCGCATCTACACGGTCAAGAAGAACGTCCCGGTGGGAAAGTGGAAGGTCGAGACGGCGGTCAAGGACGGCGCGGTCATCGGGTCGAAAACGTTTTACGTGAAAGCGCCCGGCGAGCTTCCGGTGGAACGGGAACGCTGGCAAATCCATTGATGCCCGGGGTTTTCCGCCCGTCCCGATTCTTACAATTCGGGCAAAATTTTCTATCTTTGCCTTTTGGTGAAGAACGATTTTAAAGACATCAAATCCCTGACCGCAGACGAACTCAAGGACTGGTTGACGGCCCACTGTGAAAAGGCGTATCGGGCGGATCAAATCGAGAACTGGCTTTTCTGCAAGCAAGTCTCGTCTTTCGATCAGATGAAGAACATTCCGCAGAGCACCCGGGAAAAGTTGGCTGAGGAATTCGCCATCCGCTCCCTTTCGGAAGTGCAACACTTGGTCTCGGTGGACGGAGCGGTCAAATGGCTTTTCAAAACGGCGGACGCCCAATTTATCGAGACTGTCCTCATCCCGACGAACGGCCGCTATTCCGTCTGCGTGTCCACGGAAGTCGGCTGCGCCATGAACTGCGCGTTTTGCCGCACCGCCAAGATGGGATTCATCCGGAATCTCGAAGCGGGGGAAATCCTCGAAGAAATCATCCGCGTGAACGAATACCTGCGGGAATCGGGCGAAATCGATGCCGACGGCAACCCGGCGAAGGTCACGAACATCATCTTCATGGGCATGGGCGAGCCGCTGAACAACCTCGACAACGTGCACCGCACTTGCTGCACCCTGCACAACCAAAAGCTCTTCAACTTGGGTCGCAAGAAAATGACCGTGAGCACGAGCGGCGTCGTCCCCAAGATCAAGGAGCTCGTCGACAGAAACACGCCCTGCTGCCTCGCCGTGAGCCTGAACAGCACGAACAACGAAGCGCGCAGCTCCGTGATGCCGGTGAACAAGGTCTGGCCCATCGAAAAGCTTTTGGAAGCGACCGACGAATACACGCGCCGCACCGACAATTACGTGACATTTGAATTTGTCCTGATGAAGGACGTCACTTGCACCGACGCCGCGGCCAAGGAGCTCATCCGAATTTGCGCCCCGCGGCGCTGCAAAGTGAACGCCATCGTCCTGAACCAAATGGACGACCCGAACCTGGAAGCCCCCTCCCAAGAAGACGTCGACCGCTTTTTGGAAAAAGTCCGGGCGGCACACATCCAAATCACCATCAGGAATCCCCGCGGACGCGACATCTTCGCCGCCTGCGGACAACTGGCTTACAAAAAAACAACGGAAGGTAGCCCATGCTGACACAGAATCTGCCCGAGTTTTGGGAAAATCTCTACACGGAGCACAAGGATTATTGGAACTTGAAGAAAGCCACGCCGGCACTCCTCGACTTCTTCGAAAATCCGCTCTGCCCCAAGGCGGGAAGCGTGCTGGTCCCCGGCGCGGGATTCGGCTACGACGCGGAAGCCTGGGCGAAGCGCGGGCACGAAGTCCTGGCGGTCGATTTCGCCCCGACTGCCGTCGACGAACTCGACAGGCTTTCCCGCAAACACGCCAATTTCAAATCGCTCAATCTGGACCTCTTCGAACTGAATCCGAAGGATTCCAAAAAAGGCGGACAGCAGTTCGACATCGTTTACGATTACTGCACCTTCACGGCCATCCACCCGGGACGGCGCGACGAGTGCTTCGAAGTCTGGCACAAAATGCTGAAAGACGACGGCGTCGTCATCGCATTCTTTTATCCGTTCTTGAACAGCACGTCGCTCCAAGGCCCACCCCATCCGACATCCGAAGGGGAACTGATGGCGCGCCTCGGCGGCATTTTCGACGTTGTCGAAAGGGTCCCCGTCAAGGACAGCATTCCTTCGCGCAAAGGCAAGGAAGAGATCTGGCTTCTCAAAAAGGCCGAAGAATAAAACCTATCTTTAGTCCATCTTCGACGGATGGACTGTCTTCTTTTAAAACGAGGAACTTTGACTATGGCAGAAGAGAACCTTTGCCCCTGCGGCTCCGGAAAGCCCTATTCCGAATGCTGCGAACCCATCATCCACGGCGAGACTCTCGCCCCGACTCCCGAAGCCTTGATGCGCTCCCGCTACACGGCCTACGCCAAGCATGAAATCAAATGGCTCAAGGACTCGCTCGAACCTTCGCAGCAATCCGACTACGACGAAAAGAGCGTCGAGGAATGGAGCAAGCGTTCCGAGTGGTTGGGCATCAAGATTCTCCAGACGAAAACCGAAGAAGACAAGAACATCGGCTGGGTGGAATTCATCTGCAAATACAAGCAGGGGAACATCGCGCGGGAACACCACGAACTTTCCGAATTCCACAAAGTCAAGGGCGCATGGCTCTTTTACGACGGCCGCGCCGTGAAACCGCAAACGATCCGCAACACGCAAAACGTGGGCCGCAACGACCCTTGCCCCTGCGGATCCGGGCTCAAATACAAAAAGTGCTGCGGCAAGAACGCCTGACACCCTCTGCAACGGGAACGCCCTGATGAAATTTCGAATTTTCGTAGACGGAGAAGCGGGAACGACCGGGCTGCAAATCCGCGAACGCCTCGCCCGACGGGACGACGTGGAAATTTTGAGCATTGACCCCGAACGGCGCAAAGACCCGGAAGAACGGAAACGGTTGATAAACGCCTCCGACGTGACATTCCTCTGCCTACCGGATGCAGCCGCGAAAGAAAGCGCCGGCCTTTGCTCGAGCCCGAAGACGAAAATCATCGACGCCTCCACTGCGCACAGGACAAACGAATCCTGGGCATACGGCCTCCCGGAACTTTCCCCGGAATTCCGCAAAAAAGTCGAGACGGGGACGCGCATCGCGAATCCGGGCTGCCACGCTTCGGGATTCATTCTCGGAATCTACCCGCTCATCGCCGCCGGACTCCTTCGAAAGGATGCCGACCTGGCCACCTACAGCCTCACCGGATATTCGGGCGGCGGCAAGAAAATGATTGCGGACTACGAAGCGGACGGCGCACAAACTTCCCACCCGGGAGAATCTCCGCGCCTTTTCGCCCCGCGCCCGTATGCGCTTGGCCATCACCACAAGCACTTGCCCGAGATGCAGAAAATCTGCGGGCTTTCGAAGCCGCCCACATTCAATCCCGTCGTCGGTCCGTATTACCAAGGCATGGCGGTTTCCACGGCGATTTTCCAAAGCTCCCTGAGCGAAAAGGCCTCCCCGGAGGACATCCGGCAGATTCTCGCCGCGCATTACGAAGGTTCGCGCTTCGTCAAGGTGCTCCCGTTCGAAGAAGAGCCAGTCTTGGACGGCGGCTCCCTCGATCCGACGGAATGCAACGGAACGAACGAAGCGCACATCTACGTATTCGGAAAAGGCGAATCCCTCCAGGTCACGACCATCCTCGACAACTTGGGCAAGGGAGCGTCGGGCGCGGCGATTCAAAACATGAACATCGCCCTCGGAATCGACGAGGGCGCAAGCCTCGCCTAAAATTCTCTCCTGACAAGTTTCCCCACTTTCTCGGTGGACGTGGCATCAACTCGTTAACGCAACGATGTTGAATCTATGCAAAAGATACTCTTTCGGGGTGTTGCATTTGCGACTTGAAACCGCCTCATCAAAAGTTTTCGTTGATTTCAAGAGGATGCTCTTTTGCGAAAACTTTTCTTGTAACGCCTTTCGGCTTGTTCGCATAAATGTCGCGAAAGTTGTTCCGGTTGTACATCAGCATATCATTCTTTTTCAATCAATCCATAAATATAAAGTGCACTCCGCCCATACAAGCCCATTGTGTCGTCTTCCAAAAGTTCAGCGATAGGAGAAGTGTAAATTATCCGCAAAGCTTCGTTTTCCGACACATTTTTGTTTTTCATCAAAAGTTCTGCGACTTGCGGAATTAAAATTGTTTTTACAAGATGATGTGTGTCCGCCATTAGTTTTTGCCCCACATAAGTTTTTCTGTGATATAACTTTCTTTAAAAGTCAGAGTTTTCAATGCCGCTTCTGTGCAGAAGCAAATCTGGTCGTTGATTTTTTCAAAGCGCAGACGTTCAACTGCATCTTCTTTTCGCATGATTCCAGCAAGCACGTATTCAACAGTTTCACCGACATTGTCATTCGCAATTTTTCCCGAAACAATATCGAATCCATGTTTGAAATCCAAATCAGAACGGCAGCAGACAACAAAATCAAGCCATTCCAAATCTGCGTTTTCAAAAGATTTCGTTTTTAGATTTGCGGCAAGTTTTTCATCATATTCATAAACATTCACAACCGCACTTTCTTCTTTGCCAGTCCGCTTTGAATAAAGACGCGCGCTTCTGATTGCCCAGCGTTCTGCCTGATTTTTTATTGTCGTCGTGTAAAATCCGAATCCAAAATCGCGTCCTCTTTCCTGAACAATAATTTTGGGAACTTCAATTCTTGTATATGAGCCGTGATATAAAATCATTTTTTCTCTCCGCTGTTATTGTCATCTGAGAGCCACTTGTCAAAATAATCCATCAGATATTTTTTCCCCATTCCGTGCAAGTCCTCATAGTCGGTTTCAAGATGATTCAGAAGTCCGGACTTGTCAAACATTGCAAAAACTTTTGACGAGGGGATATTTTTGTATTCCGCATAATTTTCGATGCAGTAAGTTTTAAAAGAAAGTTCCGACATTTTTATTCCTCGAAATAGTTAGGCTTGTCATTCAGTTTTTTTATAAACCGTGGTATCAACTCGTCAACGCAACGATGTTGAATCTGTGCAAAAGATACTCTTTCGGGGTCATGTAGTCAATCCCTCGCCTGGGCCTGTCGTTCAGGATGTCCGCGACCTTGCGAACGTCCCCGTCCGTGATTGCGCCGAAATCGGTCCCCTTGGGGAAGTACTGCCGGATGAGGCCGTTCATGTTCTCGTTCGCGCCGCGGTCGCTCGAATGGTACGGCCTGGCGAAGTAGAAGTCCACCCCCAGCGCAGCGGCCACCCTCTCGTGACAGGCGAACTCCTTCCCGTTGTCGGACGTTATCGTGTGGAGAAGGCCCAGCTCCTTGTACGGGAGCAGCGCGCCTATCAGGGCGTCGGCGAGTTCCTCCGCGTTCTTGCCCCGGAGGAGGCGCGCCCACCGCCGACGCAGCCGTCCCCGTCCGAGTTCCGCCTCAGCTCGCGGGAGACAGCGCTGCCGGGGCGTCCGACGGCCTTTGCGATGGCGTTCACGCCCATCCCGGCTTCCCGCAGCGCGGAGATTTGGTATCTTTCCGATTGGTTCAGGTGCTTCATGGTCTTGCAACTCCTGTGGTTGGGACGCGCAAAATCTAGAATCGCCCGTGCAGGCCTCCGCAAGGGGGCTTTTTTTGCGCTTCAAATTACGGGGTGTTGCGTTTGCGACTTGAAAGCGCCAGTAAAAAAAAACACTTATCAAGACTTCTTGAGAGTTCCCCCTATTTTTGTGAGAAAACGCACGGGAGCAATCTTCCGCCCAAACTCCAAAGAGCTTTCCAATCCGTTCCCGGCATTTTTCTACATTTGCCCATATGTTCTTAGACGAAAAGACAATCGAAGTGCGTTCGGGAAAAGGCGGCAACGGACTCAGCAGCTTCCGGCGCGAAAAATTCGTTCCCCTCGGCGGCCCGGACGGCGGCGACGGCGGGCGCGGCGGCAGCGTCATCCTGCGCGCAAACGAACAGTACTCGACCCTACTCGACATGGGGAACGCCCGTGTTTACAAGGCGGCGAACGGGGAAGACGGCGGAGCCTCCCGGTGCACGGGGAAGTCGGCCAAGGATTTGATTGTCGACGTCCCCTGCGGAACTCTCGTGAAAGACGCCGAAGGGCATATTTTAGCCGACCTCACCGTAGCGAATCAACGCTGGATTGCCGCCAAGGGCGGGCGCGGCGGTCTCGGCAACGTCCACTTTGCGACTCCGATCCTGCAGGGGCCGGAAAAGGCGACGCAGGGGCAGCGCGGGGAAAAGCGCGAACTGTATCTGGAATTGAAGCTGGTCGCCGACGTCGGGATGGTCGGTTTCCCGAATGCGGGAAAGTCTTCCCTGGTGAACCGCATTTCGAGCGGGCGGCCGAAGGTCGGCGATTACCCGTTCACGACTCTCGAACCGGTCCTCGGCATCGTCTCCGAATCTTCCCGGAGCTTCGTCGTCGCCGACATCCCCGGTCTGATCGAAGGCGCAAGCGAAGGCCGGGGACTCGGACACGAATTCTTGAAACACATCGAGCGCACTTACGCTCTCCTCTTCGTCATCGACGCCTTTGAAGAGGACGCCTGGGACAAGTTCGAAACCCTCCGAACGGAATTGGAGAAATTTCACCCGAAATTGGTGGAGAAGCCGTTCCTCATCGCCTTGAACAAAGCCGACTTGGGCATTGAAAATGCGGAAAAGGCCTTCCGGCAAAAAAAGACTCCGTTCATTTCCACGTCGGCAGTCGCGGGAACCGGCATCGAGGAACTGAAGAAGGCCTTGGGGAAACTGGTTCCCGACAAACGCAAGAAATCGACGGGCTGGGGAAAGGGATGAACAGTTCCAAGGACAACATCACGAAAAAAGACCTGGTCGAAGAAATCGCCTCGCGCGCGGGCCTCACCCAAGTGGAGACCAAGACCATCATCGAAAGTTTCCTGAACGCCATTTCAAAGGCGCTAGTCGAAGGCAAGAACATCGAAATCCGCGGATTCGGCAGATTCAAGCTGCGCATGCGGAATTCCAGGACGGCGAGAAACCCGCACACAGGCGAGAAAGTGGACGTCGAAGCCCAGATCCGCCCCGTGTTCGAAGCCAGCAGGGACTTGGCCCGGCGCATCGATTCCCACTCGATAGACCTTTCATTTCTGCGGGAAACGGAACCATGAGCGAGAAGAAGTCCAAAGCCGGCACGCCGACCATCGAGAACCGCAAAGCGAACCATCTCTATTTCATCGAGGAGCGCTTTGAATTGGGAATCATGCTGGTCGGTTCCGAGATCAAATCCATCCGCGACGGGAAGTGCAACCTGAACGACGCCTGGGTCGAAGTTTCCAAGGACAAAAATGAACTGTGGCTAGTCGGCGCGCACATCGACGACTACACGTTCGCAAGGGCGTTCGGCCACGAACCGCAACGCAAGCGCAAGCTGCTCGCCCACATACCCGAAATCCAAAAGATGCGCAAGGCCGCGGACCTCAAGGGGCTGACCCTCATCCCGCTGAAGCTGTACTTCAAGAACAGGTTTGCCAAGATCGAAGTCGGCGTCTGCCGGGGCAAGGACGGGCGGGACAAACGGGCGGACATCATCGCACGGGACGAAAAGCTCGCCATCGCGCGCATCGTCAAGGCGGCAAGGCGTTGAAGATTTTCGTCGCATGGATTTTGTCCGCACTCCTGTCGCAGGTGGCCGCCGCAGTCCCCGCCATCCAAAAGGACGGCATCTGGATGGTGGATATCGAAGCCCTTTCCAAGGAAGAAGGCCTCTCCACGACTTGGCTGCCCGTCGAGCGCAGATTCAAGGCGGAGGGGAAACCTCTCACCTGCGCCTTCGCCCTGGGCGTCCCCTACATCTTCGCGAACGGGAATGCGGTCAAGCTCTCCTCCCCCACGATTTTTGAAAATGAAACCGTCTGGGCGCCACTCAACGAAACGGTCGAAATCTTTTCCAAGGCCTTCTCCAAAAGCTATGTACTGGATTCGGCAGTGGGAACTTTGAATTCTTTGGCAGCGGACAAGCCTCCCTCCTCCGCTGCAGAAAAGTCCTCCTCTTCGGCACATCCGAGCCAAGCGGCAACTCCCCCGGCGCAAGCGAAGCCCTCCGCCCCAAAGACTTCCGCTCCAAACAAGAACGCCCCGGCGGGATCCCGGGAAGTCCGGACAATCATCATCGATCCCGGCCACGGCGGAAAAGACCCGGGAGCCATCGGGAAAATTTCAAACGAAAAGGACATCGTGCTTTCCGTGGCGAAACTCTTGCAAAAGGAGCTACTCGCCAAGGGATTCGAAGTCAAGCTCACCCGCAGCACGGACAAATTCATCCAACTTTCCGAAAGGCCGCAGCTGGCCAACAAGTGGAACGGCGACCTGTTCATCAGCTTGCACTGCAACGCCATCGACGGCACGGACGCCCGCAAGAAAAAGACCCGGGGATTCCGCATTTACGTCTTGCGCGACCCGGAAAGCGAAGAAGACCGCGCCATCGCCCGGCGTGAAAACAAAGTGGCCAAAACTTACGGCGACAAGAATTCCAAGGACGAACTGTCCCCCCTTGACTGGCTGAAAATCCAGGCGCGCCTCGAACAATACAAGCACGCGAGCTATACGTTCACGGAAAAGGCCA
Organism: uncultured Fibrobacter sp.; assembly: GCA_964501065.1. Classification (GTDB taxonomy): domain Bacteria; phylum Fibrobacterota; class Fibrobacteria; order Fibrobacterales; family Fibrobacteraceae; genus Hallerella. Next base: position 9,508 of record CAZCRF010000026.1, on the reverse strand, counting down.
TCCGCAGCTACGAAGGTGGGAAAATCCCCAAGCAAGGTTCCGGCGCGGGCGGAGCCGGCTTCATGGTCCTTGTCGGCGCATTCATGCCGGCGACTTTGGTGGAGCTGGGATTCATCAGCAACCCGGAAGAAGAAAAATACATGGTCTCCGACAAGGGGCAAAAGGACATGGCGAGGCGTCTCGCCGCCGGAGTCGAAGAATACAAGAAGGCCACCGACGAATACCTGAAGACCCTTTCGCACTGACAGCATTCTCCGGGGAGGTTTTAATCGCGAGCATGCGATCCGTTCCCCGATGAAGCGGAGATTCGCCCCCGTTTTTTTGGAAAAAGTCCGTCTCTTTTGGGGATAAATGCTATTTTTGTTTCGCACAATTTTTGAAACTTCGAGGTATCTATGTCCGGACACTCCAAATGGGCAACGACAAAACGCAAGAAAGCAAAGACGGATGTCGCCCGCGCCAAAGCCTGGAATAAATTCATCAAGGAAATTTCCATCGCCGCGAAATTGGGCGGCGGCAACCCGGATGCGAACCCGCGCCTCCGCGCAGCCATCCTCAAAGCCAAGAGCCAAAGCCTCCCGGCCAAGAACATCGAATCCGCAATCGCCAAGGGAACGGGCGAAGGCAAAGACGTCGTGATGGAGGAACCGATTTACGAAGGACGCGGACCCGGCGGAGTCGCCATTTTCGTCAAATGCATGACCGACAACAAGACCCGCACCGTTTCGAACATCCGGAACATCTTCAACAAGAACGGCGGCAGCCTCGGCGAAGCGGGATCCGTCGCATGGGCGTTCACCCACAAAGGCGTGATTGACGTCGATGCCGAAAAATATCCCGAGGACAAAGTGATGGACGTCGCCCTCGAAGCCGGAGCGGACGACATGGCGACCGAAGACGGAGTCCACGAAATTTCCACCTCCCCGGAATCCTTCGACGCCGTGACGAAGGCTCTCGAAGCCGCCGGCATCGAAATGCTCAGCGCAGAAATCAGCTACGTCCCCAACGACCCGGTCAAGCTGGACCATGCAGATGCCGTCCGCCTCTTGAAGCTCCTCGACAAATTCGAGGACGACGACGATGTCCAAGACGTCTACCACAACGCGGAAATCAGCGAAGAGGATTTGGACGCCGCCGAATAAAAGGGGAACTTTTCAAACGAAGCCCGCATTGCGCGGGCTTTTTTGATGGCGGAGAAGCGCTTTCCGTCGACCGCAATTCTCCGCCACTTTTCTACAATTAGACAACACGACCGCACGAGGAACGGAAAATGCCCACAGAGCCGAAGCTCACCCAAAGCCTAGAAGATTACCTGGAAATGGTCCACATCCTTTGCCTTGAAAACAAAGGCTCGGCGCACGTCAAGGACATCGCGTCAAGGCTTTCCGTCAAGATGCCGTCCGTAAACAAGGCCGTCAACGAACTGAAAAAATTCGGGCTGGTCAACCAAGAGCCTTATACGGGAATTTCCCTCACCCCGGACGGGCAAAAAGCCGCCGCCAAAATCCTGGCCAAGCATTTTTTGCTCAAATCGCTCCTGCTCAAGCTCGGCGTGAACGAAAAGAATGCAAACGAAGACGCCTGTAAAATGGAGCACATCCTCTCCCAAGAATCCTTGGATTGCATCGACCGGTTCGTCAACGAGAAAGACTAGCTTTCAAAAATCAAGAGTTCCAGCGAACGCATTCGCCCGCAAAGAAAGCCTCCATCAAGAGTGTCATGTCCCGATGATCCTTGACGGCGGACATTTCCCGGGCACTGTGCATTGAAAGAATCGCCTCCCCCAAATCGGCAGTGGGGATTCCCATGGCGGCGGAAAGATGCGGTCCCACGGTACTGCCGCACGGCATGTCCCCGCGGGAGACAAAAGTTTGAAGTTCCAGCCCGGATTTTTCACAAAGGATTCTCAAGGCGGCGTCCGAAAGGGATTCGCTCGCGTAACGTTTTTTGGCGTTCACCTTGAGCACGATTCCCTCGCCCAATACGGGAGAATGGTTCGATTCCATTTTTTCCGGGTACGCGGGATGGACTCCGTGGGCGGCATCCAACGAAAGCAGCAAAGAGTCCGAAAGTTTCCCCCAAAGTTCCCCGTGCGACAAGCGGAGGAATTCCGCAATCCGTTCGAGCATCGCCGGGGCAAAATTTCCACAGGCGCCGCTCCGCGTTTCCGAGCCGACTTCTTCATTGTCAAAGAGGAAAGCTCCCCGCACATGGGATGATTCTCCATCCGAACGAATCATCCCGTTCAAAATCGCATCGCAAGAGGTCAAATTGTCCAACCTCCCGGAATAAATCCATTCGCCGGAAAATCCGCCGAGAGCGGCGGGCGCGGCATCAAAAAATTGCATTTCGAAATCGACGACATGCTCTCCGCATTCCTCTTCGAGAATTTGTACGAAACCCTTCCGGGAATCCGCCGAAAAGAAAGCGTCCAAATGGCTTTGGGGATTCGGAAGAAAACCCTTTTCGTTCACGTCCCTGTCCAAGTGGATTGCCAATTCCGGAATGCGGCACAAGGTCTTCAACCGCACGAGCCTCTTTTCCAGGCATCCGGAATGCGAAACGACGGCCAAACCGGCAATCCCCAAATCCCGGTCGAACCACGTATTGAGAAGCGGCCCTCCGTAAACTTCCGGATGCAGCCGATGGATGCCGAAAGAAAAAGAATCCGGATTCGGCGCGATTTTCAACGAAGGGAAATCCGTATGGGCGGACGCCAACAAGAAGCGCGATTCGGAATTCCAACATTCCGGAGTACGAAAAGCGAAAATGGCCGCCCCGCGTTGTACAAAGTAAGCGGAATTTTTCGCCAGACTCCAAGATTCCCCTTCGCGCAATTCCCGAAATCCGTTCGACGAGAGTCGCCGGGCCAAATTGTCCGCAGCGTGCCACGGCGTCACCGAAGAATCCAAAAAAGAGAGCAGTTCCATAAATCCTCCGAATTCAAAGTGATTCAATCCATTCCCCAGACGGCATCCGCCGTGAACGGCAAGTCCTCCGCCCGGGGAGTCGCCACGATGACTTGGCACAGCTTTTCCCGAATGATTTCCGCCACGGCGATTCGCCTGTCTTTGTCCAGTTCTGCAAAAATATCGTCGAGGAGCAGAACGGGCTTCACCAAATGTTCCGAAGCCAGATCCGACGCCGCCAGCCGAAGCGAGATGGACGCGCTGCGGCACTGCCCCTGCGACCCGGATGACCGGATGTCGTGCCCGTGAAGTTCCAGAAGCAAATCGTCTTTATGCGGGCCCGCGAGAGTCACCCCTTGCATCCTTTCGGCAAAATCCAAATTGTCCAATTTATACGCGAAGGCGTTTCGCAGCCTTTCTTCGGTCATTTCGGCCGCTTTCAAAAAGTCGAACACGGAACATTTGTACGAAACCGAAAGCTCGTCCCCCTTCCCTGCGAGATTTTCATAGCAAGCGAGAATCTTCGGGGAAATTTCAGCCACGAGGGAAACGCGCTCCATCCAAATTTTCGCAGCCAAATCCATCAGTTGGCCGGTAAGGACGGAATACAAATCTTCCCCGCCGACAGCCTTTCCCAATTTGTTCTGCCGAAGCCACTGATTCCTCTCGGACAAGATGCGGCGGTAACGGCGGAGCAAATCCGCGTTGCCCGAATTCCGAAAGCACAAAAGTTCGTCCAAATAACGGCGACGGTTTTCAGGGGCGCCGCGCACCATCTCCATATCCGCCGGTTGCATCATCACTGCGGGGATTTCCCCGAAAAAGGCCGCAGGACTCTTGCAGGGGACGCCATCCTTCTTGACGGCAAGCCCGCGAGTCCGATTCCAAAGCAAGGCGCGTTCAAAACGGCGTTTGGATTCTGCGGAAGTCGCAAGTTCCCCGCGAACGACCATCTCTTGCGCTTGCCAGTTCACCATGTCGGACACGGTCCTCGTTCGGAAGGAGAATCCTTCGCACAAAAGGTGCACCGCTTCGAGCAGAGAGGTTTTTCCCACACCGTTCTTCCCGCAGACGACAGTGATTCCGTCGCCGAATTCCCACCGGCCTTCTGGCAAATTCCGAAAAGACGACAGGTAGAGCGAACGGATCATCGAAAATCACTTCGTCTTTAAAATCCCGTGAAGAATCAAATCGTAGAGCCGTTCCTTGAACTGGTTCAGCGAGATGCCGTTTTTGGATGCAATCATAAAGGAATGGGCGTCGATGACGGCTCCGTGGAAAGCGGCAAAAATCAAATACGCCGTGAACTTGATGTCGTCAATCTGAAAGCTTCCCTGCGCCACTCCGTATTCCAAGACCTTCTCGATGTAAGAGAACCCCGGAGTCAAGATGCTCTGGGCGTAAAAATCGGCGAGAGCCGGGAAGTTCGACACTTCGGCGACGGCCAACTTGGGGATGCCCGAAATCTTGCTTTCCCCGCCGACGGCCTGCCACCATTTGTCAATCAAAATCCGGACAAGGCCTTCGGCGCTGCCCTGATAAGATTCCAGGATGGCGTCGCTTTCGTTGAAGATGGGGTTGAGGGTTTTCATCACCACTTCTTGGAGAATGGCTTCCTTGTTCTTGTAATAGACGTAAAGCGTTCCCGGGGTGACTCCCGCCTTGTGGGCGATTTGGCTCACCTTTGTCGCCGCAAAGCCCTGTTCCACGAAAAGTTCCACCGCTGCGTCCAGAATTTCCTGGGGGCGGTCTTCCTTTTTGCGTTTCCAGCGCGGAACGCTTTTTTCCGGAATGGATTCGTCAAGCACGATGAAAAGCCTCGAACAGCGTCACTTCGCCGAAGCGGAATCCTTCGCAAGGGAAGCGGCTGAATCCACGACGAGAGCCGCAGAATCCGTTGCAGGGGCGACAGTCGAATCCACAGCCACGGCAGCGGGAGCTGCGTCCACAGCGGCGGAGACGCTCGCTTCCACGGCGACCGGAGCGGCTGCAGACGCGGACGGCTTCGGGTCTCCGAAGAAATGCACTTGCGCCAAGATGAACATCATCAAATAGACCAGGAGAAGTCCGAAGATGCCGAGGAATATGCCCGACTTCGCCATGCCGTTCGTATCCACATATCCCGTCGAATGGGCCAGTGCGTTCGGAGGCGTCGAAATGGGCATGCTCATGCCGAGGGAACTGGCAAATGCGACTGCGACAAGCAAAGCCGTGACACCGCCGAGAGGCGCCAAGTTGTCCGCACAGTTGACCCCCACCACAATCAAAATGGGGACGAGCAGGGCGGCAGTCGCCGAATGGCTCATGAAGTTCGCCATGAAAAGGCAGATGATGCCGCAACCGACGAGGAGCGGGAACGCGGGCCATGTGTCGAACGGAATCGCCCCGATCAAATGCGCGGCAAGACCCGTCTTTTGCAGACCGACGCCCAATGCGAAGCCGCCTGCGACAAGCCACAGGACGTCCCAACTCATGCTCTTCAAATCCTTCTTGTCAATCACGCCGGTAATCGCGAAGACGGCAATCGGAATCATCGCAATCGCATAATCGTTCACACCGTGGACATTCTTGCCGAGAAGCCACATGACGACGCACAAAGCGAAAGTCACATACACGATAATCGCACGGGGACTCTTGTCAAAACCGTTCGCCCCTTCAATCTTCAAATCGATATGCTTGGCGGAAATCGGGTAAATCTTCATCACGACCAGCCACGCCACGAGAATCATGATGATCACGTAAGGGACGCCGAAAGCCATCCACTGTCCAAAGGTGATGCTGTATCCCGCTTCGTTCAACGCGCCCAAGGCAATCGTGTTCGGAGGAGTTCCGATAGGAGTTCCCATGCCGCCGATGTTCGCTCCGATGGGAACTGCCAAGGCGAAAGCTCCGCGCCCCCTGTCCTTTTCGTCGAAGAGATTCAGCACCGGGGCCAAGATGGCGAGCATCATCGCAGCGGTCGCCGTATTGCTCATGAACATCGAAAAGACTGCCGTGATGAGCATCAGCCCGAGCATGACGAACTTCGGATTGTGCCCGAACGGCCTCAAGAGGACGCTGGCCAAATTCAAGTCCAACTTGTACTTCGTCGCGGCGGAAGCGAGGAAGAACCCGCCCAAGAAGAGCATGATGGTCTGGTCCGCCCACGTGTTCATCAAATCCTTGTACCCGATCATCTTCACGCCTTCGACGCGGAACGGAGCCAGAGCCGAAGTCGAAACCGTGAGAATCATGAGGACAATCACCAAAATCGACGTCGTCCAAATGGGGAACGGTTGGAGAATCCAGAAAAGGGCGGCCATGACGAATATCGCAATGACGCGGATTTCCACGGGGTTGAGGGCGTTCGGACCGTCAATTCCCAGAGCTTCGTAAGGGACGAACAATGCCGCAATGGCGAGGATTGACGCAATGAGAAGTTTGATGAATTTAGCTTTCGTCATGACTTTATCCAATGTTTCCGGGCAAGCCCCAAAACGGTCTTGCCCAATAGTGCGCGCAAATCTAACTTTTTTTGGGAATCGTGTAAAGTTTACAAAATGATTCCGATGCGGTTCAGGCGCAAAAGCGGCATTCCGGCGTCCCGGGATTCCGAAAGCGGGACGGAGAAATCGACCTCCCAGTCGTTCAAATCTTCGTCATCTTGCAGAATCTGCTGGATTTGCAGGGAATCCGGTTTCCAGACCGCCACCGAATGCTTCGCGGAGCGGCCTTCCGCGTCCAACCGGAAGTTCCCATGCTCCTCGCGATAACCGTCGAAAATCTCTCCCAGGCGTTTTTCGGTCCAAGGGGCGCCCTCCCCGTCCGAGAGGACTCTCCCCTCCGGCAAATCTTCGGCCAAAAGGTCCAACGCTTCGGCATAGCGGCCGTTCTGCAAAAACGCGAGCAAGGAGAAGATGCGGCTGCGGACGCTCGCGACGAATTTTTTCCTGTCCAAGGTGATGTCCCTTTCCGCTTCGTCTGCGTGAAACGCCTTTTCCGGGGACGCCTCTTCCGGTTCGAACTCCGGGTTCTTGAGCCGCTCCCATTCTTCCAAAAGGCTCGAGTCCGTGCGGCGAATCATCTCTTCCAGATAATCCTGAATTTCGACGATTTCCTCCGTCTTGAAGGAATCCGGCACCGTCTGCGAAAGGACTTTATATACATAGTTGATATGGCGGAGCAAGAGCGCCTCCACGCGGGAAAGTCCGTATTTTTTGATGTATCCGCTGAACGTGTCGAAGCATTCCATCATTTCGCGGACGATGGACTTCGGTTCGACATTCAAGTCGCCGACCCACGGATGCACCTCCGCAAAGTCGTTGAAGGTCGAATAAATGAACTCCCGGAGAGGCTTCGGGTATTCCACCTTGTCGAGTTCTTCCTGAATCTTGTTGTATTCGGCGTGTTCCGCCTTGAGCTCCGCAAAACGGGCGTCCCTCGCCTTTTTCAATTGCACGCGCAGAATCGGTTCCGGATTCTCGACAATCGATTCCACCAAGGAGATGACGTCCAAGGCGAAGTCCGGACTTTCCCTGTCGAGCTTCGGCAAAGTGTCGAGCAAATAGAGCGAAAGCGGTTCGTTCATCGCGAAGTCGTTTTGCAAATCCAGATTCACGCGCACATGGGCCATTCCCGGCTGCGGATTCTTCACAAATTCCACGACATTCTTTTCCACTAACGACCGGAAAAGCGAAAAAGCCCGATGCATCAATTCCCTTTTGCGCTTGGCCGTTTCATGGGAATCCCGGATGAGGTTCCGCATGGCCTTGCAGCCGTCCGTCTTGCGGGAAAGGACATTGATGAGCATTCCGTGGGAAACTTCGAAACGGGACGTCAACGGTTCGGGCGGAGAATCAATCAGTCGCCTGTAGGTGCTTTCGTCCCAGGGGACGTAGCCGCGTTCCGGAGGCTTCCGCTTGACGAACTTCTTTCCCGTCTGCGAAGACTTCGCCGCGAGCTTCGCATTTTCAATCACGTGCGCGGGGGCCTGTGCCACGACAAACCCCACATCGTCAAAGCCCTTTCGCCCGGCGCGACCCGCAATCTGGTGAAAATCGCGAGAGGCGAGAATCGCCGTCTTGTCCCCGGAATATTTGCAGAGCTGCGTAAAGAGAACCGTCCGAATCGGGACGTTCACGCCGACGCCCAAGGTGTCCGTGCCGCAGATGACCTTCAAAAGGCCTTTCTGAGAAAGCTTCTCCACGAGAATGCGGTACTTCGGGAGAAGCCCCGCGTGATGCAAGCCGATGCCCAATTTGAGAAAACGCTTGAACTCCGGTCCGTAAGGGCTCGAAAATCGAAAGTTCCCGACGGCCTTCGCTATTTCCGCCTTCTCCTCTTTCGTGCAAAGGTTCAAGCTGGTGAAATTCTGGGCGTTTTCCGCAGCGGAGGACTGGCTGAAGTGCACCACGTAAACAGGAGACTTCCCCCCGTTCACCAAACCTTGAACCGTCGTGGAAAGTTCGTTCATCGAATACGAATATTCGAGAGGGACGGGACGCGTCATGCTCGAAACGGTCACGCTTTCGAAGCCGTTCAAACGCGAAAGCGCCTTTTCGAAGAAATCCGTTTTCCCCATCGTCGCCGACATCAACAAGAAGCGAGTCTGCGGAAGGGTGAGCAGCGGGACTTGCCACGCGACTCCGCGCTCCCTGTCCGAATAATAATGGAATTCATCCATCACGACGTCTTGGACGTCCAAGGCTTCGCCTTCGCCGAGAGCGCGGTTTTCCAGGATTTCCGCCGTGCAACAAAGAATCGGGGCGTTCGCGTTCACGGTGGCGTCTCCCGTCGAAAGCCCGACATTTTCCGGTCCGAACTCCTTGCAAAGGGCCATCCACTTTTCATTCACCAAAGCCTTGATGGGGCAAGTGTAGGCGGATTTCCTCCCGAGGGAAAGGCTTGCAAAATGCAGAGCTTCGGCGACAAGCGACTTTCCGCTGCCCGTCGGCGTGTTCAGGATGACGTTCTTTCCGTCGAAGATTTCAAGGATGGCGTTCTCCTGCGCTTCATACAAGTTCACTCCGCGGTCTTCCGTCCACGAAAGGAATCTCCCCAGCAAATCTTCGGAATCAAAAGCTTCGCCCTTTTGCGGCAAATAATCTTGGAGGTTCTTCGACATCGGGTGAAAATTTAGAAAATATGCCCAACCTTTCTGGATTTATTTCAATCCGGAATGGGAATAGGGGAGGGTAGTGGGTAGGAATGAGGAGTTAGTGGTTAGTGGGGAGTGAGGCTTGCGCTTTGTGCAATTAGGAATGCATAATGCATAATTCGAAATGCGGAATGAAGAATTGACTTGGAAATGGAGTGCTTCGTGAAAAGCAAGGGAAAGGGCGTCAACACGAATCGTGTGACAAACACAGTTCGTGTCAAACTTGAGCGTGACCCAGGTCAGGGGGTGGAGAATCAATTAGCAATTGGCAATGAGCAATTGTATTTGAAGAAAGATGCGGCGACACTAAATTCTAAGAGCTAATCACTCACAACTAATACTCCTCCTACCTTTCCGCCCGCTGCCTGCCTGTCGGCAGACAGGCGTAAGCGAAACAGGTCGCTTTCTATTCGGCTCTGTAGCTCTGCTACAGGAATGAGGGCTTGCCCGAATGTTCGCCGAA
>CAZCRF010000025.1:11837-33725 GCA_964501065.1 uncultured Fibrobacter sp. | reverse complement strand
GCCAAAGGCGTTAATCCAGAAACAGTCGCGGTGTCATTCTGAGGGAGCGTGCGACTGAAGAATCTCGTTACTGTAAAGAGATGCTTCGCTCTCGCTCTGCATGACGCCAATCCTGCTTAACATGACTGTGCCTCCCCTTGACCGTTAACTAAACTCTAAACACTCCACACTAAGCTCTGACCACTAACTCCTAACTCTCTTCCCGAAATGCGCAGACGGGGCGTTGCGGGGTGTCCCCGCTCGAAGGGGTAGCGGAAAACGGCGCGAAGCGGCGGTTGTAGCGAGGGGAAGGCATTCCCCCTCCAATCATCCTGCGACCGCCCTGAATTTTCTATATTGTAGCGCACAAATTTATTTGTCTTCTGAAAGAGAAGGTGTTCTATGGGCAAAAGTTTATATCAGAAAGTGTTTGAAAGCCATATCGTCGGCAAGCTTCCGAGTGGGCAATACCAGTTGTTCATCGGCACGCACCTGTGCCATGAAGTGACAAGCCCCCAGGCGTTCGCCATGCTTCGGGAAGAAGGGCTCAAGGTGAAATATCCGGAAAGGACTTTCGCCACGGTGGACCACATCATTCCGACGACGTCCGCCGCTCGCCACCGTCCCCTCCAGGATTCCGTTTCGGAAGAGATGCTCGAACATTTGGAAAAGAACACCCGGGATTTCGGCGTGCGATTCTTCGGACCGGATTCGGGCGAGCAAGGGGTCATCCACATCGTCGGCCCGGAAGAGGGCGTGACGCAGCCGGGGATGACCGTCGCTTGCGGAGATTCCCACACGGCTACCCACGGGGCGTTCGGGGCTGTCGCGTTCGGCATCGGTACGAGCCAAGTGGCCGACGTCCTCGCGACGCAGACTTTGGCCATGAGTCCGCTCAAGACGCGGCGCATCCGTTTCACGGGAAAATTGAATCCCGGCGTGACGGCGAAGGATGTCGCCCTGGCTTACATTGCGAAGCTCGGCGTGAACGGCGGTGTCGGGTACGCTTATGAATTCGCGGGTCCCGTGATTGAAAATTTGGACATGGAAGGGCGCATGACCGTCTGCAACATGGCGATTGAAGGCGGCGCACGCGTCGGATACTGCAATCCGGACGAAAAGACTTTCGCATTCCTCCGGGGAAAGCCCTATGCGCCGAAAGAAGACCGGTGGGACGAAGCGGTCGCTTATTGGAAGTCCGTGGCGAGCGATCCGGACGCGACATTCGATGACGACGTGGAAATCGACTGCTCCGCTCTCGAACCGATGGTCACATGGGGCATCACTCCGGCGCAGGCCATCCCCCTCGGCGGAAACATGCCGAAAATCAGCGAGTTCACGGGTTCCGAGCAAAAGGTCATCCGCGAAGCCTATGAATACATGGGCTGGGAGGAAGGCGGGAAAATGCTCGGAACGCCCATCGACATCGCCTTTGTCGGGAGCTGCACGAACGGGAGGCTTCCGGACTTGGTCGCCGCCGCCGAAATCTTGAAGGGCCGCCATGTCGCCCCGACGGTGAAGATGTGGGTCGTTCCCGGTTCCCAAAAGATCAAGAAGGAAGCGGAATCCTTGGGGCTAGACAAGATTTTCACGGAAGCGGGCGCGGAATGGAGAGACGCTGGCTGCTCCCTTTGCCTTGCGATGAACCCGGACAAGCTCCAAGGGCGTCAAGTCAGCGCGAGCTCCAGCAACCGGAACTTCAAGGGGCGTCAGGGAAGCCCGACGGGGAGAACGATTTTGATGAGTCCCATCATGGTGGCGGCCGCAGCCATCGAAGGGAAAGTGACAGACGTCCGCAAATACATTCGGCAAGGAGCGTAACATATGTTGACAGTGATAGATTCCGTCCAAGGTTCCGGCATTCCCCTGCGCGGAAACGACATCGACACCGACAGGATTATCCCGGCGAGATTCCTCAAATGCGTGACTTTTGACGGTCTCGGCCAGAACGCCTTTGCCGACGACATCGCCGGTCTCGCCGCCCAAGGCAAGGTGCATCCGTTCCGCGACCCCAAGTACAAGAACGGGAAGATTCTCGTTTCGAACAGGAACTTCGGCTGCGGTTCGAGCCGCGAGCACGCTCCGCAGGCGTTGAAGCGTTGGGGAGTCCGGGCCATCATCGCCGAGAGCTATTCCGAAATATTCTTCGGCAATTGCGTAGCGATAGGAGTGCCCTGCTTCCGCGTCTCCCATGAAGTGGCGGACAAGATTCTTTCGTGGATTGAAGCGCATCCGTCGGAGGAGATGGAGACCAGTACGAAGAGCCGCACGCTGAAGATGGGCGGGGAAGAAATCCCCCTGGAACTTGCGGACGGTCCTCGTGGACAGTTCCTCGACGGTTCCTGGCATGCGCGCGGCGTCTTGCTTTCGCACGAGGCTGACGTGGAGAAGCTTTCGCAAAAGCTCCCCTACATGCAGTTCCTTGCGCGATAAAATTTTTATTTATCAAAAGGAGCTTTTGCCGGCGAGGCGAAGCTCCTTTTTGTTGTCTTTGAATTTCCGTCGGCACGAGGCGCGGGGATTGGTAGCGAAGTTCAGGACGGCGAGTCTCCGCAGAGGATGTAGGTCGGGCGAATTTTCAAAAACGCCTCGTCGTCGCCCAGTTCGGCTGCGGGTTGGTTGCGCCCGACGAGGAGCGCAGCGTCGATTCCCGCATTCAACGCTCCGCCGACATCTGTCGCCAAGGTGTCGCCAATCATGACGGTCTTCATCGGATGCGGAAGGGAATCCAAAGCCTTTTCAAAAATGGCGCGGAAGGGCTTCCCCAAGTAAAACGTCCGAGCTTTCGTCGCTTTGTAAAGCAGGTGGGCTGCACAACCGGAAACTCCTTCGCGGGGCTTTCCGATTCGCGGCGCATAGGCATCCGGGTTGAGAACGACCAATCGGGCGTTCGGCTTCGAAAGAATCTCGACAGCCTCTCGGACAAGGCTTTCGTCTTCGGGGGAAGACGCGACGACTACAGTCGGCTCGGAAGGTTCTCGGGTGACGGAAACTCCGCTTTTCTCCAGCAGGGGGATTCCCGTATTTTTCCCGATGTAGAAAGCTTCGCGGATGCGCATCTCTTGGGCGAAGGCCGGGAAAAGCGTCCCCGATGAAATGATTTCGGACGGCTCGAACGGAATTCGCATGTGGGCGAGACTTTCTGCTAGAAGTCCGACAGACATTGAAGCGGCGTTTGTCACCAGGCGCATGGGCTTTCCCGTGGCGCGGGCCTTCTTGTACATTTCAAACGCTCCCGGATAGAGGCGCTCCTTTTGGCAATAAAACGTGCCGAAGGCGTCGAAGAAAAAGGCCTCGTAAGAATCCAAAAGCTCTTCGAGCGAAATGTCCCGAGTCCGGTTCGGCATCGGGCGGAAACGGCCTAGTTCAAAGTAGTGGGAATAGATTTCGCGTTCAAGGGGCTCCACGGGAACTCCTCTTCACCCCCCAGATTTTCACGGCGTCTTTTCCGGAACCGCTTTGCCAGAGGATGACGTCCCCGTAGCTGACAGAGGCCTGGATTTTTGCCAGGTATGTCCCCGTCCCCACGACCCGCCTGTCGCTCGCCATCAGGTTCCACTTGAGATAGAACTTTCGGGGATTCTCAAAGCAATCGCCGCCAAACCGCAGGTCGGAGCATTTTGTCTTGGAATGTACGCTTGTCACGTATTCGCCGGTCCGCGTGTAGATTTGCATGGAGACGGAAATGTCCAGGTTCGCCGGATCCGGGGATTCCGAGCTTTCCACAAAACGGCGGACGTAGGATTTGAAGTCCTTTCCGCCGATGGGCATCGCGACGCCGAGACTGTTCTTCGGGATGTCGGCGGCGGACGTGTCCACAAAGAGACGTTCAAAAATCGGATGCGCCTTCAACGAGTCTTCCGAATGGACGATTGTCAGGGAATTTGTGTACAAATGAAACGGGAACACGTCGAGGATTTCGCGGAACGGGGAAGTTTCGCCAGGGCTGTTCCCGGAAGAGTCGGCGAGACTCCCCGGCAGGATGCGGACGGAATCTCCCGGGGAGGGGAAGCTCCCGCCGCCCGAATGCACAAGGCGCACCGAGGTCTTGTTCTCGTTCCAGACGCTTTTTCCCGAAAGGAGTGCAAAGGATTCTCCCGCATGCTTGTATTCGAGGAAGGCGGAATCGGGGAGAAGTTCGGTCACCGGTTCCGAAAACGCAACGCCCAAGGAATCCCCGGACAAAGCTTCGGAAGTGAACAAAATGGCGGATTTGATTTGCGGCGGGATTTTATCTCCCATGGCGATTTCCGCAACGGACGAGTCGTTGAAGAGAATCCGCGCCTTTTGTCGGCGAGGGTCGACGGATGTCGCGAAAGCGGAAACGCCTTCCCGGGGAATGGGGACTGCAATCGTATTCGGGCTTGCCGTGTCGAATGGAAGCTCCTTTCCGCGGAAGGAATGCTCCTTGAATTTCCCACCGGCATCCGGCCAACAGAACGAAAGCCGCACCACTCCAGAGTCCAAGTATTCCCGGGAGAGTTTGCCGATGAAGGAGAATTGCGCAAAGTCCGCCATGCCGTCCCCATCGCCGTCCGCGAAAAAATTCCCCACATCCGACGGGGGAATCGGGGCTTCGATGAAGGCCGCGGGAGCGTTCGAAAGGAGAATCCCGCAAGCGGCTGCCAAGGCGTTCCATCGCATCAGCTGTGGAGAATCCCGTAATCGCGGCCGTCCGCCGGTACGACCAGCCGCATTTCCGAGAGAATGCCGATTCGATCCTTCAAGATGCTCTTGAAATCTTCGCCGAGCTCCTCTTCATCGTCCCGGTTCAAGTTGTATGCGTAAAAGCTCCCGTCGCCGAACAGGGTGAAACAGCAATCCCAGTCGATTTTGGAATTTTCGTCGTCCATGCTTTCGAGCATCAGAATCGGGCGTGGTGCGGGGATGGGTTTCGCGTGGCCGTTTTCGTACAGGAAAAAGTTCCGCGAGATGAGGGCGTGTTCCATCGCCATGGAAGGCTTTGCCGAAGAAAAGAGCTCCCGCAGGCGGCGGATGTTCCCGAGGTCGTCTTCAAACGGGTCTTCGAAATCCGTCGGCAGGACGATTTGCCAATAGTCGAACTTCTTGCCGGAGGCGTCGAAGCGTTCCTGCCATTCCTTCGGGGGATCCGGGCGTTTCATGAGAAAATCCTCGAAGCCGTCGAGAATTTCGTCAAGGCGGGATTCGTAAGGCTCGGCGCGCAATTCCTCGATGAGCGACAAGAGGGAAGCGATTTTCTCTTCCGTGGACAATTCTTTCGGGTCGTTTTCGGACATCACCATTCCTCCGTCGTCTTCAGGGTGAGGCTCATCGCGAGCTTCTTTTCGTAATAGGCGCTTTCGTCGATGAAGATGGGCCAAGTGCTCCGACCTTCTCCGTTCGGAATGTCCTCGCCGTCGAAAGAGATGAACAGGGGACTTTCCGGTTTGACTTCGGCGTAATCCTTTCCGGAGACGTCCGGATGTACCATGGCGCGGACGTTTCCGAACCTGTCCCGCGGATAATCGATGTCCTTGTATTGCGTGTAGACGTCGACCGTCTTCTTCGGGAGGGTTTGCAACGTGCCGCGGTTCCAAGCCTCGGCGAGTTCGAGATAGCGGCAGACGACCCGTTCTGCGGTGGCGAAGATTTCGTAATCCATCGCCCCGTGCGGTTGCGGACCGATTTCAAGGCAGATGTCCGCCTTTGCGACCGTTCCGAAATAGGGGGATTCTCCGCGTTCTTCCGGTTGGTAATAGATTTTCACCGGCAGGCGGGTGAGGCTCCGGCTTTCGTGGACGATTTCCGCGCTTGCGCGCATGGTGAACGGATCTTTGGCGGAGAGGATGAGGCAGCAGCCCATGTTAGCTGTCGTGTTGTGGACGTCGATGAGCAGGTCCGTCCGGGAGTCTTTCCCCTTCGGACCGAATTTTGCGTTCAATTCCTTTGCTCGGCGGATTTCGTAGGCGGCCGGGTTTTCGAGTCGGAGCAGGCGGTTCGCGAAGCTGCGGTTCAGGTCCCTTTCGACGTAGCGTTTGCAAACGGCCGTCGCTTCGGGGTTCGAAAGGACCAGTTCCACGTTTGCCGATGGGCATTTTCCCGCATAGAGCCTTTCGTTCTCTTTCCATTTGCGGTGGAGCATCACGCCGGAGAGCTCGTTCCCGTGGGTTCCGCCGGCGATGACGATGGTCTTGATTCTTGTCATGGCTAGCATTATACTAAAATGTTCCGCCCAAGAGGGAAAGCGTCCAAGCGGTGATGGCGGAAACGCTCCAAAGGATGCTCTTTGAAAACCTTCTGTTCCCGGAGAACAGCTCTTTTGCGGCGGTGAAGGTGAGGTACAGGCTGAAAAAGTAGCAGAGGGGGGAGAGAATTTCCGGCGGGAGGAATTCGGGGAGAATCCGCCCCCGCGCAAGGAAAATCGCTGCGGCGAAAATCTGCAGGGATCCGGGAATGACGAAAGCCTTCCGCATTTCCGGCCGGGCGCTTCTAACCGCGTCGAACAACAAGAAAAGGAGGACGGCGGCGGAGACAATCGCCGTGACGGGGAGAATTTTCATATTTTGGATATTACAAAATTTTTGAAGGAATTTCAAATGATTCACCGATTGAATGCGGCCTTGAATTCCGTCTTGTTCGGGAAGGAAGACTGTGTGTCCCTTCTGGTCTCGACCCTTTTGGCCGGAGGCCACGTACTTCTAGAAGATGTCCCCGGAACGGGAAAGACGACTCTCGCCAAGGCTCTTTCGAAAGCCATCGCCGCGGATTACTCCCGGATTCAGTTCACCTCGGACCTGTTGCCGGCGGATGTGACGGGCGGCGCGGTTTACCGACCGGGAAAGGCGGATTTCGAAATCAAGGAGGGGCCAGTCTTCACGCAGGTTCTGCTGGCGGATGAAATCAACCGCGCAAGCCCCAGGACGCAGAGCGCGCTTCTCGAAGCGATGGAGGAACGTTCCGTCACCCTCGAAGGAGCGACCTTTCCGCTGCCCGACTTCTTCATGGTCTTGGCGACGGAAAATCCGGTGGAATTTCGGGGCGTTTATCCGCTGCCCGAAGCGCAGATGGACCGTTTCATGGTGAGGATGTCCATCGGATACCCGGCAGCGGAAACGGAAGTGGAAATCGTGCACGGGCATCGCTTGGGGCAACCGATTGAAAGGCTCGAAAGCGTGATGACCACCGAAGACGTATTGAAGCTCCGGGAAGAGGTGAAAAACGTACACATCGACGGCGGACTCGAACGTTACGCCGTGGAAATTGTACGGGCGACGCGGAATCGGCCCGGGGTGCGCCTCGGCGCAAGTCCGCGAGCGGGAATGGCCCTCTGCTCCCTTTCCAGGGCGTTCGCCTATATGGATGACCGCGATTTCGTTCTGCCGGACGACGTGCAACGCGCCGTGCCGCCCGTCCTTTCCCATCGGATTTTCGCTGAAAGCGATGTCCCCGGCACGACCTCCCGGATTTTGGAAGAAATCCTTCGGGACGTTCCCGTCCCCAGGTAGCCGATGCGCTTCTTCAGCGAAATGGCCTGGCTATGGGAAGCCTATCCGCGCGTGCCGGAAAAGGCCGGCCTCCTCATGCGGATTTACTTCTTCTGGTGCGAAGCTTTCACTCCGGCGGGTCACGTCGCCGCCGCATACCTCCTCTTCGGAGCGTTCTTTTTGTTCGCTCCGGGGTTTTTCGCCCTGAAGGTCGCCGAACTTTTTTTTGCCGTGGCGTTGGTCTTGGCCTTGTCCTTTCGCCGCCGCCCGAAAAACCGCTTCTTGCGCGTGGATGTCCCCCTCGGAATCGAAGGGGAGCCTCTTCGGATTTCCGCGTCGTTCGAAAGTCCGTTGCGGAAATCGGCCGCGCTCGAATCGTTTCGGATGGATTCTTCGATTGAAAGCTTGGGGAACGGCGAAATCCTTCCGCACAAGCGGGGAATCTTTCCACTTCCCGGGATTTCCCTGATAGTCCCGCATCCGTCCGGGCTTTCCTATTGCCTTTTGCGCTACGGGAAAACGGAAGAGCTGCTGGTCGCTCCGAAGATTCCCCCGTTGAAGTCGTTCTCCTTTTTGACCGCCGGGGAACGGGGCGCGGCCTTTGAACGCCTGCTCCTTTCGCGCCAAAGCCGAGGCTCGGAATTCGCCGGCCTCCGAGAATACAGGGAGGGGGACAGCCCCCGGGATTTGCACGCCAAGGCGTTCGCCCGTTTCGGGCGTCCGTTCACCAAGGAATTCGAGACGGAATCCGGCGGCGGGGTCGTCCTCCTCCTGGACGTTTCCGCATCGCGCATCCGCGAAAAGATGTGCGTGGAAGCCGCCATACGCCTTTGCGGAAGCGTTGCCTTCTGGCTCTTGGATCGGGGAATTCTCGGCCGTCTTTTCATCGGGCGCGGGGAAGTCCGGTTGGGGACTTTTGACGACAAGAGGCAAATTTTGGAATCCCTCGCCCGAATCCCGCGTGCGAAAATTCGAAAGAACGTGGAATGGGATGACGGGGATATCCCCTCCGATGCGAATAATCCCACATTGAGCGTTTCCGTGCGGCCTCTCCCATTTCGCGCGGACAAGCAGGTTGTCGTCGTGGACGAACGGGGATCGCATGCGGGCGACGACTCCGTCAAGTTCGCAATTCTCGGTTCGGAGGATTCCCTGTGAAGTGGCGGATTTCGCATGAATCCTCCCTATTGATTTTGGCGGCGGCATCCGTTTCGCTGTGGAGCGCGTCTGGCGCGTGGCCGCTTGCCGTGACGGCTCTTCTCTGTTGCCTCCGGATTTATCGCGGGCTGCGGTCGGGGTGTGTGCCCGTTTTGCGCCGCGCACTCCTTTATGCGGGGATTCTCCCGTTCGCACTTTGGTTTTTGACTATCGACGGTTATTCGCCTCTCTTCTTTTACATTCCCGCCTGGTATTTGTTGTATTTGGCAATCCTCGAATGGCGGAGCGTCGGGAACGGTGGCAAGTCCGTCTTCGTCCTGTTCGATGCGGCGGCCTCCCTGTCGCTTTCCTCGTTTGAATGGAATCCCGAAAGTCTTCTCGCTTGTCTGTTCGCCGTTTCCGTATTCCTCTTTTCCGTCCGCCCCAAAAAGGATTTCAAGGTTTGGGCGTTGTTCCTGTCTCTTTCCGTCGCCGTTTCCGCCGGCTCTGCTTTCGGGATTTGGCGCGGGAAGGACGCCTTTCGAAGGGCGTTCGCGATGCGCGCGGCGGAAAATTCCGGGGATTTCGGCCTGATGGGGTTTTCAAACGTGGGACGGCTCGGTTCTTTCTCCCCGAATTATTCCGGGCGAAGGGAAGGGGAGGTCGTCTTCCGCGTCTATTCCGAGCGGATGCCCGCTTATTTCAAAGGCGCAGCGTATCTGCGTTATCTTCCGGGGAATGGCCTTTGGAAAAAGTCGCCCCGATTCCGGATGCTCCAGACAGGCCCGTTCGTCGGCAATTACGGAGGCTTTGAATCCGGGATTCCGCGTGCGGATTCCGTCCCCGTCTGGGTGCGTTCGGGAATTTCCTTGCGGAGCGTCCTCTTCGCACCGTCCGGGGCTTCCGGCGTGGCCGTCAAGAATCTGGATTCGATTCCTTACTTCGACGGGGATTTCTTTTCCGTCGACGGGGATTCCCCCCGAGACTGGTATTACTGGGACGGCGGACGTGTCCGGGATTCCTCGATTGCCGATTCCGCTTGGAACGGCTTCCCGGAATCTCTGGTGGGTTTCCTCGACTCCGCTGCCCGGTCCATGGGACTTTCCGCATCTCCCGATTCCACCCGTTCGAATTTGAAAAAGATGACGGCTTATTTCCGGGAAAACTTCTCCTATTCCTTGGAAGTCCCTCGGTCGGACGGAGAAGACCCGCTGGAGACATTCTTTCGCGCTCGATCCGGCTTTTGTGAATATTTTGCGTCCCTCGGGACTCTCCTCCTGCGCAAGATGGGCGTTTCCGCGCGCTACGTCACCGGATTCGCCTATCCGGAACGCGTCGGCGCGCATTGGGTCTTTCGCCGCCGGAACGCCCACGCCTGGGTGGAATTTCGCGATGCGGAAGGATTTTGGAATGTGTTCGACCCGACTCCTTCGGTCTCCCGTCCTGGGAATCCGTCCAGATCTTCCCCGGCAATTCTTTGGGAACGCGCGCGGGGTTCCCTTTCGCTATTCTTCCATGAGTTGACGGAGGGCGCCTGGCGCAAGGCCGTGGATTCCTTCGGCACTTGGACTGCATCGGCTCTGGATTCTCCGGCGTTCAAAGTGGCTGCGGCTCTTTTCGTCTTCTGCGCCTGTCTGGGAATTTTTCTCCGAAGGCGTTTTCGCCGCCGCCGGGAAATTCTGTCCGCCTCGGGGCGCGCCTCGCGCTTTCGAATCCTCCTGGATCGCGCCGAAAAGAATCTCTCTTCGCAAGGTTTCGTCCGTGCGCCGGGGGAGACCGTTTTCGCCTTTGCGAAGAGAATCCCCGCGAACGACAAGACGGAAAAGGGTTTAAAAATGCTTGCAAAATACAACGCCGAACGTTGGATTCGGGATTGATTTCTTATATTTGCTGCGATTTGCGAACGAGGTGTCAACAATGAGATTTTGGCTTTCCGGTGTTTTGGCTTTTTCCGCATGGATTCTTTCCGGTTGTTTCGCGTCTCCCGGAATGGTTTTCAACGAATCTTCGGATGAAGACGGCGCAATCGACACTTTGGCGGAGTTCCAGGGGGCTAAAGTCCATCTGCAGAGCATCAACGCCAAAACCCTTTCCACCGTGGCGGCTCTCGCCGATTCTTCCGCACAAACGGCCTCTCTGCCCCAAGAACTGTTTTCGTACAAACAAGAGGCTTACAAGCTCGGCCCGTTCGATATCGTCCAAGTCGTCATCTGGGAACACCCGGAACTCACCAGTCCGCTAGGATCCTACCGGAGCGACAACGCGACGGGTCAATTGGTCAGCGAATCCGGCGTCATGTTCTACCCCTACGTCGGCGAAATCAATGTCATCGGCAAGACCGTTTCGGAACTCCGCGAAGAAATCGTCCAAAACCTGTCGAAAATTTTGAACAATCCTCAAATCGACGTGCGCCTCTTGCAGAGCCAGCGGCTCAAGGTCTACGTCCAAGGTGCCGTGCAAAAGCCCGGAGTCGTCCCCTTGAGCGACGTCCCCGTCACCTTTCTGGAAGCGCTGAACCGCTGCGGTGGGGGCACTTCCTTGGCGGATCTCTCAAGCGTGGAATTCACGCGCGACGGCAAGGTGCACAAGGTCGACTTGCTCGCTCCCTATGCAGCCGGACAGGGCCCTGGCGACATCATCCTCAAGGACGGCGACGCCATCCGCGTCCCGGAAGCTTCGGAATCAAAGGTTTATCTCTTGGGGGAAGTCCGGAACCAGCAGGCGATGCCGTTTAAAAACGGCAAACTGTCCCTTTCGGAGGCGATTGCGAACGGGGGCGGCCTGCTTTCGGAATCCGCCGAAGCGGAAAACATCTACGTCTTCCGCTCCGAGTCCGCCGACGTCATCGACGTTTACCATTTGAACGCCGGGAATCCGATGGCGTTGGTCTTCGGCGACAAGTTCGCCCTCCGCCCCGGCGACATCGTCTTCGTCGACGCGACGGGGCTTGCGCGGTGGAATCGCGTCATCCGCATGATTCTGCCCACGGCGCAGCTCCTTTACTACGGTTCGCAATCCGTGCACACGACCCACACGGCCAAAGACGACATCATGAACTGGTGACGTCGCGCATTTTCGGCGTCGTTTAGCCCATTCCCCGCCCCGGAATTCCGAGACGGGGAAATATTTTGCATTCCCACTTGTTTTTTCTTTGTCGATGTGTATATTTTCGCTATGAGTGTGAAAAACGCAAAAAAAACGGCACGTCCGTTCTGGAGTCGAAAGAACCAGAAGGCTTACCGGTTGAACCGCGTCCTTGTTTACGCGACGATGATTCTCTCCCTGCTTGCGGCGGGAATCATTTGGTTCGGCGTGAACAACGCTCTTGGCAAATAAAAGCGAGGTGCATTTCCATGAATCCTAAAAAATTGGACTATTCCGAAGCGATGGAAACGCTGTATTGCGGCCGTCGCCCCAAAAATGAAAACATTGAGCCGTCCGTCCCGCTTTCCAATGAAGAGGAGGAAGAAGAAGAGGAGGAAGAGGAGGAGGACTTGGACGAAGAAGTCAACTTCGACAAGCCGACTTTCAAGCGGGATCAGATTTGGAACGATTACGCAGAAGATTTGGACTACGACCAGTGACTTTCGCCCCGGCAAGGGGCGTTTTGCCCTTGGCCGTACTGTTCTTGTCTTTTTGGGCGGTTTCATGCGCCGGTACAGGTGATGCCGTCTACACTCCGGAAGCGGAGGAGTCCTATCTTTCCCGTGCCATGAGCGACTGGGTCTCTCCGGAAGATGAAGGGCGGGAATCTTGGCAGCAGTATCAATTCGCGCTCCAGGCGATGGAAGACGGCGACTGGCTTGTCGCGAGGCATCATTTGGATTTGTCCTTGAAAAAACTGGTCGGGGAACGTTACGATCCGGTCTATTCGGAGCAGGCGCGCCCTCAGGACTCTCTTTACCGCCGGGACATGCCGCAAAAGATAATCGCGGCCCTCGATGAAGTTTACGCGGGAATTTTGCAGATGGGGGAAGACGCTTCCGCGTTCATCCGCTACGATTTCGAAGAGGAGGGGCTTGAAAACTTGGACGAGCCGCCGCTTGACAGTGCGGAACGTGTGAAAATCGAAAGCTTTCTCGATACGCTGAACCGCGCCGAGTTCACCTTGCCCGTGGAGTTCAACGAACGCGTCATGCAGGAAATCCAATACATGTCGACGCGCGCGAGGAGTTTCACGGAAGCCTCTCTTTCGCGAAAGACTGCGTTCGAAGAAATGATTTACGCAAAAATCGATTCCATGGGGATGCCGAAGGATTTGATTTACTTGGCGCTCGTGGAATCCGGTTACAAAATCAAGGCTTACAGCCGGGCGAAGGCCGCCGGGCTTTGGCAGTTCATCCCGGCGACCGGGAAGCGTTACGGGCTTTACCAGGACTTTTGGCTGGACATGCGGCGCAATCCGGAACTTTCGACGACGGCGGCCCTGCGCTACTTGAAGCGCCTGTATGGGGAATTCGGGGACTGGCTCTTGGCGATGGCCGCCTACAACTGCGGAGAAGGCTGCGTCCGGAAACGCATCCGGGACGTGAAGGCGGACACCCTTCGCGACACGAGCCTCGCCGTGACTTATTGGGAACTCGAACTTCCCAAGGAGACGATGCACTACGTTCCGCGCATCCTGGCCGCGATGACCATCGGGCATTATCCGGCGCATTACGGGATGAATCCGGAAAAAAGGGACCGCGCCCCTTTCGACACGGTGACTGTCGTCGAATTCATGCCGTTGGACAAGGTGGCGGAGGCCGTCGGGGTCGATACCAAGGAAATTCAAGATTTGAATCTGGAGCTGAACCGTTGGTGCACGCCGCCGAAGGAGTCCGGTTACGTACTCCGCATACCCGCGAATTCCCGCGAGACATTCCTCGCCGCTTATGAAAAGATGGACAAGAGGAAGTTCTCCAGGTGGCAATACCACAAGGTGAAGTCCGGGGAGAACTTGGGGAAAATCGGCAGGCAATACGGAGTTTCGGTGAAGGATCTCCAGTCGGCGAACCATTTGAAGGGGACGCGCATCCGCCGTGGCCAGACTCTCGTGATTCCGCTACCTGCGAGGGCTTCGGGCAAGGCCTCCGAGAATTCGGGGAAAATCTCCAAACAGCCCGCGGCGGCAGTCAAGGGCGGCCGTCGGACGTACAAAGTCCGCGCCGGGGACAACCTCAGTTCCATCGGGCGCGCCTTCGGAGTCTCCGTCGCCAATTTGAAGGAATGGAACAATCTTTTGGATGCCGGGAAAATCAAGGTGGGGGACGTCCTGGTCGTGTCCGCGCCGGGGAAGGAAAATGCGGCGAAGCCTTCGGATTCCCGAAAGAAAACGGGCGACGGGAAGGCCACTCCCGTCGACGGTTTCATCTCTTACACGGTACAATCGGGCGAGGCTCTTTGGGACATTTCCCGGAAATTCGGCGTGACGATAGAGGAAATCGTCGAATGGAATCATAAAAAAACGACGAAGGTCAAGTCCGGGGAAGTTCTAAAAATCAAAAAAGCCAACAATTGAATGAAAAATAATTTTATTTTTTCACACTGAGCGTTGCGGCATCGATTGCAAAGGAGGCCTTATGTCAAAACGATTTCTTTTTTTGCTCGCCGACGGATTCGAAGAAACGGAAGTCGCCGTCCCGTTCGATATCTTGATGCGCGGCGGAATTGAAGTCACGCTCGCATCCATCGCGGAAATTTGCGTACAAGGGGCGCACGGGCTTTCCGTCAAGGCGCAGTCGCTCCTTTCGGAAGAAGACCTCGCTTCGTATTCGGGAGTCTTCGTCCCGGGCGGTTCCCGGGGCGTGGAAAACCTCCGCCAGTCTTCCGAAGTTTTAGAAACGGTGCGTTCCTTCCATCGGGACGGGAAATGGGTCGCGGCAATCTGTGCCGGGCCTCTTGTCCTCGCCGACGCGGGCGTCTTGTCCGACAAAAGGGCGACGAGTTACCCGACGACGGAAGGGGAGCTTTCCCCGTTCTGCAAGTCCTATGCCGACGACCGGGTCGTCGTGGATGGAAATGTCGTGACCAGCCGCGGTCCCGGTTCCGCCGAGGAGTTCGGCTTTCGGCTTTTGACCCTTTTGGGGGGGGAATCCGTAGCGGAAAATGTCCGAAAGGGGATGATTTCGCGACGTTGAGAATCCGGGGAATCTTTCTTTAAATGCTATTTTGTTAAATTTTGATTATGCAGCCAGATGTATTTATTTATGACACCACTTTGCGCGACGGAAACCAGGATCGCAAAATTTCCCTGTCTTTAGGGGACAAGCTCCAAGCGGCGAAATTGTTGGATTCCTTCGGCTTCGATTACATCGAAGGCGGCTGGCCGAATCCCAGCAATCCCGTCGACGTGGAATTCTTTCGACAAGTCGGACAAATGCATCTGTCCCACGCGAAGGTCGCCGCATTCGGCAGCACTCGGCGTCCCAAAGTCCTGGCCGAGAAGGATGTCCTGCTCCAATCCTTGGTGGCGAGCCGCGCTCCGGTCATGACCATTTTCGGCAAGAGTTGGGATTTGCACGTGACCGACGTCATCCGCACGACCCTCGAGGAAAATTTGGACATGATAGAATCTTCCGTCCGATTCCTCAAGGAAAATGCCGAAGAAGTCATTTACGACGCCGAGCATTTTTTCGACGGCTACAAGGCGAATCCGCAATACGCCCTGGAAACATTGAAGGCGGCGGAACTCGGCGGGGCGAACTTCATCGTCCTCTGCGACACGAACGGCGGGACGATGCCGTGGGAACTCGAAGAGATTCTCCGCGCGGTTCAAGGGAAGGTGCGAGTCCCGCTCGGAATCCACGCCCACAACGACAGCGGTGTGGCAGTCGCGAACACTCTCGTCGCCGTGCAATGCGGCGTCTCCATGGTGCAAGGGGTTTTGAACGGTTACGGCGAACGCTGCGGCAATGCGGACTTGACGACAATTTCCGCAGACTTGGTGTTGAAGCTCTCCAAGAATCCCTTCTGCGCAAGGAACTTGCAGGACTTGCGAAAGACTAGCCTCGCTTACGACCAGATTGTCAACATCCCCAGCGCGGCAAATGCGCCCTATGTCGGCGACGCGGCCTTTGCGCACAAGGGCGGGGCGCATATCGACGGCGTGATGAAAGTCTCCCGGAGCTTTGAACACGTCAGTCCCCAGCTGGTGGGGAACAACCGGGTTTTCGTGGCGAGCGATCAGGCGGGTGGCTCCTTGGTCGTCGAAAAGGTGCGGGAGCTGCTCCATGTCGAAGTGGACAAAAAAGACCCGAAGGTGCAAAAGCTGCTCCATTTGATCAAGGAGCGGGAAAACGCCGGGTGGCATTTCGACAGTGCCGAGGCGAGTTTTGAAATGCTTGTCTATCAGGTTCTCGGACATTTCACCATGCCGTTCACTGTAGAGAATTACCGTTTGATCGAAGACCGCACGCAACAGGGGGTGAGCGTTTCACAGGCTTCCGTCAAGTTGCGCGTGAACGATGAAGTCAGCCTCCAGGTGGCGGAGGGCGATGGCCCGGTCAACGCCTTGGACGCGGCCATTCGGAAGGCGCTTTCTCCGTATTTCCCCTATATGGCGAACGTCCGCATGGACGATTTCAAAGTGCGGGTCTTGGGTTCGAACGTGGGGTCGGACGCCCATGTTCGCGTCTGGTCCACTTTCGGGGATGAAAAGGACACGTGGCACGTCGCCGGGGTTTCTTCCAACATTATCGAAGCTTCGTGGTTCGCCATCATCGACGGCCTTTCCTACAAGATTTACAAGGAAACCAAAAACGGGTAACGCTTTATGAAAATCACCAAAGTCAAGCAGAATTCAAAGGAAGTGGAACGGATTTGTTCGAGGGGACTGGCCCCGACGGACGAAATTCTCCAGACGGTTCGGAACATCCTTTCCGACATTCGCACGGGAGGGCTTTCGAAGGCGGTGGAATACGCCAAGAAGTTTGACGGGCTGAAGGGGAAGAATCTGGCCGTCAACGAATACGATTTGGCAAAACAGGCGCGGAAAGTTCCCCAATCCTTGGCGAAGGCCTTGCGCGCATCCATGCGGAACGTGGAAATTTTCCACAAGCGGGAAAAGAAGGACTTGCGCCGCTTCGCCTTCCGCGGCCGGTATGGCGAAATCCTGGGGCAGCGCATCCGCCCGTTGCGTCGCGTGGGGCTTTACGTCCCCGGTGGGGCGGGGGTTTATCCGAGTACGGTCATCATGAATGCAATCCCCGCCTTGGTCGCCGGCGTGGAAGAAATCGTCGTGACGACTCCGGCTCCCAACGGCATCCATCCGACGGTGGCCTTCGTGCTCCTTTCCCTGGGAATTCGGGAGGTTTACCATATCGGCGGAGCTCAGGCGATAGGGCTTTTGGCTTACGGAGCGAAGGGAATCGCCCCTGTCGACAAAATCGTCGGCCCGGGGAACGTCTTTGCCGCCTTGGCGAAGAAGGAAGTTTTCGGCACTGTCGACGTGGACATGATTGCCGGACCGTCGGAAATCTTGGTGTTGGCGGACGATTCGGTGTCCCCGGATTGGGTGGCGGCGGATTTGCTGTCCCAAGCGGAACACGGATCCGGCTTTGAAGCTCCTCTCTGCATCACGGACAGCATGGAAATGGCGAAGAAAATTTCGAATTGCGTCGATGCCCAAGTGGAAGCTTCCCCGAAACGCGCCATCGTCGAAAAGCCCTTGTCCAACTACGGCGGCATTTTCGTCGTGGAGAATTGGGACGAAGGCGTGGAACTGGCGAACAAAATCGCTCCGGAGCACATTGAAATCATGACCCGTGACGCGGAAGAGCTGTCGCAGGGGATTGTCAACGCGGGGGCGGTCTTCATCGGCCCGTGGTCAAGCGAACCCATCGGCGATTATTTCGCGGGCCCAGATCACGTGCTCCCGACGAACGGAACGGCTCGATTCTACAGCCCGCTGGGCGTCCACGACTTCATGAAGCGAATGAGCGTCATCGAGTATTCGCAGACAGCCGTCGAAAAGAACGGGGAGACGATTGCGGAAATCGCCATGGCGGAAGGCTTCTACCACCACGCACAGGCCGTGTTGAAGCGAATTCACAAAGAAAAGAAGGCCGATTAGATTTGAAAGTTCCGAATGGCGTAAGCCATCACGGCGAATGCATTGGCGACGTTCAGGCTGGCCTTGCGGCCGGCCATGGGAATTTCGACCTTCACTTGGCATTCCCGCAGGAGTTCCGGTGCGATGCCCAGTTCCTCGTTGCCGAGCAGGACTAGACCTTTTTTCGGCCATTTCACGGATGATAGGGAAACTGTCCCATCGCCCGTTTCCAAGGCGATGATTTCATAACCGCGCGTCTTGTGGTCTGCGATGCAGTCCAAGGGGGAATCCCACCGCTTGTGCGGAATCCAGCGTTCCGTTCCGCGGGCCGCGCTCTTGAGCATGGAATGCCCGACGTCTGGCGTGTAACCGGAAAGGTGCACGGACTCGAGTCCGAAACAGTCCACGGTGCGGAAGATGGAGCCGACGTTGAACCCACTGCGCAAATTGTGCAAGAGGACTGCGTAGGGGAGACTTTGCGTCCGGACTTCTAGACGGTCGCCGGGTTCATTTTCAAGATAGACGTCCCGTTCAAGCCCTAGCCCGGCTGCGGTGCGGAAATCCTTGTACAGCTCAATCAACTCGGAGGCGTTCTTGCCGCGAAGCCTTTGGGACTCGGGCAAGTTTGCCCATGAGGCGTAAAGTTCGTATTCCGCGCGAATCTGCGGAATGTCCTTCCCCAACTGCAAAATGAGGATGCGGAGAAGGTCGGCGAAACGCTTGGCCTTTGCCTGCGGTGAAAGGGTTTGGAATTTTTGGATGGAATACACGGTCAGTGGATTTTGAAGCCGTCCGCGACATCGCAAGAAACGGGCTTGCCGTTCACTTCCAAAAGATGCTCGCCGCAGAAGACTTGCCGTCCGCGCGCTTCAAGGGAGATTTTCTCGAAGTCCTTCACCTTGAGAATGCGCTTGCCGTCGGCGGGGACGATTCCCCGGAAAACGGCCCGGTCGCCAGGTTTCGCCTCGGATGGGGGAGCGGCCAGTCGGCAGATATGCTCTTGAGCCGTGTCGCCCGCGAAGAGCATCCCGTTGCTCAGGATGCCCCGGAGCGGTGCGGGCTTGAGGTTCGCAAAAAGCAAGATTGTCCGGCCTTGGAGTTCTTCCGCCGTGTAGCTCGCGCGGAGTCCGGAGCAGATTGTCCGCGCTTCGGCTTCGCCCGCGTCGACCTTCAAGACGTAAAGGGAGTCCGCGTCCGGGTGATTTTGCACGTCAACGATTTTTGCCACGCGGATGTCCATTTCTGCGGGGACTTCGTCAGCGGAAAGGGGCTTGTTCTGCTTGGGCTTTGCCTGCGCCGGTGCGGCTTCTTTCCTTTCTTCGACAATGCGGGGGAAGAGGGCGGAGCCTTCTCCGAATTTTTCGCCGCCCTGGAATTTTCCCCAAGTCAAATCGCCGAAGCCTTCGAGGGTCGTCCCCAACATGGCGAGGCCTTCGCGGCTTTTCGACGGAATCACCGGAGAAAGGAAGCAAAGGGCGATGCGGACTGCTTCCGCAGCGACGAAAAGCACTTTTGCGAGTTCGGCTTTCTTCGCCTCGTCCTTGGAAAGTTTCCAAGGAGCCTTGATTTCGAGGTAGCGGTTCACGGCGCGGACAAGCGAAAGGGTCTCTTCGATTGCCTGGGAGAGTTTCACGTTTTCGAGTAGCGCAGGAACGGTTTGGGACAGCTTTTCCGCCAAGTCCTTGAGGGAATTCTCTTCATCGGAAAACGGCATCTCCGGCGGAGGGAGGATTCCGGCGAAGTTGTTGAGAACCAAACGGTGGACGCGGTTCAGAACGTTGCCCAGGTCGTTCGCGAGGTCGCTGTTGATGCGGCGGACAAAGCCTTCATGCGTGAAGCTCGCGTCTTGACCGACGACCATGTCGCGGGCCAAGAAGTAGCGGAACGCGTCAACGCCGTACTTTTCCATGTAATCCATCGGATTGATGACGTTTCCCGTCGTCTTGCTCATTTTGTCGTTTCCGACTAGCCACCAGCCGTGCGCCAGGATGTGTTCGGGGAGCGGAAATCCCAAGGCGAAGAGCATCGTCGGCCAATAGACGCTGTGAGTCGTGATGATGTCCTTTCCGACCAAGTGGTAAGTGGCGGGCCAGATGGGTTCCCCGTTGGGGTAGGTTTGGCGCGGCACCAGCTTCCCGTTTTCAATCTTCATCACGGCGGAGACGTAGTTCAGCAGGGCGTCGAACCAGACGTAGGTGACGTAATCCGTGTTGAACGGCAGCGGAATCCCCCAAGAGAGGCGCGCCTTGGGACGGCTGATGCACAGGTCGTTCAGCGGCTGCTTCAGGAATCCGCGAATTTCGTTCCAACGGTAATCGGGGACAATCCAGTCCCGATGACTTTCCAGGTAATCGATGAGCCTCTCTTGGTAAGAACCCATTTTGAAGAAGTAGTTCTTTTCCTTGAGCCATTCGACCGGGCGGTGGCTTATCGGGTCGTTCCCGTTTTCGTCGAGTTCGTCTTGGGTGAAGAAGCGTTCCTCGCCGACGGAATACCAGCCTTCGTATTCTTTGGAGTAAATCTCCCCTTTGTCGAAAAGCATTTGCAGGCATTCTTGTACGAATTCCATGTGGGAGGGATCCGTCGTCCGGATGAAATGGTCGTATCCGATTCCCATCTTGTCCCAAAGGTTCTTGAAGCGCAGATAGTATTCGTCGACGTGCTGTTTGGGGGAGACTCCGCGTTTTGCCGCGGCGCGTTGGACTTTTTGACCGTGCTCGTCCGTGCCTGTCAGAAAGAACGTCTGGTGACCGAGCAATTTGTGGAATCGGGTGAGGATGTCTGCGAGGACTGTCGTGTAGGAATGCCCGATGTGCGGAGCGTCGTTTACATAATAAATCGGGGTGGTGACGTAAAAATTCTTCATGGGAGCAAAGATAGAAAAAGGCATCCCGCGCGAGGATGCCTGAAAAAGTTTTGGAATGGGAATCAGTTGATTTTCCCGATTAGGTTGCCGTTGAATTCGTAGTCGCGGGAAGAGCCGTAGCTGTGCGCACCGAAGGAAAGGGTGAAACGCTTGGTGAGCGGCTTTTCGATGTAGAAGGCGGCGAGGACGTCCTTGATGTGCTTTTTGTCCTTGTCCGCGTATTCCGTCTTGTAACGGTCGTGGATGTATTCCGCTTCGAGGATGATGCGGTAGTCGCGCGGCGTGAAAAGAAGCCCGCCGGTAATCGGAGCGACCATGTCGATGGAACGTGTGTGCTCCTTGCCGAAACGGTCCTTGTAGGTTTCTTCGGCGTCGATGCCCATCAGGGCGCCTTCGAGGAAGAAGTAGGCGATGTCGTTCACAATCGGCGTCTTTCCCTGGAGGGCAATCGTGTGGCGCACGTCGATGTCGTCGTCATGGACCAAGTCGAAGACGTTTGTGCGGTAGCCCAAGTCGAGGTTCAGGAATTCAATTCCCGAAAGGTCGTGGAAGTGGAACATCAAACGCAAGTCGCCCGTGTTGAGGTTCGGGGTCGTGCTGATGAGCGCGATGTCCATCGTCATCGTTTCCGTCGGCGTGAACGTGAATTGCAAGGCGTTCTCGCTCTCCGTTCCGGATTTGAATCCGTTGTAATAACCGTCGACGTAGTTGCCGAAGTAGTCGCCGTTCTTTTGGGTGAATTCCCAGCGGCCGACTTTCAACGCGACGTATTTCGTGTGTTGCTCCGCCCACGCTTCATGGATTTCGAACATGTCGCGGTATTCGTAAGAGTCGGAAGTGTCGCCGTCCGCCGTGTGGTGCGCGTGGTATTGGTTGTCCATCAGATCTCCCGGATACATATACATCAAGATGCGTCCGTTGAAGTCGTTGGAATGGGTTTCAAGTCCCAAGTTCGCGCGTCCCCACCATTCTTCGAAATTGTCCCCGTTGTCATCATCTTCGCTTGTCCAAAGAACTTTGCCCGCTTGGATTTCAAAGCTCGCGTCGATGTCGAAGACGAACTCGCCCGCGCGGAAGAGCGGCTTTTTCGGTTCCTTTTTCTTCTTTTCGGAACCGGCTGCAGCCATGGACATGTCGATTTGCGGTTCCGCCGGTTTCTGCTCGATGTTCGCGGCGGCGGAATCGCTCGCGGGCTTCTCGGCGACGTTCACTGTAGCGGAATCGTTCGCGGGCTTAGCAGCGACGTTCGCGGCGGCGGAATCGTTCGCGGGCTTCTCGGCGACGTTCGCGGCGGCGGAATCGTTCGCGGGCTTGGCAGCGACGTTCGCGGCGGCGGAATCGTTCGCGGGCTTCTCGGCGACGTTCGCGGCGGCGGAATCGTTCGCGGGCTTGGCAGCGACGTTCGCGGCGGCGGAATCGTTCGCGGGCTT
>CAZCRF010000025.1:0-11737 GCA_964501065.1 uncultured Fibrobacter sp. | reverse complement strand
AATCGTTCGCGGGCTTCTCGGCGACGTTCGCGGCGGCGGAATCGTTCGCGGGCTTAGCAGCGACGTTCGCGGCGGCGGAATCGTTCGCGGGCTTCTCGGCGACGTTCGCGGCGGCGGAATCGTTCGCGGGCTGCACGGCCGCTTGAGCGGTGGACGCCGCCAGTGCCGGATTCCCTTGGGCGGAAGCAGCCGCAGCGAACGCCAACGCGGCAAAAGTGGTGAGTAGGACTTTGTTCATGACTTCTCCTTATCCTAAGAATGTTGCCTTCAATTATAACAAAAAAAAGGAATATTTCTAAATTTTGGCCATGAAACGGGTGGAAAATTCGAGAATTCTCTTTTTAGACGAAAAGCCTATCCGTCGACTGCTCGAATTCCATTCGGACAAGTATCCGCTTATGCTCCGGGTCTTGGACATTGTCTACGAGCGGAACATTTTGATGGTCGCCTCCCCGTTGTCCCTGTCGAACCTTTGCCAAAAGGCTTTCGAAAAGTCCAGACCGGTGCTAGTCCGCGAATTGAAGGAATTCTTCACGCACAGCTCGCAACTGTCGCTCCGGCCGATCGATGCGGAAATCGCCACAGTCTCCGCGGAATTCCGCGCCAGAAGCTCCCTTTCTCTGGAGGATTCCCTTCAGTTGGCGACAGCCCACGTCTGCGGAGCGGATTTGGTCTTGACCGAAAATCCGAATTTGAAAAACGTTTCCGACATGGATGTGGTGACCCTTTCCGAATTGCATTGAAATCCGCGGGGAATTTGCCCAATGGGACGAAAACCCTCCCGGAATTAATTAAATTTTGGGCGAAATCAAGTTTTGGAGTTTGCCATGTCCAAGTATTATCCTGTAATCGGCCTTGAAATCCATTGCCAATTGGCGACGAAGACGAAGATGTTCTGCGGTTGCGAAGTGGAAGTGAACACCAGCCCGAACAAGCACGTTTGCCCGGTCTGCCTGGGATTCCCGGGAGCGATGCCCGTTCCGAACAAGAAGGCCGTGGAATACGCCATCCGCTTGGGACTTGCCTTGCACTGCGAAATAGACTTGAACGCCATGTGGACGCGAAAGAACTACTTCTACCCGGACCTTCCGAAGGGATACCAGATCACGCAGACGGGCGGACTTCCGATTTACGACCACCCGATTTGCCGCAACGGATGGCTCGAAATCAAGCGGGCGGACGGCGTCGTCCGCAGAATCGGCATCACGCGGATTCACATGGAGGAGGACGCGGGAAAGCTGGTCCACGACATGAGCCCGACCGGCAGCCACTTCGACGCGAACCGCTGCGGAACGCCCCTTTGCGAAATCGTCACGGAGCCGGACATCCGCAGCCCGGAAGAGGCCGTGCTCACCTTCAAGAAAATCAAGCAAATTCTCGAATACACGGGAGTCTCCCATGCGAACATGGAAAACGGGAACATTCGCTGCGACGGCAACATTTCCATCCGTGAAAGCGAGGACGCTCCTTACGGGACACGGGCGGAAATCAAGAATCTGAACAGCTTCACGAACTTGGAAAAGGCCTTGACTGCGGAATACTTGCTGCAAACCGTGACTCTCGACGCGGGCAAGGACGTCATGCAGTGCACCAAGCGTTACGACCCGAACGCCGACAAAACCATTGTCATCCGCTCCAAGGAGGATGCCCCGGATTACAAGTATTTCCCGGAACCGGACATGGTTCGCCTGGTGACGGATCCCGCCTTTGTCGAAGAAATCCGTACAACTCTCCCCGAATTGCCGGACGCCCGCTATGCGCGCTTCCTCTCCGAATACAAGTTGACGGAATACGACGCTCAAGTGCTGACGGACGATATTCGGGTGAGCGACTGGTTCGACGCTGCGGCGAAGACCTGCAAGAATCCGAAAATCCTCGCGAATTGGGTGATTACGGAGCTTCTCCGCGAAGTGAAGGAACTCGAGGGCGGCTTCGACTCCATCAAGGTCTTGCCGGAACACCTTTCGAGGCTCGTGAATCTGATTGAAGACGGCACGATTAACGGGAAAATTGCGAAGCAGGTGTTTGCGGATATGTTCGAATCGGGAAAAGATCCCGACACGATTGTCAAGGAGAAGGGGCTGGTCCAAATCACGGACACGGCGGCCATCGAAAAGACCGTTCGCGAAGTCGTCGAAAGGAACGCGCCGCAGTTCGCCGAATTCAAGGCGGGCAAGGTCGCGCTCAAGGGATTCTTCGTGGGGCAAGTCATGAAAAGTTCCGGCGGCAAGGCCAACCCGAAAATCGTGAACCAGATTCTGGACAAACTTTCGAAGGAATAGCGGACATTTGGAACGGCGGGCTGGAAATTCCCTTCGGCATCTTTGGGCGAAACTGGCCTTTCCCGTTCTGTTTTTGTGCCTTTGGGGAGCGGGGAATTGCCATGCGGCGGCGGACGCGTATGATTCCATGTACGTGAACACGTTGAACATGTCGGACGAAGAAGCCGCAGCCGCTTACGGCGTCGATTCCTCGAAAATCGAAGTTCGCCCGACGCGGCAAGAATTGCAAGAGGACAAGGAGCCCGAATACGTGATGCGGGATTACGACCACCGGGAGCAGGTCATCGTCGGATCCGTGGTGATGCTTTGCGTCGCACTCGCCATGGTGATGATGAACAATTACAATCCGACGCGCTGACGAAAAATCGCATAAACTTAAAAAAGCCTGAATTCCGGCAACGGCTTCGCCCCGCAAATCCGGATGTCGCTCGCGCGGGCGTCGGAAATCCTTTTCTGGGAACAAAAAAAACCTTGCACCCGAAGGTGCAAGGAGAAAGGAAAAATCGAAGCGATTACTTTTGGAACGGCAAGCGGTCGGCGGAGCCGAGCACGTCACGGTTCTTATGCATATACATCTTCTTGAGCTCGTCACGGGCCGGTCCCAAGTACTTGCGCGGGTCGAATTCGGACGGGTTTTCCACGAAGACCTTGCGGATGGCGGCGGTCATTGCCAAGCGGCCGTCGGAGTCGATATTGATCTTGCAGACGGCGGACTTGGAAGCCTTGCGGAGCTGTTCTTCGGGAATGCCGACGGAATCCGGAATCTTTCCACCGTACTTTTCGATTTCGGCAACGTATTCGTGCGGAACGGAAGAGGAGCCGTGGAGGACAATCGGGAAGCCCGGGAGCTTCTTCTCGATTTCTTCGAGGACGTCGAAAGCGAGGGGAGGCGGAATCAGGAGGCCGTCCGCATTGCGGGTGCACTGTTCCGGCTTGAACTTGCAGCGGCCGTGGCTCGTGCCGATCGAAATGGCGAGGGAGTCGACACCGGTCTTGCTGGTGAAGTCGATGACTTCTTCCGGACGGGTGTAGTGGGATTCTTCGGCGGAGACTTCGTCTTCGACGCCGGCGAGGACGCCCAGTTCGCCTTCGACGGTGACGTAATCCGCCTGGGCGTGTGCGTAGTCGCAGACCTGCTTCGTCAGGGCGACGTTTTCGTCGTAGGGAAGGGAGGAGCCGTCAATCATCACGGAAGAGAATCCGAGGTCGATGCAGGACTTGCAAAGCTCGAACGAGTTGCCGTGGTCCAAGTGGAGGCAGATTTGCGGATTGGCGAGCCCGAGTTCCTTCGCGTATTCGACGGCGCCTTGCGCCATGTAACGGAGAAGGGTTTGGTTCGCGTATTTGCGAGCGCCCGAAGAAACTTGGAGAATCACCGGGGACTTGGTCTCGACGCAAGCCTGGATGATGGCCTGCATCTGTTCCATGTTGTTGAAGTTGTACGCCGGAACCGCATAGTGGTTCTTCATTGCGTCCGCAAACATTTCCTTGGTGTTCACCAGACCGAGAGTCTTGTAGGAAACTGCCATTTTGTTACCTCTGATGGTTGTGGCGGTTTTGCCCGCCGTTCGTTATTAGTCGGAATCCAATTTAGCAAAATCCGACCCGTTGGGGGCTGTCGGGGGCAAAATTTTGATGAATCCGCGCAAATGGAACATCGGACGTTTCAAAATGGAACGCCCGGAAGAATTGTCGACGAAATCCCGTCAATTGGGACGTTTAATTGTGGCACGCTTATTGCTTCGACCGTGGCGGTAAAAAAGACCTGCGCAAAACGCAAGGAGGTTCACATGTCTGATTTTACGAACGATTCGGAAAAGGTTCTCGCGAAAGCCCAGGAACTGATGGACAAAAAGTCCCATTCCTACCTGGGAGTCGTGCACTTGGCTTTCGGCCTGCTCGACGCCCCGGACGCGCGCCTGAAGAACCTTTACCGCGCAAAGAAGGCGAACATCGCCGAAATGCGGGCGAAGCTTTCCCCGTTCCTCGATTCCGTCCCCAAGCTGGTGGACGTGAATCCGGATGCGGGCCGCCCGGACGAGGATTTGTCCCGGGTGCTGCGGGCGGCGATTCAAGCGGGGCGCAAGACGTCGCAGGCGGCAAGTCCGGGCGACATGCTGGTGGCCTTGATGCGCTTTGCCGCGGAACGCCGGATAGCGAAAGTTTTTGAAGGCGCTTTGGGCAGTGCCGAAGTCGTCGAAACGTGGCTTTCCGACCCGATGAGCGCCGCCGCCGTCGCCGAGGAGGAGTCCCCGCTCAAACTCTACGGGCGTGAATTGGTCTCCTTGGCCGAAGAAGGGAAGCTCGATCCGGTCATCGGGCGCGAAGAGGAAATCCGCCGCGTGATTTTGATTCTTTCCCGCAAGACGAAGAACAATCCCGTGCTGGTCGGGGAGCCCGGTGTCGGCAAGACGGCCATCGTCGAAGGCCTCGCCATGCGGATTTACAAGGGGGACGTCCCGGACGCCCTCAAGGGGAAAAAGCTCTTTTCCCTCGATTTGTCCTCGCTGATGGCCGGGGCGAAATATCGGGGCGATTTTGAAGAACGCCTGAAGGGCGTTTTGAAAGCCCTTGAAGAAGATGGCAACACGCTTCTCTTCATCGACGAGCTCCACACGATTGTCGGCGCGGGGAAGACCGAGGGGAGCATGGACTTGGGCAATATGCTGAAGCCGAAGCTCGCCCGCGGGGAACTCCACTGCATCGGGGCGACGACGACCCAGGAATACCGCCGTTACATCGAAAAGGACGCCGCCTTGGAGCGCAGGTTCCAGCCCGTGCCCGTCTTTGAACCGACAGAGGAAGAAGCCCTTTCCATCTTGCGCGGAGTCAAGGAGAGCTTTGAAACGCATCACGGCGTGCGCATCCACGATGACGCCCTTGTCGCCGCGGTCAAGCTTTCGAGCCGTTACATCGCCGACCGTTTCTTGCCGGACAAGGCCATCGATTTGATTGACGAAGCGGCCAGCATGATAAAGACGCAGCTCGACACCGTGCCCGAGGAATTGGACAATTTGCAGCGCAAGGAATTGCAGCTGAAAATCGAGGAGAAGGCGCTTTCGAAGGAATCCGACGAAAAGAGCAAGAAGCGGCTTTCGGAATTGAAGGAGGAGCTTGCGACGACATCCGCCGCCGTTTCGGCAATGCAGGACAGGTGGCAGGAAAAGCGCGCCAAGTTCAACGAGCTGAAGGACGCGAAGGAACGCTTGCACAAGGCCCACGAGGAGATGGAACAGGCCGAAGCCCGTTACGACCTGAACCGCGCCGCGGAACTCAAGTACAACACCATCATGAAGCTCGAAAAGGAAGTCGCCGAACTGGAGGAAAAGGAACGCAGTGAATCCGAAAAGGGGGAACTTTCCGAAGAGGTGACGGAGGAAACCGTTTCGCAGGTCGTCAGCCGTTGGACGGGAATTCCCGTGACGCGACTCCGCGAATCGGAACGGGCGAAGCTCTTGCACTTGGACGAGCGGCTGCACCGGCGCGTCATCGGCCAGGACGAGGCCGTCTCCGCCGTGTCGGAGGCCATCTTGCGGAACCGCAGCGGGCTTTCTCGAGAGAACGCGCCCGTGGGCAGCTTCCTCTTTTTGGGCCCGACGGGAGTCGGCAAGACGGAACTGGCGAAGGCCTTGGCCGAAGAACTCTTCGACAGCGAGAACGCGATGATCCGAATAGACATGAGCGAATACATGGAGAAGC
Organism: uncultured Fibrobacter sp.; assembly: GCA_964501065.1. Classification (GTDB taxonomy): domain Bacteria; phylum Fibrobacterota; class Fibrobacteria; order Fibrobacterales; family Fibrobacteraceae; genus Hallerella. The sequence goes on along the minus strand of CAZCRF010000025.1, from coordinate 5,756 downwards.
ATTCGGTTTCGCGCTTGATCGGCGCGCCTCCGGGATACGTGGGCTACGAGGAAGGCGGGCAGTTGACGGAAGCCGTCCGTACGAAGCCGTATTCCGTCGTGCTGCTCGATGAAGTCGAAAAGGCGCACCCGGACGTGTTCAACGCTCTCTTGCAGGTGCTCGACGACGGACGTCTCACGGACGGCAAGGGGCGCACGGTGAACTTCAAGAACACCATCATCTTGATGACTTCGAACTTGGGCTCGGATTTGTTCGCGAACGGCTCCGGGAAGGAAGTGACCCTTGACGACGTGATGCCGCGCCTGAAAGGATTTTTCCGCCCAGAATTCCTAAACCGCCTCGATGAAGTGCTCGTTTTCAAGAGCCTCTCGAAGGAGCAGATCCGCTCAATCGTCGGGCTGAAGTTCGCGGATTTGGCGAAGCGGGCCTCTCGCGAGGGATTCATCGTCAAGGCTTCGGACGCAGCCATCGAGGCTGTCGCGGAGAAGTCCTACAATCCGGAATTCGGCGCGCGTCCCATCGTGAGGTTCCTCGAACGCGAAGTCGAGCGGAAACTTTCCCGAGCAATCATCGCCGGGGCGGTCAAGCCGGACGTGCCTTGCACGGTCGATTACAGGGACGGGGAATTCACCGTGGAGTGATCCGTCCGATGAAGGAAGGCCTCGGAGAAATCCGGGGCTTTTTTGTGCGTCGAACGGGTTTGCCCCTCAACCGGTTTTGGGCATGGTTCAACGGAATGAAGCCCGTTCCCAAACGGTTTTGGGCATTGTGTGCTCAGACTCTGCCTTTTGAGAGACTGTCGTTCCGGGTTGCGCGCCCGCCCTGTCTGCCAACAGGCAACGAAGCTCTGAACGCTCTGATTCCAGCTGGCCTTCGGCGCAGTTCGTTTCACGTCCCACGAACCGGCCCACATTCCGCGATTCGGCGAACTTGAAGGTTGCGGACAATCTTCCATTTGCTAAGTTTGCTCCATGCGAAACCTTTGGTGCTCCTTTCTCGTTTTGATATTCTCCGTGACCGCGGCCTTGGCGGAAAAGGATTCCGTCGAAGTTCCCCCAAAGGGAGGACTCCTCGACGGTCTTTACCCGGTGGAGCGCGGGGAGGCCATCGGGCGGGGGAATTTCTTCGCCGGCGCGACGCTCTTCTTGTTGCAGGGGAACACGGACGACGGGACGCTGAACGTCCTGTTCGGCGATATTTACGAAGCGGACGGTTACACCTTCACGGCGAAGGCTTTCGGCGGATACTTCGTGAAGGATGCGGTCGCGCTCGGGGCTAGGGCCGGATACTCCCGTACGAAGCTCGACATCGACTTTTCCCTCTTGGAGGATTTGGCGGACGTCGCGGAACACCGGAAGTATCTGAGCAACGGATTCTTCGTGCAACCGTTCCTCAAGAACTATTTGAAAATCCTCGATTCCCGCACGGTGTATTTTTTCAACGAGACGTCGCTTTCCGTCGAGTATTCTTACGGCATTTCCCAGACGGATGACGGCGAGGACATGGACAAGACGAAGAATCACGGCTGGCATTTCGAATTCGGCATCAACCCGGGACTTTGCATCATGGTGCTGCCCCGTTTGGCCTTTGAAACTTCGGTCGGATTGCTCGGACTCAGCTCTTCGATTCTCGAAGTGGAGGAGAACGGGGAGTCGCGCAGCGAAGTGACTTACAACGTCGTCAACTTTACGATCAATTTGCTCGCGCTGAACTTTTCCCTGGTCTATTTCTTTTAGGAGGCGGCGATGCGGAATCACTTTTGGAACGCTTGGATTTCGGTTTTGGGGATTTTCCTTTACGCGTGCACGGCGGATTACGACACCTTCGGGACTTCGGACTATTCCGAGATGGGCGAGATTCATTTTGAAGAGGAAGCCCAGAATCCTTCCGTTTACCCGCTCGAACGCCGGATTGTCGTCAAGACCGTCGCGCCGGACTCTGTGGGGAGCTTCGATTCGCTGACCGTTTCGCAAGTGGACGTGAGCCATTTCGCATCGGTCCGTTTGGTCGTGAGCGCCGTCCCGGAGTTTCCGCGGGATTCCGCCGCCTGGGATTCCCTTTCGGATGCGGTCGCCCTCGCCAAGGGGAAGCTCTCTCCCGGGAAAAAAGTCCCTCTCCCGGAGAGCGGAGTCTTTTACGTGGCGGTCGTCTCGGAAAGCGGAAGGTGCGCCGTTTGGCAAATTTCGGTCAGCGTCCCGGGGCGGTCCTCTTCGAGCGGTGAATCGTCTAGCCCTACTGGAATGTCGTCCTCTTCTGCAACGCGCCCCTCCTCTTCGTCGGCCTCTCCGTCTTCCGCCTCCAGTTCCTCGTCTACGGGAATTTCCTCGGACTCGGCGGCGAATTCCCCGAAGCTTCTCTCCGTGTCCATCGGGGAGGGGGACGTCTCCGGTGCCGTGGATGAATCCGCCGGGACCATCTTTTTCGAAATGGACTACGCGGTGGATTTGGACTTGCGGAGCCTGAAGGTGCAGTCGCTCTCGCTTTCGGACGGGGCGTTCGCCGAGGGGCTTTCGGCGGGAGAGTCTTACGACTTCGCTTCCGGGCTGGAGATAACCGTCTCGGATTCTCTCGGAAATGCCAAGACTTATGTCTTGACTGCCGGCTACCAATACCCGAACAGCGACTTCAACACGTGGACGGACGACGATTTCGGCAATCGGAACGACGTGGAATATTGGGACAACGGCAACAACGATGCCATCACGGCGACGAAGACCTTGACGTCGAGCGACGACGGCGAGACGGTCGTCAAGATGGAATCCCAGAATGCGAAAATCCTCGGCATCGGGCGGTTCGCGAGCGGGAACCTGTTCACCGGATACTTCAACCCGAAGGAGGTGAGCGTCCTCAAGCTGATGGATTACGACGACGGCAACGAGCTGATAGACTTCGGCAGGCCGTTCTACGGACGTCCGAAGTTTGTGGAATTCGACGTGAAGTACGAAGGTTCGGGCGATTCGTGCGACCTCTATGTTTTGCTCGAGAACCGTTCGGCGACGGAAAACGAAGGGAAGAACCAGATGCGTTCCTCCTCGGACGTGAATACTTTGGTGGCCAGCGCCTGGTATCGCGCCTCCACCGTGGAATCGACGGAAGACCCGGACGTGGTGAGCGTCGAGGATGCCGTGCGGGAAGGTTTCAAGACGGTTCGACTCCGGTTCCAATACGGGATTCCCCTTGAGAATTCCCCGATTTACCAATCGAGCGTCTTCACGGAATCTCTGCAGAACTCCGCCGGAATCGACAACCATTTGGTCCAAACGGATGCGCCGGAAACTTTCGACGTGACACACATCCGCGTGGTGATGGCCTCGAGCGCCTTGGGGAATTTGTACAAAGGGACGGTCGGCGCAACTCTTTACTGCGACGCGATGCGGTTGATTTATTGATTCTGTTTTTCGGAATGTTCCGTTCGGAGAGCGGGGGGCGTCAAAAGGATTCCGCCCGGGATTTTTCCCGGCGTTCGCGCAGCTCCTCGACGACCGTATAAGGCATCTTCATGCAGTTGGGAAGGTGTGGGCTGCTTTCCGAGTGGAAGTCGGAACCGCCGGTGCCGACCAATCCGTAACGCTCGGCGATTTCGCGGTAACGCCTTCCGGCAGAACCTTTTTGTGCCGGGGAATAGACTTCAATCCCTTGAAGGCCGGCTTCCACCAAATCGGGGATGAGGCTGTCGATGTTCGACTTGTAGGGATGGGCGAGAACGGCGATGCCGCCCGCATTTTCAATCAGGCGGATGGTCTGCTGGGGGTTCAGGCCGCGTTTTTCGACGAAAGCCGGCGCCCCGTCCCCCAAGTATTTGTTGAAAGCATCGCTGAAGTTCGCGACGTATTCTTCGTCGACTAGGGCCATGGCGATGTGCGGCCGACCGATGACTTTCCCCTTGCAATATCCGACGACCTTTTCAAAGCTGATGTTCACGCCCAAGGTGGAAAGCTTCTTGAGAATCGCCTTGGCGCGGGAGACGCGCTGCTTCGCGCTTTCTTCAAGTTCCATGTTGATGGCCAAGTTCGTCGGGTCGCAGAAGTATCCCAGGATGTGGACGTCCCGCCCCTGCCAGACAGCGGAGACTTCTATCCCGGGAATGATTTCGATGCCGAGTTCGTCCGCGAACGGTTTCGTTGCTGCATAAGAGGCCAGCGTGTCGTGATCCGTCACCGAGATGCAGCGAAGGCCGCGCCGCTTGGAGAGCTTGACCAGTTCAAAGGGGCTGAGCGAGCCGTCCGAAAGGTTCGTGTGCAAGTGCAGGTCGGCGAAGCCGGATTTCTGCTTTGCCGATTCCGTCATCCGGGGACTCCCGGGATGAGCCTGTCGAGGCATTCCACTAGATGCTTCGGGTCGCCTTGGGTGAGGCTCAAGTTGAGCAGCGGATAGTACTTTTCGACATCGAAGCCGAATCGGTAGGGTGCTCCGCAAAATTTCGAAAGGTAGAGGAGCTGGAAGAGCGGTTTCGGTTCGAGGTATAGGCAGATGGAGAAGTTCCTGCCTCGAAGAGTCTCTTGCAGGGCTTGAAATTCCGCCTCTCCGTAACGGCATCCCAGCCCCGAATAGGGCAAGATTTCGCTTTGGATCTTCAACGTTTCCAAGAGCTTTTTATGTCGGCGGTTCGTCAAGATGGAGACGCGCCCCGGAGCCTTCGTTTCGAGCATCTGCAGCAGGGGGAAGAGGGAAAGTACGTCGTCGGATTGTTCCGGCAAGACGGCCAAGACGGCGAACCGGCGCGGGAGCTTCATGGGAATTTCGAACGATTCGGATGCGTCTCCCGCCTTTTTGATGAACCAGCGCAAAAGGGATTCCTTGGAATAGAACCTTTTGAAGAAGTAGCGGAACTTGTCTGCAAAATAAGGCGATGGTTTCAAGCGGGAACTCCGTGTTGGACTGTGAAAATATAAATTTTCGGCAATGGGAAAAACGAAGTTTTACGCGATTGAGATTCAGTCATCAAAGAAAATCGTGACCTCCTGGTCGGAATGCGAAAGACTTGTGCACGGAGTCGCCGGATGCCGCTACAAATCGTTCGCCACCCGCAGCGAGGCCGAATCTTGGCTTTCCGGGAATCCACCCGCTCGGAAGGGCGGTCTGCGCGTTTACGTGGACGGTTCATTCTCTCCCGATTTCGACCGCGCCGGGTGGGCTTTCATCGCCGAAGAGGACGGCAAGGAAGTCGCTTCGGAAAGGGGCGTCACGGATGTGCCGGCGGAAAGCCGCAATATCGATGGGGAATTGACCGCCAGTCTCCGCGCCTTGGACTGGCTGAAAAGGACGGGGCGGGATGGCATCATTTGCCACGATTACGAGGGAATCGCGCGTTGGGCGCGAGGGGAATGGAAGGCGAACAAAAAGGTCGCCGTCCGCTACCAAGCTGCAGTGAAGGAGTACCCGAACGCGAAGTTCGAAAAAGTTCCCGCCCATTCCGGCGTGAAATGGAATGAAGCCGTTGATGCGCTTGCCAAAAAGGCGATTGCCGAAGCCAAGGCGAACTTGCAGCGCTCCGCTTTGCCGTCCCATTCCGAATCGAAGGTTCTCTCGCCCGTTCACGGCGAGCAGGTGGAACTGTTCTGACGGTGCAGAATCTAGGGAGTAGGGAAGAGGGGTTAGGAATGAGGAATTAGTGGTTAGAGGATAGAGGGTCAGTGGTTAGTGAAAAGTGAGGCTTGCGCAAGGAAAAGGGCGTCAGCACGAACCGTGCGACGAACACAGTCCGTGTCAAACTTGAGCGTGACCCAGGGGCAGGGATTCAATTCGGAATTAGGAAT
>CAZCRF010000024.1:0-34943 GCA_964501065.1 uncultured Fibrobacter sp. | reverse complement strand
ACGGCGAGTTCTCCGGACCCTTTTGATTTTACAGAAAGAAATTTACACATTCTTTGCCGAAATACAGGCCGTCCGTCCCTAAACCCACATTTGACCCAGCCACATTCCATATAATTTCACTGGGATTTCCGTCTACAATAGAAAAACGATTCCTGTCGCCGAAGCGAACGTCTTTCTGGATTCCAATGGATACCGACCCGGACCTTAGATTGAACGAAAGCTCTACATCGGGTTCCGTGTAGAAATTTTGAAAAGTATATGTCCCGGAAATGAAGAAAACTTTCGCCCCTGCGTTGGTGTAAAACATCCCGTAATTGCCGGGCGGAATTGTAACGGATTCTTCCAAATTGATTGAAACGGGAACGATTCCGGACACGATATCCGGAACGCCTGCAATCGGTTTTGAAAAGACAGAAATAGTTTTTGTTTTGGCAAATGCATTGTTTTGTTCGATACAAGGGGACGCATAATGCAAATCACCATAAATGTGCGCGCGTTCCCGCAAAAAGCATTGTCCAGAAACATCTGTGTTTCCGTAAATCTTGGAATCAGCTCCCAATTCAAGCTTCAAAGCGAATAGATCCCCCAACGCCATGGAATGGTCACGAAAATCGACAGTATCGGCGACGACTGCATAAATCCAGTCTTCCGGAGTGATGGAAAAACTTGCGTTTGTATTTTGCTCCGTGTCGCAATCAAGGCATTTCAAGCTGATGTCGGAAAAATATACCGAGCCTGAATACTTTCCAAGATTCAACTCAAGACGAGCGTCGTTTACATCGCAGGAATGCATGGTGAAGGATTTTGCAATCATCCTTCCATTTTCCGGGGCGACGACCTCACCGAATTCCGCAAAAGCATCGTATGGGAAGCCGTCACGCCCGATGCGAATCTCCACATATCGTCGTCCCTCAACACCTTGAAGGAAAAAACGGAGTTCATAGGTTTTCCCCGCCAACAATTCAATATTTTTGCGCGTCAGCTGAACGTGCCAATAATCCGACCCCCATTGACGATGTTGACATTTCCGTTGTCAAAAGTGGCCAAAAGCGCCCTCATAAGTTGCAAAATCCCACTTCGAAAAAGAAAAATCCAAATCTTTCGCGAAAGATGCAATTGAAAGCAATGCTAGATAAGAAAATATTCTTAGAAACATAACCGTTGTAAAATGATAGAAATGTTTGTTTTTTCCGTCAATTTCAATAGATTGCATCCAAAGAAAGCTGCGCTAAGACTTCACTCCAACCCACCCAAGGCTTTCTCCGCACGGTGGAAGCCTTTTTGTATTCCAAATGTTAGATTTCAATCATGCAAACATTCGTCAGACCATTCCACCCGGCCGACATTCCAAAGATGCGAAGCATTTGGAACGAAGTCGTCGAAGCCGCCAACGCCTTTCCCCAAGAAACCGGCTTTTCCGATGACGCAGAAGCCTCTGAGTTTTTCTCTTCCCAAACTTACACGGGAGTCTGCGAATGCGACGGAAAAATTGCGGGGCTATACATTTTGCATCCGAACAACATCGGGCGTTGTTCTCGCATCGCCAACGCCAGTTACGCCGTTTCCGGGGAATCTCGCGGCAAGGGCATCGGGAAAAGGCTTGTCGAGGACAGCCTATTGCAGGCGAAGTCCTTCGGATTTCACGTGCTGCAATTCAACGCTGTCGTCGCCTCCAACGCGGCAGCCATCCATCTTTACGAGAAATTGGGATTCGAGAGGCTCGGGAAAATCCCCCAAAGCTTCCGCCGCAAGGACGGCTCTTTTGAAGATTTACTCCTGTTCTTTCACCAATTGTGACGCAACGGCAAAAGAGTTCACTGGCTCATTTTGCACTTTTTCTTCTGTAACGGGGTCATCCCCGGTTGATCGCAGGGATCCGATGACACCGCCGGGGCGGCGTTCTGGCGCACCGGTTGCTGCTGGTATTGCTGCTGCTGGGGATACTGTTGTTGCTGGCGGTATTGCTGCTGCTGGGGGTACTGTTGTTGCTGCTGGTATTGCTGCTGTTGGGGATACTGTTGTTGCTGGCGGTATTGCTGCTGCTGGGGATACTGCTGTTGTTGCTGGCGGTATTGCTGCTGCTGGGGATACTGTTGTTGCTGGTATTGCTGCTGTTGGGGATACTGTTGTTGCTGGCGGTATTGCTGCTGCTGGGGATACTGCTGTTGCTGCTGGTATTGCTGTTGCTGGGGATACTGCTGTTGCTGGCGGTATTGCTGTTGCTGTTGGCGCAACTGTTGTTGGCGCATTTGCTCCTGTTGCGCGGCTTCGGCTTGGCGGCGACGTTCCGCGACGGACGCGATGGAATCCTGCCTTCTCTTTTCTGCAGCTTTCTGGGCGGCAGCGATGGAATCCCGCCGGGCCTTCACCGCTTGCTTTTTGCGTTCTTCCGCCGCCTTGACGGCCGCCTTCGCCTGCGCTTTGGAAAGAGGCTGGGCCGAAGCTTGGAAAATGGCATTGGCGAACTCCTTGTTCTTGAATACGGAGCCGGGGGCTCCCCGCTTTCCTTGGGCTTCTTGCAAAGAACCCGTCGCCCAAGAATCCCCCGCAATCGGAGGGAGCAGCGCGATGTTCAAATCCTTGACGGAAGCCTGGAATTCATCTTCCCCGTCCGAATAGAAAAGGGTGATGTCGTAAATGCCCGCTTGGTATTCCAAACCGTCAGAGCCTGCTACAGGAGACGGGGAATAAGCGACCATGATGTAGAGTTGGTCGTTGTCCATGCTGTTGAACAGCAAATCCGGATCCCCTTGGGGAGCCTTCACGCTTCCCCGAGCGACAAAGGCCCACGGGGCAAAGTTCACCTTGACTTCAAACGGGTGATAGCCTCTCGACGCTTCGCCCAATTTCAAGTAATCCGCGCCAAACGCCTGAAACGCGGGTTTCACCTGCGCCAAGGCGAATGCCGCAGAGACGAGAATCCAAACAGCTGCCAATTTTTTCAACATATCCAACTCCTAAACCAATGTACTAACCGAAAAAGAGAGCCTTCGCCGATTCGAACATAGCATCCTTTTCCGATTCTTCGCGGCATTCCGTGTAAATCCGGACCTTCGGTTCCGTACCGGACGGGCGGATGAGCATCCAGGAATCGTCTTCAAAGATGATTTTCACGCCGTCGAGGGTCAGGACTTCCCGGACTTTCTTTTCCCTGTCGCCGATTTTAACCGAAGTTCCGACCTTCGCCTTGTCCGCAACGGCCATCACTTGAGCCGCGAGAGGCGCGCCGACCAAGGACTTGTCCACTTCAAAGCCGGCGCGACTCGGGTAAAACATGCCGAATTCCGCATAGAGGGCGTCCAGATATTCGCCCAAGTTCTTGCCGGTCGTCGCCATGATTTCCAGGGCCAGGAGCAAACCGAACTGGGCGTCCTTCTCCAAAGTGTTGTTCAACCCGGAAATGCCGTCCGACTCTTCAAATGCGATCAAGGCCTTGGGATTTGCCGTACGGGAAAGCCACGGGCGGAAGTTCTTGAAGCCCACGGGAGTTTCCATCACCGGAATCCCGAGTTTATTCGCAATCACGTTCACAAAATTGGACGTGGCGACGGACTTGGCCACGACGCCTTGTTCCTTGCGCCAAGTGACCATATAATGGAATGCGATTGCGCCGAAGCGGTTCATGTCGATTTCCCGCGTCCCGTCGTAAAAACGCACGCGATCCCCGTCCGGGTCGAAAATGCAGCCGAGGCGATACCAACTGGTGCTGCGGTCCAGGACTTTCTTCACTCCTTCCAAATTCTTGGAACTCGGTTCCGGGGCGATGCCGCCGAACAAGGGGTCGTCTTCCGTGCGCAGGCAAAGCAGGCACTGCGGATTGCCGAGAAGGGCGTTCGGACGTTTGCGCGTCGCTCCGTGTACGTGGTCGCAGACAAGGCTCAGCCGGCCTTCGTCGATGAGCTTCTGGATGCGCGAGAACTTGATCGTCCCCTGCTTGTGCAGGAATTCCTTGTAAATTTCAATGGAATCGATGGGCGTCATTTCGACAGGGGCGAGCTCTTCGCGCTCAAAGCTTTGCATCAGCTCATTGGAAATCCGCGTGATGACGCTCGTGATTTCCGGGCCGGCGGGACCTCCGTCCGCCGGATTGAATTTGATTCCCGCATAATTCGAGGGGTTGTGGCTAGGCGTCATGTTGATGGAACAGGCGGCCTTGAGAAGTTCCACGGCTGCGGAAAATTCCGGCGTCGCCATTTCCCCGCCATAATAAATCTTCTTGACACCGGCCTTTGCGAAGATTTGCGCCACGGCCCGGCAAAATTCGTCGCCGAGAAGGCGATTGTCATGCCCGAGCACGATGCCGCGCTCCTGGAGTTCCTCAAAGTTTTCGATCCCGAGGGCGGAAAGGAGTCCCGCATCCGCTTCCCGATACATCCGGATGATGGCGGCGGCAATCACTTCGACCGTGCGCAAAGTGAATTCCGTGCCGATTTCTCCGCGGAACCCGGATGTTCCGAAGCTCACCCTGCAAGGTTCCACGCTCGAAAGGGCGATTTTCTTGACCTCTTCCACAAGGTTCATGTCTTTTGCGGGGTTGAATTCCGGGGATTGGATCTTCTTCCAAAGTTGTGCAGCTGTTTCCATCAATAATCCTATGGGATGAATTTAACGCCCATAATTTAATAAATTCCGCCCCGGAAAGTTCAAAAATGCCCCGAAAGAATGGAATCCCGTTCTTGGCGACTTTCAAAATTCGGGAAAAAGGCGAGTTTTCCGCAGAAGCGACCGAAACCGCCGGTCATTTCCCGCGAACCGCCTTGCCGATGAAACGCGGAATTCCCCCGATATGCGGCTCACCCCGGAACGGGCCGCCCGGACGGAAGCTTCTTTGCAAAAATTTCTATTTTTTCACTATGATGAAACTGAAAATTGCCAAACACGTCGCGGACAACGCCTCCGCACACGCCTTGTTCTTTCTTCAAAAAGCCGTTCTATTCTCTTCCGACTTGACGGAACAGGGGGAAAAGCAAGCGGCGAACATCCTCGCCGAGATGGAAAAGGGCGTAAGCCAAGACTTGGAAATCGCAGAAATCGATGGGCATAAAACGGTCTTCGTGAATGCGGACAAGGAGCGCGGGCTCTCCCCGGAAGACAAATTGCGCATGGCGGGGTTCCGATTGGGAAATCGCGCAAAGCAAAAGCAATTCAAAACGGTCAAAATTCTACTATCCGACGCTTCCGACGAACAGTTCAAGGCAATTCTCCACGGCCTGTACTACAGCGGCTACCGATTCGACAAATTCAAAAGCAAGCCGAAAAAGGATTTCGAGACGACCTTTGAAATCGAAGCGGGCGCACGCGCCAAGGATTTCGAGAAATTGGCAGTCGAAGTCCAAGTGGAACAAAAATACACGAGCCTTTGCAAGGACTTGATCAACACGCCGGGGTCAAAGCTCTACCCGGAAGCCTTCGCCCACGAAGCGATTCGAATCGCCCACCAGGTGCCCGGGCTCTCCATCACCATCCTGAACGAAAAGATTCTCTCGAAGGAAGGGTTCAACGGGCTGTTGACTGTCGGGGCGGGAAGCCGCTTTTCCCCCTGCATGGTCAGGCTTTCCTACAATCCGAAGAACGCGGCGAAGGACAAGCACTTGGCTCTAGTCGGCAAGGGCATCACCTTCGACACGGGCGGTATTTCCCTGAAGCCGGCGAAGGGGATGAAGGAAATGCAGAGCGACATGTCCGGAGCGGCGGCGGCCCTCGCCGCCATTTGCGCGGCAGCCGAATTCAAGATTCCGCTCAAGATGTCCGCCTACCTCTGCCTCGCCGAGAACCGCATCGGCTCCGGGGCGGTCCTCCCCGGCGACATTTTCAAGGCCAAGAACGGCAAGACCGTCATGGTGGACAACACGGACGCCGAAGGACGCTTGGTGCTTTCGGACGGCCTCTGCGCCGCAGCCGAGAACGGCGCCACCCACATCGTCGACTTGGCGACCCTCACGGGCGCCATGGTCCGCGCTCTCGGGACATCCATCACGGGATTCTTCGCAAACGACGACTCCTTCGCCGATCAGGTCGTTCGCGCGGGGAACGCGGCGTGTGAAAAATTCTGGAGAATGCCCCTCGAAGAGGAATACGCCAAAGAGCTCGAAGACAAGTTCGCCGATCTCTCGAACATCGGAAAAAGCGCGGGAGCCATTCTGGCAGCGCTCTTCCTCCGCGAATTCGTTCCGGAAGGCATCCGCTGGTCTCATTGGGACATCGCGGGCACGGCTTTCGTCGAACACCCTTGGAAATACACTCCGTACGGCGCAACGGGCATCGGCGTCCAATCCTTGGTGGAACTGGCAAAAGAACTGGGGGAATCCGCTTGAAGAACGTCGATACGATTGCCGTCCTCGACTTCGGCGGCCAATATGCGCACCTGATTGCAAACCGCGTGCGACGTCTGGGCGTCTTCACCGAAATCCATTCGCCGAACGCTCCCGTAAGCGAATTCGAAGGCGTCAAGGGAATCATTTACAGCGGAGGCCCGAACAGCGTCTACGCGAAGGACGCTCCGGCGTACAACCCCGAAATATTGGACATTCCCGTCCCCAAGCTGGGCATTTGCTACGGGCATCAGCTCATCGCGCAGCAGCTCGGCGGCCACGTGGAACCGGGGAAGGTCAAGGAATACGGAGTCGCTGACTTGGTCGTCGGCGATGAAAGCAGCCCCCTTTTGAAAGGCCTCCCCAAGGAAAGCCCCATGTGGATGAGCCACGGGGATCAGGTGACGCGGCTTCCCGAAGGCTACCGCATCATCGCGAGCACCAAGGACTGCGCCATCGCCGCAGTCGCCTTCGACGAGCGGAAGATTTACGGCATCCAATTCCACCCCGAAGTGACCCACAGCCGATTCGGCATGCAGCTCTTGGACAATTTCATCGGCATCTGCGAGGCGGAACGCACGTGGAACATGAAAAGCTACCTGCCGCTCATCACCGCCCGCATCCAGGAGAAAGCGAAAGGCCGCAAAGTATTCCTGCTGGTCTCCGGCGGGGTCGACTCCACGGTCGCCTTCGTCCTGCTGAACCGCATCCTGGGGCCGGAGAACGTCCTGGGGTTGCACATCGACAACGGCATGATGCGGCTGGGAGAATCGGCGAATGTCAAGGCGTTCCTCGAAAAGGAGGGAATGCGCAACTTGAAGATTTGCGACGCGAGCGAACGATTCTTGCAAAAGCTCCACGGCGTGACCGCCCCGGAGGAAAAGCGCGGAATCATCGGCAGGGAATTTTTGGCCGTCAAGGACGCCGAAATGGCCAAATTGCACCTGAACCCGGAAGAATGGATGCTCGCCCAAGGCACCATTTATCCGGACACGATCGAAAGCGGCGGCACGAAAAACGCGGACAAGATAAAGACGCACCACAACCGCGTCCAGGAAGTTCTGGACTTGATGGAAAAGGGGCTGGTGCTCGAACCTCTCGCAGACCTTTACAAAGACGAAGTCCGAGCGCTCGGCGAGGAGCTGGGAATTCCCCACGACCTCGTTTGGCGTCACCCGTTCCCCGGGCCGGGTCTCGGCGTGCGGCTGCTCTGCAGCGACGGAAAGGCGACGGCCGACATCGTCCCGTTCGAAGCCGTCAGGGACTCGACCGGAAAGCCTCTTTCCCAATACTTGGAAGACAACAAGCTAGAAGGCAAGCTTCTCCCCATCAAGAGCGTCGGCGTGCAAGGAGACGGGCGCACCTACGCCCAGCCGTTCCTCATCACCACGAGGGACCTTTCCTTCGACGAATGCGAAAGGTTCTCCACGGAACTGGCGAACCGCTTCAAGGCCATCAACCGCGTCATCTACCAGATTGGAAGTTCCGGCGAAGACTTCCCGGAGCTGGTCGCGCAATACGCGACCCGGGAGAACTTCGACACCCTCCGCAAGTTCGACGCCATCTGCACGGACTTCTTGCGAAAGAACGGACTTTACGAAAAAATCTGGCAAATGCCCGTCGTCTCCCTGCCGCTCCGCGTCGACGGCTTGCCCTGCATCGTCATGCGCCCGGTCAACAGCACCGAAGCCATGACGGCGAACTTCGCCCGAATCGACCGGAAGCTCTTGGCGGAGCTTTGGCAAAAGTTCGCGGCCAACGGGGCGGGAAGCCTCTGGTACGACGTGACCCACAAGCCGCCCGGAACGATTGAGTGGGAATGAAGCCCCGATTGCAGAAACATCCGACAGCCAAAAAACGGAAAGGCACCCAACTTCGTCCGTTAAACAGTTGAACGCCAAGCCTCCCGACAAAACCGTTCCCGTCGAGAGGCTTTTTTCTTTTAGGCGAAACGGCGCGCACAAATCAGCATTCCACCCGCCTTCGATAAGGCTCATTCCCCGTGAATTCGGTGAAATTTTTGGACAAACGCAGCAAAAAAGCCCCGTTCCGGATGGGAACAGGGCTTTCGTGGATGATGCAGGGATCGAACCTGCGACCCGCTGATTAAGAGTCAGCTGCTCTACCAACTGAGCTAATCATCCGCGTCTTAGCGACAAGCCAATTATAGAAAAGAACGAAGGCATTGGCAAGGGTTTTCTGTCCATTTTTTTTACTTTCTTGGCAACCATCCTCAAATAGATTAAATTTGACTCCGGACAATGCTCTCGATATTTTGGAAAATAATCGTTTTTTTAGGATTAGGGTGTGCGCTCGCGTGGAGCACGCCCCGATATGTCACGACCGTTTCCGGCGACGAACTCCACTCGAAAATCCGGCAGCTCGACGATTTGCGGAGACAGGCGGGGAATCTCTCGGACGAAAAGAAGGAAAGGCTCGATGCGATTTGGGAAGAGGCGCAGCGGATTGAACAAATGAACGACCGCTGCCGTGAAATTTCGATAAACGAAGTTCCCGAAGAAGACTGCCAAACCTTTTACGCCCAAACTCTCCCCCAATTCGAAACGGAATTTTTCCAAATCACCGGTGAAATCCGACTCGGCGGGGTTAGGCTCGCAAACTCGGTCGCGAAACGGCGCGAAGCCATCCAGTCGTGTTTCGACGCACTCCAAATCGAAGCGTCCCATCCCTCCCGCTTTTACCAAATCGACGGAGAATGGTCCATGGAGCCGTTGAAAGACGGTGCGGAATTCTCTTACAAATTTTCGTTAAAGCCGCAGGACGGTGTAAAAAATCAGCACGAAAGTCTTTTAAAGGATTGGTATGACGCTTGCTTCGAGATTGTCTCCCGAAAAAACCGCAGCGAATTCACTCCCCTTTTCAAAGACGCGATCGAGAAAAGCCGGGGCAACACGGGAAAAGTCAACGGGTCGCTCTACTTCACCGGCTACACGCAAAACGGAGTGGTCAACTTGGCAGTAATCACGCGGGACGGCATCTCCGGGACTTATTCCGTCAACAACAAGAGACTTTTCAAATTCGAAATCTGCCCCGGGACTAAAATCATGGAAATCCGCATTTCCGAGTACGGAAGCAAGATTGAAATGATTTCCGGCGACTCCTGGGAAGGCTCGGAAAACTTTAGCGAGAGAGAAATCCAAAAAGGCATCTCCGGCCATCTGGCCTGGGGAGACGATGTATCCAACTACTGCAGCCAAACGAAACACTCCCCCAAATCCAGTTACGACAACGATTCCTACTCCGATTACGATTTCGGCTACGATTTTCATTCCTCGCAGAAATCCCATCGCGAAAAGCCGTCGAGCCGCACTGAACCGGACGACGAAATCCAGCAGCCGAACCCGGAAAACTTTCTCGGCATCCAGATGCTTTTCGGCATCAACGTGAGCTTTATGGAATCCAATGAAACCCTCGAAGAAATTTACGGTTACCTCCCATCGTCCGCAACGGATTCCGCGACATTCATTTTTCCCTACATCGCCGTGGAAATAACATTGGCGCCGGCGGAGTTCCCCGCCTTGAGCGTAGGCGCGGGAGTTGCGTGGACACTAGTCAACATGAGCAACGGTTCCGACGGCGGGCTGGTTTACAGTTCTTCGGTAAGTCCGATGGTCATAGGAGAACTCAACTTCGGATCTGAGTTTTCCGTGGGGCCGCGCTGCATTTACGTATTCGACGACAAGGAACCCGCGCTTTACTTGGGCGGATTCATCGAACTCGTGAATTTAGTGTCAATGGACATCGGCTGGTTTCACGCGCAAGACGGCGCATGGGACAATCTCTACGTTGGACTCGCCATCCGCCTTCCGCCCAGAAGCTTAACCAAGAAGCAGTGATTCCCGATGACGAACGGCGACTGGCTGGATTCCTACCTTTCCTTTTTGGGCGTGGAACGGAACCTTTCCCCCGCCACCATCCAAAGCTATGCGGAAGACCTGCGCCACTTCATCGATTGGGCGGACAACCGCAATTCCCGGATTTCCGACCTCTCCCCGAAGGATTTGGACGCATTTTTAATGGAAGTCGCCGGCAACGAGAACTACAGCCCCACTTCCATCGCCAGGCATTTTTCAAGCCTGCGCGGCTTTCTCAAGTTCCTTCTGCGGGAAAAGGCGTTCCCCTACTCGACGGAAAGCCTGCTCGCGACGCCGCGCATCGGGCATTATCTGCCCCAGTGTCTCACCCGCGAAGAAATCGAAAGCGTTTTCGACAAGGTTCTCGAAATTTCGAAACGCCCGGAGCGCGACACGGCCCTGCTCGAGCTCCTCTATTCGGAAGGGCTTCGGATTGCGGAAGCCTTATCCCTCCGCCCCGGGGACATCGACTTCGAAAACGAATGGATCACTCCCATTGGAAAGGGCAACAAGCAAAGGCTCGTCCCGTTGGGGGAAAAGGCGAAGAAGAACCTCAAAGCTTGGATGGAAGGTCCGAGGCTCGCCCTATCCCCGAAATCCAACACGGTCATCCTGAACTCTCACGGGAAAAAGATGTCCCGCATGGGGGCGTGGAAGCTCATCCAGCGTTACACGGCCCACTTGGACAAGCACGTCACGCCGCACACGTTCCGCCATTCCTTCGCCACGCACTGCCTCGAAGCCGGCATGGACTTGCGCGTCCTCCAGGAGCTTTTGGGGCACGCGAGCGTCACCACCACGCAAATCTACACGCACGTCAACGGCCAGATGATTCGCGAAGAGCACAAGGCCTTCCACCCGAGGGAACTCGGCGGGAAACTCTAATCTTTTAACCAAGAAGGTACACCATGCAACGCATCGACAATCGCCAAGCGGACGAAACCCGTCCCGTCCGGCTCACCCCGGGATTCATCTCTTCCGCAGACGGCTCCGTCCTCGTCGAAATGGGGAACACGCGCGTCATCTGCAACGCGACGCTCCTTTCGGAAGTCCCCGCCTGGTTAAAAGGCAAGGGCAAGGGCTGGATCACCGCCGAATACTCCCTGCTCCCGCAAAGCACCGCCAAACGCGTGGACCGCGAACGGAAGGGGGCAAGCGGCCGCACGCAAGAAATCCAACGTCTGATCGGACGCTCCCTCCGCGGGGCGGCGGACTTGGACGCCCTCGGCGAAAACGCCCTGGTCGTCGACTGCGACGTCATCGAAGCGGACGGGGGGACGCGCACAGCGAGCATCATCGGCGGATTCGTCGCCCTCTCGATAGCCCTCCAAAAAATCAAAAAGGCCCTCGGTGTGGAATCCCGAATTTTGAAGCACGCCGTCACGGCCATCTCCGCGGGAATCGTCAAGGGAGAGCCTCTGCTCGACCTTTGCTACGCCGAAGATTCCGCTGCCGACGTCGACATGAACATCGTCATGCGCGACGCGAAGAGCTTCATCGAAATCCAGGGGACCGGGGAACACGCGGACTTCGACCGCCGGGATTTGGACGCCCTGATTTCCCTCGGCGAAAAGGCGTGCCGGGAAATCCTCCCGATTCAAATGGAAGCCCTGGGCGGGGAATTGCCCTAGCTCGGAAAATTTCAAAGAATCTTGCCTTTTCCCGTTTTTTTAGATAAATTGTTTTCAAAAAAAGGAGTCACATCTATGGGCAAGTTCATCAAAGTTCTAGGAATCGTCGTCGTCTTCCTGCTGTCCCTCTTTTCCATTTACCACATCGTGCAATCCCGCAGCCTGGACGAAAACGCCGAGGATTGACTTCCGTCCCCCAAGATTCGGGATTGCCTCCGAAACGATTCAAAACCTTCAATCTGCGCCACGAAGTGGCGCGTCTTTTTTTACCTTGCAGACATGCAACACGATACCTTGAAGAAAATCGGCATTTTCAGCGGATTGGGCGTCGCCTTTTTCGTTTTCCTCCTCATCATCTTCCGCAGCTTCGTCTTCGATTCCGGCACGCTGATGCTCAACTCCGACCAGCTGAACGGCATCGGGAGCAAGGTCATCCGCGCGCAAAGCCTCATCCTCTCCGAATGGGACGATTCCCGTTTAGGCGGCGTCCCCACGCTGGACGCCCTGTTCGGCGACGCCTACCACCCCTTGGTCCTCGTCGAATTCTTGACAGACCCGGCACGCGCCGTCGGCTTCAAGTTCATCCTGATTTTATGGACGGCGTTCCTCTGCGCGACTGCCCTCGCCAAGTCCCTCACGGGCAGCTATCCGTTGGGCGTGCTCTTCGGATTCCTCTACACATTCTCCCCACAGTATTTCTCTTACGTCTACGGCGGGCACGACGGAAAGATGATGGTCTTCGCCGTCGCCCCGCTCGCGATTCTCTCCATCCGGAAAATCATCCGGGAGGGTTCCGTCGGATACTTCGCCGCATTCGTCCTGTCCATCGTGTGGATGATTCTCGGCTCTCACCTGCAATTGACCTACCTGTTCCTTTGGGGGGCGGGATTTTACGCCCTGTTCGAAACCATTGCGCTCCGCGCTTCGGCGAAGGAGCGGACGGCAAGGCTTGGAGCGGCGGCTTTCGCCTTGGCCCTTGCGCTCGGCATTTCCGCATTCCAAATCATTCCGCCCTACCTTTACACGACGACGGAATCGGTTCGCGGGACCGGCGAAAAGACTAGCTACGGCCACGCGACCAGTTGGTCCCTGCACCAAGAAGAGCTCGCCTCCATGCTGATTCCCGGCTTTTTGGGAGTCGACGTCTACGAACAAAAGACCGGGGCAAACGGGACCGAACTTTCCGGCAGCGCCTTCATCAACGTCTCTTACGCGGACATCCAACGGGAAGGCATCCGCACTTCGCCCTTTTACTGGGGGCACAACCCGTTCAAGTTGAACCACGACAGCGCGGGAATCGTGCTCACCTTCCTCGCCTTCCTGGGATTCTTCATCCCCAAGAAACGCCGGGTCGCCGCATTCTGGTTCGTCGGGGCGGCCGTCGCACTCTCCTACGCGATGGGGGCGCATTCCCCGCTATTCCGCCTCTGGTTCGAAACGATTCCCGGCATGAAGAGCTTCCGCGCGCCGAGCATGGCCATGTTCTGGCTTCCCCTGTTGATGATGATGATGGCCATCCCCGTCGTCAACGCCTTCAAGGAAAACCCAAATCGGCGGAACTTCAAAGCCGGGCTTTCGATGTTCCTCATCCTGCTGGGCATCGTGTGCATCGCCAGATTCTGCTGGCTTTCCTTTCTGGGCGTCCCCGGATTCTGCGTCTCGATTCTCTACGGGATTTCCCTCGTTTGCGTATTGAACATTTTGGACAGGGGCGAAAAGTTCACCCCGAACGAATTCGCAAAGGCGTTTTCCCTCCGCTTCCAAGGCTCTTCAAAACTAGAGCTCTCCGCCATCTTCCTGCCGTTCCTCCTAGTCGGATTCTTCTTCCTTTCCGGGCAAGAGCTGACCCTCGACCCGGAGACCGCCGCCTACTTCAAGCCGCTGAACGAGACCGTGATGCAGTTCGCCGCGGCCAAGATCCTGCCGAGCTTCTTCCTCGCCGTCGCCGCGAGCATCGCCGTCTACTTCATCTTCTCGAGCCGACTCACGCTCCTGAAAAAGTCCGCCGCGGTCTTCGCCGTCGCCGCCATCGAACTTTACAGCATCGACTTCCCGTTCGTCGAAACTGTCCCCGAGAAAAATTACGTCGAACCGATGAACCCCGTCATCCGCGCCATCCAACAGGAACATCCCGACACGCTGAACCGTCCGCGCGTACTGTCCCTTTCCCAGAACCAAGCCCTGAGCGGGAACTCATTCCCCCTCTACGGGCTGCGCAACGCGGAAGGCTTCCACGACAACGAACTTTCGAGTTACCGCCTGTTCCGCGGCGGCCAGAACGACGAAAATTACCTTTACAACTTGAACCCGGTCATCCAGGGCGCGGCAGAGAACGCCTTCCTGGATTTGATGGACATCGGCGACGTGCTGTTCGACGCCCAGGGAAGAACCGTCTTCGCAAGGGTTCCCGGCCAAGGGGGAGACGGACGGCTCTACGGGAAAATCTCCGTGATGGACGATTCCTCCGCCGTCGAAGAGTTGAAAAAGGGATTCGACTACAAGCGCACCGTCATCCTTTCCGAACTCCCCGAAGGCTTTTCCCCGTCGGACTCCGTGAGCGGAAACGCGAAAATCGTCGAAAAGCGGAAGATGGACGATTTCACCTACCAAGTTTCCGCAGACAGGCCGGCTATTCTCCTCTCTTCGGGGAACTACCACCGCTACTGGAACGCCACCGTCAACGGCGAACCGGCCAAGGTGTACAAGGCATTCGGCACACTTCGCGCCGTAGCCGTCCCCGCCGGAACGTCGACAGTCCGCTTCGAATACAAATCCGAGGCAGTCCGCACTTCCCTCGCCATCGGGCTCGCATCGCTCGCCCTGTTCCTGCTGTCCGTCTCCACCGCAATCGTCAAACGCAAGCGGGCGAAACTCCCGGTTTGAAATTCTGAACCTCAGAAGTCGAACAAGACGGAAGCTTCGAGCCCGCCCTTGAAATCCGGGCCTAGGACAAAATGCGCCGGGCTGTCGAAATCGCTCATCATCGCATCGACGACCGCGTCCCCGATGGAATACAGATAAATCAGGACGATTCCCCAAATGTACTGGTTCCGGTTCTTTCGAAAATAGAGAATCTGTTCGTCGATGACGTCCAAGTCCGCATGGTAGGGATTCTCCTTTTCCAAGGCGTGCTTCCTGTCCAAATAATATTCAATCACGTTCTGCCGCGAATGGATGCTGACGGACGCGCCGAACAGCCCCATGTACAAAAGTCCCGCCTTGCCGTATTCCCGGTTGTAGATTTGCCCCCACCCCGGCACCAGGGAACGGAGAAGCGCCCCCGACACGGGCCTGTGCTCCACGCTGTGCCCCCGGGTGTTGTTCGCCCAAATCCCGTAAGCGTCAAAGAGGCCGTACACATGGACGCCGATAAGCCAAGCGAGTTCCGACTTGCGCAAATCCTCCTCTTCGATTTTGTGGTCGCTGTAAGAGCGAATCTTTTCCGCATATTCATTGCGCTTTCCCTGAAAATAGGAAAGGCTGTCGCGATTCTTGAGCATCTTCCTCGAATAAAGATAGACGGAATCCTGAAACTCCCGGGCCTGCTTGAACCGGCGGTCTTTCTGCAGCCGCTTGTTCACGAAGACTTCATAGGCCAGGCCCAGTTCCACGGCCGAAAGGAATCCTCCGCGGATATAGTGCCCCGTGTAATAATGCCCGCCGCCCGGGAAGATGCCGAACAGGAGAGTCAACGCCAAGGAGCGGTGCGAGGTCTCCACGTCCCACTCATAAGTTTGCAGGGAATCGATGCTTTCCACCCCCGTCTTCCCCGTTTCGGCGATTTGCCCGGTTTGGACATTTTCCGGGACTTCGACATCCAAAGCCCACGCGGCGGATGAGAGGCACGCCGCGAAGAGAAAAAGGAATGGAAGGGAAACCCGCATCGCGCCAAATAATAAAAAATTTGAAATCCGCCCGCCCACAGTCCCGCCCGAATCCTTGCGAAAGCCGGTCGGGGGAAGTTTCCCCCTCGCTACAGCCCGCAAGCGGTCTTCCGCTACCCCCTCGAGCGGGGACTCCCCCGCAACGCCCCGTACTTCACCAGGGATTCGCACGCAGGGAAGCCCGCCCCCTCGATGGACTGTCGGCGAAAAGCGTTCCGGACATCATTCGGAACGACATCGCATGAAACCGTTCGGAAATGAACGCCATTTGAATACACTTTATCCAAAAACGCACGGGAACGGCGTTCATCCGGAAAAACTTCGCCGAAAACCGCTTGGGGGAGAATTTCCAGCAAGCCCCCCGCGACAAGGAACAGACAGCTTTTGTCAAACCCAATTGCTATCTTGCACATCGAGGAAACAAAATGGAAAACGGAAAGATTGCACTCGTGAATCTCGGCACGGAACTGACCCAAGGGTTCACCCTCAACACGAACGCCCACTGGATGGCCGGGCAGCTTCGCGACATGGGATTTGAAGTCTCTTGCGAAATCACCTTGCCGGACGAAGCCGAAGCTTGGGACTCGACCTGGGAAATGCTCCTGAAGACGGGCGTACAAACGGTGATTCTCGGCGGCGGCCTGGGCCCGACGGAAGACGACAAAACGCGCGAAATCGTCGCCAAGACGCTCCACCGTCCACTGGAATTCCGCGAAGAATGGTTGCAGCCCATCCGGGATTTCATCGAAAGCCGCGGCTTCAAATACTCCGGATCCAACCGCATCCAGGCTTGCTTTCCGCAAGGGGCGACCGTTTTGGACAACCCCGAGGGCACGGCTCCCGGATTCCGCATTTCAAGCGGTTCCGTCACCCTCTTCGCCATTCCCGGGGTCCCCTCCGAAGCCCAAGCGATGTTCTCGCGCCACATCGTCCCGTTCCTCTCCGCCAAAAGCCTCCCCTTTTTCTCCAAGGAGCTGCGCCTTTGCGGAATCTTCGAATCGGAGATGGCCGAGATGTTTTCCCACGTGAAGCTCCCCCCAGACGTCTCCTGGTCCAGCCTTCCCGTCCGGGACGGCATCGTCTTCCGCACCTACACGCGAAAATCCCCGGAAGACCTCGAAACGGCGGAGCGTCTCCTGGTGGAAGCCTTGGACGACAAGCTCTGCGTCGTTTCCACAGACGGCAAGAACCTTCTCGAAACGGTCGTGGAACTGCTCCGGAAGCGGAAGGAGACCCTGTCAACGGCGGAATCCTGCACCGGCGGGATGGTCGCAAGCGAAATGGTGAACATCCCCGGCGCAAGCGACGTCTTCAAGGGCGGCGTCTGCACCTATTGGAACGAAGCGAAGGAAGATATTTTGAAAGTCCCGCCCCAAACCTTGGACTCATTCGGGGCGGTCAGCCGGGAAACGGCCGCAGCCATGGCCGAAGGCGCAAGAAAGCTTTACAACTCGGATTGGGCCGTTTCAACCACCGGAATAGCGGGCCCCGGCGGCGGGACGCGGGAAAAGCCGGTCGGACTCGTCTGGATGGGCGTCGCCTCCCCAAAGGAAACCTTTATCTTTTGCAAAAAATTTTCGGGAAACCGGGAACAAATCCGCGAAAAAAGCGTCTTTACCGTACTGGATGCCCTGCGACGTGCCATTTTGTGTTCAAATAAACAAAAAAGCACTTGCACAAAAGAGCAGTAATTTCTATATTCAACAAGAACAAATTCCAAATCGGAGAATCAAATGGCTAAAAAATCCTCAGCCCCCACCCTGAACAAGCCCCTTTCCGGCGAAAAAGCCAAGGCGGTCGAAGCCGCCATCGCCCAGATTGAAAAGAATTTCGGCAAGGGTTCCATCATGACATTGGGAGGCCAACCGGAACAGAACATCCCCGTCATCCCATCGGGCTGCATCCAACTGGACATGGCCCTCGGAGTCGGCGGCTTCCCCCGCGGCCGCATCATCGAAATCTACGGCCCGGAATCCTCCGGCAAGACAACCCTTTCCCTTCACGCCATCGCCGAAGCCCAAAAGCAAGGCGGCGTCGCCGCCTTCATCGACGCGGAACACGCCTTCGACCCCGTTTACGCGCGCCACTTGGGCATTGACATCGACCAGCTACTCGTTTCCCAGCCGGACACGGGCGAACAGGCGCTCGACATCGCCGAGACCTTGGTCCGATCGGGCGCCATCGACATCATCGTCATCGATTCGGTCGCGGCCCTCGTCCCCCAAGCGGAAATCAACGGGGAAATGGGAGACAACCACGTGGGACTCCAAGCCCGCCTCATGTCCCAAGCCTTGCGGAAGCTCACCGGCATCCTTTCCAAATCCAACACCTGCATGATTTTCATCAACCAGCTCCGCATGAAAATCGGCATCATGTTCGGCAACCCCGAAACGACAACCGGCGGAAACGCGTTGAAGTTCTACGCGTCCCAACGTTTAGACATCCGCCGCATCGCCCAAATCAAGAACGGGGACGAAGTCATCGGCAACCGCACCCGCGTCAAAGTGGTCAAGAACAAGGTCGCCGCCCCTTTCACCCAATGCGAATTCGACATTCTCTACGGTCAAGGCATTTCCCGCGAAGCGAGCATTCTGGACTTGGGCGTGGAACTCGACGTTATCGAAAAGAGCGGTTCCTGGTTCTCCTATAACGGCGAACGGATCGGACAGGGCAGGGAAAGTACGCGCCTATTCCTCAAGAACAACCCGGAAATCTGCGCCGAAATCGAAGCGAAGATTCGCGAAAAGATGAAAGACGTGAAGATGTTCGACATTTCCGAAGACGAAATTCTCTCCTCGACGGAAGATTCCGCGGAAGCCGCCGTCGAAGAAATCTAATGCGCCAGTCCAAGCCAAAAGCCTTCTTCAAAGCCCTTTTTCTTTCCGACTTTTCGGTTTCGCCATATTCCGAATTTCTCGTGAAAGGGAAAGGGCTTTTTTCGACGCATGACTTTATCAAAGCTCTCTTTTTTATTTAATTTAAATGCATCGAACATTCCAAGAAAGAGGTTCTTTTTGTCTTACTCCATCGGTCAAGTCGCCCAAAAGACCGGGCTTTCCGCCTACACTCTTCGTTATTACGAAAAAGAAGGCCTGCTCCCATTCGTCAAAAAATCGGATTCGGGGATGCGCGTGTACACGGACAGCGACATCGCCTGGCTTTCCATGATTGAATGCCTCAAAGCGACGGGAATGCCCATCAAGGAAATCCGCCTGTACATCAAATGGTACAGCGACTCTCTCCAAAAGGCTCGCCCTGTTCCGCAGGCGGCGGTTGATCACCGAGCAGAAAATGAAGGACCTCCAAAAAATCCAGAACAAGATTGAATTCAAAATCCACCTCTACGAAGAAGCCGTCAAAGTGGGAAGCCTCGAAGCCGTCTCCGACACAGAGGAAATGCGGGAATCCAGGCAACGGCTTTTCGGGGACGCCCACTTCTTCCCCACCGTAGATGAAAATGCAGACGAAGCGGCATCCCTGTCACAAGCCGTCTGATTGACTAAATTTGCGTCCATATGAAGACGCTCCTGTCCAAAATTCTTCTTCCTTTGGGAATCTGCGCCGTTCTTTCCCTGGCCGAAGAATGCCCCCGCGCCCTTATTTCCTCGGCCGCAGTCGTTTCCGCAGAAGGCCGTTTTGTCAACCGGGAGAACCTCTCGGTCCGCTTCGATTTGATATGGCAGCACTTGCCGGGAATCGCGGACACCTTCGACATCACCCTTTCCGGGAAGCGTTCCTTCCGCTACGTCTCCTCGCCGGACTTCCGCTACTTGGAATACCTCCCCGGGAGAATCCCCAGGCAAATGGCCATGCACCACCTCAAGGAAAACATCGGAGAAAGCCCCGTCAAATGGGACGATCTCGAATTGTTGTCCCAAGGCGCTTTTCTTTGCCAAGACAGCTCCCACAGCGATTCCTCCTCTCTCTACACAGCCAAATCGCAGGCATGGTTCCGTTTGAAGCCGAACAGTTCCTCGCAACCGGACACCCTTTCCATGTTCGGCCCACGCTCGGAGACCCGTACATTATCCATTCATTCTTGGGGCGATTACGACGGCATTCGGCTCCCGACCATCATCGACGTCCGCGGGGCGAACGATTCCGGCGTACTCTGGGTCCGGACCGCGAGGCGAATTTTGCCCAAAGCCCGGCCCCGGGCAAATTTTGAAAAGACGGAAAAGGATTCCCCCTCCCCATCACCCCTTTGGAACGGGCTTGACGGGGAATCCAAAATCCCGCTGATACTGCAAATGCACTAAAATTTGCTGAGAAGTCCGTCCGCTGTAAAAGCGTTTCTTTTCGCGAATCCAGAATCCCCCGAGGAGAGTCAGGCAGTTTTTGGAACCTTCGCCGAATCGAAGCGACGGCCCCACCAGGGAGATAGTGTAACTCAGAGGTTCTTTCAAATAGGAGCCGCTCGCGGAACGGGAATTGCCCGTATTGTATTGGTTGAGGTATGCGGCAACGGCCCAATGCTCCGAAAGGGGAATCCGGGCGTAAGCAATCAAGTCGATGATGAAATCCCGGCTGAAGACGGGGATGTTCCGCCGGTAATCAAAGCTCTTCCCTTCGAACTGCGTACTGATGTCCACCAACGTGAAGTGCAGCCCCACTCCCAAAATGGCGTTTTGCCCGAAACCATACTCCAAATCAAAGTAAAAGGCGAAATTCTGCATGAAATCGACCGCTGCATCAGAAGTGAAGACGCGATCGACAATCCAATCCGCATTCCAAGAATCCGCCACGTTCCCATTTTCCGCATTGCTGGCCAAAGTCATCTCGACGTTGGACTTGAAGTAGGTGTAATGCTCGTAAAGGAACCGCGCTTCCACCTGCGGATTCATCTTGAAAGGCCGCCCGCCCAGCCCCAGCCGAAAGCCCCCATAAAACGGGGAGACTTCCAAATCCACCGAAGCGCGCAAAAAAGCGCCATCCGCCTCCAACGGATTGCCATAGGGCAAATCGCGCAAAGGTTCAATCCAATTGAAAGAAAGAGTGTTGACCTCTTGGTGCAGCCACTGCCCCCACACAATGGGAGTGTTTCCCGCCACGGACAGGGAAAGATTCGGGCCGTATGCCAAATGGGAAAGCCCGTTCATATCGAAGATGTCGGCAAAAACGCTCCCGGCCAAAACGGCAGCACAAGCGGCGACACGATTCACCAGACGGGAAAATTTCATGCGCCAAAAGTAAAAATTTCCCACCTGATTCCGAATGAATCCGGACAAAAAGCCGACCAATCCGACAGAAAGGATTTTGGACTGTCACCCGTGAAGCGCGAAGCTGTGCCAATTGAAATATTCCAAACGGACAAATCTCGACACAATCCATCGTTTTTTGATAAATTTGAAGCATGGCAACGGACAATCCACAACCTCTACAGCCCACTCAAGAGCACATCGTCCACGTGCTCTTGAAGAAAAACCCCGCCTTGGACGAGCAGAAGCTCCGCAACGCCGTCGCCTTCATCGCGGAAGCCCACAAGGGGCAGTTCCGCAAAAGCGGCATGCCTTACACGGAGCACCCTTATGAAGTCGCGAAAATCATCGCCGACATGAAGCTAGACACGACGTCCGTTTTGGCGGGACTTTTGCACGACGTCGTCGAAGACACGCCGCACACCCTTTCCGAAATCAAGGAGAGGTTCGGCGAGGACACGGCGTTCATGGTCGATGCCGTCACCAAGATTTCCGCCGCCCAGAAGCAAGGGAACAAGGTCGAGCAAAAGGCGGAGACCTACAGGAAGTTCATCAACGCGATGGCCAAGGATCCGCGCGTCATCATGATCAAGATTGCGGACCGCCTGCACAACATGCGGACTCTCCAATACATGAAGCCCGAGAAGCGAAAGGCCATCGCCCAAGAGACCCTCGACATCTACACGCCGCTCACCCACAGGTTCGGTCTGTACCAGCTCAAATCCGAACTGGAAGACCTGGCGTTCAAATACCTGAACCCCATCGAATACAAGAAAATCGTCGACCACTTGCTTTCCACGAAAGAAGAACGGGAGCGCTACGTCAAATCCGTCATCGGGCCGCTCCAAATCAAAATGGCGCTCGAGGACTTCGACTGCACGATTTCGGGGCGCACCAAGAACATTTACAGCATTTACGGGAAAATGCAGAGCCGCCACTGCTCCTTGGACGAGATTTTCGACATCTTCGCCGTGCGCATCATCGTGGAGACCATTTCCGAATGCTATCTCGCGCTGGGCTACGTGCACAACCTGTGGACGCCTCTCCAAGGCCTTTTCAAGGATTACATCGCGACTCCCAAGCCGAACCTGTACCAGAGCATCCACACGACGGTCATCGGGCCGGAGAACAAGATGGTCGAAGTCCAAATCCGCACCAAGGACATGGACCTGACTGCGGAAAAGGGCTTTGCGGCGCATTGGGCGTACAAATTGGAAACCCAGCGCAGCGGCGAGGAGCTGGAATGGCTCGATCGCCTGGCCAAGCTCCAGGCGGAAATCCCGGACACCGTCGAATACCTGAACTTCTTGCGGGTCGATTTGAAGAACGAAGGCGTCACCGTCTTCACGCCGAAGGGGGATTCCTTTGAACTGCCGGAAGGGAGCACCGTCATCGACTTCGCGTTCGCCGTCCACACGGAACTGGGGCTTCACTGCGTCGGGGCGAGAATCAACGGAAACGTCATCAGCGCGACGACCGCCGTACCGAACGGCGCAACCATCCAAGTCCTCACCAGCCACAACCAGAACCCTCTGCCCGAATGGCTGGAAATCGTACGGACGGAAAAGGCGAAGCAGGAACTGCGCCATTGGATGAAGACCAGCATTTCCAAGGAAGCCCAGATTCTCGGCAAGGAACTGTGGGAACGCGAACTCCGCGTGTTCAAAATCCAGAAGCCCGAGGAGCAGCCGAAGCCCGAAGACATCTGCGCCTTTTTCGGCGTAGACAAGATTGAAGGATTTTACGATTTGCTCGGACAGGGGAACTTGTCCCTTTCCGAACTCGAAAAGTTCATCCAGAAGATTCACCCGGAAAAATTCCGGGATGCGGATCCCGAATCCCCCGTCAAGCTGTTCGTCACGGACCAAGCCGACGAATCGCAGCTACCCGTCGAAGTCGGCAACGAATCCAGCCTGCTCATCCATTTCGCCACGTGCTGCTCCCCCATTCCCGGCGAGCCGATAGTCGGTGCGCTCATCCCGAAGCACGGCATCGAAGTTCACCGCAAGAACTGCCCGTCTCTCGAGAAGATTCCGGAAAGCCGCCGCATTTCGATGGAATGGAATCGGGACTCCCTGCAAGAATTCCACGTCCACCTGAAAATCGAGACGGACGACCGCAAGGGCATCACGGCGGACATCCTCGACGAGACCGCCAAGGCGAAAATTTTCATCGAACGCATGAGCGTCGTCTCCGGAAAAAAGTCCGGGCGCGTCCGCCTCAGCTTCCGCATCGCCCGTCGCGACCTGTTAGACCGCCTAATCGAATCCATCCGAAAAATTTCCGGAGTCCGCGAGGTGACCCGCCTATGATGATGACCCTTTCCCATCCCGTCGAAGACGAAACCGTCCGCAATCGGGCTTTCAACTGCCGCATGCGCAACCGCCGCTACGAGGAAGTCTTTTACGCCTTCAGCGCGCTGTCCCCCGTCATCACCCAGAACCCCGTCAAAGACAGGAAGAAATGGTTCGCCGAAATCGGCGAAAAGGTGAACGTCTGCGAAACATCCCTCGAAGCCTGCCTCGAATACGCCCAGGCATCCACATTTTTCGGAAAAATTGAAAAAATCGGGCGTTACTCTTCGGAAAACCCCCGGGGCATTCTGCAAGAAGAACTGCTGTTGGTCTATTTTTTGAGCGAGCTGCAGTCGACCACCCGTTACCTGCTCTCCCGACTGGAGACGGACAAGGAGCTCCAGGGGATGGATTCCGAAATGGAAACGAAAAAGAGCGGGGCTTTCATCTCGGGCTTCATCTCGAACATGCACAAGAACTTGCACGCCTTGAATTTGGCGACGGAGAAGGAATTCCGCGATTTGCACTCCCACATCAAGGCTCGGTTCGAAATCGGGAACGAACTTTTCGGTACGCTACAAGAGGTGCAACACTTCTACTGAACCCCGTCAGACGACGGGATTCTTCCGCGTGCTGCGCTCCGACCCTGCGGATTCGGCCTTCACGATAGGCGGAAAGGGCAAGTCCAAATCGACGCTTGTCGGGCAATGGTCGGAACCTTGGATTTGCGTGTAAATTTGCGCATCCGCCACATTCTGCGAAATCCCGGAATCGACAAAAGCATAATCCACGCGCATTCCCTCGTTGCGTTCTCGCGCATCGGACTTATTCGGCCACCAGGTGTAAACGCCGGACATGTTCGGGTGAACCAGCCGGAACGCATCGTCGAACCCAGCCGAAACGTATTTGTCAATCCAAGCGCGTTCCACGGGAAGGAAGCCGCTCTCCTCGCCAGCCTCTTGCGGACTCGCCACGTCCAAATCCAAATGAGCCGTGTTGTAATCGCCCAAAGTCACCACGTGCCGCCCGCGTCGAAGCCATGCGAGGCTGTTTTCCAAGAAGGCGTCGTAAAAACGGAGCTTGTAGTCGATGCCGTCTTCCCCCGAATTGCCGTTCGGAAAGTAAATCGAATTCAGCACCCAATCCGGGAAGACCAGTTGCACAACCCGACCGTCGCCGTCAAATTCGTCCGTGCCGAAGCCGTATTCCACGGCATCCGGTTCTATCTGGCTCAAGATGGCGGAACCGTTCGCGCCTTTCTTCTTTTGGCTGGAATTCCAATAGCAGAAGTAGCCTTCCAACGCAGAAAGCTCTTCGGGGACACGGTCAGATTCCACGCGCGTCTCCTGCAGGCAAAGCACTTCGGGTTTCACTTCATTGAACCAATCGACAAAACCGTTCTTGACAGCAGCCCGGATGCCGTTCACGTTCCAGCTGTAAATTCGCATATCTTTTCAATC
Organism: uncultured Fibrobacter sp.; assembly: GCA_964501065.1. GTDB lineage: Bacteria > Fibrobacterota > Fibrobacteria > Fibrobacterales > Fibrobacteraceae > Hallerella. The sequence goes on along the minus strand of CAZCRF010000024.1, from coordinate 10,290 downwards.
TCCTAACGGAAGATGTGCGCCAAAGATAGTTAAATCCTGTCCTTCGGAATTAGGAGTTGGGGAAGAGGGGTTAGGAGTTGGTGGTTAGTGAATAGTGGTTAGTGAATAGTGAGTAGCGGTTCAATGAGCGGTGTGCAATGAGGAATGAGGAGTGAGTGGTGAATTGACGGGCAAGGGGTGCGCCGTCATGTTGCATGAGCGACAGGATGAACGAAGAGAATGAAGTCGCGAACGTGCGTATAACATAGCTAGCGACCCGCCTGCCGAATGGCAGGAGCGAAACATCCCTTTACTGTTCCTGGATTCTTCGCTGTCGCTCAGAATGACGATTGTGGACACTGCTGCGCCTCACCAATGTCCGAAAGCAAGCTTTCGGACATGCCTACGGCAGGTAGACCGCAGGATTCGGCTTGCACGCTTTTCTGTCAAGGGGCGTCGTGCTGAGCGGCCGAAGCCGAAATCATTCTTCGTACTCGAATTCATCCGAGTCGGAATCGTCGTATTCCTCGTATTCGTCCTCCTCGTTCGGCAAAATCACAAGCCCGAGAGTGACCGGTTCGCCCTTCTCGTTCAAAAAGCCCTCCAGGAAAAGGGTCGTCGACAGCCGGATAAGGCGCAAATCCATCATCGTTCCGCCGTCGTGGATGCTTTTTGCCCCGTAGGGGATGAAGAGGAACTTTTTCCGCTTGTATTCGAAACGGTTCTCGTCGAAATTCCAAACCCAGGCGGTCTTGCCGTCGTCGGAGTCTTCGTAATCGCAGATTTCCGCGTCGATGTCGCAGGCGAATGTCGCATTCCCTTGGTAACGCCGGTTCCATTCCGTGCTGAAGGCGCAGGTCTTGATGCTGTGTCCGCCGTTCATTTCGGCGTTTAATTTATCGTTAATCGTCACGATGTCCATTTTCTCGTCCTTCACCTGATTCCAGACGTCGCGCAGAATGAGGTAACTTTCGATGCCCTTGGGACAGTTCCCCGTCCGATTCACTTCTTCGTGCGCCGCCAGAAGCTTTTGCTGCAAATCGATGTCGATGACCGCCGGGATTTCCACTTCCTTGATTTTTTCCATGACCTTTCGCGGGGGCACTTCTATCACCTTGTCGCCCTTCTTCACCAAGTAGCCAAGCTCGTCCCGGACCATGTTCAGGCACTGCTGCACGTGGATGCCCACCGTATTCGACGCCGCACTGACGAAGTCCACGCCGATTTCCAAGTTCCATTCCCCGGCTTTTGACGTCTCCTTGTCGAGCTTGCAATACGCCTCTTCCCGAATCCCGTCTATATAGACGATTTTCGCTTTCAGGCGCGTGAGCATCTCGCCCTCCTTGTCCAAGCGTTCGAGGCTCCAAAAGGAAGGGTTCTTCCGCAAAAGCTCGGCCAGGGCCTTGTCTCCGTCGAGAGCGGGGAGCAGGGAGTCGTTGCGTGCGTTCTTTTCTTGCAACAAGGGGGAATATTCCGTCGAAATGTCCGGGTTGTGAAAAAGGGAATGCGTCCCGGCCACGGCGAATAAAGGGGCGAAAACGAGAAGGGGCAAGATTCTTTTGAACATGGAAGCAAAGTAGAAATTCCGCCGGAAAAAGGAACTCCCGGGAGCAATTTCCTATATTTGCGGCATGGAATTTTCAACACAGGATCGCTTGATTCGAGCCACGGGAAAACACGTTCCCTTTCGGCTTGTCTTGGTGGATATGACGCGCGGGGCGGAAGAAATCGGCAAAAAGCACGGAGCTTCTTCGGAAGCGCTCAAGCTCCTCGCCGAAACCTCCCTCGCGTCGCTCATTCTGTCATCCGGATTGAAGTTCGCGGGGACGGTCTGCGTCAAGGTGACTTTCGACGGGGACATCACGTTCGCAGAAGCGGATTCCACTCCCATGGGGCTTGTCCGCGCCATGATTCCCCAGGATGAAATCCAGAACAACAAGAAATACGAACCGGCCCTTTCCCCCCAAAGGTTCGAAGTCGTCACCTTGGACGAAAAGGGCAAACGGGCGAACGAAAGCATCGTCGAAGCCGTTTCCGAAAGCATGGGGCGAAACCTCTCCGTTTTCATGCTCCAGTCGGCACAGACGCGTTCCGCCGTGGGAATCGAAGCCCGATTGAACAAGGAGAACCCCTCCGCCCTCGATTACGCGATTGGCTTTTATCTCGAACCTTTCGCCGATATTTCAAACGAAGAGCTTTCCGCGTTGGAACGCCAAGTGGCGAAGCTCCCCGCCCTTTCGGAATACTTCGACGGGAAAAAGTACAACTTGGACGCCCTCATGGCGGACATCGCCGGGGATTACCCGGTGACCATCGTCCGGGAAATCACTCCGCGGCCCTACTGCCCGTGCAGCAAGGTGCGCACCCTTTCGACCTTGGCGAGCATCCCCACCGGGGATTTGCAAGAGCTGGTCCAGGACGGGGAGAACATCGAACTGGTCTGCGAATTTTGCCGCAATCGCTACATCGTCACTCCGGACGAAATTCAAGAAATCTTGAACGATCGTCTCCTCCAATAAGTTAGGCCTATGTTTACAAAGCAATGTATCGTCACCCTCGACATGGAAGGTGTTCTGACCCCGGAAATTTGGATCGCCGTCGCCGAAAAGACGGGCATCCCGGAGCTCCGGCTGACAACCCGGGACATCCAGGATTACGATGAACTGATGCAAGGGCGTTTAAAAATCCTCGCCCGCGAACACCTGAAACTCGCCGACATCCAGAAAATCATCGGATCGCTCCCGCTGCTTGACGGCGCTTCCGAATTCTTGGCGACGCTCCGAAGCGAAGCCCAAGTCATCATCCTTTCGGACACATTCCAGGAATTCGCCTATCCGCTCGTGAAAAAAATGGGCTTCCCCACCATCTTCTGCCACAACTTGGTCGTGGAGGACGGTTTCGTCACCGGCTACCGGCTGCGCTTGCAAGACCAGAAGAGGAAAACGGTCGAAGCTCTACACGCGCTTCACTTCAAGGTCTTTTCCGCAGGGGATTCCTTCAACGACACGGGGATGCTCCTCGAAGCGGACAAGGGGTCGTTCCTGTTCGCCCCCAAGAACGTCACGGGAAAATTTCCCCAGTTGGACGCCGCCGATTCCTACGCGGAACTTCTCGACAGCTTCCATCGATTCCAGGACACCCTTTGATGCAAGTGCCGCAGCTCATCCTTTCCGCGGGCAGGGAAAAGTCCGCCAAACAACGCCACCCTTGGATTTTCAGCGGCGCGGTTTCACGCGTCGTCGGCAATCCGCTCCCGGGCGACTCTGTCGAAGTCCGAACAATCAACGGGGAGTTCCTCGGCGTCGCCGCCTATTCGCCGAATTCCCAGATTCGCGCCAGGTTCTGGACTTTTGAGCGGGAGTCCGTCGACAAGGACTTTCTCGCCCGTCGAATCGACAACGCCATCGCTTGCAGGAAGATCCGAGGTTTCGACATCCTCGACCCGAAATCCGCATTCCGGCTGGTGAACGCGGAGAACGACGGAATCCCGGGCTGCATCGTCGACAAATATGCGGACATCCTCTCGGTGGAAATCCTCTCCGCCGGGGCGGAAAAGTTCCGGTGCGAATTGTACGAAGTCTTGGCGGAAAAGCTCCGTCCGCGGGGAATCCTCGAACGCTCCGATTCGGAAGTCCGCAAAAAGGAAGGCCTCCCCCTCCGCAAGGAAGCCGTCTTCGGCACTGTCCCCGAGATGCCCGTGGAGATGTGGGAGAACGGCATCGCCTTCGAAGTCGACGTCTGGAACGGCCACAAGACCGGTTATTACTTGGACCAGCGGGACGCCCGCGCGGCCGTCGGGAAATTCGCCACGGGGAAACGCGTGCTGAACTGCTTTTCTTATACGGGCGGGTTCGGTCTCTTTGCGTTAAGGAACGGGGCAGAGCACGTAACGGAAGTCGACGTCTCCCGGGAAGCCCTTACCATCGCCGCGCGCTTAGTCCAAAGGAACGGCTTCGAAGAATCCCGCGTGGAATTGCTCGAAGCGGACGTTTTCGCCTATCTGCGCAAATGCCGGGACAGCCGAAAGACCTTCGACCTCATCGTCCTGGATCCTCCAAAATTCATCGAAAGCAAATCGCATTTGGAAAAGGGCGCGCGCGGTTACAAGGACATCAACCTGCTCGCCCTGAAGCTCCTTTCGCCGCACGGGATGCTCGCAACTTTCAGCTGTTCCGGCCTCATGGAAGCGAACCTGTTCCAAAAAATCGTCGCGGACGCCGCTGCAGACGCCCGAAGGGACGTGCAAATCATCGGGCGGTTCGGGCAGCCCTCGGACCATCCCGTCAAGACGTCGTTCCCGGAAGGCCTATACTTGAAAGGGCTGCTGCTCGAAGCGGACTAATCCGCTAACGGGGCAGCTTTCCCGCATTCTTTTCTTGCCACACGGCATCTTCCCAGGCGCGTTGCGCTTCTAACGCCCATTCGGAGCCGGGGTAAAGCTCGACCGATTCCCGATAACGGGCGACGGCGGAACGGAAGTCCCGGCGGGCGCGGTAAACGTTGCCGATTTGCAGCAACAAGTAAGCCTTCGCATTTTCGTCGCGGGTCTTCTTTTGGAGAGATTGGTATTGGGAAAGGGCTGTCGTGTAATCGCCTTGGCGAAAAGCGTCGTTCGCCGATTCGAAAGTCGGAGCGACCGGTTTCGAAGGCTTGGACGGTTTCGGTTGCGGCTTGGGCTGCTCTGGGAGAGAAGGCTTTTCTTCGACAGCGGCCGAAGTCTCCGGAATCTTTTTCCCGGAGGAATCCGCGACAGGGCGTTCCGACGACAATTCCGCGATGCGCTCCTTGGCCTTTCCCACGGCGGCTTCGTTCTTGGAGAGCTTCACGTAAGATTCCAGTTCCGACCGCTCCGCGTCCCTCTTGCCCTGACGCTTGTAAATGAGCGAAAGGTAATAGTGCGCGTTGTAGCCGAGCTCCGGATAATCGAAAGCCCGCTTCAAGTTGTATTCCGCCTTGTCCCATTCGCCGAGTTCATAGCGTCCAGCCCCCGCGTAATAGTAAGCCCCCGGATTCCCCGGTTCTTGCAAGAGGACTTCCCTGGCCGCAGAACAGGCCGTCTTGTATTCCTTCGCTTGGAACGCCTGCTTGGCTTTGACGAATGCCGCGGAGGTGTAAGAGTACTTCGAGTTCGACGGAGAGGACTCGACTGCGGACTTCGGCGGTTCAGGTTTTGATGCCGACGACGGGCTCTTTTTCCTTTCGGCCGCCGCGCCCTCCCTGTCGCCGAGTTTTTCAAGCGCCTTGGCTGCGCTCTCGTACGCTTCGAGCATTTGAGGGTTGAATTTGTACGCCAAGCGGTAATTGGCGACAGCCCCCTTGTAATCCTTCATCTTAAAACGGACTGAACCCGCAGCGTAAAAAGCCTTGGCGTTGTGCGGCTCAGAAGCCAGGATGGAGCGGTATTCCCCCAGGGCCTTTTCATATTGCCCGGCAGATTCGAACCTCGCGCCCTGTTCAAAGCGAGGGTCTTCGGCAGCGAAGGCCATGGGCGCGATGCAAAAGCAAAGCAAGATTCCACGGAAAACTTTCATGCGAAGAAAATAGAAAACCGTCCGCCACCCGTCAGAACGGCATGGCGAGAATCGCCGTCAATTCGTAACTTTCGACTCCCGCGTTTTCAAAAGCCCGGAACGCGTCGGGCTTCCAGGCGTAAACGTCCATCATCAGCGCATCCGAAAGGACGTTCTCCGCCCTTTCCAAATCGACCCAGGGCATTTCCCCCGGGGATTTGTAATAGCGGAGCATGCCGAGCGCGCCCGTGACTTCCGGGTGATCGTCGACAAGGGCGTAGGCGCACTTCACCAGGGAATCGCTGCGGACTCGGACCACCTTGTAAAGCCTTTTCGGCAGCAAGAAGTCCCGCAGGTCTTGCAAATTCGAAACGACCTTCGAAGATTCCCCGAAAAAAGTCAACAGTTCCAGGAACACCGCCGAATCCCGCTTCAAGAACGGCGACCTTTCGCGGATGACGGCTTCAACTTTCTGCATCCCGGCATCCTCCGAGTACTTTGGAAAAAATCCCCGGAAGTTCCTCCCGGATTTCGCCAAAGTTCCGGCGCTTCGGCGGATTCAACGGATGCGCACCCAAGAGCTTTTCCATCCAGATCATGTCGTACCACTTTCCGAACTTGTAGCCGCTGCCGTGAAATTTCCCAACCATCCTGAAACCGAGATGTTCGTGGAACTGCGCGCTGTTCTTCGTCAAGAATTCATCGTCTTCCACGGGGTAGCCGATGCAGGCGTTCAAATTCAAGACATGCATGCGCTTCAAGATTTCTTCAAGGGCGAGATAAAGCCTTTTCCCCAAGCCGCGATGCCGCTCGCCCGCATCCAGGTAAATCGTCGTCTCCACCGAGTAGTCGTAAGCCTCCCTGCCGACAAAAGCCCCGGCGTAAGCGTATCCGACAATCCTTCCGTCCCGTTCCGCGACGATATACGGATACTTTTGGAGAACGCGGCGCATCCTCTCCCGGAATTCCTCGGGAGAAGGCACGGCGCATTCGAAGGAAATCGCCGTCCGTTCCACGTAGTACCGATAGATTTCAAGAAGCCTCTCCGCATCCTGGAGGGTCGCCTCCCGGAGGGAAAGCCCGGCCGGATTTTTCATACGCCGCCCTCCGAATTTTGGGATGATTCCGACAACGCCCTTTCGATGCCGCAAGCGAGCTGGTCCGCACAAGAGGTCTTCTTGTCGCCGCAGGGGTTTCCCTTCAGAATTTTCACGGCACGGGCTGCGGAAGTCCCATCGAGGAGTTTCGACAGGGCGAGGGTGTTCCCCGGACAACCTCCGACGAATTGGACGTGGTGAAGATTCCCGTTCTCAATGGCAAAGGAAATCTCTTTGGCACAGACGCCTCGCGGCTTGAATGAAAAATGTCGCATCGGAAGCCTCTCGAAAACCTCGCCCCGGAACCTGTCAGATTCCGTCGACAATTTTATTGAAAGCCTCCACCGGGCGCATCCATTTTTGGAGAAGCTCCGGGTTCATGACGTAGTAACCGCCGACGTCGACGGGGACGCCTTGCGCATCCGCCAGAGCATGGACAATTTCCGACTCGCGCTTTGCCAACTCCTCGGCGACGGGAGCGAATTTGTCCGCAATCTCGGAATCCTCCGTCTGCTTGGAAAGTTCCTCGGCCCAGTAAAGCGCCAAGTAGAAGTGGGAACCGCGGTTGTCGAGTCCGCCGAGTTTGCGCTCCGGGGTGCGGTTGTTGTCGAGAATCCTTTCATTTGCACGGTCCAAAGTCATCGCCAAGACCTTCGCCTTGGACGTTCCCACTTGCTCCAAGGATGCGGCAATCGCGAAATATTCCCCGAGGGAATCCCAGCGAAGATAGTTCTCCGAAAGGAATTGCTGCACTTGCTTGGGCGCGCTCCCGCCGGCACCGGTTTCAAACATGCCGCCGCCCGCCATGAGGGGGACGATGGAGAGCATCTTGGCCGACGTGCCGACTTCGAGAATCGGGAAGAGGTCCGTGAGATAATCCCGCATCACGTTCCCGGTGACGGAAATCGTGTCGAGGCCGTTCTTGGCGCGGGTCATCGTTTCGAAGATGGCGTCCGTCGGGGACATAATGGAAATGGAAAGCCCCGTCAAATCGTATTCCGAAAGATAGGCGGCCACCTTCTTCTGGACTTCGCGGTCGTGGGCGCGGTTCGGGTCCAGCCAGAAAATCGCCGGCATTCCGGAAGCCTTGGCGCGGTTCACGGCCAGCTTCACCCAATCGCGGATGGGAGCGTCCTTCGCCTGGCACATCCTGTAGATGTCGCCCCGTTCCACTTCTTGGGAAAGGATGACTTCCCCGTTCTTGTCGACAGCCCGGATGACTCCCTTCCCCTTGGCGATGAACGTCTTGTCGTGGCTGCCGTATTCCTCTGCTCCTTGAGCCATCAGCCCGACGTTTTGGACAGTCCCCATGGTGCGCGGGTCAAAAGCACCGTTTTTCTTGCAGAATTCGATCACCGTCTTGTAGATTCCCGCATAGGAGCGGTCCGGAATCACCGCGTTGACTTCTTGCAGATTGCCGTCCTTGTTCCACATGCAGCCGGAATTGCGAATCATGGCGGGCATCGAGGCGTCGATGATGACGTCGCTCGGAACGTGGAGGTTCGTGATGCCCTTTGATGAATCGACCATGGCGAGATCCGGCCCCTTTTCAAGAGCTGCGTCTATCGCCGCCTTGACTTCGGCTTCTTTCGGATGACCTTGAATCCTCTTGTAGAGGTCGCCGAGGCCGTTGTTCGGGTCGACGCCCAATTCTTCGAAAAGATTTGCGTAGCGTTCGAACACGTCCTTGAAGAACACCCGGACAAAAGCCCCGAACATCACCGGGTCGGAAACTTTCATCATCGTCGCCTTCAAGTGCACGGAAAAGAGCAGCCCTTGGTTTTTGGTCTCGAGCATCTGTTCCGCGATGAATTTCTCCAAGGACTTCATCCGCATCACGGTGGAGTCGAGGATTTCGCCTTCGAGGAGCGGGGCCGCCTTCCGCAAGACGGTCACGTGCCCGGAAGCATCGACAAATTCAATCTGGAACGTGTTCGCCCGTTTGAGCGTCACGGACTTTTCGTTGCCGTAAAAGTCCCCGTCCTGCATGCTCGAAACTTGCGTTCGGACGGAAGAGTTCCAATTGCCGTCGGAGTGGGGATGCTTGCGCGCGTAGTTCTTGACGGCCTGCGGGGCGCGCCGGTCCGAGTTCCCCTGCCGCAAGACGGGATTCACCGCAGAACCTTTCACCTTGTCGTATTTGGCACGAACGGCCGTTTCCCTTTCCGTCCGGGGATCTTCCGGGTAATCCGGGACTGCATAGCCGTTCTTTTGAAGTTCCCCGATGGCCGCCTTGAGCTGCGGCAAGGAAGCGGAAATGTTCGGAAGCTTGATGATGTTTGCGGAAGGGTCTTGCGTGAGCGCGCCCAAAAACGCCAAATCATCCGTCACGGGCGCGCCGAAAAACTTCGTTCCGGCGGGCAATTCATCCTGGAACGCGGCGAGGATTCGCGCCGAGAGGGAAATGTTCTTGGTTTCCACGTCGATGTCCGCCTGTCGGGCAAACGCCTTGACGATGGGCAAGAGCGACTGGGTCGCCAAAAAGGGGGATTCGTCCGTCAATGTGTAGTAGATTTTCTGGTTCATACGGGAAAAAGATAAAAATTTGCGTGTGCCCGGAACTCCGCCAAAAATTATTTTCCCGGCGCATCCCAAAATCAAAATTCTTTTTCTATCTTTGTGCACCCACAGCAAACCTAAAAAAAGGAATCTTATGTATTCTATTGTTGAAACAGGTGGTTTCCAGTACAAAGTCGAAGTCGGCAAGGCTTACAAAGTCCCGAGCATCGACGCCGCTGTCGGTTCTACCCTGGAGCTCAAGTCCGTCCTTCTCTCCTCGAACGGGAAAGAAGTCAAGGTCGGCACCCCTGTCCTGGACGACGCCTCTGTCAAGGTCGAAATTTTGGACCACGGCAAGGACGACACGATCATCGTGTTCAAGAAGAAGCGTCGTACCCGCTATGTCCGTCGCAACGGGCATCGCCAGGGCTATACGGAAGTGCTCGTCACGGAACTCCACTCCGGTGCGGAATCCGAGGTCGTCGATTCGAAGATTGTCGAACGCAACCGTGCGCGCATCAAGGCTCTCGCCGCTCAGAAGGTGCAGAACAAGCCGCTGACCCGCAAGGAAAAGATTGCCCAAGGCCTTCCGAAGCCCATCAAGGTCAAGAAAAATTCCATCCGCAAGTCGAAGGAGGCTTAAACAATGGCACACAAGAAAGGTCAAGGCTCCGTTCGCAACGGTCGCGATTCCAATGCCAAGTATCTCGGCGTCAAGAAATTCGGCGGCGAAGCGATTAAGGCCGGCGGCATCATCGTCCGCCAGCGCGGTTCCCACTTCCACCCGGGCCAGAACGTCGGCATGGGCAGGGATTTCACCCTGTTCGCGCTCGTCGACGGCAGAGTGAAGTTCGAACAGAACGCCGGAGCGCAAAAGGTTTCGGTCTATCCGGAATCGTAAGCTATAGCCAAGCGTTTCAAACGGTCGGATTCGAGTCCGGCCGTTTTTTTTGCCCCCATCAGCGGGCTGAAAATCGCCGGAGAGCCGCCTCTTGCCTCAAGGCCTCGACGACCGTGTCGGGGAATCCCAAGTACACGACCTCCGAGGAGACCTTCTTGACGAACTTGACGTGCACCCGTCTGCTCTGTCTGCTCTACCTGTCGGCAGACTGGCGCTTCGCTCAGAATGACGGTTTACAGGAAAGCAGCAGTCATGCTGAGCGCAAGCGAAACATCTCTTTACAGTAACGAGATTCTTCGGTCGC
>CAZCRF010000023.1:0-35258 GCA_964501065.1 uncultured Fibrobacter sp. | reverse complement strand
TGTTCTAAGCCGCTGAAGCGGCAAGAACATCGGTCTAATGCACAATGCGCCTATCGAGCTGACAAGTCAGCTCTCCCACAGCAAGCTGTGGAGGCGCAGTAGGCCACGGGGGTGGTTGAAAGGAAGGGGGCTGCGGCTTTCCCATTCGGCTCTGTAGCTCGCTTGGTGAACAAAAGCAGTTCGTGTCAAACCTAAGCGTGGCCGTGGGGGTGGATGCAAGGAAGGGGGAGGGTGGCCTTTCGCAACTCCGAACCCTCCCCCTATCTTGCCCCACGCCGGGTAGGCGAAACAGGTCGCTAGGCGACCAACTGTCCGTTCGACGGACACAAGCCTCCATGCCAATGGAAAAACAGTTCGCTTGACGGACACAAGCCTCCGCAACGCGGCTAGCTGCGAAATAATTCTCGCTTCATTGGGGGATGATATCGTACAGGGCATCCCGTTCGACGGGAATGAGCCCTTCTCCCGAAATCAGGGTGCGCATCCTTTCCGGCGACATTCCCACAGAGGTCTTCGCTCCTGCGGCGTGGGTGATTTTTTCCTCCATGATGGTGCCGTCCATGTCGGACGCTCCGGCGTGCAACGCCTTGAGGGCGGTTTGCACTCCCGTCTGAATCCAGTAGGCCTTGATGTGGGGAATGTTGTCCAAAAAAATCCGGGAGACGGCGATGGTGCGGAGAACGTCTTCTTCGGAGGTCTTGGATTGGACTTTGTGGCCGAGGGAATTCTTGTCCGGGTGGTAGACCAGTGGGATGAAAGCGAAGAATCCGGGGCTTTCGTCTTGCAACTTGCGGATGAGCGCCATATGTTCCACGCGGTCTTCCACTTTTTCGATGTGGCCGAACAGCATCGTCGCGTTCGTCGGAATGCCCATTCTGTGCGCTTCCCCGTGCACATCGAGCCATTCCTTTCCCGTTTCCTTTTTGCCGCAGATGCGCCGCCGGATGTCTTCCCCCAGAAGTTCCGCGCCGCCGCCGGGAAGGGCGTCCAGGCCGGCTTCCTTCAATTCGGAAAGAATCTCCCCGACGCGCCTGCCGGAGAGTTTTGCAAAGTGGCAGATTTCGACTGCGGTGAAGGCCTTCAGGTTCACGCCCGGGAATTCGCGCCGCAGGGTGCGGAGCATCTCGATGTAATAGCCGAAGGGATGGTCGGGGTGCAGGCCGCCGACTATGTGAAGCTCCTTGGCGCCGCTAGAAACCGCGTCCTTCGCCTTTTCGACGATTTGGGAAAGGGTCCAGTCGTAGGCGTTGGAATCCGTCTTTCGGATTTTGGAGAAGGAGCAGAAGGAGCAGTGGAGAACGCAGACGTTCGTGTAATTGATTTGCCGGTTGTTCACCCAATAGACGTTCTTGCCGTGGCGCGATTCCTTTTCGGCGTTCGCCCGGGAGATGAGTTCGTCCATAGGCGCATGGAAAAGTTCGATGGCTTCCGCTTCGGAAATCCGCATCAGTAAGTCTCCTTGTCCGCCTTGGCGTTCCACTTGTCGAAGGGGGCTGTCGCATTTTGTACGGGAATCTTTTCCGCGGGGATGCGGCGTTTTTCAACGGGCGCCTCCATTTCCGAATAAATCCGTTCGTCGTCGAATCCCGCCGCCTTGGCGTCCTTTCTCCCCGCGGCGAAGTAAATCTTTTGGATGCGCGCCCAGTAAATCGCCCCGAGGCACATGGGGCACGGTTCGCAGGAACAGTAGATTTCCGCACCGGACAGGTCGTGGGTTTTTAAAACTTTGCACGCCTTGCGGATGGCGTTCACTTCGGCGTGTGCAGACGGGTCGGAGTCGCGGGTGACGGAATTCCACGCTTCGGAGAGGATTTCCCCGTCCTTGACGATGACGGCGCCGAACGGTCCGCCTCCGTTTTCCACGCCCTTTTCTGCAAGGGAAACGGCGCGATTCAATAGCTCTCGGTTCATGGGCAAAAGATACAAAACGGAAACTGTCCCGTCGTTTCGGGGGCGGCGCTTCGGGGTAAAATTGTATATTTGAAAAACTTCTATGTCCAAGAAATTGATAGCATTCCTTTGCCTTCTCTTCTCCGTCGCCGCCTTGGCCCTCCCGACTCCGATTGTCGGGACAGTCCTCGAAGCGGAAACGGATCATGCTCTTTCTTCGGTGGCAATCCTTTATGAATCGGGACGGACGTTGGGCGAGACGGATGGCGGCGGTCGATTTGAACTCACGGCGGATTCCAAAAGCGCGAAACTCGTGTTCGTGAAGGACGGTTTCGACTCGTTGCACGTTTCGTTAGACGATTTTGCCGACCTTTTGGACATTGTCGTCGTCTTGCACCCGAACGTGAGGAATTTGGGCGAAAGCTCGGTCATCGGCGGGGAAAAGAAAGCGGAGTGGCCCGAGCCTTCGCGGATGACCGTGGAGCAGCTCGAGGACGTGAGCGGCATGCGTTTTGACGTTGCCGAACTTTTGACTTCCGTCGAGGGCGTCTCCGGGCAAAAGGATTTTTCGAGTGCGCTGTATTACGACGGTTCTCGCGCGGAGGAAGTCGGCTACCACTTGGGGCGTCTCCGCATCCCGAACATGCGGCATCTCGACATCGGGTTCCCGGGGAATTTGTCCGTCATCAATCCCCATTTGCTCAAGTCCATCGACATTTACGACAATTACGGGGAAGGTCCGCTCGGACAAGGGCTTGCGACGTCCATCGACTACATTCCGGCTACCCTTTCCGGCGAGGATTTCGAAGTCGGCCTTTCTGCCGGGACGACGATGCGCGAAGTCACGGTGGGCGGCCCGTTCCTCTTTTGGGACGCCTTCCGATTCAGTTTCCGCTTCTTGGATTCGGAAATGTTGAAGAACATGGGCGAAAAGTTCTTCACGGAATTTCGCAAGCGCGATTCGAATTGCGACGAATGCTCCACGGAAGACGCGGACTCCTTCGACCTGACGTCTTACGATATGTTCGCCCAATTGTCCGGACACGATTCGCTCGGCAACAGTTGGATGGTCAACGGCGTTTACAGCAGCGACGAATACACGATTCGGCAAGACACGACGACGTCGCTCGAGACTTCGAACGGGGTGGACATCATCCGGGGGAACCGCACTTACGGCGTACTGGGGCTTGAATACCAATCGGCGTTCGGCACGAGTTTCCACGGCGGCATCGTCCGCGAAGAAGCTTCGGACACTCTTCGCGACACGACCGGCTACCGGAATGACGCCCTGCCCGAGAATGCGACTTTCATCGACGGTTACGACCAGAAGAAGACGACCCTTTCCATCGGCATGGACAAGCCGTTCCCGGGGCATCTCTTCGGGGCGGATCTTTCCGGGGCGATTCTCTTTGAACACCACATCATCTCCCGCAGTTGGCCGGATTTTTCGAGTTCCCAAAAGACGGAGCTGAACGCCGACGTCCTTTCGGGGACGGGACGGCTCTCTTGGGTCTCCGAGCGGCAGAAGGCCATATTCGCCTTCGGCGCCTTGGCGGATTTCGACGGGCACGGCTCTCCGATGGTTTCGTTCGATTTGGACCGCAACCTTTCTTTTGGAAAACCGGGACTTGCCGCCGGGGAAGGGCTGCGCCTGTTCGGGAATGCCGCTTGGCGCGGGGATTTTCACGAGACGTGGGATTCGGGGAGTCTTGAAAGCGACATCGTGACGGGAGCGTCCGCGAAGCTCGGACTCGGTTTTGCGGAAAAGCGTCTGAACGTCAGCGCTCACGGATTCGCCCGTTATTACTTGAATCCGGAATTGCCTGTCCCGATGGCGTACGCCCATTACGATGAACTTGCCGATGCGGATTTCGCCTGGGTCTTCGGAGCTTCCGCCAAAATGGAAGCGCGTACCCTGCACCATTTCGCCTTGGGCATCAACGCGACATCCGTCTACGGGGAATATTCTCTCGATGACGGGCGTTCCTTGCCGTGGGAGGCGAATTCCCGCTTGGATATGGCGACCTCCTTGCGCTATTATCCGCGAAAGGATTCCCTGGTCTCCGTCATCCTGACACACCACGCCGGGTGGCACCGTCCGCTCTATTACTACAAGATAAAGCCGTCCCGTTCGGAGACGAAGACGCGAGGGACAAGGGAAATTCACGATTACAACGAATTCACGGATCTCTTCCGCACGGATGTCCGGGTGAACTTGGACTTGCCGGGGCGCGTGTTTTTCTTCCGGAAGGTGCGCTTCTACGTGGAAGCGGACAACGTCTTCTCCGCGTTGGATGTCGACGCGTTGAAGTTCCTCGGTTCGGACAATGCGAGGGAACGTTCGCAGGTCTCGCGGGATTTCGACGGCAAGTCCTCGAACGGTTATGATTTGGTGCCGTTCATGGCGAAGGGCATGGGGCTTTACTTGCAATTCGGCGTCGAGGCGAACTTTGCCATTTAAGGGCGCGCTTTGCCTGTGCATTCTCGCGGGCATCCTTTGGGCGGGACCGGTCTTTGAACCGAAGCATCCGACAAAACCGCTGCGCTTTTGCAAAGCTTATGCCAAGTGGGAAGCCTACGTCGAAGGGGATTCCTCTTACGTGGACATCTCCGGGTTCCCCCTAGTGACGCTGGACTTGCGGTATGCGACTTTTCACAATGTGACCGGGCACGACTTGTATTGCGGCGCGAAACGCGCTTACTTGAAGCGGATGGCTGCGGAAAAATTCCGGGAAGCGATTCGCTTGTTGCAAAAGGAGCGTCCGGGGTTCGGATTCATCGTCTTCGATGCGGCAAGGCCCGTCTATGCGCAAGGGAAACTCCGGGAGACTGTCGCCGGGACGCCCTTTTCGGATTTCGTTTCGAACCCGAAGCGCGGCAGCGTCCACAATTTCGGTTACGCGCTGGATTTGACTCTTTCCGATTCGACGGGAAAGCCCTTGGACATGGGGACGGATTTCGATTCCTTTGAAGGGCGCGCCGGGGAGCGCGGCGAAGCGTTGGCCTTGTCGAAGGGGACTCTTTCAAAAGCTCAGGTGGAAAATCGAAAGCTCCTGCGAAATATCATGAAGCGCGCCGGCTTTTTGCCGCTTCCGTCGGAGTGGTGGCATTTCAACGCCATCCCTTCTAAAAAGATTCGGGCCACTGGCGTATTGCCGCCCTTCTGAGCCGGTCGTTGCAGGCGATGCCCAATCCTTTTTCGGGGAGGGGATCGATCAGGATCAGCTGATTTTCCGGCTTGTCCATTAGCCGCATGTAGGCATAAAGGTTCGCTGCCGCCTCTTTCAGGTCGCCGGTGGGGGAGAGGTTCAGCGATTCCGGGATGGGACCTTCTTCGTCCGCAAAGGCGATGCGCACCGTCCGCGGGGGGAGCTTCGCCCCGGCCGGGACTTTCCCGTAAAATAGGGGAACTTGCGGGCGGTAGTGACGGTCTATCATTCCGGGGGCGGGGAGAGGTCCCTTGGGGTTGGATGAGGATTTGTGCATGGAGACGGAGCCGGTGACGGTCAGAATCATTTCCGGCGTGACGCCGCCGGGTCTGAGCACGACGGGTTCCCCTTTCGGGAAGGACACGATTGTACTTTCGACGCCGACTTGGCATGTTCCCCCGTCGACGATTCCGTCGATGGAGTTCCCGAGTTGTTCGGCAACGTGTTCCGCCGTCGTCGGGCTGACGTGCTGGAAAAGGTTCGCGCTGGGGGCGGCCAAGGGCAGTTTCGCCAATCGGATAATCTCTTGAGCCGTGGGGTGGCTCGGGAAGCGCACGGCGACCGTCGGAAGCCCGCTCGTCGCCAAATCCGGAACGATGTCCTTCTTGGGGAGGACTAGCGTCATCGGGCCCGGCCAATAGGCTTTCGCGAGGAGCTTCGCATTTTCCGGAATGTCCTTCGCAATTTCCGAAAGTTCCTCCATGGCGGCAATGTGCACAATCAGCGGATCGAAGAAAGGCCGCCTTTTGGCTTCAAAGATTTTTGCCAAGGCTTTGGAATCATAAGCGTTCCCGGCAAGCCCGTAAACCGTCTCCGTGGGGATGGCGACGATGCCGCCTTGCCGCAAGATTCGGGCCGCTTCTTCGGGAGTTGTCCACGGTGGGAACACTTTAGACTTCCGGTTCTTTTTCGGAAGTCTTGCCGAAGATGGCGTCGCAGGCAGCGTTGAACCGCTTCCAGATTTTTTCCGAGTCGCGACGGGGAACGGCCCCGATGTCCCGCCAATGCCTGCGGAGCTGCTTGACTTCGTTCATGGCTTCGCGGCGGTTTTCTTCCGTCAGGTTTTCGAGCAGGCGTTCCGCTTCTTCGCAGAGGCGCAGCTTGTTCTGCAAATTGTTTTCGCGGGCTTGCTCCTGGATGTCGAGCTGGTCGCGCCGCCTTGCGAAGAATTCGTCGCAGGCTTCCCGGAATTTTTGGAAAAGCTCCTGTTCAAGGGCTCCGCAGCGGGGAAGATCCTTCCATTCGTTTTGCAGGGACTTCACCGTATCCGCGCTTTGGTTGGAGCCAGCTGAATCGATGAGGCTTGAAACCGTTTGGATGAGGGCCTCTTTTTTGGCCTTGGCTTCTTCGCAAGCCTTTTGGAACTCCGGGTCCGACAAGGAGCGGTTGGCGGCGAATTTGTCCAAGATGGCGTTGAAGCGGTTGCGGATTTCATCCACCTTATCCTTGGGGACCATTCCGATTCGCTTCCATTCTTCGGGGGCGTTCTGCATGGCTTCCGCCGTCGCCGGATTGTTCGGGTCGAAGTCCAAGGCTTCGAGCTTTTCGCACAGGGCCTCTTTCGCCTTCAGGTTCTCTTCTTTGGCGGAGTCCAATTCATCGAAATGGGCGCGTTTCCTGTTGAAGAAGTTGTCGCAGGCCGTGCGGAACCGATTCCAAATTTCTTCCGATTTGGCACGGGGGACGGCGCCCGTCTTTTTCCATTCATCCTGCAAGCGGCGAAGCTCCGCGGTGGTCGCATTCCAATCGCTGGAATCCGAAAGGCTCTCCGCTTTTTCGCACAAGGCGACTTTCTTTTGATAGTTGTCTTCCCGGGCGGCGTCTTCCTGCTTGATGAACTCCTTGTGCTTGGCGTAGAAGGCGTTTTCTGCGGCGCGGAAACGATCCCAAATCGGCTGGACATTCTCTTTCGGGACCATTCCGATGTTTTTCCATTCCTCTTGGAGCTCCCGCATTTCCTTGTGCCTGTCGCGCCAATTCTTTTCGTCGCCGTCTTGGGACAGGGCTTCCATCTTTTGACAGACGTTCTCCTTGGCGGCGAGATTCCGCTTGCGTTCTTCCTCCTGCTCTTTCACGAAGGGCTCGCATTTGGCGAGAATCTCTTCAAAGAGGGAATGGAACTTGTCGCGGTATTCGGCGAAGCGCGCGCTGGAAACGGCCCCGATGGATTTCCACTTGGCGGCGAGTTCGCGGAGTTTGCCGAGGGTGTCCTTGTCCGCTTCGCTTTGGGAGAGGGCGGTCAGCTCTTCGATGACGGCTTCGCGGTCGCGCTCGTTGTGCCAAGATTCCCATTCCTGCATTTCCTTGAACCGGGACGTCGCGTCGCGGTATTCGTTCCAAAGTTCCTTGTAACGGAACTTGTCCTCTCCGACGATTTCCTTCCAACGTTTGTAAAAATCCCGGAGCTTTTGGGAAATCACCTTGAAGTCCCCGTTCTCGTCGAGTTCCTTGACGCCGTCGATCAGGGCGCGGAGCTTCGATGCGTTTTCGGCGAAAGTCTTTTCTTCGGCCTGCAACTTGGCGTTGAACCCTTCGGAGAGTTTGCTGCGCAAGGAATTGTACGTTTGGAGTTCCGGCGCCTCCCCGTCCACGAGGGGCAGGGATTCCCACTCCCGGACGAGAGCCTTGACCTTGTGGTCGGAGGCTTTGGAAAAGTCGGCAGTGTCGGCAATCAGCTTCAGCTGTTCCAAGATTTCGGAGCGGTTCGCCTTGTGGTATTCCGCATCGGAGGCTTTCTTGGCCAGGCGGTTGTAGCGTTCGACAGACAGGGAGAAAAGCCCGGCAATCGGGGAGTCTTCCGCACCGTTCACCGCTTGGAATCTCTCGATGATGTTTTCAATCTTTTCCCGGTTTTCCGCCGTTCCCGCTTCGATGAGGGAATCCATTTCCGCCAGCAGCGATTCGAGTTCCTTTTGCTTGGACTTGGCGTTTTCGGAAGTGGCGCGAATCTTGTCCAAGCGCTCCTGTTCTTCGGCGCGGCGCTTCGCGTAGCTTTCGACGATGCGGTCCAGTTCGGGCTTCGCCTGGTCCATTCCCAGTTCTTCCGCCATTTTCAGGACTTTGTCGAATTCGGCCTTGTTCGTCATGAAGTCCTTGGAATCGGAGAGGCGCTGCGCTTGGCGGATCAAAGCTTCGCGCTTGTGGGAAAGGAGTGCGGCGGCGTCCTTCTCGGCCGAGTCGGCGGTCACCGATTTCTGCTTCTCGCGAATCTTTTCCATCGCCTTCTTGCGGACTTCCGGGTGGCGGGAATTCTTGGAAATGTTCTGCAGGGAAGAGTCCCGCTCGATGCGCTCGAGGGCGATGCATGCGACTTCCGCATCCGCATCTTTCAAGGCGGCGAATTCCAGCGCGCTTTGGCGGTTCGTGTTTTTCGAAAGGGAGAGCCTGAGTTCCTTGCTCGGCATGGACTTCATCAAATCGTCGGCGAGGCGCGTCTTGCCTAGCCGCTCGATGGCGGAGAATTCCTTTTCCGTCGGTTGCCCTGAAAAATTCTTGAGGGTTGCCGCCAAGCGGTTGAAGAGCCGGGCCTCTGCGTCCTTCTTGTTCGATTCGTCGCTTTCCGAGGCCAGAATCTTTTGGAGAATTTCGGGATTTTCCAGCTTCCGGATGGCGATGGCGCGAATTTCCGAGTCGGAATCCGTTTGCGCGACGGCTTCGAGAATGGCCTGTTCTGCGGACGGCAATTTGTTCACGGCATCCTTGCGCACCTTGGCGTTGGAATTTTGCCAGCTGGGTCTAAAAAAATTCAAAAATCCCATAAAGTTCTCCAAATACGGAACGGGTCGAAAGGACTCGTTCAAGCTAAGCTTAATCTAGTTAAAAGAAAAAGATAAATGCAAGCGCGGTCTTTCAAAAAACACAAAAAATGGCAAAATCTTTTGGGGCGGAATGATTGCGCGGTGTCCCGATTCGAATTTCAAACTATGTATTTTTGCACCATGGCGAAGAGAATTCCGAAGACGCTGCCGCCCGACCTTGTCCTTGTGGCTAGACGCACTGCCGACTTTTCCCTTTTTTGCGAGGTGGCCGTTCCGCACGCCCCGATGACTTTCACCTATGCCGTGCCGCCGGGAGAAAACGTCTTTCGCGGGAGCGTCGTCTGGGCGCATTTGAAGAACAGGAAGCCCGTTTTGGGTGTAGTCCTGAAGGTCTTTTCCGCTCCCCCGGCATTCAAAACGGTGAAGCCAGTCGCCCCGCATGCTTCCGGGTTTGCATTCGGGGAACGTTTTTTGGAAAAGCTCGAATGGACGGCGCGCTACTACATTTCGAACGTCTCCTTGGCCTTGGAAGCGTTCCTTCCGAAGGACTTCGGCTCGTATCTCGATGCGATGGTTTCGGGGTTTCCCGATGAAGGGAGTGCGAAGTCCTTGTCCGCCGTCGGGGAACTTCCGCCCCTGACCGGGGAACAGCGTTCGGCGGTGGAACGCCTGTGCGCCATGTTGCCGGCGAAGGTCTCCTCTCCGGGATTTCGCGGTGCGCTTTTGCACGGGGTGACCGGCAGCGGAAAGACGCGCGTCTATCTGGAACTTTCGAAGGCCGCCTTGGAACGGGGACTGCGTGTTTTGGTGCTCGTCCCCGAAATCGGTCTTGCGCCGCAGACGGCGATGCGGTTCTCCGAATTTTTCGGCTTTGACGTTCCCGTCATCCATTCGGCGCTTTCCGCCCCGTTGAAAAGGGCCGCTTGGATTTCCATCCTCTCTCGGAAGGCGAGGATTGTGATTGGGACTCGGAGCGCAATTCTTTCCCCGTTCGATTATGACGTCGTTATCGTGGATGAAGAGCATGACACTTCTTACAAGCAGAGCGGAGATTCCCCCAGGTATCACGCCCGCAGCATCGCGTTCCATGAATCCGTCGTATGGGGCGCTTTGGTGGTGCTTGGCAGCGCGACTCCGTCGCTTGAAACTTACGATGCGGCGAAGCGGGGGAAGCTCGAATACATTCCCCTTTCGAGGCGGGCGACGGATACGGCTCTCCCGGAGGTGAAAATCGTCGACATGCGGAAAAAGGCGCGGTTGCAGGATTCTTCGCTGCTCCTTTCGGAGGAACTCCGCGAGGCTTTGACGAAAACCGTCGAGGCGGGGGATCAGGCCATTGTGCTGTTGAATCGCCGCGGACATTCGAAGTCGAGAATTTGTGCGGAATGCGGTTCGGCTTTCTCTTGCCCGGAATGCAAGGTCCCCCTGGTCTATCACAAGCAATACGGCGGACTCCTTTGCCATTATTGCGGCCGGCTCTTTCCGTTGAGCATGGCGTGCCCGGAATGCGGTTCTTCGGAATATGAACTTGTGGGCGGGGCCATCGAGAAGCTCGAGGAGGAAATTGCGGAATGGGTCCCGAGTGCGAGGACGGTGCGCATGGACAGGGACACGACGGCGAACGTGGGCGCTGCGGAGCGGATTCTTGCCGATTTTCGGAATCGGAAGTTTTCCGTTCTGCTGGGCACGCAAATCGTGGCCAAGGGTCACGATTTCCCCGGCGTCCAGTTGGTGGGCGTCGTGGGCGCCGATTCCGGCGCGGGCGTGCCCGATTTCCGTTCGGGCGAAAGGCTTTTCGAACTTCTCAGCCAGACGTCCGGACGCGCGGGTCGCGCGCGCGCGGGGGGACGGGTCATCTTGCAGACGAACAATCCCGATGACGCCACGATCCGATTTGCCGTTTCGCACGATTACGCGGGCTTTGCGGAAAGGGAGCTTGCCGCGCGATTTGAAGCGCATTATCCGCCGTATTCCAAAGTGGCGAAAATCGAAATGGGGCATCGCGATGCAAAAGTGCTGGAGGCGATTTCTCGGAAATTTGCAGATTCGCTGTCGAAAAATGGGAATCTGGAAGTGCTCGGTCCCGTCGAGGCCTACGTCGCCCGGGTGCAAGGGGTGTTTTGGGTGAACATCCTGTTGAAGGCACCGTCTGTTGCACAGATTCGGAAGGCCTTGGAAAATACTCCGAAAGAGGTGGAGGTCCGGATTGACGTGGATCCGGCGTGATCAGTTGTTAGAGGTTAGTGAGTAGTGACCAGAGCTGAGAGAGGAGTGTTTAGAGTTTAGTTAACGGTCAAGGGGAGCACCGCTATGTTGAGCGCAGCAGCCGTCATGCTGAGGGCAAAGCCCGAAGCATCTCTTTGCAGTTCCTGGATCAACGCCTTTGGCGTTCGCGGCTGCGTCATGCTTGGGGACGGGAATCATTCCGCCGCACAACGCCCAAAACCGTCCGTTCGACGGACATAGCGGTAACAGTTCCATCCGGAACGTAAAATTTCCTGCCGACAGTCCCCGAATCGTAACGGAAAGTTTAAATTTCAAACATGCCCACCGCCGCCGACATTACAAAAAGCCCGTCCCGGAACTCCGGACGTCCTTCCCGTCGGGGGGGGGGCTGCACTTCTGTGCAGCACAAGTTGAACGACACATCTCCAAAGGGGACTTTATGAAGAAGAACGCAGTCGCGCTCCCGTTTGCCGTGGGCGCTTTTTTGTTGGCCGCCGGTTGCGGCGACGACGTGACCAAGACGACCGTCGTCGAAGATACGGGAATCTCGCAGCTCGCGAAGGGTGAAGCGTTCCCGGAATGCGATTCTTCCGCCGCGGGCGAGATGCTCTATGCGGCGGACTCGGGCAAGGCCTACATCTGCACCGGGAAGGCTTGGACGCCGCTTACCGGAGAGTCTTCCGCGGACACGGTCGTGCTTTCGAAGCAGGACACGCTCATCATCCGAGATACGCTCTTCGGGCTCAACGGCGAGAGCTGCACGGCGGAGATGCTCGAGGATTCCTCCGGATACAAGATTGTGTGCGGCACGGATTCCGTCGGAGTCGTCTTGAACGGCTTCGACGGTACGAATGGAATCAACGGAGAAAAAGGGGAAAAGGGTGACGACGGCGAAAGTTGCACCGTGGCGGACAGCGGGAACGGTATTGTGTACGTTCAGTGTGAAAACGATAGCGTCGCTCTCTACAAGGCCGTGTGCGGAAGCGCGCCTTACGACCCGTCGGAAAGCTTTTGCGGCAAGACCCTGGCGTCTGGCGACACTGTCCTTTTTTACGACACCTTGACGACTGCGAACTTGAACCAGACGAAGCTCTCGGCAGGCGATTACGGTTATCTGCCGGACTCGCGTGACGGGCAAGTTTACCGCACAATCACGATTGGCACGCAGACCTGGATGGCGCAGAATCTGAACTATGCCTACAACGAGGGGACGGCAACCAGCTATTGCTACAGCGGCGATACGAGTAACTGCACAACGTACGGCCGCCTCTACACGTGGTCCGCGGCGATGGACTCGGCCGCGGTCTTCTCGGCAAACGGTTCCGGTTGCGGCTACGGCGTGACTTGCACGGCGACGGAACCCGTGCGCGGCGTCTGCCCGGCGGGCTGGCACTTGCCGACGAATGCAGAGTTCGAAACGCTGATTGCCGCCGTGGGCGGCGATGAAGTGGCCGGTAAAAAGCTCAAATCGGGGAGCGGTTGGGACGGCGGTGGAAACGGCTCGGACACTTACGGCTTTTCGGCCTTGCCGGCGGGCTTCCGCTACTCGGGCGGTGACTTCGACTACGCGGGCAGCGGCGCGCACTTTTGGAGCGCCACGGAGTACGCTGCGTACGGCGCGCGCTACATGGGCTTGGACTACTACAGCGACGACGCGAACCTGAGCAACTTCAGCAAGAACCTCGCGTTCTCCGTCCGTTGCGTGCTCAACGAATAAATCCGCCATCCGTGTTGCTTTCTAAAGGTTTTGGACGGAAAAATTCCGATGGTAATTCCACGTCCATTCCGCCGGGTGCTCCGCAATCCATTCGGAGACTTCTTTCGCGATTTTTTCCGTGACCTCTTCTTCGGGGGATTTCGGCGGGTAGTAGGATTCGAATCGGACCGTGTATCCGCCGCCGCTGCGGAACGTGCGGAAGGAGACGATGCCCGCCCCCATGGACTGAGCCTTCAGGGGCATCCTCAAAAAAAGTTCCGCCTGTTGACCGAGCAGTGTCACTCTATTTCCGCGGCCTTCCGTCGCCTGGTCGATGAGCATGGCCAAAATTCCCCGGTTCTTGAAGAATTCGCGGAGAGTCCTGGCGACGGTTTCCGTCTCCCGTTCCTCCAAGCCGTTTGTGAGGCGAATCTCGTGCAGCAAATCGGTCAGGGCCTTGTCGGGAAAACTGTGGGTGAACAGGTAAACGTGGTCGGAATAACGGGTGAGCGAGCGGTGCAAAATTTCAAAAGGGCCTTGATGGATGCTTATCGCGACGACGGGAATGCCTTTTTCCAATGCTTCACGGATGATTTGCTCGTTTTCGAAACGGACTCTTGACAAAGCACTTGGCATCCGACAAAGATACCGGAGGCAGAATAGATAATTCGTGTATAACGCTTGGAACACCTCTCGCGGAGTCGTCCTCTTGTCCATCCCGGTTTTGGACAGCCATTTTTGAACGCGTCCCCACGCACGTCTCTTGTGCAAAGCCGCATAAATCGGATAGGCGAAGGAAAACAGGGACTTTTCGGCGAACGGGGGAAGGTGCAACAATATCCGGAGAAAGAATTTGTATGCAATCCGTTTCACTGGCTCAAGCACTCAAGGGGAAAATTCAAAAATGCCGCGGCCGATTTCCCGGGAAAAGACTTCTTGGGAAAGGTTCTCCCCGGCATAGCTCAGCCTGGGGGAAATTTCGTAAAGCATTCCCGGTTTCACGGCGGCTTTCGCGCGTTCGAGCCAGTAGCGGTGCAGCCGCCCGAGCATTTTCTTCGCCGTTTCGGGGGAGTCGTTCCCCTCTGCGTTTTTGACGGGAGCGAATTCATCCTCGCGTTCGATGCCGTAAAGCAGAATCTTCCCCATTTGGGGGAACGCGTCGAACAGGAATTGTTCGAACTTCCAGCAGTTTTCGATTCCGGCGATAGTTTTCCGGGCTGCGTGCCAAGGGAGTTCCCGTGCGGCGATTTTTCGGAGCGCCTCGGTGCGGAATACATACATCCCCGTGTTGCCGCCGTCGTATTCGAGGGAGCCGTCGGGGAGGGTTTTCTCGCGAAGCTCTTCAGAAAGATCCGAATATTCGATGACAGTCGGTTTGGCGTCGCGGTAGGCGAAGATGCCGACCTTTTCGCTTGCGTTTTTCTTGTGCACGACCTTTGCCGCGCACGGGGCCGTCCCGTTAGACGCCAAAGCCCCGATGAATGTCGGGTCGGCCATTTTGACCAAAGCGTTGTCGATGTTGCAGAGGAAGACGAAACGGATTTTTTTCTCGACGAGCCAGGCCAGGGTCCCGCTTGTCGAAAGGGCGTGGAAGCAGCCGCCGTTTCCGTCCGGGGCGACAAGCGGTGCGCCGTTCTCATCCGTGAGCGGCGAACCGTCCGGTTTGAGCGCGGGGAGCATCCCTTGGTCGAAGAACCGGATGAAGTCCCGGTTGTAGCCGAAGTAGGAGTGCTCTTCGAAGTGTGCGACGGTCGCTTCGCGGTTTTGGGGGGAAGTCATGATGGCCCACGGGAGCGGTTTCCCGGCCTTTGCGCCGAGGTTCATCAGACGGCGCGCCTGCAAGCGGAAAAGGGTCGCGTGGCTCGGGAGGCCGAAGTCGAAGGCGCCCTTCGGACCGTCGAACCCCAGACGGGAGCCTTGCCCTCCGGCCAAAGTGAATGCGGCGACTTCTCCTTGCCGAAGGAGCAGGTTCCCCGTTTCCGTCCACATTTCGCGTCTCAGGTCTTCGTCCGCCATGGTGAACGGCATCGGCTTGATTTCTCCGAAAGTCTCGGGAGTTTTGGGAGCATTTGAAAATTGCGAGAAAAGCTTTTGAACAAGGGACAAGTCGATGGGCATTAGCGGATTCCGAAGAAGATGACGAAGCTGACGATGAGGGCGAAGAGGCTCACCAGGTGCATCCGCCACACGATTTTGGAATTCATCAGCGGCTTGGAGGAATAGCGCCCTTCCCATTTCTTTTGAAAGTGGTGGTGCAGTGGGGCGCAGAGGAAGAGCCTCTTTCCCGTGCCGGAAATTTTTTTCGTCGCCTTGAACCATGAAATTTGGAGGACGACGGAGCAAGCTTCCGCGATGATGATGATGCAGACGATGGGGAGGAATAGCCCGGCCTGGACCAAGATGAACATGATGCCGATGGCCGCCCCGAATCCGACGGAACCCGCATCCCCCATGTAGATTTCGGCGGGGGGGCTGTTGAACCACAGGTAGGCGAGGAGAGCGCCCGCGATGGACATCGCCAAGGGGAACAGCTCGTCGCAGCCCGGCAAGAACGGCGTGTTGAGGTAATTGCTGAAGATGAAGTTCCCACAGACGTACGCGACGACTCCGACGAAAATCATGCTGGTGAGAATCGGAACGGACACCAGGCTGTCGAGGCCGTCGGTGAAGTTCGTCCCGTTGGCAGTCGCCGCTATCACGAACGTCATGAATCCGATGAACGCCCAATTCGGCAAATGGATTTGGAAAACGTCCGCGGGGACGAAGGGCACGGTCAGATGGCCGCGCAAATCGGGGATGAATTTGTAGCAGAAGATGGCGATGACCAGGCTGAAAAGGAAGTAAAGCCCTAGCCGCACGGTGCTGGAGATGCCGTCCGCCTTTTCCATGTAAGAGGCTTTTTCCGCCATTCCCTTCGCGATGAGGCGTTTCGTCCGGACTTTTGCCAAATCGTCGATTGCGCCGACGGAGCTGAACGCCGCGAGGACGAGCAAGGTGGAAACCGTGTACCCGTTGAGCTTGCAGGTGAGCAAGGAAACGAGGATGACGACCAAGACCAGCAGAAGTCCGCCCATGATGGGGGGGGCCTTGACCGGGCTGTTCTGGTCAAAATCCGAAGTGGCGTCCGCCCGTTGCAAAAAACGGATGTAGGAGGGCATCGTCGAAAGGACAAGAAGGATGGATAGCATGGCGGCCAGTCCTGCGCGGAACAGGCGGCTGTCAAAGAGGGGAATGTTCGTCAGGTGATATATCCATTCGCACAGCATGGGGCAAATTTAAAAAGATTTTTGCAAAGCCGGATGCTCCAAAGAGTCTGTGCGCCGTCATGGCTTAATGTTATCCAATGGATTTTAAAGAATGAGTTCAAAGCGTCGACGATTGTCTTGTGAGTCGTTCCGGCGAGACCTTCGGATTCGATTGCCTGGACGAGTTCACTCTTGCTCAGACTTCTTGCGTCTGTCTTTTGGCTAGCGATGTCGAATATTTTGGATGTCCGCCATCTTGCTTGCGACGACGAAATCTCGGAACTTGGGGAAACCCAGCTTCTTTTCGTCGAAGGAACTGTCGCGTACACACATTTTCAGTTTGAGCGCAGCGAGGAGTATGGGCGCGTTCTCGTCAAGGATGCTTTTCAGAATTTCAAAAGACCGTTTTGTGGGGTGGGGAGCGTTTTCACAAATGGCCTTGACGGGGAAATTTTTGCCGGCGGTGTCCGTATAGATGAATTTGGAACACGAATTCTCGACGCTTTCGCTCAAAGGGGATTTGGGCCCGATGCCGATGATGTTTTTGCCGAGTTCGCGCAGCCTGCGGAATAGGGGAGAGAAGTCGGAATCTCCCGTCGCAAGTACGATGGTCTTGATTGCGGGGTCGTGTGCGGCATCCATTGCATCGACCGTCATGCGGATGTCGGCGGAATCCGGCATGTCGTTCATCCGACGCTGTGTTCCAGCTTGAGCGTCAAGAGTTGCCGCGCTTCCGTGGCGAATTCTCCGGGGAGTTCCTTGAAGACGTCCTTGCAGAATCCGCCGACCAGGGCCTGGATAGCGTCTTCCCGGCGGATGCCCCGGCTTTCGAAATAAAAGAGCTGCTCTTCGCTGATGCGGCTAGTCGAAGCTTCGTGTTCCGTCGAGGACGTCGGGTTGGAAACGCTGATGTAGGGGAACGTGTGCGCGGAGCTTTTGTCCCCGACCAGCATGTTGTCGCATTCCGTGTAGTTGCGGGCGCCCGTGGCGCTTTTGTGGATTTCCACCAGTCCGCGGTAGGCGTTGGAGCTTTCGTCCGCGCTGATGCCCTTGCTGATGATGGTGCTCTTCGTGTTCTTGCCGATGTGGATCATCTTGGTGCCCGTGTCGGCCTGCATTTTCCCGTTCGTGAGCGCAACGGAATAGAATTCGCAGCGGGAGTCGTCCCCTTGCAAGATGCAGCTCGGGTATTTCCAAGTGATGGCGGAACCCGTTTCGACCTGCGTCCAGCTGATGTGCGAGTTCTTCCCGGCGCATTTCCCACGCTTGGTCACGAAGTTGTAAACGCCGCCCTTTCCCGTTTTCCTGTCTCCCGCATACCAGTTCTGCACGGTGCTGTATTTGATTCCCGCATTCTCCTTGGCGACTAGCTCCACGACGGCGGAGTGCAGTTGGTTGCTCGAAAATTCGGGCGCGGTGCACCCTTCGAGGTAACTGACTTCGGCATCCGCGTCGGCGATAATCAGAGTCCGTTCAAATTGCCCGGCTTCCTTGTTGTTGATTCGGAAATAGGTGGAAAGGTCGATGGGGCACTTGACTCCGGGCGGGATGTAGACGAAGCTCCCGTCCCCGAATACCGCGCTGTTCAACGCGGCGAAGTAATTGTCCCCGGGCGGGACGACGCTCCCCATGTATTCTTCGATCAGTTCCGGGTATTCTTGGATGGCGTCCGAAATCGAGCAGAAGAGGATGCCCATCTCCATGAGCTTTTTCTTGTGGCTAGTGTAAATGCTCACGCTGTCGAAGACGGCGTCGACGGCGACGTTCGCGAGGCGTTTTTGTTCATCGAGGGGAATGCCCAACTTGTCGAAGGTCTCGAGGAGTTCCGGGTCGACGTCTTCTATCGAATCGTGCGCCTTCTTTGTCTTCGGGGCGGAATAGTAGACGATGTCTTGCAAATCCACCGGTTCGAACCTGAGTTCCGCCCAATGCGGGGCTTTCATCTTTTGCAGCTTCTCGTAGGCGTTCAGGCGGAATCGGAGCATGAATTCCGGTTCGTTCCGAATCTTGGACGCCCGACGGATGATGTCTTCGTCCAGTCCCTTTTCGAAGGAGACGTTTTCGATTGGCGTGACGAATCCGTATTTGTAGGGTTCCCGGAGCGAATTGTCCATGGTCATTTCTCCGCGGTGTGGGGGACTTCGGGGAGGGCTTCTTCTCCGCCGAATGCGCCGTATCCGGCGAAGGAATCTTCCGGGATGACGCTCAAGTTGTAATAGACGTTGTCGCGCAGTTGGTCTTCGATGTAGAAGAGCGTCCCGCCGCTCGCCGCCGCGCAGCCGTTGCAAGCGCCTTGGAATCGAATCTTCACGTGGCAGTCGTCGAGCATTTCCACGATTTCGAGGTCTCCGCCGTCGTTTTGCAGTGCCGCGCGAACGTTTACGTGCAGACAGTCTGCGATGCGCTGCAGCCGTTCTTCGTTGGAAAGGGCTGCCCATTCCCGGTCGGCTTCTGCCCGGCCTTCGACGGTCTGCGTCCGGTATTTGACCTTTTCCATGGTCGCCCGTGCCGCGAGCGCGACGGCCTTCTTTTCCGGGTAGGAATCCACCAGTTTCCGGATCAGCTTCGCGAGGCTTTGGAGTTCCGTCGCGGCCAAGGGGAACGCCGGGGTGTCCGGGGTGTCGCGCAGTTCCTTCTCGAGGGAATGCACGTTTGTCCTTTCGAGGTATTCGACGGCCTTGCCTTGCAAGCGTTCGCAGAGAGTGTCCGCCAAGGCGGTGAAAATCGGGCCGCCGTAGGTGAAAAAGCGCGTTTCCACGATTTGGTCTTTTTCCGGGTCCACGGTGATGTAGATTTTGAGGCTATCCTCTTTTCCGTCGATAAGCGCGAGTCCCCGCTCATCGGCTTCGACCTGGAAGATTGCCCCGCGGTATTTCGGCGCACGGGCGATGGCCTTGACTTTTTCGGAAACGTAGGATTCGGGAATTTCGCTCATAGTGTCCCAAAATTAGTAATTTCCCTACTGAAAAAGTTCAAGGAGAATTCATGCGAAACCCTAGCGGAAAGGTTGATTTTAAAAGACTCGGACTTGTTTTGGAAGGCGGCGGCATGCGTGGAGTCTATACGGCGGGAGTTATCGACTTCTTGTTGGAAAAGAACTTTTGCGTCGACGGGGTGGTGGGGGTGAGCGCGGGGGCGGTCCAGGCGGTGAATTACGTGTCGCGTCAAGAGAAGCGCGGTTACCGCGTGATTGCGACTTATGCAAACGACAAGCGTTACATGGGGCTCAAATCCCTCCTTTTGACGGGGGATCTTTTCAACAGGGAGTTCTGCTACGAGAGAATCCCGAACGAACTGGATCCGTTCGACTACGCCGCTTTCCGGGAATCTTCGATTGCGTGCTATGCGACCGTCACGAACGTGATGACGGGCGAGGCGGAGAATTTGCGCCTTCGCGATTTGGACGGCCCCGACATGGACAAGTTGCGCGCATCGGGATCCCTTCCGCTGGTTTCCAATTTGGTCCGCATCGACGGAGTTCCCCATTTGGACGGCGGCATCGCCGACAGCATTCCGTTTCGCGCCTTTCAGCGGATGGGTTACGACAAGTGCATCGTGGTGCTCACGCGCGCGCGGGGATACCGGAAGTCGCCGAATCGTCTGATGCCGCTGATTCGCTTCAAATACCGCAAATTCCCGAAGTTCGTCGAGGCCTCTGAAAACCGCTACCGGGTTTACAACCGGACTTTGGACGAACTCGAAGCCGCCGAAAGTCGCGGAGAGGTCTTCGTCATCCGCCCGGAGCGTACCGTCGAGGTCGCCCGGCTGGAGAAGGACGTGGGGAAATTGAAAGCATTGTATGACGAAGGTTTCGCGGAAGCCGAAGCCCGGTTCTCGGATTTGAAAAGGTTCGTCGGCAAGGAGTGACGGCGAACCTTTGGAATCAATTTCCGGAGCGGATCTTGTTCAGGGCGCTGCCCGCTTGGAACCATTCCCATTGCTGTTCGTTATAGGTCTGGCTCAGCTCCGCCCTGTCTTCCGTGCCGTCCGCATGGTGCATCACCAGGGTGAAGCGGACTCCCGGGGCGAAACTGGAAAGTCCGGTGATGTCGAAACAGTCCCCTTCCCGGACTTTATCGTAATCCGCCGGGTCGCTGAACGTCAACGCGAGCATTCCCTGCTTTTTCAGGTTCGTCTCGTGGATGCGGGCGAAGCTCTTGACGATGACCGCCTTGACTCCGAGGAACCTGGGCTCCATGGCCGCATGTTCCCGGCTCGAACCTTCACCGTAGTTCTCGTCGCCGATGACGATGGAACCCGTGCCTTCGTCCCGATATTTTTTCGCCAGGGTGGGCACTTCGTAATATCTCCCGTCGTTTCCCTTGACCTGGTTTGTCAATCCGTTGAAGGCGTTGACGGCCCCGATGAGCATGTTGTTCGAAATGTTTTCGAGGTGTCCGCGGAATTTGAGCCAAGGCCCCGCCATGGAGATGTGGTCTGTCGTGCACTTGCCCTTCGCCTTGATGAGGAGGGGCGTGCGCAAAATGTCCTTCTTGTCCCAAGGCTTGAACGGTTCGAGCTTCTGCAGACGTTTCGAGTCCGGGGAGATGGAAATCTGAATCTTGCTCCCGTCCTTTGCCGGCGCGACGTAGCCCGGGTCTTCGACGGCGAATCCCTTGGGGGGGAGTTCCACTTTGGACGGCGGGGTGAGCTTGACCTGTTCCCCATTGGCATTCTCGAGGAAGTCCTTTTCCGGGTCAAAGAGGAGCGAGCCGGAGAGGGCGGCGACGACCACCATCAGCGGGCTTGCCACGAAGGCGTGCGTGTTCGGGTTGCCGTCTGCGCGCTTCGCAAAATTCCGGTTGAAGCTGTGCACGATGGAATTCTTTTCCTTCTTTTCCGCGCCGGGTCTTGCCCACATGCCGATGCACGGGCCGCAGGCGTTCGTCATGATGGTCGCGCCGAACTTTTTGAAAGTGTCGATGAAGCCGTCGCGTTCCGCCGTATAGCGCACTTGTTCCGAACCGGGGTTGATGATGAGCGGGACCTTGGGGCGGAGGCCTTTGGAAAGGGCCTGTTCGATTAAAGACGCGACTTGGGAGAGGTCTTCGTAGCTGGAATTGGTGCAGCTGCCGATGAGGGCCGCGCTCACTTTGTCCGTGGATTGGAATTCGCGGAGGGATTCCTGCATTTCGTTCACGGGGAATCCGCGGTCCGGGCTGAACGGCCCGTTGTAATACGGCTTGAGGGTGGAAAGGTCGATTTCGATGACGCGGTCGAAGTATTTTTCCGGATTTTCTTCGACTTCCGGATCCGCCCGGAGGTAATCCTTGATTTTGTTCGCCTCGTCCGCAACGGCTTCGCGGCCCGTGGCGCGGAGGTAACGCTCCATGGATTCGTCGTAGCCGAACGTGCTGCAAGTCGCGCCGACTTCCGCTCCCATGTTCGCGATGCTCGCCTTTCCCGTCGCGGAAAGGCTTTTCGCCCCTTCGCCGAAATATTCGCAGATGGAGTTCGTCCCCCCCTTGACCGTGAGGATTTTCGCCACTTTCAAGATGACGTCCTTGGGGCTTGCGAATCCGGATAGCTTTCCCTTCAGGTGGATTCCGATGAGTTTCGGGAATTTAAGCTCCCACGGGAGTCCCACCATGGCGTCGACAGCGTCCGCGCCGCCGACGCCGATTGCCAACATGCCGAGTCCGCCGGCGTTCACCGTGTGGGAATCCGTCCCGATCATCATGCCGCCCGGGAACGCGTAATTCTCGAGGACGACCTGGTGGATGATTCCCGCGCCCGGCTTCCAGAAATCGATGCCGTATTTGGATGCGACGGAAGAGAGAAATCCGTAAACTTCCTTGTTCTCTTCCAAGGCCTTCGGCAAATCCTCTTCCTTGCCGTTCCTAGCCGTGATCAAGTGGTCGCAGTGGACGGAGGAGGGGAGGGCGACTTGGGACTTTCCCGCCGTGGTGAATTGGAGAAGGGCCATTTGCGCCGTGGCGTCTTGCATGGCGACCCTGTCGGGGTGGAATTCGGCAAAGGAGCTTCCCCGTTCATAGAGCTTGTTTTCGGTGCCGTCAATCAAGTGGGAATAGAGAATCTTTTCGGAAAGGGTGAGCGGGCGACCGAGCAACTTGCGGGCATTTTCGACGCGTCCGGGAATTTTCGCGTAGCGTGCTTGAATCATGTCCAGGTTAAAAAGCATAAATACCTCATAGACGTTTTGATGACAATTTAGAAAATAATCCACGTCTTATCGGGTGGCGGCTCACGAACCCCATCTCGCTTGAGCCGCTAGCCGAGCTCCAATTCCGACTGGGAACCGTTGGGGGGCGGCATGTGCAAAGCCTTGTAGGCGTTTTGCGTGAGAATGCGCCCGCGCGGCGTACGGGACAAGAGTCCCTGTTGGATGAGATACGGCTCGTAAACTTCTTCGAGGGTGTCCGGCTCTTCGCCGAGGGACGCTCCTATCGTGGAAAGCCCGACCGGCCCCCCGGAAAAATGATTGGCGATGGTCGAAAGGATTTTCCTGTCCATCGGGTCGAGGCCGCAGCTGTCGATGCCGAGCATTTTTAACGTCCTTTCGGCGATTTCCCTGTCGATGATTCCTTCTCCCCGGACTTCGGCGACGTCCCTGGCCCGGCGCAGGATGCGGTTTGCGATGCGCGGGGTTCCCCGGCACTTGGAACTGAGCATTTTTGCGGCTTCCGGAGAAATTTCCACGTTCAGGATTTTGGCGCTGCGGACGAGAATCCTCTCCAAATCCTTCGGCGGGTACAGTTCCAGTCGGTAGTGCAAGCCGAAACGGTCGCGGAGCGGCCCCGTCAAAAGTCCCGTGCGCGTCGTCGCTCCGATGAGGGTGAACCGTTTGAGCGGCAGGTTCACGCTCCTCGCAGCGGGTCCCGAATCCAGCATGATGTCCAGACGGAAGTCTTCCATGGCCGGATAGAGGTAT
The DNA here is from genome assembly GCA_964501065.1 of uncultured Fibrobacter sp. Taxonomy (GTDB): domain Bacteria; phylum Fibrobacterota; class Fibrobacteria; order Fibrobacterales; family Fibrobacteraceae; genus Hallerella. Next base: position 12,342 of record CAZCRF010000023.1, on the reverse strand, counting down.
TCTTCGATGACGCGGCCGAGGCGGTGGATTTCATCGATGAAAAGGACGTCGTGCTCCCTGAGGCTTGTCAACAGCCCGGCCAAATCGCTAGCCTTTTCGAGGACGGGGCCGCTCGTGACGTGGATGCCCACGCCCATTTCCCGCGCGATGATGCCGGCGAGGGTCGTCTTGCCCAGTCCCGGGGGGCCCGCAAAAAGACAGTGATCCAAGGCTTCCCCACGGCGCTTTGCCGCCTCGATGGCGATTTGCAGGCTTTCCTTGATGTGGTCTTCTCCGGTGAATTCCGAAAGGGAACACGGCCTCAGGCTCTTGTCTATTTCTGCCTCTTCGCTGCTTTCCCGTTCCGGGGAGATGATGCGTTCCGACATGGAAAACCTTTTGCTAAATGAATTTCAGGGCTTCGGGGATGAGGTCCGTCACGTCGGCGTCCGCCCCCAACGCCTCCACGGCTTTTTCCACGGCCTTCTGGGCTGCCGGCTCCTTCACGCCGAGGGTGTGCAAGGCGAGAATCGCTTCCGATTGGTTCGGGGAAAGCGGGCTTGCCCCCTCTCCGCTTTGCAAGGCGGAAAGGGCAAGGGCCTTGTCCTTCAGCGTCAAGAGGAACATCTCCGCCGTCTTCTTGCCGACTCCCTTGATTTTCCCCAAGGCGGCCTTGTCCCCGCGGGCGATGATGGAAAGGAAGTCCGCCGGGGAAATGCTCGAAAGGATGCGCTGCGCCGTTTTCGGGCCGACTCCGTTCACGGCAATCATCTGCAGGAACAGTTCCTTCTCTTGCAAATCGGCGAATCCGAAAAGTTCCAGGGAGTCTTCGCGGACGACCAAGTGGGTGGGCAGGGTGATTTCCGAACCTTCTGGCGGCAGGGATTCGCTCGTCCTCGCCGAGATTTGAACTCCGTAGCCGACGCCTCCGCATTCGATGACGGCGAGGGTCGGGTGGCGTTCCACCAATATTCCGTGCAATCTTTCAATCATGCGTTCAAATATAATTGATTTCGTGTCATTTTGTGCAGCATTTTGAAAAGCGAAGGCCTGGTAGTGGATGGCGGTAGGACGTGGGACGGGAATCATTCCGCTGCACAATGCTCAAAAACGTCCGTTCGACGGACATAGCGGCAACAATTAAGCAGCAGTCAGCATATCATCAATACAAGCCACTTACTACGCATGGGTGAGGGTGTACAGCCAAACCCCCTCCTCATATGCAGACTACTCCAAGCCAAAAAGCAACTTCTATTCCGTCCGCTGCGTCAAGGATTGAATCCTTTGAAAGCCTCCCGGAAGGGAGGCTTTTTGCGTTTTGAAGGATTGCAGCATCGGGCGGTTCGCTAACGGTGCGTTAGGGATTGCCGCCGCTTGCGGGACGGACGCGGGGAACCGCGGCTGGACGGACACGCTGTTGCGTGATACCGCAAAAGCCCGACCGCCAACGGCGGGAACGCCCCAAAATTGCCTGTAAGTACGAATTAAATTAAAAAACGGATTCTGCAGATTCGTTTCGGGGCTAGTTTAGAAGAGAGGTGTTTTATGAAACAGATTCTCTCCGCCCTTTTGCTCGCCGTATCCGCATCCGCCGTCTGGGCTGCGGACTCTTCCGTCTATATCCGCAACGTCTGCGATTCCTTGAAATGGAGCGAAGATCCGGTGATGCACTTGGTGTTCGAGTCCGCCGAGGAGACGGATTGGGTGGGGAAATTCGCTTCCGCTCCTTCGGGCGTGCAAACAAAAACGGTCTACGGGGAGGAGTTCTTTTCTTCGGCCACGCTCGCTTATTGGAAGTCCCCCTACAAGGTTCCCTACGCCTTGGACGCTCCGTGCAGCGATCCGGCGCAAAACACTTACCAGTATCAAACGTATTCTTCGAAGCGGAATGCGTGGACTTTGGATTCCGCGACGGTGTATTCGCGAATCATCGACACGAACGTGGATACGTTGAAGGGATTCGAAACGGCCTACAATTGGATTGCCTTCCCCGAAGAATATTGGAATTCGACCGTCAAGGCTTTCAGCAGCGAGGAGCTTTTGGTCTCCAGGACGTTGGACGTCCACGCTTCGACTTTTCACGCCTATGCCGTCTATTTTGACACGTCCCTGACCGTTTCGGGCGCGGATTCCGTATGGACGATTCAATATTATACCGCCCAGACTTTGGACTTGGACTCGTCTTCCGCCTTTGATACGGTTCTTTCGACATTGAAGAATTCCTTGCCGCAGACGGTTTCGGCGTCGGGGGACGTCCGGGTGCGTGTCTTCAAGTTCACGTTGCAAAACCGAAAGGATATCGTCCTTGCGGAGGAAAGCTCCTCTTCGGAATCGCCCGTGTCCAGCGCATCGGCGGAAAGTTCCTCTTCGCCGGGAGCGTCTTCGTCCGCGGGCCTTGTCGTCGCATCGAGTTCTTCGGCGAATCTTTCCAGCTCTTCCCTTGAAAGTTCCAGCTCCGCCGGCAAATCGTCCGCTTCCGTTCAAAGTTCGAGCTCCGTTGCCGGGACGCTCTCTTCTTCCGGGGAATCGTCCACATCTTCGGCGGAAAGCGCCTCCAGCGCAAGTCGCGGTTCTTCCGACAGCGGAAGTCTAGAAGAAAGTTCGAGCTCCTCTTCGGAAACGGAAGGGGTTGTCGCCCGGAAGTCCTTCGAGGGGACTTTCCTCTTGGAAGGGCGGAACTTGCGGATTTCCGTTTCGGGAAGCTCCCCGGTGACGGTGGAAATCTATGACGTGATGGGGAATCGACTGCGGAGGTATTCGGTTGAATCGCGTGGAGAGTCCGTCTTGCCGCTCGGGAATTTACCGAACGGGACGTATTTGGCCGTGGTGTCCGGAGAAAAGTCCTTTGCCCGGCGCTTCCAGTTGCGCTGAATCCCGGATGCGGATTACTTGGCGGGGGCTTCTGCGGACTCCGCCCGGGACTTTCGCGCGTCCTTGCGCATGTCGACCAGATTTTGGAAATACTGGATGAAGCTCAAGGCTCCGACGGCGAGGAATCCAATCGCGTAAAGGGCGAGGAACGGGCCGATGATGAACTTGCGCGCACCGATGTAGGCCAAAAGTCCGAGGACGCAGTAAATGCCGACGGCGACTTCCAAGATGGCGAGGAAGGGGAACTTTTGACGGAACTTCGCCTTTTTGCCGCCCGTTTTGGGCGTGCGGACAAAGACGCCCTTGTGGCCGATGACGGCGGAAATCCAAGCGTGCGTGTTGCTGATGGCGATGCCTACGCCCATGGCCATCAGGACGGGGAGGGAGAGCATCCGCATTTTCCACCCGGTGTATCCGGAACAGCGTTGGGCGACGAAATAGAGAGTCGAAGGGGCGATGGCCGCGAGGAAGATGAGTGCGAATCCGACGGTGAAGACCCATGTGGGCAAGTTGGACACGGGTTCATACCAGGCGAGCAGCGGGTAGGCGCAGAGGGCGGTGAAGAGCATGCAAGGGTGGATGGAGTAGTGCGTCGTGTGCAAGAACGCTCCGAGCTTGATGCGGAAGGGGACCTTTGCCTTGAACACCTTCGGGAGATCCTTGATGGCTGTCTGGATGGAGCCTTTCGCCCAGCGGAATTGCTGCGCCTTGAACGCGTTGATGTCGTCCGGGAGTTCTGCGGGGACGATCACGTCGAACACGAACTTCATCCGCCACCCGGCCAGTTGGCTGCGGTAGGAGAGGTCCATGTCTTCGGTCAAGGTGTCGCCTTCCCAGCCGCCCGCGTCGATAATCGCCTGCTTGCGCCAGACTCCCGCCGTCCCGTTGAAGTTCATGAAGAGGTCGCCCCAGCTGCGGGCGGACTGTTCCACGACGAAGTGCCCGTCGATGCCAATCGACTGCGCGAGAGTCAGACCGGATTCCGTACGGTTCAAATGTCCCCAGCGCCCTTGGACGAGCCCGACCTTGGCGTCCATCAACATGTAGGGGACGGTCTTCAGCAAGAAGTCCTTTTGGGGGACGAAATCCGCATCGAAAATGGCGAGGAATTCGCCTTTCGCGACCTCCATCCCGGCCTTGAGCGCCCCCGCCTTGAAGTCGGCGCGGTTCGTGCGGTGCAAAATCTTGATGTCGTAACCTTCGGCGCGTTTTTCTTCGACTTTGCGCTTCGTCACTTCGTAGCAATTGTCCGTCGAATCGTCGAGGACTTGGATCTCATGCTTGTCCTTGGGGTAGTCCATGGCGCAGACGGCGTCAATCAGGCGTTCGACGCAGTTGGCTTCGTTGTAAACCGGGAGCTGGGTCGTGACCATCGGCAGTTCGTCCATCTTGTGGTCGCGGTAGAATTGCAGCAGGTTCTTCCGGTCCGCGAGGCGCACCCGGCGGCTGTTCTTTAAAAAGAGGTAGATGCTCCAATAGCAGTTGAAACCGTAAACGACGAGGCCGATGCCGGCAATGACGTAAAGGACGAAGAGAACATCGAGAATATACTGAGCCATTGTTAAACCTTTTGCATTTTTTTGGATGCTTGGCGCCAAATATAGAAATGTGGATGGATTCTTGCGACCTCCTTTTTGTAAATTAGGGAGAATGGTGGGTGAAAAGGGAAAGAATCCGCAACCTCTCGAACGGTGGCTTGAGGCGAACCGGGATAGTCCGAATTTGGACGCGTCGCTCCGGCTGTTGCTCGGACACGTCTTTTGGGGGATATTCCGGCGGGCGAATCCCGAATTTTCCGCTTTTTCACCGGAAAAGGCCATTTCCTTGGTGCAAAGGCTCCCGGCGGGAATCTTTCCGGATGCCGTGGGGGAGTGGCTCGCCCATCCTCGGCAAAGTGCCGCCGAAATTGTCCATTTTTGCGAAAATTTCAAGGATTTTGAACTTCCCACAAATTTGGACTTGTCCGAATTTGCGACGGGGATGGTCGATTTGCGCGGAGTGCGCTGTCCGACGGCGTCGGTCCGGGCGCGTCTTGTGCTCGCGGGAATGTCCGCCGGGGACGAAGTGACGCTTCTAGTCGATGACGCGGAGCCCATCGAGAATGTGCCGCGGGCGATGGTGGAAGAGGGGAATCGGGTCGTTTTTCGTGAAAAAAAGGGAAATTATTGGATTTTGAAGGTACGCAAACGGGATTTTACAGTGTAATTTATTCCTTGTGACGCATCGAATTCAAGTCATCGGCGACGAATTGATGGGTGCAGACGGTGAAGCCGCTGCGCTTTTTTCCGAGATAGTCCTTTGTGAAAATCCTTCGCGGCCGGTCCAGTTCGCCATTTCGACGCAGGTGCGTTATTCCATCGACTCCCTGCTTTCGCGTGCCCCGTATGAAATTTTCGGCAAGCTCTCGGAAAGGATCGTCCTCGCCCTCGGGTTGCATGAGCTTCGGATGCGGCCGGACCCGGCTTCCGCCTTCGCTTCGTACAAAATCCTCATCGATGAAATCCTGTCGAAGACGGCTTCCGTCCTGTATCTGCTGACGGTTCCCGTGCAGGCGTTTCCGGAGTGCGCGTCCGAAGTGGAGGCTTTCAATTCGCTGGTGCGGGGCTTGGACAACGGGGACCGCATCCATGTGATGGATTTTGCAAAACACGTGGACGCTTTTGAAAAGGATCAGATTCTGCGGGGAAAGTTCGCGCGAAGCCTATACGATTCGACAGACCGCCCGACCTCCCTTTGCCACACCTTGCTCGGACTCTTTTTGTCCCGGCGAATTTTTAATACGAAGAAGGAAGGTGAAAATGGACTTTAGCGATAAATTTTATGCGAAGAACGCCGCGTTTGCGAGAGCGTGGGCGGAAACGGATTCGAAGAAGAAGGAGCACCCCCATGGCGAAAGGCGTCCGGCAGAGCCGAAAATGGGAATTTGCGACAGATGCAAGAAGGAGGCTCTGGTCCGCCCCCATCGTTCGAGGGAGACGGAGGTGAAGGACGGCGCGGCCAGCTACGGAGTCGTGGTGCACTATTATTGTGAGAACTGCTACCCGAAGAATCGCCGCAACACGCCGACGGAGCCGCCCCTTTCCGCAAGGCAGGTGAAGAACCTCTTGCGCGGCGCCAAAAAGAAATTGGGTTAGCCGAATTCCCGGGAAAAGTCCGCCGTTTCGAGCAGTTTGCCGAGGCGCGCCCGTGCGGCGGCGAACGGATGCTCCCGGATGACCTCCACGGCGAACGCCCGGAGGAGGAGTTCTTTCGCCCGGAGCTTGTCGATTCCGCGGCTTTCCAAGTAAAAGAGGGATTCCGCATCGAGGGTGCCGACCGTGTTGCCGTGGGAGCAAGCGACATCGTCGTGGTAAATTTTCAACGTCGGCTTCACGGAGACCTTGGCGTCGTCGGAAAGGAGAATCGTGTTGATGAGCTCCGACGAATCCGTCCCCGGGCAATCCGCCCCGGCAGTCACGCCGCCGTCATAGCTCAGACGGGAGCTTCCGGACAGCAGATTGCGGATGAATTGGCGGCTCTTGGTGCGCGGGGCTTCGTGAAAGACGCGGACGAAGCCGTTCCCGTCCGAAGCTTTGCGGAGAATGTTCAGTTCGCGGTAGCCGAAAAGGGCGTTTTCTCCGGACAGGTGCGTTTCGACGTCGATTCGCCGGAGGGATTCGGAACGGTTGAAGTCGATGATTTCGACTTGGGAATCTTTCGCCTGGTGGATGCGGATGCTGCGGAACTTGATTTCCGACTCGTGCCCTTCTTCGGTCGAGTAAAGTTCGAGAGTCGCGCCTTCGCCGACAAAGAAGTCCAGCCGTTCGGCGGAAAGTTCCCGGATTGATTTGTTCTCGAGGATTTCAAGGGAGGCTTTCGCTCCGCCGCCGATGCGGAAAACCGTGTGTGAAAAAGGGTCGCGCGGTTTGAGGATGCCGTATTCCTCCCCGCTTCGAATCTCCTTGTAGAGGATTTTCGCCCCCATGGCCATCGGCAAGAGCGCGGTGATGTCCGTTTCGCCCGTTATCCCGAAGTCACTTTCGGGAAAATTTGCTCCGAGGCTTTGCTCGCATGGGCTTTCGCATTCCGGGACGGGGGCGTTCCTGTCTTCGATGAAGGACAGTCCCTTGCAGGCGGAGAGACGGGCCGTGGGGAAGTAGTGCCAGTCTTCCGTCCTTCGGGTGGGGAGTCCCAGCTCCCGGATTCTTTCCAAGGCTTCTTTTTGCATCACGCGCCCTCGATCCAATCGTAACCGTCCTTTTCCAGTTTCATCGCCAGGGAGGCGTCCCCCGAAAGGAGGATCTTCCCGTGCATCAAGACGTGTACGAAGTCCGGTTTCACGTAATCCAAGATGCGCTCGTAGTGGGTCACCAGGATGATGGAGCGGTCGGGGGTGTGGAATTGGTTGATGGCTTTCGAAACGATGCGGAGCGCGTCGATGTCGAGGCCCGAGTCCGTTTCGTCGAGGAATGCGTACTTCGGTTGCAGCATGGCCATTTGCAGGATTTCGTTGCGCTTCTTTTCGCCACCGGAAAAGCCGTCGTTCAGTCCCCGGGTGCGGTAGCGGTCGTCCATTTCGAGAATTTCCATGGCCCGGTCGAGACGTTCCTGGAACTCTTCGTCGGAAATGGCCTGTTCTTTCCGGTAGGTGCGCTTGGAGTCCACCGCCATTCGCAAGAAGTCCACGTTGGGGACTCCGGGAATTTCAATCGGGTACTGGGTGCTTGAAAAAAAGCCTTCGCAGGCGCGTTCTTCCGGGGAAAGTTCGAGCAGGTTCTTGCCGTCGAGTTCTATCGATCCGGCTTCGACTCGGTAGGCGGGATGCCCGCTGATGACCTTTGCCAAGGTGCTCTTGCCCGAACCGTTGATGCCCATGATGGCGTGGACTTCTCCGGGATTGACTTCGAGATTGATTCCGTTCAAAATCCGGGTGCCGTCGAGCAGGCTCGCTTTGAGGTTCTTGATGGATAGCATAGCGACTCCAATTTAAATTTTTCCGCTGAACTCCACGAGTTTTGCGCGGTAATTGAGCAAATCTTGGAAAAATTCCGGATTTTTCGTCACGTCGTTGTCGGAATGGAGCCGCGAACGGATGGTCTTTGCCGCGAACCGGTGCAGTTCCAGCCGCAATTGAAGCGTCTCCTGGGTGGCGGGCTTTGCGCGGAGCGCGTCGCGGAAACGTTCCGCCGTGCGGATCTCGAGTTCCGCCAGGGATTCGAGAAACTCCTTTTGGGCGGCTTCCTTTTCCCAACGTTCGTCGCTGAAGGATTCGAGCACTTGCGCGGGGAGCGGGGACAGGGAGTCGTGCAAGCGGATCAGGTTGATTTTACCGTTCTCCGCATAATCGGCGAGAGCCGCGCTCAACAGTTCATCGAGGATTTCCGAGGAGAAAAGGCTCACCCCGGAGCTTGCGAAGTCCAGGTCGAAGAAGACGCTCGCCGCTTCCCAAAGGAATTCAGACGCGATGACCAAATGCACGAAGCGAATTTCAAGCGGCGGGAGCGCGTTCCACGGGACTTGCTCTTGCTGTGCGACGGTTTCGGTGCCTTTCGGGGCTTGGTGACGGTGTTCCCTTTCCGGTTCGATTCCCGCGAAGTTCGCCTCGGTGCCGTAGCGTTCCGCGATGAGCCGCAGGTATTGGTTTTGCAATTCCCTGTCGCGGATGGGGAGGAGGATGGACTTGAGGTGTTTCACGAATGCCGCCCGTTCTTCGACGGTGCGGGTCGGCGTGATGTGCGAGAGATGGTCCAGCCAGTCTTCCGCCTTGGACAGTTCCTTGCGGAAATCTTCGGCTGCCGTGGCGCCGTGCTCGTTGACGAAGTTGTCCGGGTCTATCTTTTCGCCGTTTTCCCTGGACAGGGAGACGATTTTCGGGATGATTCCTTGCGGCAAGAGAATTTCGATGGTGCGCCTTGTCGCCTTGCGGCCGGCTTCGTCCCCGTCGAAGACCAGGTAGGCGGTCTTTGTGTAGCGGGAAAGGATTTCCGCGTGCTTCTCCGTGAGGGCGGTTCCCGATACGGCCACCGTATTCTTCACTCCGGCCTGGTGAAGGCTTATCAGGTCGAAGTATCCCTCGACCAGGATGACCGCTCCCGCTTTTGAAATCTCCGTCTTGGATTTGGAAAGGCCGTAAAGGATTTCCCCTTTTTTGTAAAGGGCCGTGTCGGGGCTGTTCAAATATTTCGGGGCCTTTTTGTCCTTGTCCAGGATTCTCCCGCCGAACGCGACGACCTTGCCCGAAAGGTTTTCGATGGCGAACATCAGGCGGTCGCGGAACTTGTCCGCAATGCCCCCGTTCTCCCGTTCGACGGCCAGTCCCGATTCGATGAGTTGCTTCGGGGAAAATCCGTTTTTGGCGGCCAAGTTCAAAAGCCCTTCCCGCCCGTCGGGTGCGTAGCCGATTTTGAAGAATTTCCGGGTTTCCTCGTTCAAGTGGCGCGAGTCGAGATAGGCCTTGGCCTTTTCGCTCTTGGAAAGCTCGCTTGCGAAGAACTCTGCGGCGAGATCGTTCAACTCCCGCGTCAGGGTGCGCTTTTCCGCGACTTCCGGCGAGGGCTTTGAAAGTTCGGGGAGGGGGAATCCCGATGCGTTCGCCACCCATTCCACGGCATCCTTGAAGTCCATCTTTTCATGTTCCATGACGAACTTGAAGACGTCGCCGCCCGCGCCGCAGGCGAAGCATTTGTAAATGCCCATTTGCGGGTTCACGTTCATCGACGGGGAATGGTCGTTGTGGAACGGACACCGCCCGACGAAACGGCCGCCGCCCGAACGCTTGAGCGGGACGAATTGCTGGATGATGTCCGCGATGTTCGTCTGCTGCTTCAGTTCTTGGATGATTTCGTCGGAGTAGAACGCCATTGGGCCAAAGATAGCATTTTGCCGATTCCCGCGCCGGGAAGATTCCCTAGGGGAAGACCCTTGCCAAAAAGCTTTCGCTTATGTAAATTGTAAGCCCTGATTTTTCTTGCAGGAACTTTGAGACCCGCCCAAAATCCCTTTTGGACCGGTTTTTTGTTTTTCTGGCGAAGGAAGGATTATCGAATGATTGATAGAAACAGCCATCTTTTGCGCCTTGCCGACTGGAGCGAGGAGCGCATTCTCGAAACGGTCGAAATCGCCATGCGCTTGAAGCGGGAAGTGCACAGTGGGCAGTTTTCCGACAGGTTCCGCGGACAGACCATCGGCATGTTCTTCGAAAAGCCTTCCCTCCGCACCATTACGACTTTTCAGGTCGGCATTCACCAACTGGGCGGTTCCGCCGTCCTGCTATCCCCGGATTCCATCGGGCTGGGCAAGAGGGAAAGCGTCCATGATGTCGCCACGTGCCTTTCGAGATGGGTCAACGCCTTGGTCGTCCGCTGCTTTAAGCAAGAACTGGTCGAAAAGCTCGCCGAATTCGGGAACATTCCCGTGGTGAACGCCTTGACGGACGATTCCCACCCTTGCCAGGCCTTCGCCTTCGCGGAGACCATCCGGGAAAATTTGGGTTCTTTCGAAGGGAAGACGGTCGCCTTTATCGGGGACGGCAACAACGTCGCCAATTCCTTCTCGGTCCTCTGCGCAAAGCTCGGGATGAACTTCACGCTGGCCTGCCCGAAGGGGTTTGAACAGCCGGAGTCGGTCATCAAGGAGTCCGAGCCCCTTTTCAAAAAACGCGGGACCCGTTACCGCGTGTTCCACGATCCGAAGGAAGCCGTGAAGGACGCGGACATCCTTTACAGCGACGTCTGGGTCAGCATGGGGCAGGAGGGCGAAAAGTCCTCCAAGCAGAGTCACTTCCTCCCGTTCCAAATCAACGACGACCTGTTGAAACTGGCGCCCGCCCATTGCAAGGTCAGCCACTGCCTCCCGGCGCATCGAGGCGAGGAAATCACGGATTCCGTGATGGACAATTTGCGTGTGAACTTGGCGTTTGAAGAAGCGGAAAACCGTTTGCACGCGCACAAGGCCGTTCTTTGGCAGCTGATGACCCCGACGGAAGAACTCGGGAAGTAATCCGCGGGTCTCAAAAGGCGATTTTCAAGATTCCGTCGGCGAGAAGTACGGCTGCCGACGCGGCGCAGGCCACCAAGACCAACCCTTTCCCGAAAAAGGCGGCTGTCGCGGCTGCGGCAAAGGCGCAAATTCCGGACAGGCGGTTTTCCGTCGCATAGAAAATCGCGGGGACCGTCATGGCGGACAGCACCGTGTAGGGGATGTAGGCCAGGAAGGATTGCCAGAAGGGGCTTTGGATTTGGCGTTTGAGCAAGACGAACGGTACTGTGCGGAGCAGATAGGTGACGCCCGCCATGATTCCAAGGTAAATGGCGAAATCGCGCGGGTTCATGCGCTTTCTCCAGATGAGGGTTTCAAGGGGAAGAACTTTGCGGCGAAGAGGGATGCGACGACGGAGCAGAGGATGATGGAAAATCCGACGGAAACCTTTTGAAGAATCGGGATGCAGAAGAATGCCGTGCTCAGGGAAACGGCTATGGCCACTGCGACGGAAACGGATTTTTGCAATCTCATTTGGGGGATGACGATGGCGATGAACATGCCGTAAAGCGCGACTCCCAGAGCCTCGCTCAAGAACTTTGGCAAGATTTCACCGGCGACCGCTCCGCAAAGGGTTCCGCAAGTCCACCCCAAATAGGGGATGAGGGAAAGTCCCAAAAAATAGACGGGATTCACCGGGGAATTTTTGCCCATGGCGACGGCGTATATTTCATCCGTGATGCAGAATCCCAGGAGTAGGCGCTTACCGGTTCCGAAGGAGGGCGAAACTTTTTGGGAAAGGGAGACGGCCATCAGGGAATAGCGCAAGTTGATGAAGAGAGTCGCGAGAGCCATTTCGGCGAAACTCCCCGCTGCCGCCATGATTTGCATTCCGGCGAATTGCCCCGCCGAGGTGAGGTTCGTCATGGAGACTAGTGTCGCGAACGCGGGAGAGAGGCATTTGGACGCGGCGATGCCAAAAGAAAATGAGACGGCGAAATAGCCAATCCCGATGGGCGTGCCGTCGAGGATTCCTTGGGAAAATTTCACGGGCGGGAATATAGAAATGTTTCGAACTTTTTTTGGGGAAAGCGGGATATGTTGCAGTAATTAGGGGTCAGGGGGGGGGGAGGCTAATGCAGGGGAAGTCCGTCAGCACGGTCTGAATAGGGATTAGGGGTTATGGGGAGTGGTTAGGAATTAGGAGTTAGGAATTAGTGGTTAGTGGGAAGTGAGGCTTACGCGAGGAAGAGTGCGTTAGCACGACCTGTGCAGCGGACACGGCTCGTGTCAACGAAAAACAGTTCTAGTTGAACTTAAACGTGGCCACGGGGGTGGTTGAAAGGAAGGGGGCGGCGGCTTTCCCATTCGGCTCTGTAGCTCTGCTACAGGAATGAGGGCTTGCCCGAATGTTCGCCGAATTGTGCAAGTTGCCGTGGTTCTTTTTGCTTCAGCAAATTTAGAACCGCGTGCAATCCTGCCGCAACTCCGAACCCTCCCCCTACCTTTCCGCCCGCTGCGTAAGCGAAACAGGTC
>CAZCRF010000022.1:0-36562 GCA_964501065.1 uncultured Fibrobacter sp. | reverse complement strand
GGACTCGTCCGCCGCGGCGCGTTCCGAGCGTTCCGTGGCGAGGGCCGAGTCGATGCCCGACGAATCGAAGCCGATCACCAATTTCGAGCCTTCCGTCGTCACCGTCACGGGGGCTTCCGCAGCCAATCCCGTCACGATGTTCCCGTCCAGGCACAGGCCGGAGGCGCGGATGCCGTCCCGTTCCCACACCTGCGTCCCGTCGCTGCGGAGAAGCCGGAACTTGTAGGCCTTAGCCGAGTCGAGCAGTATCGCCGTGGGGGTCTCGCCCCGCATGTCGAGCTTCACCCTCACCTCGTTCGCCTTGCCGTCCGAGTCCATCGTGGGTTCGGGCGTGTCCGTCCCCGCGAGGAACGTGCACAGGAAGCCCCCGACTAGCGGCTTGCCGTCGTCGTCGAGGAACTGCATCACGGGCACGGGGGAATATGCGTAATCGTCCATAATTGCCTCCTATGGCCTGCTCTTGCCCACGGGTCTGAAGCCGTGCTCCTCGCCCGTGTAGAGGAAAAGGGACACCATGCAGTAGTCCGTCTTCCACATCAGTTTGTTGTCCTGGTCGAAATACCAGGTCTCCATGCTTTCGTCGTCATGCACCCCCACGAAGGCGTACAGGTCGCCCGGCTTTGCTCCCGTGATGGATTTCAGATAGACCCCGTAGGCATACTTCGGTGCATGTTCTTGACCTGTGGGGACTTTTTCGTATCCGAAATCCTCGGCGAAGAGGAAGTGCAACCGCAGCCCCGTGGACCCGGCCTGTTCCGTGCCGAATCCCGTCGTGTCGATTCCGCCCTCGGACGTGATTTCTTCCGAGACTTTCAGCTTGTTCTCTATTGTTGTTGCGGCGGTGATGCGTGCCGAGCCATCGCTGCCGAAGTCCGCATATCCCTCGCCGCTCCCGAAGAAACCTCTGTTGGAGGTGATTCCGGCTGCCACTATCGTGAGGTCTTTGCCGTCGGGGGCGCGCAAGTCCCAAGCCCTCAAATTCTCGAAGTTCCCCGTCTTGAAGTTCCCCGTGTCGGACGTGACGGATTCCTTGTCCATCACGGACTTGCTGCTCCCGTCCCCGACGAGCACCTTCTTTGCCGAGACCTGCCCCATGTCGTCTCCGTCCTGTACCGTCAGCCGGGAATCGGTGAGGACTGATTGATTCGCGTCCGAATCGTTCCCGCCGACGACTATCCCGTCCCCGACTTTCACGTTCTTCTCGCCTTTGACGTACACGAGGCAACCGGACATTTCGAAGCTTGTGGGGGACGTTCCGTCCAGGAACAGCAGCCTCTTCCCCGTCAGCGTCACCGCAGCCTCGCCCGTTGGAATGTAGCCGTCGAACGCCACCGTGTCCAAGTTGGACAGGGCCTCGCCCGTGAGGAACTCGTTCACCGTGCCGGACAGCCACGAAGTGCGCAGCGTCCCCTTGAGGACGGGGATGACGCGTGCGGCGGAGGCTTCCTGCGAAGTTGCGCAGAATACCGCCCCCCTGTTCTCGAAAAATCCGTCTATGCGGAACGTCACGCTGTGGTCTCCGCCCACTCCGAATCGGACGTTCCTGTCGGCGATGACCGAGTAGGCGGTGATTCCCGTCGAGAGCGTGTAGCCGCCGCCGGGGAAGTAGAGGGGGCAGTTCGGGTGAGTGCCCACCGCCTTGGACAGCCGCCCGTCGCAGCTCTCGTTGACGGACGGGGCGACCCCGAACCAGCGCACGTCCACGAATCCGGACGGTTCGCAGACCCACGTCCCCTTGTTCTTCCATTCCTGCACCGTGGAGCGGACTCGCGTCCCGTAGTTCTCCGTGTACAGGGATTCCTTCCACAGGAAGACTCGCGGGGGGCAGAAGTCGCCGGCCTCGTCGTAACCGAGCACCACCACGCATTTCAGCTCCGGGGACGCCTTCCGCAGGTCGGGCAGCCCGTCGCACAGGCTCGCGCCCGAGAACGCCACGGTCACCTTCTGAGCCTTGAAGTCTATGATGTGGAGGGTCTCCCATGCCGGGGCTTCGCTTTCGAGTTCCGCGGGGACGCCTGTCGGGGCTTCCACGATGATCCGGAAGTCCACCCCGTCCTCGGCGAATGGCTGCGTCTCGAAGCGTCCGAGGTCGTCGAGCCCGAGGGGGTTCGGCAGCCTCGTGCCGTCCGTGTCGTAGACCGTCACGTAATCGGGGTCTTCCCCGTCCGTCGGCGCAGCGGAGCAGTCGGGCTTCACGAAGTGGACTCTGCCTCCGCTGACCGGCTTCCCGTCCTTGCCGAAGAACGGGCACAAAAGGTTCGCTATGTTCTGCATGAACATTGTTTAGTGGGGTAGAACGAAAAAGGGGCGGATTCCGCCCCTGTCGCAATCAACGTCCCAAGAGGGCGTCCCTCGTGAAGTCCAGGAAGTCCATGTAGTACGGGGTCGCCGCCGGGTTGTTCATCTCGGAGCGGAGGCCGTTTCCGAGCCCGCGCAGCGCGACCGTCCCACCCTTTTTCAGCATGTTGCCGACATTTCCGGACAACGGGGTTTGCAGGAGCAAGTCCCGCTCCTTTTCGAGACGTTCCAGCTCCGCATTCTCTTGGGCGACCTTTTTCTCTTTCTCCGCGATTTTTTTCGCCCGTGCAGCGTCCTTCTGCCTGATTCTGACCAGTTCGCCGAACTTCTCGTCATCCGAGGCGTTCGGCATGCCCCTCACCATGGCCAAGTCCGACCCCCCGTTCAGGTCCACTTCCGCCTTGTCGAGAACGTCCAGTTCGTTCTCGCCTTTGATTGTGCGTTGGGCGTTGCCCTTCCGGTTTTTCGCCCGTTTGATGTCCGCATCTAGCGCGGCGAGTCTCGCGTCCCGTTCCTTGAGTCCGAAGGTCGGGGTGTTCAGCCATTCCCAGAATTTCACTGCGGTCTTGCCCGGCGGGGTGTTCTCCAACCGTCTGGCCATCCATCCGCCGCCCCGACCGATTCCGAGGCCTCCCACCAAGCCCGTCGTCAAGATGTCCCCGAAGCGTTCCCCAGGCCGCAGACTTTCCTTGAACCCGTCCGCAACGCCCACGTCCTCCTGCCGCAGCCCCGTTCCCGTCTCGTAGGTCTTCCTGGCCGGGGAGACCATTACGTCGTGGACGAAGTCTATGGCTTCGTTGGCGAGGGGCAACCCCAAGAAGCTCCACGCGCCTTTTGCGGCCTTGGTTGCCTTCCCCGCGCCCTTGGCCGCAGCCTTGAAGAATTTGCCGGGCAGGAGGTACGACAACGCATCCGCGCCCAAGTCCTTGGCCGACGCGTCCAACCCCTGGAGTTCCTTCTCGTGCATGTGGGGGTAGAGGAATCCCTTGACGAAGTCCAAGCTCTTCGCATTCCGCGCCTTTTCGCTCCTGAGCCAATCCTTGAGGACGGCGTCGAAGACGTAATCGTCCTCCGCCCCGGTGAGGGGGTTCATGCCGAGGGCGTACAGGAGGTTTCTCCTGTTCCGCATTGCCACGGAGCCGTCCCCGTCCGGGTGCTCGTTGTCCACGCCCCTCATGTAGAGCTTCAATTTGGCGAGCCTTTGGTCGTAGGGGTCGTCGTACAGTCTGCCGAGGATTTCCGAGTCGTCCTCCCCTTCCTTGCCCGCATATCCGACGAGACGGGCGACCGCCGCGGAGTTCGCGTCGATGTCCTCTATGGGGATTTGTTCGTATTCGAGGGGCAGCTCCTCCATCTTTTCGGGCTTGACGAAGGGCAGTGGGGTGTCCGAGGCCAGATAGCTCTCGTATCCGTTCATCCAATCCGGGTAGAGACTCAGCAAGGCGTAATCCGCGAAGTGGGGGTCTTTCCGGGTGCGGTCTATCACCTTGTTCCGGAATTCCCGGTACGTCCTCGTGTCCATCAAGTCCTTGTAGTAGCGTCCCAGGGCTTCGTTGGGGGATTGCCCGACCATCCCGTCCCAAAGGTCCCGGATGAATTCCTCGTCGTCGAACACGCCTGCCGTCTTCCCGTTCTTTCCTGTCTTCTTTTTCATGGAGCACTCCCTATGGTTAGATTCTCTTTCTTTCGTAAGCTCGGGTCACAGACCTCAAGTAGCCTTTCCACTTGGGGTCCACGTCGGGGTCGTTCAACAACGCCTCGGCATCCTTGACGTTGCTTGCGTCAATCTCGATGGCGGCGTTTGCGAACTTCTTGGCGAGGGCGTTCTTTCTCGCCTTGACCTCGTTTTCGTCCTGCGTCTTCTTGGCGTTCCGGGCGTCCTGTTCCGTCTTGACGCCTCCCGAACCGAGCATCAAGGCGTCGCGGGTCACCTTGTCCCCCTTGATTTTCTTTGCGGCCAAGTCCCATCGCAGGGCGAAGTCGGGGTCCTTGCTCAGCGTGGCGAACACGTTCGCCTTGATGAGTTCTTCCTTGAGGGCGTTCATCTTCTCCGGGGAGACCTGCCCGTCCTCCACCAACGCATCCACTTTTGCGAAGTAGTCCTCCATCGTCATCGGTTGGGAGGCGGTCGCGGCGGTCCCTTCCGTCGGGACGGGGAACGGCACGCCCTTCCATCCGGTGGGGTCCGCACGCATCCCTGCGGCCTGTACGCCGTATTCCGGGTGCGCCCTCACGAAGTCGTCGAAGGCCTTCCGTGCCTCTTGGATTTCCGCCATGTCCGCAGCCGTCGGGATTGCCCCCCGCGCCTTGCTCATGGCGACTTGCAGGTTCTGCGACACCGTGGCGAAGCCCCTGTCCAGTGCGGATTGGCTGCGCGCCACGTCCCTGTCCGAGAGCGTGTCATCGCGGTTGCGCTTGTAGACGGAGTCTTCGTGCGCCAGCTTCTCCCTTTCCTCCTTCTGCCCGAGGACGTAATCAAGGAAGTCCTGCCCCGACATGGATTCCGCCGTCTTGTCGACGTCCTCCAACCCCATCCCGATGGCGATGCCCTTGGCGTTCTCCCGGATTGCGTTGTCGCGGCTTCGGGCTAGTCCCCAGTCCACGATTCCGCCGAGACCCGAAAGCACGCCGCCGAGCCTGTCCCAATTCCCCTGTTCCCGTTGCAGCCTCCGTTGCAGCCCGTTCGTCACGGTCTGTCCGAGTCCGAGAGTGTTCCATCCGTCGTAAAGTCCCATAATCCGCCTCAGTATTTCTGCGCTTGCAGGTTGGCTATGTTCGCCCAGTAGTCGCTCTTGTCGCCCCAGTAGGAGTTGGACAGGTTGAGCAGGTTCTGGTAATAGCTGTTGTTCGCCGCCGACAGGTTGGAAGCCGAGTCGCTCGCCATCCCGTACTGCATGTTGGCTAGGTTGGATGCGGAATTCACCGCCGCCTGTTTCGCATTCTCGTTCCCCTGCCAGATGGACTGTTCCAATCCCTTGTCCGTGTTGTATGCGGAGAGGGCGTCGCGGTACATCTGCGAGGCGAGCACTTGGTTCTGCGCGGCTATCTTGTTCGCCGTGTCCGATGAGAACAGGTTGCCCCCCAACGCCTGCGAGGAATTGATTGCGTCGTTGGCCGTGTTCACCGAGAGTTGGAATGCCGGGTCGTAGAAGTCCTCGATGGACTTCCCGTAGTTGAATTCCGACGCTTCGTACGGGGAGAGGGCGTTGACCTTGTCCTGCGCGGCCTTGAGCGCTGCCGCCACGTCCTCGGTGCTGCCGAACAGCCCGTTCGCCGAGGAGAGCTGGTCGGACAGGATGCCGCTCCCGTTTGCGAGCATCTGGTCCGCGTAGCCCTCCGTGTTCTCCAAAGTCTTTATGGCTTGGTTTATGGCGTTCCTTTTCGCCTTGCGGGTGTTGGATTCGCTCCAAAGGCCTCCGACGAGTCCCGTGAGTCCGCCAGCCACGCCCCCGATTGCCGTGCCTATCCCGGGGACGACCGAGCCGATAGCCGCTCCGGTCGCCGCGCCCGTCGTTGCGCCAGTTCCTGCGTCCATGTCAAAATCTCCTTTTTTCTAAGTGTTTAGTTCCGCGAATCCCAAGACGATGAACCTCTTGCCCTTCACCGCCTCCGGGACTTCCGCGAACCCCTTGCCGGGTTCGACCACGATTGCCGCCGCCGAGTCGTCCCCCGCGAAGAACAGGGGGAAGCGCACTGGTTGCGGCGGAATCTCCACCGTGGCGGCCGAGTCCCCGAAAGCCCCCCAGAAGAGGACGAGCCTTCCGAGCATCAGCACCTTGACCCCGTTGGACTTCTCCACCGTCCCGTGCTCGCCCCTCAGGGCTTCCACGAACGGCTTGAAGCTTGAAACGTTCGAATCTATGCGGATCAATGCGGCCTCCTTCAGAAATGCGAGCAGGGAGTGAAGGACACCTTCGCCCCCGTGATGACCACGTTCACGCGGTCGGATATGGTGAACCTCAGCACGAAGAGCGTGCCCATCCCCACGCCGTACCAAACCGAGCGGTGGGAGTACCGCCCGACCCTCCCTCCGGTCGCCCAGCGTTCGTTCCCGAATGTGTTGCCGCCGTCGGTGCTCACGTCCATCATCACCACGGGGTCCCTCGCCCCGGAGGAGTTGTCCGTGTCCTTGGACGACCCCGTGTTCCACAGGAGCTGCACGTCGTTCACCACGAACGGGGAGTAGTCGTTCATCAGTATCGGCGCGGTGCGCCTCTTGACGATGGGTTCGCCCTCGTAATCGTCGAACTTGTCCCTGTCGAGCACCGCCACCTTGCAGACACCGACCCCGGATAGGGCCGTCTCGCCGCCGATTTCCGCTGCGAACGCCGCCCACCATTCCACGTCCCGTCCGAGCCTGTCGCGCGTGCTGCGGTTGTGCCACTGCCTCGTGGAGAAGTCGTAGCAGAAGGTCTTGCGGAGGGAGGGGACGGTGAGGCAGTAGAACTGGTGGCCGTTGTCGGAGTATCCGAGGGCGTACGAGTCCGACAGGTCGCGCCCCTGGAACTCCCGTTCGATGGCGTTCGTGGAGATGCGGACGGGCGCGCCCCCGTCGGTGCTCCACACGGAGCGTTCCCCGACCCCCGCGCTGCCTAGGAATACGGCCTTGCCCCCGATTTCGACGACCGTCTCCGCCTCCCTCACGCCCGTGTCGCGGACGTTCCTGCCTGCCGAACTGAACGCCATGCCGGAGAACCCCTGCGCGTCCGTGCTGGTCTGTTGCGAATAGACCTGCATGGACTTCGGCCCGAACGCCACGAGGAAGTCCCCGCAACGGGCGAACGCCGTCACGCTGTCCGCCGCGTATTCCGCAGTCTGCCAACGGGGCTTGGAATACCTGTCGAGCCACAGGTAGGCCGTGTGGGAGGACGGGTCCTCCGCGAGCAGCGAGACCTCCCTCGTCTTGACCTTGTACGAGCCGTCCTCGTATTGGACGTTGCCGTCCCCGTCTAGGTCGTAGATTTCGCGGGTCAGCCCAGTCCCTCCCAGGATGTATGCGTCCGTGTAGTACCACGTGTCGTTCTCCGGGTCGTTCACGCAGATGCAGCCGGAGAGGCTCTTGATGGACGTGGGGGAGACGTTCGTCTCGGTGTTGTTCTCCACGTTGTCCGCCGTGAGGTAGACTCGCACGGGGGTCTTGAACTTCACGGGGACTTCCGCCTCCACCTTGCGCGGCTCGAGCGGATACGCCTTGACTGTGTCCGTGCCGTCTATCCAGCAGACCCACGAGTTCACGCCTCCCGTCTCGCAGAACTTCACGCGCCCCACGGTCTCCGCCTCCTGCGTGTACACCGTCTCCGACGTGAACTTTCCCGAAGCCCCGTCCCTGCGGATGCGGAGAACCCTCTTCCCGAACGCTGCGAAGAGCGTGTCGTCGGAAGCGGTGAACATCCCCCGGCAGCCCTGTCCGCTAGGGTCGTCTCCGTCGAGTTCCGAAAGGACGGTGCGTTCCCCCGGCACGGAACGCAGGGCCGCGGTGAAGTAAGTCCCCCCCGATGCGTCCTCCGCCTTTTCCGAGTATAGGTTCACGGACACGGCGTTCCCGGCGATGCGCTCGTCCGCCTCGTAAGAGCCGCCCACCACGGAGTTCAACAGGCGCGACCGCTTCATATCCTGTACGCCCCGTTCACGAGTTCGGCCGGGGAACGGAATCCCGAACGCCCGCCGAGGTTCACCTCGTGCTTGAACTGGTTCGCCTTCTTGATGGCGTTGAGGATGGAGTCCCGTTCCGATTCGATGCCGGAGCGCACGTCGGCGGGAAGACCGTAGCGGATGCAGCACTTGACCGCCACCCCGTATTTCAGCAGCTGGACATACTGCTTCGGGGCGTTCAGCGCGTCGTTGTAGCCCATCTCGGGGATGACCCTGTTGTAGATGACCCGGCACTTGAAGCGTCCGCGCTCGCAGTCGAAGTAGATGCGCCCCTTGGCGTCCTGGTCGTGGGTGAAAGCGTAGAACGTGGGCAGCTCGCCCGTGGAGCGGCGTTCCCAGATGTTCTCGTAGGATACCCTGCGCAACGGCTCCCACACGCTCCCGTTCCGCCAGAAGCACTTCTGGATGAATGCGGGGGTCTCCCCCTTGAAAGTGTCCGAGTCCGGGGAGATTTCCGCCTCCCCGACACCGTCGATGTCTGCGTCCACCGTGTTCAGCGTGAACGGGAAGTAGTTGTCCATGTTCCAACGGTAGAGCAGCTCGTTGAGGAACCCCAACCCCTCGCGGCTCATGTCTGCGTTGAGCGGCTGTCCCGTCGGGCATATCCCGGCATACGAGTAGCCGTCCCGCACTATCTGTATGGCGTTCATCCGAGTCTCCTTTTCAAAAAGGCGAGGGGCTGGACTTAGCCCCCCGCCCGTCTTTTGTCCCTACGGCAAGGGAATGCTCACGGGCACTTCACGAAGAGGGTCCGCACGGCGCGTTCGTCCACGATGTCCCCGAAGTAGGGGCAGTCCATGCGCATCACGTTCGTGCGTTGGAGGATTTCGCCCCCGGCGGCGAGCTGGATGGTGAGTTCGTCCGTGGAGGACGTGGAGTTGTCGAGGGCGAGGAGTTCGGGGAACTCGAACGGAGTCCAGTTGAAGGCGTCCGCATCCCGGACCAGTCCCACGTAGTAATCCGCCCCGCCTTCCACGAGCATCGTCGCCTTGGCGTCCGCAGGGATGCCGACTGAGCCGTCCGCGTTTTCGATCCAGGCCGTGTTGGTGTAGCCGTCGTCGGAGTTGAAGTAGAGAGGCAGCACCGTGACGGTGACGGAAGTCCCTTCGGCCGTCGCATCCTCCTGTACGATGAGCTTCTTCAGGTAGTTCTGCTTGACCCCGCTCATCGTGACTTCGTTCAGCCCTTCCACGGTGAAAGGCGTGCCCTTGGCGATTTTCGCCCCGCTCGCGACCGTGAGCTTGAGCTTGGTCGCCCCCTGTTCGGTGACGGCCTCGGCGACCTTGGCGGAGTCGCCCCAAGCGTCCCCGGCGGTGAAGACGGGCATGAACGGCTCGGAGACCCAGTCCACGTTTGCGAAGACCCCGATGGAGGCCTTGCCGTACATCTGCTCGATGCGTGCGTCGGGGGCGTGGAAGTCCATGCGGAGAGGCGAGGTGGCGAGGTAGCTGTGGAGCATCGGGGAGATGTACCCCGTCCAGTCCCCGGTGGCCTTGACGCTCTGGAGTTCCGCGGATGCGCGGGAGAGGGCGAGGAAGTCCGCCGAGTCGGAGACGATTGCGCCCCCGGCCTTGCACCAGTTGCGGTTCACGATGTCCCGTTCGATCTCGTGCGCCATGCGCTGGCCGCGGGGCTTCACGAAGTCCTCCTTGTAGTCGGCGAGCATGAAGATTTCCTCGAAGTTGGAGTATTCGAGGATGTCCGAGGCGTTCTGGGCATAGCATTCCTTCTTCCAGAACGAGGAGTTGCGGGAACGCCCCGTGAGGTCGATTGCCGAGGTGGGGTAGGGGTTCGTGCCCACCGGGTAGGTGAGCTGCCCGACCTTGGCGTTGCCGGCCGCCGGTACGTAGAACTGCATCACTCCGTGCTGCCGGTTGCCCTTGGTCACGAGTCCGCGGCCGAGGTTCACCCTCTTCTGGATGAAGGGGATGGATGTTGAAATTTTCGCGTTGAGGCGGTCGACCAGTTCCTGTTTCGCCGCCGTGAGGTTTCCGTTGAACACTGCCATATGGGTGTCCTCCTGTTAGATGATTCCGTTCTTGCGCATCTCGGCCTTGTACCGCTTGACCCTTTCGGTAGCGGACATGCCGCCGATGCCCGTGTTTCCGTTTCCGTTCATCCCGAAAGCCCCCGCCGTCGGCATCGCTTCCGCCTGACGCTTGCGGGCTTCGTCCGCCTTGGCCTTCGCCGCCCGTTCCGCGTTGAGCCGTTCGAGGGTCTGTTCCAGCTGGAATATCTGGAACTTCTGCCGTTCGGGGGTCATCTCCAGCAAGCCGCGGAATCGGTCCGTGTTGCTGTACAGCACGGCGAGGATGTCCGCCCTGTACTTGCTGTCTCTGACGGCTTCCGCGATGGCGTCCCCGCGTTTGTCTTGCAACAATGCGTGGAACTCGGATTCCGGGTCTTCCATCTCGGCCATGAGCTTCGTCCCGAATCCGGGTGCGTCCCCGTTCAGCTTCTCCACGATGCCGCGTCGGGTCTCTTCGATTTCCGACCGCAGACTGCGCGCCCCCTCGATGCGCTCCACGACCCTGTTGTAGATGTCGTCGCCCATCCGGTCTCGCAGGTACGCCCCGTAATCGGCGTCCGTCTTGAAGTCGGAGCGGCCTTTCGGCTTGTCCGGCTCCGCGGCGGAATCGAGCCTCTGTCGCAGTTCCGCAAGCTCCCGTCTCAAGGCGTCGTTCTCGCGCTTGAACTTGTGCCGCATCTCCGCGAAGGCGTACCGCTGCCTCTCTTCGGGCGTGGGTTCTTTCGGTTTCGCCGTCTCGTCCTTGGGGGCTTCGCCCCCCGTCTCCACGGCCTTTGCGTCCTGCGGGTCGGACTCTTTCACTCCGCCAGCGTCAGAGCCGCCCGCGGCGTCCCGCGAGGCTGCTATCTGCTTGTACTTGTCTTCTTCGGTCATAGGATGTTCCCATCGCGCAGTGGGGCGCGTTCCCTTGTCCATCGTTTAGACGGCCAAAATGCAAAACGGGTCAGAAATTTTCCGGGGCGTCCTTTGCCGCCTCGGAAATCGTCCGGGCGTTCTCCTCGACGATTTTCTTTTTCACATCCGCCCGAGCCTCTATTTCCGCCTTTTCGAGTTCCTTCTCCGCCTCGAACTCGTCCCTCTTCGCATCCAGCAGCACCTTCCGGGCGGTCTCCTTCTCGCCCTGCGCGGCGTCGAGGATGCGCATCTGGACGTTGTGGGCGAACCGCTTGTCCTCCATCATGAGGTCTGTCTTCGTGCGGAGCTGCGCCTGCGTGAGCTGGTCGTTCAACGCCCTGTTCTGCTCCGTCAGCTGCAGGACTTGCTGTTGCAGCTGCGCCATCTGGGCGTTCTGCTGCTGCCACTCCTGCCACGACGGGACGCCTCCGCGGAGTTCCTGCGGCAGCATGTTGTAGAGCATGTCGGAGAGTTCCTTTCCGCCCTCTATGTCGAGCTTGGACACGAGCCTCTGCGAGATGAGGGGCTTGAAGTTGTCCGGCACGATTTGCGCGAGGGCGAGCAGCTTCTCCCTGTCCTCCTCCATCTTGGTGAGGGACACGCAGCCCTCCTCCACCACGATGTCGTAAGCCCCCTTGGGCAGGTCTATGCCGTAGAGCGTCACCGCCATGTGCGCGATGACCGCCCCCGAAATCCGGACGGTCTCCTTGGCGTGGGAGATGTAGTTGGACACGTTGCTCTGCGAACTCTTGGTGCGGAGCAGCACCTCCGTGGCGGTCTTCCGGTCGGTGAGGTTCTGCTCCACGATCCCGTTCGGGGAGATCCCCGTGGCGACGCTCATCTGGTTGATGGCCGCGTTTATCGCCCCCTGCAAGTCCTCGGTGCGCACGGTCGGGGTGAGGAACGCCGGGGGAGCGACCGGGTTGTTGGACTCGTCCCTGTCGTTGTAACGGAGGATGTAGCTGTTTCCGTACTCGGCGTTCTGGTAATCCTCCTCGAACCCCTCTATCGCCCTCGTCGGAGTGAGGAAGAACCCCTTGGGCGACTTCGCGAGCCTCTCTATCAGCTGCGACTGGGCGTAGTTGACCGTCCTCTGCTCCGCCCTTATCTTCCTGACGATGCCGGTGAACGTGACGGAGTCCTTCAGCCACGCCCTCTCCCCGGTGAAGGCGAAGACGGGCAGGCGGTCCAGCCCCTCGTAGACCCCGTAATCCACGATGCGGTCGCCGCACAGGCGGAAATACTCCACGTCGTGCCCGTCCCTGCGGAAATAGGTGACGACCGCCACGTTGTCCTTGGGGACTTCCCAGCTGCCGCCGAAGTCCGTCAAGGCGGCTTCCTCCGGCCTCCCGTACTTCACGATGTCGTCCCCGAACCGCCCCTTGGCGGTCTCGTAGGGCATGAAGTCCACCACGGCTATCCTCTCCGCTTCCTCCAGCGCGACCCCCTTGGCGTCCGGGTCCACGATGACCATCGTCTGGTCCTCCACGTGCAGGTAGCGGATGCGTCGCTCCCCGTCGGACTCGTCCACGGTCGCATAGCAGAACCCGATGCCCGTGCTCACGGCGTCCCTCAGCCCCATGGCGTTGGACTCGTTCGTTGCGAAGTCGTTCTGAATCTCCGTCAGACGGGCGTTGAGCGCCGCGCACGCCTCGTTGAAGGCTGCGTCCCTCGGCACGGCCTTGAACTTGAACGGTCTCGCGGAGAACGGGTTCACGACTGCGTTCACGAACACGCCGCACAGGTTTATCGTCATCTGCGCCCGTCCGTCGCCCCGGTTCTTCCTGTCGGAGTCGCCCCACTGCTCGCCGGAGAGGAACGCCCTGTCGGCCCGTATCCGCTCGTGGAAGTCCTTGTCGTGCTCGGCCGCCCTGCGTGCGAACTTCTTCACCTCCTCGATGACTTCCGCCTCCGCGCGCTCCCATTCCGCGTCGTCCTCCGGGACTCCGCCCGTGAGCTTCAATTCCTCTTCATCTTCCATTGTCCAACCTCGCCTGTTGCTTGATTTTTCCGATTCTCTCCGCGTCCAGCCTCGCCAACGCCCTCCGCACGGACTTCTCCACGATTCCCGGCAGCCTCGGCCGTCTCCGGTGGGCTTCCCGCAGGGCGTCCTCGGCGCCGATGTCCAGCACGCGGCCGCGTAGTGCCTTGCGCTTCGCATCGATCAGCGGTTCTTCCGTCCCCAGTCCCATCAGGACGGCCTCCGCATGGATGTCCGAGACCCTCTTCATCCGCTTGACCGTCCGCTTGCATGCGTTGAAAGCCGCCGTGTAGAAGTAGTTGAAGAGCCTCCGCCCGTCCTCGCCCTTGGAGGAGTCCACGCCCCGGAGCATCGCGTAGCACGCGTCCCCGAACATGTCCAGCTTCCAGTCCTCCGTGTAGTTCCGGAAGTTGTCCGAGTTCACCGCCTTCCTCGCGATGGTCGCGACGCACCGGCCCAGCTCGCGGGACGACTTGTCCCCGCTCTCCCGGGCGGCCTTCACCAGCTTTGCGAACCTTTCCGTGTCGATGTCGTGCATACAGCCGTTTAGTCCTTGAATGAAAAACCGTGGGACAGCCTCCGAATCCTCTCGCCCTGCATCCGTGCGGATTCCGCAAGCCCGTCCTTGGACTTCTTCCTGTTCAGGTCCGCCCCCAACGCCAATGCGCCGGAGTGGAACGTGAGCGCGAATGCGTCGGAGGTGTCTGGGGAACGCCCCAGCGACTTCTTGAGCATCTCCTTGGGGATGAGGCGGAACGACTTGTCCGCGTGGATGAAGTAACGCTGCGCCGAGAGGTCTTCCCTCAACGCCTCGTCCTTGGCGTGTCCGCCCTCCTCGATCCAGCGTTTGGCGGTGAAGTACATGAACGCGCGCATGTTGTAGTAGTTGGAGTCGGGGGAGCGCTCCGAGAAGTTGACCTCGAAGACCCTGTACTTGAGCGTCCTCAGCATGTCTATGACGCCACCCCCGTAGGCGGCGTCCACGCACACGCAGTCGAGTCTAGCCCCGACCGCCCGGCACGCGTCCGCGAGCTTCCGCACCATGTCCGCCGCCTCCCCCGTGTCCGTACGTCCGAGCCTCCGGATGGCGACGACCCTCCTGCCGACCCGGAGCACGCCGCAGGTCTGGTCGCCCCCGAAACGGGCGCAGTCCAGCCCGATTACCGCCAGCTCGTCCGCATAGGACTTGCCGCAATCGCGCCCCGCGTCCTCCATGGAGTCGAGGAGCGAGTATCCGAAGAGGGTGTCCTCCATGTCGGAGTCCACAATCTCCCCGTAGAGTTCCTGCCGCAGGAAGTCCCCGTAGAGGTTGCGCTCCATCATCTGGAAGAACGACTTGTCCAGCGACTCGTTCTCGTAGGACGTGCCCGTGATGAGCTTGAAGTCGGGGTCGTTCTCCCTCAGCCGCCTCTTGACCTCCACTCCGAGCCAGTTCATCCCCTTCGGCGAGGACGTGACGAAGACTCTCGGCTTGCCGAAGCCGCGCAGACAGGGGATGGCGGTGTCCATGACAATCTTGTCGTATTCCCTCGCCTCGTCCAGGAAGAGGGATGCCGCGCTCATGCCGCGCATGTTCTCGTAGTTGCCGTTGTTGGCGGTGAAGCCGTAGACGGGCGTGCCGTCAATCTCGAAGGTGTTCATCTGCGAGTTGAAGCTCCATTTGGCCGGGAGCGAGCGCAGGAGGTTGCGGAGTTCCCCGAAGATGGAGAACGTTAGCTGCTTGAAGGTGGGCGACACGACGATGCAGGGGCGTCCCGCCAACGCCTCGTGGAAAATCTTGTGGGCGACGACGAACGACTTGCCGAAACCGCGGCCGCAGATGAGGAAGGTGAACATCGCCTCCGACTTCATCAGCTCGTACTGCCCCCTCCACAGCCTAACCTCCATCGGTCTTCCCGTCCGTGCCGGGGTCTTCCTTGCCGCCGACGATGTACTTTATCTCGAACGCCCTGTCCTCGGCGTTGCCGACCGCCACGTTGACGTTGTGCTCCCTCGTGGACTCGAAGGTGACCCCGTAGAGCTTGTAGAGCGTCGCCAGCGTGGGGAGGTCGCGGTTGTTGATGGCGTCCGCATAGATGGGGGTCGTCTCCGCCATTATCGGCGTGATGGAGTCCTTGTCCACCCCGTGCCGCTTCCAGAACTCCACGACGCCGTCGGGGAGCATCTCGTCCGGGGCGCGCTCGTCCACCAGCGAGCGGAGGGACTGGAACATGAGCTTCTTCCTGCGCCTGGACTCCCGCGCCCTTTCCGCATACTCTTTCGCATTGGCGGATGTGATGCGCGTTCCCTTGTTTATCTCGTTTATGTGCGGGTTTCCCTTGCGCTTCACGGGTCACCTCCGTCCGCCTTTCCGCCCCTTCCTCTTCGCTTGCGCCCGTGCGGCGGCGGATCGCCCCTTGTCGGACGCGCGCCTCCTTTGCGATTCCGCTGCGGCCATCCGCTTCAGTTCCTTGGTGGCAAGCCCCTTGACCCCGGCGGTCAGGTTCTTGGCGGGTCCGAGCGACCCGTCCGCGACCCTGCGGCGGACGGACTCCACCACGGACTGGGCTACCGTGGCGCGGACTTTCCTGCGTGCCGAGCCGCCCGTCCGCATCCTGTCGAAGAACGCAGCGTTGGCCGTCGCCCTGTTCCTGTCCGTGAGGTTCTGCTCCCGGAGCGGCACGCCGTAGTTGAACCCGTAGCGCATCGTTCCCGTGGGGTGCTTCGCCCATTCCATCAGCTGGGAGGGGGAAAGCCCGTCGGGGGCTTCCACGGTGGCGCACTTGCAGTTGGGGTGGGTGATGAACGCCACGTCCGGCGTGTTGTAGAAGTGCGGGGAGAGCCCGAGCAGGTTGCACTTTGGGCAGCAGTTGGGGTGCGCCACGAAGAGGAACTTGCCGGAGGAGCTGAAGCGCCCCCTGTAGGCGAACGACGGGGCGCCCCCCTTGGCCGCATTGAGCGCGGCGCCGGCAATCTTCGCGGCGAGTTTGCCCAAGCTACATCCTCCTCCAGGCGTCGGCGCGGCTGCGCCCCGAGTCCAGCCTTTCCGCGAGGCCGTTCACCTTTTGCAGGATCTCCTCCTGCGTCTCCAGCATGTCCTTGAGGAGGGTGTAGAACTTGTCACCGCTCTTGTCATTTTGTGTCGCCATCTTCGTCTCCTTTTGTCGTCGCCTGTGTCCAATTTAGTCAAACTTTGCGGAAACGGTTCGGCCGCAACCGATTTGCAAGGGGAACATTGGACGGGCTTGGCTAGGCTTCCGCGGAAGCGGCGGAAAGGGCGGCCTCCAGCGTGTCTATGTGGACGACGTCCGCGTCCTCGACGCCCCTTGCGGCGAGCCATTCCCTCTTCGCGGTCTCGTTCGCGAAGACTATCGTGAGGATGCCCTTCGGATCGGTGTTGTAGTCGCCCAGCTCCTCGCGGTCCGCCTTGAGCTTCTCCCTCGCCTCCCTCTTGGCCTCCTTCATCCTGGCGATTTCCTCCGGGGTCGCCTCCCTCCTCGGAGCGTCCGTCGCGGCCGCAGAGGAGGGCTCCAAGGACGGGAACGAGATTTCCACTGTGTCGGGGGAGAACCCGAAGTCCTTGGCCACGTCCAGCCCGAAGTCCGCCGCGAGCTGACCCAGCATGGCGAAGTCGAACTCGCCTTGGGCGTCGGCGTTGTTGAGCGCGACGTTGAGCCTCACCTCGTCCCGGAGGGACATGGCGACCTCGGTCACGTCCAGCTCGTAGTCGTCCGTGCGCATGAGGGAGTCGAGAGCGGCGAGCCGTTGATGCCCCCCGACCACGTGACCGGTCGTGGCGTTCCACACGAGCGGCCCGACCAGCCCGTTCTTCCTGATGGACTCCTTGAGCCTCTTCATGTTCGCCTCGGACATCGTCCGGGGGTTCACGTCGTCGGGGACTATCTTGGAGCGGTGCAGCCGCACCGTCCTGCCTGTCTGGAAGCTCTTCCTCGCCTTCTTCTCAGCCATCCGCGGCTCTCCTTTGGAACAGAGGGTCGGAGGCGGCCAAGGCTTTCACCTTGGGGTCCCTGAGCGACCTCACGTAGTCGACCTCGATGTTGGGGTCCTGCCGAATCGCGGCCTGGTAGTCCGCCTCCCCGATGTAGTGTCGGAGGAAGTGCGCGGCGTTGCCCCTGTGCTCGTGGAAGTCGTGCGCGAGCCCCATCCCGTATTCCGGGGAGAGGGGCAGCCTCCTGTTCTTCGCCCACGCCCTCACCTTCGGCTTGGTGAAGCTTCGGAGCGGGTACGCCCAGCCGTTCTTCGGGTCGATGCCGTCCGTCAGGGACTTCAGCAGCCCCCTGCGCTGGAGCGACTCGTCCATGTGGTGGCCGAACAGGCACAGGCGGCAGCCGTGCGACTCCATGAAGCCCTTGACGAAGTCCGCCTGCTTGCCCTTCGCCCTGGTCGGGTCGAGGTGGGTCTCGATGCGGATGCCGTAACGCCTCTCCACCGCGGCGAGGTATCTCGCCTTGTACGGGAGCACCTCCGGGTAATACGACCACGTGAAGAAGCTGTGCGCGGAGATGTCCGGGAGCAGCGAGGCCATCACGTCGAGCATCACGGCCGAGTCCCTGCCGCAGGACAGCGCGAACGCCAGCGGCCCGGTCTCTGCCGAGTAGGCCGCTATCGCCCTGGCCTCTCGCCCGAGGGAGTCGGGGATGTTCGCCCTGCTGAACATCAGTGGGAGCGTGCCGCCGCGTACGCAGCCTTGCGGTTCGCAGTGGACGCTTTGGCCGCCTTGAGCAACGCGGACGCGTCCGACCCTTTCTTCCGGTAATTGTAATTGTCCCAAGCCTGAGCTTCTTTCCGAGAGGCTTCAGCCATTGTTCTCCGGGCCATTTCTCGTTTCGTCGGCATATCCATCTCCTTGTTGAATGTTGATGCCTTCGCCGGGGTCGCCCCCGACAAAGACGTTTAGCAGGCAGGAACGCGGATTCGGAGGGGTGGCGGACGATTTTTTTCGAAATTTTCCGATGCGGGAAGGTGCGCTAACTATGAACGGGTTGTCCACACATAGGAGTTTAGAGTAGAGTGGTTATATACATAACCTAGGGAGATGGAGTAGAGTACTCAACACTCTTGTTCTGTTGTGTTGTGTTGTGGGTATTGCCACGGTAATACCGTGGAATGCAAATTACTCTTGAGGCAAGTCGCTTTCAATTGTGCGCAGTTGAGCAAGCAAAGCCGTCAAGCCCTCCTTGACAAACAGAGCCTTTCCCATTGGGTCGGAAGGGAGTTGCTTCGTTGAGACGCCCTCCCCGTTTCGAAGTTTTTCAGCCAGAGCGTCCCCGAAAGCCTCTTCAAGCGTCATCCCGGCTTCAAAAAGTTTTGAAATAGCCCAATAGGACGGCGCGGTTTTTCCCGTCCGCAAGTTGAAAACGTTGGCTCTAGTACAGTTCAATATGTTCCCGACCTGTTCAAGCGTCAAATCTTTGCGGTCCATGAATGCGGTCAAGCCGCGTGAAAAAGCCGAATCTTCAAAACGTTCCTTTGGCATCGGAGAACCTCCTATAGGCTCAAATTACGCCTAAAACGGCGGTTTGTCAATCGCAAGTAAAAAATATTAAATAAAAATATACAACAGGTTGACAACTTGTCAATTTGAACTATATTTGTATACGTGACCTAGACAAGAGGTAAAATATGGAACACAGTGAAGAATGGCGACGCTTTGAAGCGGCCTCGGAATCGTTGGAAGCAACGATTGCGGAATTGGAAGACGCGACCTATGACTTTCGCCAATCCGTGCAGAAAGCGCGGACGCGCAAGGACTTCGCCAAAATGGCGGAATCCTTCGCGGAGGAAGTCCGTAGAGCCTACGCGGACGCAAAGGACGCGGCGGACTATATGTACGCACGAGCGGAAAGCCTGAACGCAGAATTTTCGAACGCAGAAGAGGCCGAAGCTCGCGGCGGATATAACGTACTTCCTGACCTTTCGGCCGTCAATTATGCGGACCTGCTGGAGCTGCGGCAAATCGTCGGCGAATGGCTTGTATCCAAGAGATACGAATTCGTGACGCCTTCGCTCGTTCCGTGACGTTCCAAGGACGGCGGCAATCCTTCAAACCGCCTTTTTTCACAAACAAAGGACTATTCATAATGACTACTGAACGCCTAAATCTTTTCTTCGACCTTTTCGCCGAATACGGCTATTGCTCCGTGGAAACGGTCAACTTCGCACAAGGATGCTACGGAACGACCGAGGAAAGCGCGGACGCATTGGCGCACTATTTCGCCGGACTTTCGGCCTCTTCGCTGCTGGAGGAAATGGAGGCCGCCAATGACTGATTTGAGCGAAAGGATGGCGGCGGCCTTGAAAGAGGCCGGAAACGAATTCCGCAAAAGGCCGGAATTCAGAAAGCACCTGGAGGAAATGGATAACGCAGCAAGTTTTTTCAAGGCCATGAGTTGGCCGCTGGACGAATTCACGGCAAAGGAGCGCAAAAAATGAAGTTCGATCCGTTCTCGGAGAAGGCTCAAGCCGTGTCCTTCAAAATATTCGCGGTGTTGACCGCCGCGCTCTTCATCCAGATGGCCGTACACCTAATCGTACATTTCACCAAATGAACCAAAAAAGGAGTATGACGGATGCACGAAAAAAGAACTTACTACGATCAAATCGGAATCGTCCGAATCAAAGCCGTTGTAATCGGCAACGTACTTGCAGATTATGTGCTCGACTTCTCGGACGAGGACGAATTCGGACGCAAACAACGACGGCGTTACGCCCGCAAGCTGAGACGCTTATGCAAATTGGACGACGCCCTCATCCAAGCCGCCAACGAAAAGGCTCTCGCCAGCCTCGCCGCTGCGGATTAGGAGGTAAATCTATGAGAAGTCATTTGGAACAGTTGGAAGAGGCCCGCCGCGAGGCGGAAAAGTTCGGACGGCTCGCGGCCGAATACCTGACGAGGAGTTTCTCCGCCGGACACGATCCGAACGGAGTCTTGAGCGGCCATTGGCTCGGAGTCGCCCGGCGGTACGCCCGCAACTGCATGCGGTTCAACGAATTGAAGTACAGGCTTGCAGACGCGCTGACGGCCGAAAGGCTCCGTTCGGAAGCTTGAAGACGGAAATAACCACGTAGGAAAAGGAAACGCATGGAAACGAAAGAGAGAACCAAGGCCGCCGCCGTGGCGATGAGCATCCGGCCCGAATGGTCCCGGAAGATTTTCGACGGCTCGAAGCGAGTGGAGTACCGATCCGGATTCCCGGAAGGATTCTCCGGCACGGTGTTCGTATACGAGAGCGGGCCCCAAGGGTCCCACAAGGTGACAGGACGTTTCCGGACGGAGCGCACCGCCCGGTGTCACCCCGACATGTTCACGGACGAGACCGCCATGGTGAACCTCGCCGACGTGGCGGATTTCGCCGGAATGCCGGACGAGGAGTTCCTGGAGCTGCTGGAGATGCGCCCGGAAGAACGCCCCGTGACGCTGCTGCCTGTGCTGGAGGCGGAACGCTTCGGAAGGCCGCTGACGCTCGACGAGTTCAACAGGACGTACAGGCCGGACAGGCCGCTCCGCCGCGCCCCCATCACGTGGCAGAGCTTTCACATCAACGAGGCCGGACAGGCCTAAAGGAGACGAAGGAATGGAGACTAGAAAGAGGACGCAGGACGGCAGCTGGATTGCCCGATTGTCCAACGAGACGAGGCGCAAGGCCGCCGCGCTGCTCGCGGGAAGGTATCACGCGGAAGGCGTCCGCACCCTCGGCGGTGCCGTGGACAAGGCCGTGTACGAGGCGTACAGGCGGCTGGAGGAAGAGCGTTGACGGATGAGGAGGAAGCCGTTCACATGGTACAAGTTCTTCCCGGCCGCGTTCTCGGAATGGCTTGGCAAGCCGGACGCGGCCGCCGGAAGGCGCTTCAAGGAGATGCTGCTCAGGCTCATCGCCTCGGAAGCCCCCGACGGCACCCCGGAGGCGGACATGGTGGCGGACGCGGAGCGGTTCTCGGAAAAGCAGAAGGAGCGAGTCGCCAAGCGTTGGAACAGGCCTCCGGAAGCCCCGGAGACGCCCCCCGGCGACCCCGGAATCGACGCGGCCTACGACTTCGCGGCCATGAGCGGAATAGACCCCGACACCGTCCGCGAGTGGCACGAGTGGCAACGCTCCAAAGGCTTCGAATCCTTGAGGAACTGGAAATCCGCCCTCAAGGCGTTCGCACGGAAGAAAAGGTATTGACAGACACACACAAACCCACACACAAAGGACACAACATGAACCAACAACAACAAGGCGCGATCGCCCCGATGAGCTACGGCGAGATGGAGCGGTTCGCACAGGCGATAGTCAAGTCCGGATTCTTCGGATTCACCAAGCCGGAGGAGGTGACTAGCCTCGCCGTCATCGCCCAGGAGGAAGGCCGCGGAATCGGCAGCGTCGCCCGCGACTACCACGTGGTGCACAACCGCCCGTCCCTCAAGGCGGACGCCATCCTCGCCCGGTTCCAGACGGCAGGCGGCAAGGTGGAATGGCAGGAGTACACCCCCGAACGCTGCAAGGCGACGTTCTCCCACCCCCAAGGCGGCTCGGTCACGGTGGAATGGACAAGAGCCATGGCGAACGCGGCAGGCCTCCGCTCGGACACCTGGAACAAGTACCCCCGCGCCATGCTCCGCGCCCGCTGCATCTCCGAAGGCGTCCGGACGGTCTTCCCGGCCGTGCTCACCGGATTCTACACCCCGGAGGAGTGCGAGGACATGGAAGCCCCGAGGCCCCGCAAGGCGGCGCGGACCGTCCCCGAAGCCCCGGCCGAGACCGACGCACCCGAAGCGGCCAAGGCCGGAACCGTGCGGACGGAAGCCCCCGCGGCGGCGGTCGTGGATGCGGAAATCGTGGAGGCGCACGCCGGAAACGCCAAGGCGGACTTCGCGGAGACCCTCAAGGCGTACCGCTCCGAGTGCCCGGAAGCCTACGCCCGTCTCTGCGAGGACTTGAAGGCCAGCGGATGGCCCAACTCCAATGCCGTCCCCCCGGAACGCTACGAGGACGTGAAGTGCTGGTACGCCCTCCACCGCAAAGGAGTCAAGGAAGGCAAGGAGGCCGACAATGGCTGACGCGACCCAAGGAATCCCGAACGGAGAGACCGCCCTCACGCTGGTGCGGAGCTGGCCGCGACTCCGGAAGGCGGCGGACGCAGTGGAGGCGTACGCGGCCGACCCCGAATCCACGGAGGCGCAGGAGCTGGTGCAGACCGCATCCGCCCAAATCGCCGAGCTGCTCCGAGCCGTGAACGAGGTGACGAAAGCCCTCGCGGAACTCAAGGCCAAGGCCGAGTTCGCCGTGGTCGGCAACATCGAGTTCTCCCCCGGGCTGGAGGAGAAGTTCCGGATCCAGACCGCCACGTCCTACAAGTGCGACTCCTCCCCAGACGCCATGCGGCGGCTGATGGAACGTTACGTGGCGTCCGGACGGACACCCGAATCGTTCGCCGCCGTCTGCGCACCGCTTACGGACAAGAAGGCCGCCGAACTCTTCGGACTCGCTCGCAACGAGTTCATGGAGCAGAACGGAGACCTCTTCGACGCGCACACGACCAAGCCGATGGTCAAGCTCAAGTAACCAACGAACCAACGCCCCGGACGGAGTGAACCACAACAGTCTTTTCAATTATAGCCCCGTCCGGGGCTCTCCAAAGGGAGCTGCGAACGCAGCTGCCGAACACACAACGAAACACACAAAGGGAACACACATGTTCATCACCAAGAAAGACGTCGCCGCGATGCTGAAGCGCGGCGGCAACGACCCCCTCACCGAAGCCCTCCTCCGCAAGGTCATGACGCTCTACAGGTTGGAAGGGGAGAACCACGCCAAGGTCAACGAGTTCCGCCAACAGCTGAAAGCCTTGTCCAAGGCCGTGGAGGATTGCCTCGCCAGAGTGGACGCGGACATCATCGCGGCGGACGAGGAGTCCACCCGTTACAACGAAGAATGCATCCGGGAAGCCGACGGCCAGGGCGGCTCCGTCACCATCGAAATCGGGGGTGCGGAATGAAGCGCGGGGGGATTGACGACGAGGAGTTCTGCGACCTGTACGACGGGGAGACGGGGGCGGAGGGGCGCATGCTGGGCGAGACCGTCAAGTGGCTCGAAGCCATGGACGAAGCCGACAAGGAGGCCGCGGCCGGTCGGCTGGACGTGGACGCCGCCATGAGCGAATCCGCCGCCCGCAACTACATCGGGGCGGTGACGGGAGCCCTGCACTCCTTCGGCAAGGTCAAGGGACCGGGGAGGATGACCGAGTCGGGCTTCCGCTACCTCGTGAGCCGTATGGAGGTGGATAGGCTCGCGATGACGTCGAAGTCCGAACGGGAAATGGCGGACAGGCTGAAAACCATCGTCCATGCGGCCGTGCTGCTCATGGCGGAGCGGGACTCCAAGGGGGGCGAAAATGCGGAAGGTTGACCTGCGGACGCGCTGGAGGCTGTTCGGGGAGGCGGTGGCCGCGAAGTGCCGGGAACGGAACTTGGAGCTGGAAGAGCCGCTGGGGGAGCGCGAGGCTAGGGCTGCGGCCAAGAGCATCGTCCGGGAAACCGCCCGCTGCCTGAGGGGGCGGTTCGAGTCCCCCGAGGAGTTCCTCAAGGCGGCCTGCTCCGTCGTCGCCATGCTGTGCCGCCCGAACATCGCCACGCGCGGGGGACGAGTCCGGGGTTCGGAAATCGTCACCACGGTGCTCTTCAGCCCGTCCGACTCCATGGACTCCTGCCTGGGCGTGAGGGACTTGCACGGAATCCGGAGGCTTTATAGATTGTACGTAGACCGAACAGCAGACAAAGGAGAGCCGAATGGAAAAGACTGAAATGACGCCAAGGAAAGGGACGGGGAACGGGAGTGACGAAGGTGCGCCGCGGGAACAATCCGTGTTCCGCAGGGCGGCGAGGGTCGTCCTCAAGGAATCCGTCGATTTGCTGAAATCGGCCGGGCTTTGGATAATCGAGTTCATCATGCATCCTGTCATGACGTGCGCCCTCTTGTTCTTCAGTACGGCCGCCGCCTGCACAGGGTGTCCTGAATTCGCCCTCCCCGGTGTAAGCGTATTCTGGGTGTTGATGCCCCTCGTCGGGCTGGAGACAAAGCATAGGGCGTTAAGCATAGTGGTTTCCGTAGCCTTCGCAGTCCTCTTGATCCCACTCTGCGCCTACTGCCTCATGACGGGCGGCAATGGAAGCATGGGACGGGAATTGGCGGGATACGCCTTCTGGGTGCTCTTAGGCGGCTATCCGCTCTTCATGATACTCTTCGCTATGGCTTTCTCCTCTGGAGAGGAGGACGAATGAACGAGCACAGGAACGAACCGCACTTCCCCATCAACGACAGGCTCTACTACGGGATTCCCGATGCGGCCGGGAAGCTGGGAATCTCGGAGCACACGCTCCGCAGGGAGATCGCCCGGCGGAACATCCGACACCTCCGCCACGCGAGGGGGATATTCCTCCTCCCCGAATGGCTCGACGAGTGGATTGACCGCAAGACCACGGCCCCGCGCAACGGGAGGGGGCGTTGAACTCGCTCAGGGTCACCGTCTGCCGGAGGAACAAGTCCCGCGGCATCAAGAACTGGTACGCCCGGGTCTTCGACACGGTGACGAAGCGCGTCCGTTACGAGAGCCTCGGCACGCCCGTCAAGGCGGAAGCTTTGGAGATCCTCTCCGAACGCCGCGCAGC
Source organism: uncultured Fibrobacter sp. (assembly GCA_964501065.1). Lineage (GTDB taxonomy): Bacteria > Fibrobacterota > Fibrobacteria > Fibrobacterales > Fibrobacteraceae > Hallerella. Next base: position 12,061 of record CAZCRF010000022.1, on the reverse strand, counting down.
CGGGGCTTTCGACCCCGACCCCGGAATCCCGACGCTCGCACAGGCGAGGGACGAGTACGTGGGCTGGCTGGAGGCGAAGGGGTCTTGCGCCCAGACGCAGATGAACGCTCACAACGCTTTCAGAGGCCTCGAAAGCCTCCTGCCTTGCAAGGTCACGGCCTTGGACAAGAAACGCCTTTACGACGCGTTCCAAGCGCAAAACGGACATCTCAAGCCGTCATCCTACAACACCAAGGCCGCCATGGTCAAGGCTGCGGTCAACAGGTGTCTGGGGATGCACTCCATCGAGATTCGCAACCCGGCCGCCGTGCTCGGACACCGCAAGGCCTCCGACGCGGAACGGGGGTTCTGGACGGAGGGGCAGGTGGACAGGATTCTGGACCGCGCCCCGGACGGCCGGAGGCGGCTGCTGTGGGCGTTCATGGCGTTCTGCGGGCTTCGCATCCACGAGGCACTCAAGGCTGTCCCGTCGGACATCCGGGACGGATTCCTCCACGTCACGGGCAAGGGCGGCAAGTTCGCCAAGCTGCCCCTCTCGTCCCGGATGCGCGCCGAACTCGACCGCTCCGGGTGGGCGTGGGACTTCTCCGGCCTCGACGACTCCCTGTACGCAATCCAGAGGGCGGCCGCCGAGGCGTTGCCGGAGGGCTTCGAGGGGAATGCCAACAACCACCGATTCCGCCACTCGTTCGCGTCCAACCTCATCAGGGGAGGGGCGAACCCCAAGGCCGTGCAGCGGCTCATGCGCCACTCCAGCATACAGACCACGCTGGGCATCTACTCCCACGTGATGATGGACGACCTCCGGGGGGAACTGGAGAAAGTCTTCGGGAAGGCTTGACGGACGGTTGCGGAATGTGTATATTTGAACCGAGGCGTTTTGCCTTTGTTTGTTTAGGTTGACCCACGGCTTCGCGGCCGTGGGTTTCTCTTTGCCCGGAAAGGATTCAATCCGTGCACACCGACCCCCCGAACATCCGTTTCCCGCCGATTCCCGTTTCTATATAATTTCTCATCGGAAAGTTCCGTTTTCAGTGCAAAAGCCGCGAAGCCCTTTGTGGATGCGGCTTCTCAAAAGAATTAGATTTAGGGCATGAATCGCTATTCCCGTGTCTTCATTTTGCCATCCGGCGGCGAGACTACCGCCGAAACGTATCATTTGCGCCGGGTCGCCTTGTTGAAAAGGCTGGACACCGTGGGAGTCTTCTGCGGCGTGGACCGAGAGCCGGGGACGGAAGAGGTTTTCGTCCAGGTTTGGAACAAGATGATCCAAGACCCCGCCTTTTTGTTCTTGACGGGGATCAACCAGGCGGGCTGCAAGCTGCTACTCGACCCGTTTGCCGGGGACCCCGATGACCGGGAAGTGCTCTTTTTGCCGAAGAAAGACCCCGCGCAGGAGTTTTGGACGGGGGAAAAGCTCGGACTTTCCGAGGAGAACCTTGGCGAAATGCAACGGTTGACTGGCTTCAAGAGGATTCTTCCCGAATCGGAATTTTGGGCTTTCCTTTCGGGGATTTCGAAAAACCGCCGGTTGGAATCCGTGGGCGTGTTTCATTTGGACTTTTCGTCGGGCGAAAAGGAGCTTCGGGTGGACGGGGACCACAACGCGGCGTTCGCCAAAAGGGTCGCCTCTTTTTTTGAGGGGAAAGTACGGGTGAAGAGCATCGCGGGGGAGCATTTTTCTGAGCGGGTCGTCTTGGACGGCTCTCGGATTTCGGATTCGCGGAAAGCCCAGTCCGCGACGCGGGACGCGTTCGTCGAACTCTTGAAAAACTTGAAAAATTTCAAGACGGAACGGGAGGCGCAGCTTTTTTTGGACTACAGGATGCAAGTCCGGAGCGACGGGGATTTGGCGTTCCCGACCATCATGGCCTGCGGAGAAAACGCCTGTTGCCTGCATTACGTGAAAAACGACGAGCCTCTCCGAAGCGGGAAGCTCCTGCTGATGGATTTCGGCATTCGCATGGGGACGCAGCACAGCGACATTTCCCGGACGGTCCCGGTGAACGGGAAGTTCAACCCGTTGCAGCGGCTTCTCTATTCGATTGTCCTGGACGCGCAAAAGTTCCATGCGAAGAACGTGAAGCCCGGCGAAAGGTTGGCGAATTTGGACGCCGCCGTGTGGGACTTCATCCATTCCGCGATCGAAGAACGGTTCGTTTCGCAAGGCGGCCGTTACAAATTGCTCTACGACTGGCGGCCGCACGGGGTGAGCCATCTGATCGGGGAGCAAATCCATGAAGGGGATCCGTTCCGGCTTTACATGCGGCGGCCCTTGGAACCCGGGATGCTGATTTCGAACGAGCCGGGTCTTTACGGGCATTTTGAAGTCGAGCTTTCCGGAGTCCGCTATGCGGAGGACGTGGGCATCCGGATTGAAAACGACTTGCTGGTGACGGAAAGCGGCTGCGAAGACCTTTCGGCGGGAATCCCGAGGGAAATCGACGAGCTGGAAGGGATTTTGGGGGCTAAATAGGGCGAAAATCCTTTAGGGCTGGAAGAACGGATCTTCTAGGTTGTCTGTAATTAGGTAAATATCGTCTATTTCTGAATTGCAAAAGGCTCCTTCTTGCGACAAATCACCAAATTCGCAGTCTGCGATTTTCCCGGCTTGCACTGATTTGTGAACGACGATTCCGCCTCCATTGTTTAGCTTGCAATGTGTGATTTCACAGTACTCCGAATCCATGTCTATTGCAGAAATTTTTTGGGATAGATCCGGTTCAATCAAATTAAAGTTCAAAGTCCCAATGGATGCTCGATTTCGCCGTGATGTTGCCATCAATCACCACCCCGTCCTCCCCGGTGATGGTCACCGGGTGGTCAATGTTCAAATTTTCCTCGTATTCGCCGGCCTTGACCAGGATGCTTTCGACGCCTTTTGCCGCAAGCGCTTTGCGGATGGTTTTGGAGTCGCCCGAACCGTCTTTCGCGACCACCCAAATCTTCTTGTCCGTGTTTTCCGATGCCATGTACCGCTCCTATCTTGAGTTTTGACTTTAACAATGTGAAAAAAATAAGATTGTCGATGGAGAACGGGCGTTTTTCTTTCGTCCGAAGGAAATCCCTGATCCCCAAGCTCTCCCGGCGAAGCTTTGGGCTCCGGATTGGGCGCGACTTTCCCTAAAAAAGCTATCTTTTGCGAAAATTCAAAGGGCTTATGATGAAAAAATCCGGTTCTATTGCATTTGTATTTGCTCTGGTCGTCTCGGTCGCCGCTTCGGCTTGGGCCGGTTTCAACGAATACGGCGTCATCCGTTCGACTTTTGCCGTGGAGTTGGACGCTTATGGGGCTTTTTATCGGACTGCCTATTACGACGGGGACAACGCTTCTTTGGACGACGAAGAATCCCAGTTGAACCTTTTGCCGACGATTCGCATCCGGCCGGTCCGCGGACTGGAATTCAGCTTCACCTACCCGGTCCGGGATGACGGGATGAAGGATGCGACGGGCGTCTGGGGACCCATCCTCGGGTTCAAATACGGCAGCCCGTCGTCGGCGGGATTCGTGAGCTTCGTCTTCCCCGCGGGGAGCAAGAAGCTCCTCGGTAACGGCGACAAGCCTTCGCCCGCGTTGATTTTCGGAGGCTCTAGCCTTTACGGGAACCCGGAATCCTTCGGGGTGCGTCTCCATTCTTGGTACTTTTGGGACTTCAACGATTATTCCGGCGACGAGCTTTACTTTCTCGTCCGCCCGGAGTTCGACTTCGGCATGATCCGGGTCGGTCTGGGGTTCCCGTTCGAGTTCCTCTTCGGGAGCGACGACGCCTGGATTTCGAATGCGCCGGGGAACGTCCGGGCCGTGGGGTATTCCTCCGACGGGGATTTCGGCTATACGATGTCCATTTCCATCGAACCGAAGGTGACCATCCGTTTGGGGACTTTCGACGTGGAACCTTATTTCTCGATTCCCCTGTGGGAATACACGAATGAATCGGCGGTTCTCGTCGACGGCTTCACTTTGGGCGCATCCGTGCGCTTCGGATTTTAAAAAGGCGGTTGATTCAAATGTGGAAAATCAAAGGTGTCTGGCCTCTTTTCCTTTCCGTGTTCTTTACGAACTTTGCCGTGATGGGGCATTTCGTCTTTACCCAAAAGGTCATCTCCACGCATTATTCGGGATCGGAGCTTCTCTTTTGGAGCGCCCTTTTCCAGTCGTTTTATTTGTTGCCGTTCGTCTTCATGGTCGTCCCGGCGAGCTTCTTTTCGAACCGTTTCTCCAAAAGCCGCGTGATTGCGTGGAGTTCCGTCGTGATGACGGCTTCCTTCATTGCGACGGGAGTCTTTTACACTCTGAAGTTCTACAATCTGGCGATTTTCTTCACCTTGCTCACGGTGGCGGCCTTTGCCGTGCACAGTCCGGCGAAGTACGGCGTGCTCAAGGAGATGTTCGGGACGAAGTTCTTGGGCTATGCGAACGGATTCCTCCAAGTGTTCACCGTCTTGGCCTTGGTGCTGGCCGCGTTGATGGTCCCCGGGCTGGATGCCGTGGAGTCGACTTTTGACTCCGCTCCGACGGTGAAGGAGTTCTTGCGCAAGACGGTCGCTTGGCCGTGGGTCATCATGGGCGTGAGCCTGCTCGCCACGGTGTTCGCGTTCTTTGTGCCGAAGGTGGGGCGTGAATACGCGTCTGCCAGGCGCTCTTCCGTGGTGCGGAATTTGGTGCACACGTGGAAGCTCCCGACTGTCCGGGCGTGCATCGTCGGCATTTCGATTTTTTGGGCGGGAGTGCAGATTTTCGTCTTCGTGTTTCAGCAAGATGCGACGTGGAGCGATACGATTGCGCTGTTCAAGAACGGCATCTTTTTCGCCGTCTTGGGGTTGATGGCCGGTTCCCTTGTCGTCGCCAGGGCGTCGAAGGACTTTATTGAAACGGGGCTTGTCCCGATGGGCGCGCTGGGTTCTTCCATTTGCCTTCTCTTGATTCCGTTCCTGTCGTCGCCGGTCTGGGTCGGAATCGTCTTCTTCCTGGTGGGATTTTTCGGCGCGATGTTCCTCGTGACGTTGAACGCCCTTTTGCAATACAATACGGTCCCGACGAATTCCGGGCGGATTCTCGCCGTTTCGAATTTGATTCAAATCGTCATCTTGGGAATTTTCCTCGGGCTGGAAACTCTCGTCATCCATTATACGCAAAAGCTCTTCCCCGATGAGCGGCATCTGGTGTTCCCCGTCATCTTCTTCTTGCTTGCCATCATCTCCTTTGCGGGTTTCACCTATTCGCTGAAGCATCTGCCGCAGGCCATGCTGCGCTCGCTCCTCCGCACGTTCTTCAGCGCTTACCGCCTGAAGGTGCTCGGACTCCAGAACATCCCGGATTCGGGCCCCGTCCTCTTGCTCGGGAACCACTTCAGCTTTATCGATTGGGCGGTCTTGCAGATGGCCACTCCGCGGCCGCTCCGCATCGCCTCGAACAAGGATCATTATGAAAAGTGGACCTTGCGCTGGGTCTTGAAACGGATGGGCGTCATCCGCATCCACCGGAAGAACGAAAAGGAAGCGATGGTGCAGATTCGGGACGCCTTGCTCCGCGGGGAAGCCGTCGTGCTGTTCCCGGAGGGCGAAGTGGCGAAGACGCCGTTTGTCGGCCCCTTCCGGCTGGATTATTCCGAGGCGATTCGGGATACGGATGCGGTCATCGTCCCCTTCTACATCCAAGGGTTGTGGGGGAGTCGTTTCGCCTATTCCGCGTCGGCGGATGCGCAGTCCCTCGGGGCGAAGCTTTCCCGCATCATCACGGTCTCTTTCGGCGCGCCTCTCCCGAAGGATACGGACCCGAATAAAATCCGGAACATCGTCCGGGAGATTTCGATCGACGCCTGGAGCAATTCGCTGAAGCATTACAAGCCGATAGCGGAGTCCTGGCTCATCGCCTGCAAGAAGGTCGTCGGTTCGGGACCTTCGATTTACAGCCCGGACGGCGCGCATTTTTCCGGATACAAATTGCTCTGCGCGACTCTGGCCTTTAGCCGCGTGTTCCGGAAATCCTTCCGCGGCGAAAAAAACATCGGCATCATGCTGCCCCCGTCCGGCGGCGGCGTGATTGCGAACTTGGCTGGCTGGGTCTGCGGCAAGGTCAACGTGAACTTGAACTACACCTCCGCTCCGGATATCGTGATGAAGTGCATGGAACGCGCGGAAATCAAGACGATCATCACCAGCCGCCTTTTTTTGCAGCGGCTGAAGCAGAAGGGGACGGACTATTCCGTCCTCGGGGAGAAGTGCCGCTTGATTTATGCGGAAGACGTGCTCAAGGGAATCCCGAAGGGGAAGATGGTCTTCCATATGCTTGCGGGAATCGTCTTGCCGATTTCCCTCATCAAGTTCTTCTACTTCAAGAAGGTGAAGCTCACCGATACGGCCGTCATCCTGTTCAGTTCGGGGACGGAAGGCGTCCCGAAGGGAGTGGAGCTGACCCATTACAACATGATCGGGAACTGCTCCCAGCTCTCTTGCATCTTCAATGCGACGAAGAACGACGTGATGCTTGCGGAACTTCCCCTGTTCCATTCTTTCGGCTTGACGGTGAACGTGCTTCTCTGTCTTGTGGAGGGGACCCCCATCGTGGTGGTCGCCGACCCGACGGACGTGAAGACGATGGCGCGTGTTTGCGCCGAATTCCGGGTGACGGCCTTCGTGGGGACGCCGACGTTCCTCCGCGCGTTCACGGTGAACCGCTGGGTGCATCCGATGTGCTTCAAGTATTTGCGCCTCATCATCGCCGGTGCGGAAAAGCTCCGCCCGGAAATCAGCACGGCGTTCCGGCTCAAGTTCGGCAAGGAAATCTTCGAAGGCTACGGTTGCACGGAAACGGCCCCCGTCGCGTCGGTGAATTTCGACAACATCCTCTTGAACGATTACCTGACGATGCAGGTGAACAACAAGCCGGGGACTGTGGGAATGCCGCTTCCCGGAACTCTTTACAAGATTGTCGATCCGGAGACGAACGAAGAGCTTCCCGTCGGCGAGGACGGCATGATTCTCATCGGCGGCTGCCAGGTGATGAAGGGCTACTTGAAGGATTCTTCGCATACGAAGGACGCGATTGTGGAACTCGACGGGCGGCGTTGGTACCGGACGGGCGACAAGGGGCACATCGACGAGGACGGCTTCCTCACGATTGTGGACCGTTACAGCCGATTCGCGAAGCTCGGAGGCGAAATGATTTCCCTCGGCGCGGTGGAACTCCGGATCAACGACACGAAGATTCTCGAAGGCGGCGACTACATGGTCACGTCCATTCCCGACAGTGCGAAGGGAGAATGCGTCGTGCTGCTGTATTCGGGAATTGAACGGGAGCCTTCCGACATTCTGCGGGATTTGCGCAAGTCCGGGATTCCGCCGTTGATGGTCCCCGGGATGGCTTTCAAAATTCCCGCGATTCCAAAATTGGGAACGGGGAAGGCGGATTTCAAGGAGTCGAAGAAAATCGCCTTGGAGCTTGCCCAAAAATGAGTGTCAAAAGAAAAGAAACCCTTGGGATTTTATGAAGTTCAAGAACTTGCTTCCATATCTGTTTTCCGTTTTAGCCTCGTCTTTCATCCAGATGGGGCTTTTTCTTTTTTTTGAACAATGGCTCAAATATTCGGTGGACGAAGCGGTGTTTCCGTTTTACAGCGCGGGGATTCAGGCCTTGTTCTATTTGCCGTATTTGGCGTTATTCCCGATTTCCGGCTTTTTGGCGGACAGATTCGGGAAAGGCCGGGTCGTCGCGTGGACTTCCTTGGGGGCGGTGGCCGGCGCCATCGTCATCGGCGTTCTCTGGACGGTCGGCTTTCCGCAAATCGCCGTCTGGTTCGTTTTGCTTGTTTCTGCGTCGTTTGCCTTGGGAAGCCCCGCCAAATACGGGATTGTCAAGGAAATGTTCGGGGACGACAGGCTTTCGACGGGAGTCGCTCACGTCTTCAGCGTGATGATTGCCGGTGCGCTTGTCGCGTCTGTCGTCGTCTTGAGCCTTTATCATGAAACGGCGACTCTCCTCGGCGTGGATTACCTGCTCTGGATTTTCGTGGGCGTGGCCGTGCTTTTTTCCGTGGCGGCATTTTTCATCCCGAGGACGGGGCGGGAGCGGGAATCCCTGCAAATCCGCTCCCCGGGCCGCATCTTCCACGCGACCTGGTATATCGGGCTTTCGAGATCCGTGATCATCGGGCTCGCCGCCTTTTGGGGGCTTGCGCAAGTGTTCGTGTTGCTTTCGCAAAGTCTTTCGGGGGAGGGCTTTTTGGAAGTCATTCGAAACGGGCTCGTCTTTTCTGCGCTCGGGATGATTGTCGGCGGGTATTTGGCGTCGCGCTCCTCGCATCGGTTCATCGAAGTCGGGCTGATTCCCGTCGCCGCCTTGGGCTGCGGAGTCTGCGCGTTCTTCATTCCGTTTGCGGAGAATCCGGTCGTTTTGCGGATGCTCTACGCAATTTTCGGGCTGTTCTTCGGCTCTTTGGGGACCGTGCTGAATTCCCTCCTCCTCCTTTATTCCCGGCCGGCTTCTTCTGGGCGGATCGTCTCCGTTTCCAACATGGTGACGATGTTCTTTTTGCTGTTCGTCGTCGGATTCGAAGTCTTGCTCCTCGAATACACGTCCCTTGACCGCGAAACGTTCCTGTTCGTCTTCTCCCTCTTCTTGTTCGTGGCGTTCATCTGGGCGTTCATCCGATTTCCGCAGTCGCTTCTGCGTACGATGTTCCGCGCCTATTACGTGTTCCGGTACAATTTGCACGTCACCGGGAACGAGAACATCCCCATGGAAGGGCCCGTCCTCTTGCTCGGGAATCACACCAGCCGCATTGATTGGATCCTCTTGCAAATGGCCTCTCCGCGGCCTCTCCGCATGGCGATGAACGAAGACAAGTCGGAACATGGATTTTCCCGCTGGATTCTCAAGCTCCTCGGCGCGATCCGCATCAACCGCCGCAACCCGGAACCATCGATGGCGGCCATCCGCAAGGCGCTCTTGCACGGTGAAGCGGTCGTCGTCTTCCCGGAAGGGGAGCTTTCGAAATCCTGCAGCATCGGGCGCTTTTCGATAGACTATTCGCCGGCCATCCGGGACACCAATGCGAAGCTGATCCCGTTTTACATCCAAGGCGTTTGGGGCGGCAAACACAGTTACGCACACGGCAGCGTGAACTTCGGGGAGAAGATGACGCGGATTGTTTCGATAGCCTTCGGCAAGGAGTTCCCCGCCGAGACGGATACGGCGAAGCTCCGCAACATTCTTAGGGAGCTTTCCATGGTCGCGTGGTCAGAGTCCCTTTCCCACTATCCGACGGTCGTTCCGTTTTGGCTTCGGGCGGCGAAAAGGCGCGTCCGGCATCATATTTCGATTTACAGTCCGCGTGGGAATCATCTTTCCGGATTCGGCCTCATCGGGCGCGTCTTCTTCTTCTCCCGGAACATTTTGAAAATCGTTCGGAAGGAAGAGTCCGTGGGCTTCATGTTCCCGCCGTCCCCCGAGAGCATTCCCATCTTGCTCGGCATTTTGGCGTCGGGGAAGGTCAGCGTCAATTTGAATTACACCGCGGGAGTGGATACCGTCCTCAAGTGCATTGAACGTTCCGGAGTCAAGACGGTTTTCACCAGTTGGGAACTTTTGAACAAGATGCAGAATCGCGGACAGGATTTCCTCAAGTTGGGGTCTGTTTGCAAGCTCCTCTGCATCGAGGATTTGGAACAGGAATGTCCGGTCGAGAGAGCGATTTCCTTTGCAGCTGCAGCAGTCTTGCCCACGCGCGTCTTGGAATTCTTGTTCGTGAAGCGCGTGAAGCCGGACGATACGGCGGTCATCCTCTTCAGCTCCGGCTCGGAGGGCGTTCCGAAGGGCGTGATGCTCTCCCATCGGAATCTGGTTTCGAATACGCAGCAGACGAATGCCGTCTTGAACCTTCGCCCGGACGACGTGGTGCTCGCGGAGCTTCCCATTTTCCATTCGTTCGGTCTCACGGTCACGGTGCTGTTGCCTCTTTTTGAAGGCATCCCGATTGTCACGTGTTCCGAACCGACGGACGTGAAGACGATGGCGCGCGTTTGCGCCGAATTCCGGGTGACGGTTCTCGTGGGGACTCCGACGTTCCTCCGCGCCGTGGGCATCAACCGCTGGGTGCACCCGATGTGCTTCAAACATCTGCGGTTTGTACTTTCCGGTGCGGAAAAGCTCCGCCCGGAGATTCGCGACCTGTTCGCCCGGAAATTCAAGAAGGAAATTTACGAAGGCTACGGGTGTACGGAAACTTCCCCCGTGGCGACCTACAACGCGGAAGACGTCCTTTTGGATGACTTCTTGACGATGGATCCTCGCTCGAACACGAAGTCCGTCGGCATGGCGATTCCGGGTGTCGGCGTCAAAATCATCGACCCGTTGACGGATGAGGAGATTCCGCAGGGCGAAGAGGGGATGATTCTCATCGGCGGCTGCCAGGTGATGAAGGGTTACTTGAAAGATCCTGAGCGCACGAAGAACGTCATCTTGGAAATCGGCGACCACCGTTGGTATAAAACGGGGGACAAGGGCTATTTGGACAAGGACGGCTTTGTCGTCATCGTCGACCGTTACAGCCGATTCGCGAAGCTCGGCGGGGAAATGATTTCCCTCGGTGCGGTGGAAGGCGAGTTGAACGAAACGGGCATCTTGAACGGATGCGATTACAGCGTCGTCGCCATTCCGGATGAAGTCAAGGGCGAGCGCATCGTGCTTCTCTATTCGGGGGAAAAGGATTCGGACGAAGTCCTCCGCGAAATTCGCAAGTCCGGCATTCCCCAGATGATGATTCCCGGATCGGCATTCCGCGTTTCCCAAGTGCCGAAGCTCGGCTCGGGCAAGGCCGATTTTTCGACTGCGAAGAAAATGGCGGTGGAACTTTCCGCATCGGCGGAGGCTTTAGGATGATTGAAAAAGGATTTTCCGAAAATCGCACGGTTCGCGTCTTGGGCGTGGGAATCTTGATTTTTGGCGTGTCGCTCTTGATTCTAGGATTTGCCTTGTCCTACGTCGACGGCTTCGCTTCGGGGCTTGTCGAACGGGCCGTGGCGCGGTATGGGAATTTCACGGGAAAGTTCGCCTTGAACAATTTTGCGGAAGACAGGCACTTGATGGACGAAGTCCTGGCTGTCCGGGATGGGATTTTGCCCAAGGTCAATGTGGCGATTCCGCTCGCGTTCGCATTCGGCTGCGTCTTTTCCCTCGGCGGATTCTGCTTCTTGATTTTTCCGGGGTTCTTCGCCGGTTGGCTTCTCCGCATCCGTGTCTTGAAAAGGGTCGGCGATGAAGGGTCTTCGTTAAAAGTCGGGGATTGGGTGCGCTGTCACAAAAAAGCCCTGTTGGCGTCGAGTGCCGTTTTGATTTTGAGCGTCTCGGTGGGAATTCTGGTTGGCAAATTTTCAAATCCCGCGCGACTTACTCCCGAAAAAGTCGCCGAACTTGAACGGGAGACCGCCCGTTTCTGCGGATTGCAGCGGAAATATTATGCGTCGCACAAGACTCTCGGAACGTGGGAACAGTTGGGTTATGAAGCTTCGGATTCCGAATTTTTTCAATTTGAAAAGGCGGGTCGGTTCGGCCTTCGCGCAAGGAATCTCGAAGGGTGGGAGAGCTGCCCCGATTCCAGTGCGTGGAAAGTGAGCTTTGAAGTGAAGGGCGTCTTTTCCAAGGAACTCAAAATATACGTTTCCCGACCGGACAATGCGGCTTGCGAAGCTCTGACTCCGGAATTTCGGAAGCATGTGATGGAGGCGTGCGGGAAGTCTCCGTCCTCCGAATGAATTGTTTTGTCGTTGGCATGGAGGCTTTTGTCCGTCGAACGGACGGTTTTGTCGTTGGCGTGGAGGCTTTTGTCCGTCGAACGGACAGTTGGTCGCCAAGCGACCTGTTTCGCCTGCCCGGCGCGGGGAAAGGTAGGGGGAGGGTTCGGAGTTGCGGCAGGATTGCACGTGGTTCTAGATTTGCTAAAGCAAAAAGAACCACGGCAACTTGCACAATTCGGCGAACATTCGGGCAAGCCCTCATTCCTACGGCAAAGCCGTAGAGCCGAATGGGAAGGCCGCAACCCCCTTCCTTTGTGGAGCACCTCGT
>CAZCRF010000021.1:0-38437 GCA_964501065.1 uncultured Fibrobacter sp. | reverse complement strand
ACCGATGTTCTTGCCGCTTCAGCGGCTTAGAACAACGAGTCTAAGGCCACGCTTAAATTTGACAAGAACTGTTTTACCACCCCACGGATGGTTTCCATGGCACGGGTTGCTTCGTCCGACGAACGCCAAAGTCGTTAATCTCGCCGCCGTAAAGGGAATGTTTCGCTCCTGCCATTCGGCATGCGGGTCGCTAGCTATGTTATACGCACGTTCGCGACTTCATTCTCTTCGTTAGCTATCCCCTGCGACCGCGCTTTATCATCTCCGAATACACGGCAATCTGGCGAGCTGCGATTTTTCCCCAATCGAAGCATTCGCGAATGCGCCTTTCCGCCCCGGCCAAAAGGCTCTTTTCCAAGGCGGAGTCCGCCTCCAATTTCCGAAACGCCGCAGCCAACGCATCCGGGTCTTTCTCCGGCACTAAAATCCCCGTTTCCCCGTCGACGACCACATCGGGAATGCCGCCGACATCCGACGCCACGACGGGAAGCCCGGATTGCATCGCCTCGATCAAGACGACGCCGAGCCCTTCCGTATCCCCTTTCGAATCGACAATCGCCGGCAAGGCAAAACAGTTGCAGTTCAAATATTCCGCACGCAGGGCGTCCGGCGAAAGCGGTCCCGTAAAGACGACATTCTGCGGGGACACTTCCTTCGAGAGCTTCTTCAAGGATTCCGTCAAATCCCCCTTGCCGACAATGCGGACTTCGAACTTCCGCGGGTCGAGATTTGCCGCAGCGTGAATCAAATACTGAATCCCCTTCCGTTCTATGTGGCGACCGACGAAGAGAATCTTGTAGCGACCGGAACGTTCATGCGGAGGTGGGACATTCCCCGAAGCCAACGGGGAACCGTAAGGGCTCCATTCGATTTTCACCGGGCGAATGGCGGAAATCTTCTCCGCCGTGAAATGGCTGTTCGCAAAGACGGCGTCCGCCTGTCCGATGATGAACTTCATCACGGGCCGGATCCATTTCTTTTTGCGGATGAGGAGCAGCTCCGCCCCATGGAAGTTGAGGGCGAGCGGGATGCGGAAAATTTTGCACGCGCCAAGGGCAACCAGCGCATGCGGAAACGGCCAATGGGCGTGAATCACGTCAAACTTCCTTTTCCGCGCAAGGGCCAAGCATTTGAAAAAACCGCTGATGCAATAGGGAATCGCGAGAAGCTGCAACAGCGGATGCTTCGCCATTTTCGTCGGGGCGCCCTCGTCGTGAGTCAAGATTTCCCAATTCTTCGGCGCATAGCGGAATCTGTGCACCGGGACCCCGTCAATCGCGTGGGATTTCAACCCCTTGTACGCCGGAGCCAAGACCTCGACTTCCACGCCGGATTCGCAAAGGGTGTCGACAGATTTGCGAAGCCAGGGGACTTCATTGTCGCCGTCAAATCGCGGGTAAACGGAACCGACCACCAAGACTTTCACGCATTCCCCGAATCAATGTACGCCGGATAGACGAAGACCTTGACCGTCTCCAAGGGCTTTGACGGATTCGAAACGGAGCCTTTGGAAAATTCCCGGATGCGGCCGACCAATCGCGCCCAACCGTCCATCTTGGAGTCCACCAGAATGATGCCGACGCCCTTTCCGCTTTCCAAAAATCCGACGACATCGGAGCCTCTCCCTTGGGAAGACAGGCACTTGAGAAAGGCTTTCCAAAATTTCCTTTCCTCGTCGGGTGGGAGAGTCTGTTGAATTTGTCCAAAAAGAAATTCCGCATAGACAAAAAAGCTCTTGTCCTCGTCCGCGCGAATCATTTCTTCTTGGATGCGCAAGTCGAACAAATCATTTGGATAAATGACAAGCTCGTATTTCTGCTTTTTGATGCAATCCAACAGATACTCAGAAATCATACTCCGAATCCAAGTCAAAATTTCAATTCGCCCCTAAAATAGTATTTTTGAAAAGTGCAACGATTGTTCAAACTGAAAAAAGCCCTCAAAGCAAGCTCCATGAACCCCTATGCGGAAATCTTCCGCGCCAAGAAGGCCTTGGGGAAGGAGCGCCAGCTGACAGCCTCGGAAATCGAAGTTCTCGAAAAGAACGGCAACCGCGCCGAGGATTGGAGTCAAATTTCCGTCGACGCCCAGTTTTCCCCGGAGCGCATTTTCGACTCCGCCTTTTTCGGGAAAGTCCACCTGCCCGCCTTTTACGGGACCCTTCTCATGCCGGGAGACGTCTCCGCTCCGACCGGAATTTATTCCTGCACCATTTACGATTCCTTCATCGAAAACTCCCTGCTCCACCACGTCAATCTGATGTCCAACGTCTGGATTTCCCAAGGCGCAGTCGTGCAAAACGTCGGCTCCTTCGTCGCCAACGGGAAGTCCCATTACCAAATCGGCGCGGAAATCCCCGTCGGGAATGAAATGGGCGGACGCAAAGTCCGCATTTTCCCGGACATCACTCCGGAACTTGTCCAGATCCAACTCTTCTCGAAGACCGACGCGGAAACAGAAAAGGCGTTCTCCTCGCAACTGGAGGATTGGCGGAGAGAAGTTCTGATTCCACACGGCATCGTGGGGAAGAACGCCATCGTGGCGAACACGAACATCGTCCGAAACTCCTGGGTGGGGGATTACGTCCGCATCGACGGCGCGGCAAAAATCCGGAACTCCGTCGTCTTGGGAAGCCTCGAAGAACCGACATACATCTACGACGGCGTCATTTTGGAGAACAGCTGCGTGCAGGAAGGGGCGAAAATCCATTCCGCAGCCCTGTTGAAGGAATCCGTCATCATGCGACGCGCCAAGGTCGGCAACAAGGCGATTCTCAATTCCTCCATCATCTGCCCGTGCGTCCACATCGACGAAGCGGAAGTCTCCCACAGCCTCGTGGGGCCTCTTTCGCAAATGCATCACCACTCCCTGTTGATTTCCGCCCTCTGGCCGTCCGGTCACGGGAACCTGGGCTACGGGGCGAACGTCGGGTCCAATCACACGAGCCGGATGCCGGATCAGGAAATCATGCCGGGCCTCGGCATGTTCTTCGGGCTGGGCGTGAACATCAAGTTCCCCGCCAATTTTTCGGAATCCCCCTACACAATCATCTCGACGGGAGTCACGACGTCTCCGCAAAGGTTGAGGTTCCCGTTCAGCCTGATTCTCCCGAACGACCCGAACCTCCACGGCACGCACAATTTGAACGAACTCCGACCGGGCTGGTGCTACGGCAAGAACGCCTATTTCATGGCGCGCAGCGTTTACAAATTTTCCCTCCGCGGAAAGGGCTCAGTCCCCCCGGAGACGTCCAAAATCCTGAGCGACCGGAACGCGAGCCTGGTCTTGGACGCCTGGAGGCGTCTGCAGGTGCAGCAAATCAAGGAAATCTACACGGAAAACGACATTCCGGGAATCGGCAGCAATTATCTAAAAGAATCTTCCCGGCACGCAGCCGAAAATATCTACAGATCCTTTTTGGAGCGATACGCCCTGTCCCAAATGTTCGCCGCCATGGAAGCGGACAAGTCCGCGCTGACCTTGGACGAACATGAAATCCGCAAGCTTTTCCCGAACGACGTATTCAAGGAAATCGCGAAAATCGTCCCCCTCCCCGCGAACGTCCCCGATTTGATCAAAAGATTCCGAATCGTCGAAAAACAGTGGACAGAATCCGTCCTGCACGGCACCGACAGGGATTTTGTCCGCGGACGGCAAGTCTTTGACGATTACGACGCCTCCCACCCGGTCGACCAAGCTTTCTTGAACTGGGAAAAGAACCGGTTCGAAGAAATCGTCCGGAATTCGTCCGCACTGCTCAGGGATTTGAAGGGCGAAACCGGATGAGCGTTCCCGATTGGGCTTTAGTCGCAGCCGTCACCGTCGAGATCCTTTTTCGCGTCGCCGTCGAAATCCGGGAATGCCGAATGTCGAATTCCCGATTCGACAAGTTCTCCCTGTTCCGCGTCATTCCGTTCGCAAACGACATCTTTCCCTCGGAGAGGCATTTTCCCGTCGACGATTCGGGAGCTTTCGCCGTCGCGCATGAAAAGGCGCACGCAGAAATGCACCACGGGGCTGTCCGACGCCTTCTCCTTTCCGCCTTCGCTGTCCTCTGCGCCGCGACGCTCTGCTTTGCCGGGATGGCCTTTCAATTCAATTTGTTCGAACTCCTGCTGCTTTTTCATTTGACCGTGGCCGTATTCCGCCTGCCGTATCACGGGCTTTGCTTTGCCGAAGAATTCGAAGCGGACCGCTTGGCTGCCAAACGCGTACAGCGCGGAGTGTCGCTCCGCGCGCTCAAAGCCCTCGAACTACGGGAATTCCCACGGACACGGCTTTTCGCCTACCTATACCGCACACACCCGACCGCACCCATGCGCATGGAGCGGCTTACAGGAACAGGTAAGAAAATCCGGCGCTGAGCTGCATCGTGGAATAACTGCGGCTCGAATTGAAAATCTTCGTCTTTTTGGCGTAATCGGTGAACGCGCGGAAAAAGCGCAAATCAACGGCCATCTCGCGGGAAATTTCGTATCCGACCCCGAGGGCGAATCCCGTTTCGAGCCTCGCCACGGAGACGATGTCCTCCCCGCTTTCGTTCCCGAATTCGTAAGAGTCGCTAGACGAAAGGTTCACCCCCAAGCGCAGCCCCGCTTCGACATAGATGTCCTCGACGATTTCCGTCCCGTCCGGAAGGTTCACCCGGACGAGCAAGGGAATGTCCAACGTCCAAGCGGACCAGTCTCCCGTCGTCTTGACGCCACCCGTCGTGTATTCAAAATCGTTCATTCGGTAAGAGACGGCCACTTCCGGGACAATGTGCCACATGGACGACAAATTGATGGACATCATTCCGCCGACGCCAAAGGCGAAGCCCGTTTCAAAGCCCCACTTGTCGGCATCGCTCCCGGCCAGCCAATTCAACCCCACGCTTCCGCGAACCCCGAAAGTCACCGGAGCCGTCCAATTTTCAAGGCGCGCCTCGGATTCCGCCCTACGTCGCGCATCCTCTTCCCGCGTGTCCTTGGAAAACTCCTCCTCTTGAATCTGTTCCGCCGAGCGGAAGTGCGTCACGCCGTCTTCATCCACGTATGTGCGCGAAACGTCGTCATTTTCAAAATCATCGTCATCCGAATCGGCTTCCGCATCGAAAGTGTTCGCTCCTTGCGCAAAGACACAGGCCGGGGCGATAAAGGCCAAGCTGAGAAGAATGTACCCCGATAAGAGTTTTTTCATATTCGAAAGCTAGAAAAGATTTTGAACAAATCGGGTTTTTGTTAAATTGAAGGGCGTAAAAATGTGTAAAAAGCGCTTTAAAATCGGAGTTCAAAATGCCCAAGTACAACCCGCAAGAGATTGAAACAAAATGGCAAGCCTATTGGGACGCCCACAAGACGTTCAAAACCGGCGAGGACATGTCGAAGCCCAAATACTACTGTTTGGACATGTTCCCCTATCCATCCGGCGCAGGGCTCCACGTCGGGCATCCGGAAGGCTACACGGCGACGGACATCGTCTGCCGCTACAAGCGCGCAAAAGGATTCAACGTACTGCACCCGATGGGATGGGACGCTTTCGGACTCCCCGCAGAACAATACGCGATTCAAACGGGCACGCACCCGGCCGTGACCACCCAAAAGAACTGCGACAACTTCCGCCGCCAAATCAAAAGGCTCGGGCTTTCTTACGACTGGGACCGTGAAATCAACACGACGGACCCCAAGTATTACAAATGGACACAGTGGATTTTCACGCGGCTTTACAACACATGGTTCGACGAATCCGCGGAGAAGGGCCGCCCCATCTCGGAATTGCCGATTCCCGCAGAAATCCAGGCGAAGGGAAACTCCGCAATCCGCGAATACCGCGATTCCAAACGGCTAGCCTATTACGCCGACGCCCAGGTCTGGTGGTGCGACCACTGCAAAATCGTCTGTGCGAACGAAGAAGTCCTCGCCGACGGCTCCCATGAAAAATGCGGGACAAAAGAAGTGGAACGGCGCAACCTGAAACAGTGGTTGATGCGCATCCCCCTTTATGCAGAACGCCTCCTCAAGGGGCTCGACACCCTCGACTGGCCGCAAGGCGTCAAGGACATGCAGAGAAACTGGATTGGAAAAAGCCAGGGGGCGGAAGTGGACTTCCCCATCGCCGACGGGGAAGGGAAACCGACGGAGAAAAAGCTCCGCGTCTACACGACGCGCCCCGACACCCTTTTCGGGGCGACCTACATGGTCATCGCGCCGGAACACAAAATGGTCGCCGAATTGACAACGCCCGAAAACGAAGCCTCAGTCAAGGCCTACGTCCACGCGGCGGCACTCAAGAGCGACATGGACCGCACGGAATTGGCCAAGGAAAAGACAGGCGTGTTCTCCGGCTCCTACGCAGTGAATCCGCTCACGGGAAAGACCATCCCCATCTGGATCGCCGACTACGTACTCACCGGATACGGCACGGGAGCCATCATGGCAGTCCCCGCCCACGACACCCGCGACTTTGATTTTGCAAAGAAGTTCGGGCTTCCCATCATCTGCATCATGGCCCCCGACGCCTCCTGCCCCGAAGAAAAACGGGAAGAAGTCCTCGAAGGAAAAGCCTGCTGGCCGGCCGACGGCAAGTACATCCACAGTTCCAACGCGACCCTTTCCCTCGACGGGCTTTCCAAGAAGGAAGGCTCGGCCAAGATGGTCAAATGGCTCGAGACAAACGGCATCGGCAAGGCGACGGTCAACTACAAGATTCGCGATTGGCTGTTCAGCCGCCAACGCTACTGGGGAGAACCGTTCCCCATCATCCATTGGGAAGACGGCGAGATTTCGACAGTCGACGACAAGGAGCTGCCGGTGCTGCTCCCCGAAGTGGAGAACTTCAAGCCGGGCGACGGCGGGAAATCCCCCTTGGCGAACGCGACGAAATGGCTGCATGTCGTCGACAAGAACGGCAGACGCGGCGTCCGCGAAACGAACACCATGCCGCAGTGGGCGGGCTCCTGCTGGTATTACCTGCGCTACATCGACGCCCACAACGACGACGCCTTCGTCGGAAAGGATCGGGAAAAATACTGGATGCCGGTGGACCTTTACATCGGCGGCGCGGAACACGCCGTGCTGCACCTGCTCTACAGCCGCTTCTGGCACAAAGTGCTCTTCGACCTGGGACTTGTCTCCACGGACGAACCGTTCAAAAAGCTTTACAACCAAGGCATGATTCTGGCCTACGCATACGAAGACGCGGCGGGGTCCAAGGTTCCCGTGGATCAAGTCGAGCAAAAGGACGGCAAGTATTACGAGCGTGGAACAGGCAAGGAGCTGCGCCAAATCGTCGCCAAGATGAGCAAATCCCTGAAGAACGTCGTGAACCCGGACGACGTTGTACAAAAATACGGAGCGGACGCCCTTCGCTTGTACGAAATGTTCATGGGGCCGCTCGATGCCGTGAAGCCGTGGCAGACGCAAGGAATCGAGGGGATGTTCCGTTTCCTCTCCCGGGCGTACCGAGCCGTGATTGGCGAAGAAGGGACTCAAGCATTCAGCGAAAGCCCCCTCCCGGAATCTTTGGCAAGGGTCATGCACCAGAGCATTCTCAAAGTGACGGACGCCATTGAAAAGTTGAGTTTCAACACGGCCATCAGCCAGCTGATGATTTTCAACAACGAGATGCTGAAATCACCCGAACGATTCCGCGAATCCTCCGAGATTTTCGCCAAGCTCCTCCAACCGTTCGCCCCGCACCTTTCCGAAGAAATGTGGGCAACCCTCGGGCATGAAGGAAGCATCGCCTACGAGCCGTGGCCGTCAGCCGACGCAGCCAAGGCCGCCGACGCCTCCGTGGAAATCGTCTTCCAGGTGAACGGCAAAGTCCGCGCCAAGGAATCCGTCCCCAAGGACACGGGCAAGGACGCGCTAGTCGAACGAGCTTTGCAAAACGAACGCATCCAGTCGTATCTAAAAGATTCCACGATTTTGAAAACCATCGCCGTCCCCGGAAAACTCGTAAACTTCGTCGTGAAACCGGGAAAATGATTTTTACAAAGGATTAGACCCATGGCAGAATTCCCCACAAGAAAAGACAACCTAGTCATCGAAAACATCCAACCCTCGGTCGATGCGGGTCGCTTCGCCATCAAGCGGGAGCCCGGCGACACGGTGAAGCTCACTGCGGACATTTTCCGGCACAGCCACGAAAAATACGATGCGGCGATTCTTTACAAGCGACGAGGCGAAAAACGGTTTCGCAAAGCCCCGATGCACTTTGTCGACAACGACATGTGGGAAGGCGAATTCATCGTGAACAGCATCGGCTATTACGATTACAAAATCATCGCCTGGACGATCGACCCGAAGGACGTCCCCACCGAAAGTCCCCTGATGGAACTTCGCGTCGACCCCGTTTACGCGCGGACGGGAACGTGGTATGAAATGTGGCCGAAAAGTCAAGGGAAAGACCCGACAAAAAGCGCGACTTTCAAGGATTGCGAAGCGCGCCTCGACTACATCTGCGACATGGGATTCGACACCGTCTATCTGGTACCGATTCACCCCATCGGCATCACGAACCGCAAAGGCGCGAACAACGCCCTCCACGCCAAAACGGACAAGAACGGCAAGCCCATCGAACCGGGCTGTCCCTACGCCGTCGGGAACAAATTCGGCGGACACTTCGCCGTCGACCCGGAACTCGGCACGATGAAAGACTTCGAGCACTTCGCCAAAGCCGCCAGGTCCAAGGGGCTCCGGCTAGCCCTCGACATCGCCCTCAACTGCTCCCCGGACCATCCCTATGCGAAAAAACACCCGGAATGGTTCTACCACGAACCGGACGGAACCATCAAGTTTGCCGAAAATCCGCCGAAGAAGTATGAGGACATTTACCCGTTCGACTACTACAACAAGAACTTCAAGGCGCTGTGGAAGGAGATTCGCGACATCATCCTATTTTGGGCGGACAAGGGCATCGAAATCTTCCGCATCGACAACCCGCACACGAAACCCTTCCCGTTCTGGGAATGGCTCGTCCGCGACATCAAGGAGGAACGCCCGGAACTGGTCTTTTTGGCGGAGGCCTTCACCCGCCCCAAGATGATGCACCGTTTGGCGAAGGAAGGCTTCGACATGAGCTACACCTACTTCGCCTGGCGCGAACAGCGGTGGGAATTCGAACAATATTTCAGGGAACTCACCCAAAGCCCTGCCAAAGAATACATGCGCGGCATCCTGTTCCCGACGACCCCGGACATTTTCCCCAAGTATCTGGCGAATCAAGGACCCGCCCAATTCAAGCAGCGGTATTTCCTGGCCGGGACGCTTTCGAGCCTCACCGGGATGTACAACGGATTCGAACTCTGCGAAAACATCCCCTCCCCCGTCAAGGAGGAACTTTGGGACAGCGAAAAATACCAATACAAAGTCCACCATTGGGATTCGCCGACGAACATCCGGGACTTCGTGCGCCGCGTGAACAACGCCAAGCTGGACCATCCGGCCTTGCAGGAATACGATAACCTGGAATTCCACGATGCGGACAATTCCAACTTGATGGTCTATTCCAAAAAGAAGGGCGACGACGTCATCCTGTGCGTCGCCAACATGGACATGCACAATGCGCAGGAAGGCACCATTTCGCTGAACATGGAAAAGCTGGGCCTAGCCGGGGACGCGTTCTTCTTCGTGAAGGATTTGATTACCGACGAATCCTACGTCTGGCACGGTCCGAGGAACTTCGTGCGGCTTGACCCCAACAAGGCTCCCGGACATCTTCTCGTCATCAAGAAGCTTTAGCCCGACGCTCGCAACCGGGAGACATCCCCAAGCATCCAACCGGCAAATGGCATCCGACTCTCCAATCCTTTCCATCAAGCACCTTCGCCGCGACTTCAAAATGGGCGACGAAACAGTGCACGCCCTGCGGGGGGTGAGCTTCGACGTCCATCCGGGCGAGTTCGTCACCATCATGGGAACGAGCGGTTCGGGGAAAAGCACCATGCTGAACATCTTGGGCTGCATGGACAAGCCGACCTCCGGCGAATACGTCTTGGACGGCCATCACGTCGAAAAGCTCAAGTCCGACGCCTTGGCGAACATCCGCAGCCACAAACTGGGATTCGTCTTCCAAAGCTACAACCTCCTCGCGCGGACAACCGCAGTGGAAAACGTGGAACTGCCGCTTCTATACAATTCGAAGATACCCTCCACCGAACGCCGCGACCGCGCCGTCGAAGCCTTGAAACGGGTCGGGCTGGAATCCCGCATGAACCATTTGCCGAACCAGCTTTCCGGGGGGCAGCAACAAAGGGTCGCCATCGCGCGCGCGCTAGTGAATGACCCGGTCATCATCCTCGCGGACGAAGCGACGGGGAATCTGGACACGCGCACCAGCTACGAAATCATGGAAATTTTCCAAGAGCTGAACTCCCGCGGAAAGACCATCGTCTTCGTGACGCACGAACCGGATATCGCCACGTTCAGCAGCAGAACAATCGTCCTGCGGGACGGCCAAATCAAGAGGGACGCTCCAAATGAAAGCGTCCAAAGCGCCAAGGCGGCCTTCGACGCCCTTCCGCCGCCCGAAACCTTTGACGACGAGGCTTCCGCATGAACCCGCAGACCCTTTTCAAAATCGCCTTCCGCGCGCTCTTGCGAAATCGGATGCGCACCTTCCTCTCGGTCCTGGGCATCGTCATCGGGGTCGCCGCCGTCATCACGATGGTGGCCATGGGCGAGGGCTCCAAACAATCCATCCGCGCGAAAATCACGGCCATGGGGACGAACGCCATCACCATCATGCCGAAAGTTTCGAGGCGTGGCGGCGTGCAACTAGACGCCAGCTCCTCCACGGTGACTCTCGAAGAGGCGGACGTCATCGCCCTTCGCGAAAAGGCGCATTACATCAACGGAGTCTCCCCGGTCGTCACGGCTAACGGGCAGGCAATCGTCGGCAACAAGAACGAAGCGGTCGCCCTCACCGGGGTCAGCTCGGACTACCTGAAGATCCGGAATTACGAAATCGACAAGGGCGTCATGTTCGACGACGCCACGGACCGCATGGCAAAAGTCTGCGTCATCGGACAGACGGTCATTTCGACGCTCTTCCCCGACACGGACCCCATCGGCAAGACGCTGCGCTACAAGAACATCCCGCTCAAAGTCATCGGGACGCTCAAAGCCAAAGGCTCTGGCGACTTCGGCCAAGACCAAGACGAAATCATCCTCACGCCCTACCAGACCGTGATGAAGCGATTCAACGCGACGACGGACATTCGCACCATCTACGCCAATTCCCTCGGCGAAGGATACGCCACCCAAGCGAGCGAAGAAATTTTGCAAATCCTCAAGGAACGGCGTTCGTGGAAAGACGGCAAGGAACCTTTCCGCGTCTTCACCCAAGAAGAAATGATTGAAATGATTACGAGCACTTCCGACTTGCTCACGATTGTCCTCACCGCAATTGCGGGGATAAGCCTGTTCGTCGGGGGCATCGGCATCATGAACATCATGTACGTCTCCGTGACGGAACGCACCCGCGAAATCGGGCTTCGCATGGCGATCGGCGCGCGCAGCAAGGACATTTTGCGGCAATTCCTCTTTGAATCGGTCATGATAAGCCTTCTCGGCGGCGTCATCGGCATTCTGCTCGGCGCGGGGGCATCCGTCCTGGTCAAGGCCATCTTGAACTGGCCGATGAGCATCACCTTTTCAAGCGTTCTCGCGAGCTTCGGCGTCTGCTTCGCCACGGGCGTCTTCTTCGGCTGGTATCCGGCGCGCAAGGCCTCCCGTCTGGACCCGATCGAAGCGTTGCGCTTTGAATGACGGCTCTTTTCGGGTTACACATTCTCCGGGGCGAAACCGAGATACGCGTTGAAACCGAGCATGTAAACCGCCAACGTGAATGCCAGGTTTTCATCCCGCATATCAAACTGTTTGGAAAAATTCAACAGCTCTTCGTAAACCGTGTCGTGGGGCTTGAATGCGGCTCCCTCTTTTTCGACGACATCTCGAATGACACCGGGCAGAGCCATGCAGATTTTGAAAAACGCCGTCGAATCGCCTGTGACAATGGAATAGAAACAGTCAATGCTCACGCGCCGAATCCGATTGTGACACAATCTTTTCCCGTCAACCGTCACGTCCCACTTGATGTCCTGGGAATGCTTGGCGATGGCTTCGACCAAAAAGCATGCGCAACTGTCATCGGCCAGCAGCTGGTTCTGCATTTTGATGTATGTCTTGGCGGCGGAGGCGCTGTTCATCGTATTGTGCTTGTTCTTCATTTCCACGTAAACGGTCTTGACCGTGTCCGCGCCGATTTTGATTCCATCGGGATTCGAAAAAACGACATCCCAGCCTTCGTTCGGGACCTTGCACTTGTCGATGTATCGGAACAGCTTCTGGTGAAAGTAACCGATGGAATTGTTGTTTTTCTTGTCCCGTTGGCGAAAGATTTCGTTGGAAACGATTTCTTTCCAAGTCGCTCCGAAGACGGCTTTGTCAAAAGTCAACTTGATGGGATCCACAATGTTTCTATTGAACGACGCCAAATCGACTGAAGCCAACGAATCCTTGTACTCTTCAATGGTCTTTTTGACGTGTTCTCGAAAATCCTCTTCACGGATGAAATCCATCTCCCAAAGCATTAAATTCCCTCCAACGTTTTTTTGATTTGCTTCCCGACGTCAAACGCCAAATTGACGGGAACGGCGTTGCCCACTTGTTTGTATTGTTCCGACAAATTCCCTTCAAAGGTCCAATCTTCCGGGAAAGACTGAAATCGGGCATTTTCCCTCACCGAAAAGGGGCGCACTTCCAGCGGATGGCAACGGTCAGTCTGCTTCATCCCAGGACTCGTCAGCACGGCCAAGCTGGGTTCGTCCAAACCGATTCTCCTGAGGATTCCCGTCCGCCCTCCCTCCATGTCCCAACAGGTTTTCATATAAGCCTTCGCCACGACCGGGTCGATGTCCCTCCAGTACCCTCCGGGCGGGACTAAGGCAAAAACTTTCGCCTTGTTTGCGGAATATCTGGCGCAGTGCTCCTTGTCCGGGTTCACGTCCAACCGGACATCCCGAAGTGTCGGCCTATACGCGTGCGGCTTCGGGAATTCAAACGCGCACTTTCCCGCCAAATCCTTCCGGATGCCGACGGTGATCAGGCGTTCCCGTTTTTGCGGATTGCCGTAATCCCAAGCGTTCAAGACCTTGTGCTGCGTGACGTAGCCCTCATCTTCGAAGATGTCCAGAATCGTCTTGTACGTTTTCCCCTTGTCATGCGACAACAGCCCCTTTACGTTTTCAAAAAGGAACATTTTGGGTTGAAGCTTGTGCAAAAAAGTCGCATAGTGATAGAACATCGTCCCGCGGATGTCCTTCAGCCCGAGCCTTTTCCCCGCATAGCTGAACGATTGGCAAGGCGCGCCCCCCGAAAGCAAGTCCAGCTCCCTTTTCTTCACCCCGAACTCCTTCGCGAGATTCCTTTCCGCCACTTTGGCGACATCTTCACAAAGGACTTTCCAATGGGGGCGGTTTCTTTTCAACGTATCCGCCGCCGCTTCATTGAATTCCACAAGACCGACGTGTTCAAACCCGGCCTTTTCCAGCCCCAAGGCAAGCCCGCCGGCACCGGCAAAAAGTTCAATCGATTTCATGCGCCAAATATAAAAATTCGCCGTTGACGAAATCCGTCAAATTCACCGCACAATCCCGTCAGTGTCAAAAAATGTCGATATTCAAATTCAACCCGTTCTTCTTCACGCTGCGAATCAGGGAATCCGCCCGAACGCCGATGGACTCGATTCTTTCAGAAACCTCTCCGCCCTTTTGGAGCAAAAGCCCCGCAGAATTGTCGTTCCCGTCCAAAAGTCCCAAGACCCGTTTCCATTCGCCACGGGCATTTTCCGCCGAAACGATCAAGTCTTCCAGCCGCGAAACCAGACTCTCCCCGGAATCCTTTGCAAGCTCCGCGCCACGGGAGACTTCGGATAAGGATTTCTCCAACTTTTCCGCCGTCGCGGAAAGACCGTCGAGCAGCCCGGAGATTTTCCCGCCGATTTCCGAAAGGCTTTCATCCGCATCGGCGAGCAACCTCTTCCCCTTCCGGACGACACGCTCCCCATCCTTCCGAACGGAACCCTTTTCCAAGGAATCCAAAAGCCCTTTCGCCAAAGCGGACACGGCGGAAAGTTCCTTCATGGCAAAATCCAAATCGTCCCGGGCCGTGTTCAGCCCCTTGTCGAACACCGCGTTCCGAATCGTGTCCCCCGAGGAAAAGACTGCGGACGATGTCCCCGGCTCCACGGCCAAATCCCTGTCCCCCAAAAACCCCGAAGAGGCGAAATGCAGCCGGGAATCCTTGGGCAATGGGAAATCCGAAGCCACTTCGAATCGAACGTAAATGCAGGAATCCGTCTTTTGCAACCCCAAGATGCGCCCCTTGGGAACTCCGCCGACCTTGACGTTGCTCCCCTTCGCAAGCGGGCCGACTTCATCAAAGACGGCGACATAGGCCAACCTTTTGTGGTGAGGGCTCAACGGGTGAAACCAATACCAAAGCAAAAAAATCCCGAAAAGGGCGACCAAAACGCCGAACAGCATCCGCTTGTTCCCGTATCCGGAAATCCGACTATTCATAGGCAGAACCACCCAGGATTTCATCAAACCCGTCGTCCGGGAGAATGCCGCGGGCCTTGTCCTGAATCGCCCGCATCAAGGACTTGTTGAACTCGTCCGCAGAATCGATGCCGTTCATCTTCATCAGCGCGTTCATC
The DNA here is from genome assembly GCA_964501065.1 of uncultured Fibrobacter sp. Classification (GTDB taxonomy): domain Bacteria; phylum Fibrobacterota; class Fibrobacteria; order Fibrobacterales; family Fibrobacteraceae; genus Hallerella. Next base: position 23,737 of record CAZCRF010000021.1, on the reverse strand, counting down.
GCAATCACCTCGGAAATCACGGTCAAGCTCTTCCCCGGGGAAACGGGAATCACCACCTTGGGCACGTTGACACCCAGAATCCGCTCCGAAGAATGCGAAAGACCCGTGCGCTCGTAAGACTCCCCCCGTCTCCAGGGCTCCAGTTCAATGACCACTTCTATCTTCTTTTTCCGCCGGACGGAGGAAATCCCGAACATGGACTTGACGTCGATGATGCCGATTCCGCGAATTTCCATATGATGCTTGATGAGCGCATCCGAGCGCCCCACCAGAACGTCCCCCAGACGCGTGATGCGGACGGAATCGTCCGCCACCAGGCGATGCCCGCGCTCCACCAAATCCAGAACGCACTCCGACTTCCCCACGTTGCTGTCGCCGATGTAGAGCATCCCCACGCCATAGACGTCGACAAGGCTCGCGTGCACGGTCGTGTAGGCGGCAAAATACCCTTCCAAGAACCGCTGCGTCTCCTTGGCGAAGTCATACGTCGAAAGCTCCGTCGTCATCAGCGGAATGTCCTTTTGGGAGCACATGTCCAAAAGCTCTTCATGGGGGGGCAAGTTGTGCGTCAAAATCCAAAGCGGCGACGCGTATTCCGAAAGCCTGTCAAAGACCTCCTTCCGCCTATTCGCCCCCATGTCCTCGAGAAAGCTCCATTCCGTGGAGCCGATCATTTGAATCTGATCCGGATTGTAAACGGAGAGGAATCCGGACATGGCAAGCCCCGGACGATGGATTCCGATATGCGAGAGCTTCGTCCGCAAGGAAGATTCCGGCGTGTGGAGAATCAACTTCAACTTCTGCCGAAAGTGTCTATAAAAATCAAGAACCGGGCACGAGGCTCGGTGCTTGACTTCCAAATTGTCGAATGCGCGGTAGGCCAATTTTACTTTTGCGAAGTGACTTCCGCGACGGATTCCGCCTGGTGAGCCTTTTGCTTTTCGTTCGTCTTCTTGAGCTGCACCTTGGCGCGTTCCAGTGCGGTGTCGATAGCCTTGCCCATGTTCTCCTCGTCGGCGGACGCGACAATGACCGAGCCCTTGACGTTCAGGGTGATTTCGCAGTGGCGGCTCAAGTCGCTCACCCTGTCCAAGACGATGGAAGCGGCGGTGATGTTCGGGTAGAATTTCCCGAGAGCATCGACTTCATCTTTCAAAGAGGACTGAAGCGTATCAGAAATAGTGCAGTGACGGGCAGAGATTTGAACTTCCATATCGAACCTTCCGGTTGAGGGTGAAACAGCTTTCGGGGAACACGCGGTTCTCCTTACAAAGGATATACAACTTTATTTTTGAAAAAAGAATGATTTTTTAGTTTTTTTCTAGACCCGGTGCGCCCGTTTCCGCCAAACGGTGGATATCCCGGACCACATCGCCGACTTTGCACCTTTTCAAATCGTCCTCGAACTCCCGTTGCACTTCGGAAAGCCTGCCGTCCAAAGCGGCATGGATGTTCCGCCCGACCGGGCATTTCAGATTCGGACTCCCGTGAAACCGAAACAGCTCGTCCTTGTGCTTTTCCACGGCCGCATAGACATCGTAAAAAGTCACCTCCGCAAGCGGCTTCAGAACGGATGCGCCGCCGGGACCAATCTTGACGTCTATCAACCCGGCCTTTTTCAAATCCCCAATCAGGTTCCGCACGATGACCGGATTCACGCCGACGCTCGACGCCAAAAATTCACTGGTCACCCTTTTTCCGCCGCCAAAGAACTCCACAGCGGCAAGGATATGGACGGCAATCGTGAACTTCGTCGAAATTTGCATGCAAAACCTCAAAAGCGCGGAGGAAAATTCCGCCGCGCCTAAAATAAAGTGCAAAACGCCAAATGTCAAGTTCCGTTTCGGGAAGGGCGGGCGACCGCCCTGCGCGGAAGCCGCTAGAGCGTCTCCCGCTACCCACCGTACGGGGACACCCCGTAACGCCCCGAACGGGAACGGGCATCTCCGCCGCCGAAATCACTCCCGGACAACGGAAATCCGTTCTCGGAGATGACTCCCCCTTTCGAGTTCATCGACCAGGGCGACGGCATAGTCCGCATAAGAGATGACGCTTTCCCCCTTGCCGTTGAGAACCAATTCGTCGCCGCCGAGAATGTACTTGCCGCTCCTCTCGCCGTCCGCACGGAAGTCCCCCGCCGGAGAAACGTACGTCCACTCGACATCCGAAGTCGCGCGGAGCGTGGCAAGGGCGAGGCCGTGCGCCGCGCTCACGCCCTTGAACGCATCCGGGAAGTTCGGCTGGAGTTCGACCGTTGACGTGTGCTCCTTGTTCACGAAGAGGGAACCCGCGCCCCCGACGACGACAAGCCTCGTCATCGAACCCGCCAAGATTTTCACCAAATGGGCGACCGCCCGCGGGATGACGAACCAAGAATCCGGAGTCCACGCGCCGACGGCGTCGACGACAGCGTCAAAGCCCTCCAAATCGTCCGCCGACAAGTCGAACACATCCTTTTGCACGTAATTCCGCGCCAAGGTGTTGTTCGGATGCCGGCCGAACCCGGTGACATCGAATCCGCGATTCACCGCCTCTTCGATAATTTTGCGAGCGGCTTTCCCGTTGGCTGCGACAACTGCGACTTTCTTCATCTGAAACCTCCTTTGGTCTGTTGATGTAACATTTCTCATTTCAACAACTGTAATGTACAATATTACAACAGCCCCGTCAAGCCTTTTCGAATTTTTTCACTCGCAAAATCCGAGTTCCTCCACCGCCCAACTTCCAATTTCCCCGAATTTGGATATATTTAAGCCAAAATGGAGTTTTTATGGAATTGAAGTGGTGCAACCCCGAAGCGAAATTCGACAGGCTTGTCTTGGCCATCGACATTGGCGGAACCAACACGAACCTGGGACTTGTCGCCTGCAAAAGCGGCAAATTCACCTTAGTGATGAAAACGGACTACGCTTCCGGGAAAATCAACGGGCTAGAAGAGCCCATCGCGGAGACCATCCGCATCGCGACGGAAAAACGCCCCGACTTGAAGCCCAGCCACTGCTGCATCAGCGCGGCTGGTCCCGTTTCCGAGAACAAATGCACGATGACGAACTTGAACTGGAAGGTCGACGGCGACGACCTCTCCGCCAAACTGGGCATTCCCGTCCTGGTCGTCAACGATTTCATCGCCATCAGCTACGGCATCCCCACTTTGGACGTCAACGACACCGAACAGATTTACAAGATTCCGCATCTCGACGGTTCCATGCCCGAACCGAAGCCCGCGACAAAGGCGGTCATCGGCCCCGGCACCGGAATGGGTATTTCCTTTCTGGCTTTCGACGGGAAGAAATACATTCCGTCGAGTTCCGAGGGCGGACACATGACCTTCGCCCCGTTCGACAAGGATTCGCAAGAATTCCGGGATTACATGCAGCGGCGCATCGGAACCGTCCCGGGAGTGGAACCGCTTTGCGCCGGACAAGGGCTGGCCAATCTTTACCAATGGTGGAAGGATACGCGCAAAGTCCCCGACAACGACGCCTTCCGGAAAATCGAAGAGACGGACGCGGCCGACAGGCCGAAGTACATCAGCCGGGCGAGCGACACGGATCCGGTGGCGGCCGAAATGATGCGCCTTTGGGTGAAGATGCTCGCCCGTTACGCGAGCGACGTCTGCACCGTCTTCCTCCCGTTCGGAGGCTTTTACCTGGCCGGCGGAGGCGTACAGAAGGATTTGCGCTGGCTCGTCGGAGACAATCTGTTCATGCAATACTTTGAACGGAATTACAACCCGAACATTTTGCCGCTTCTCAAGAAAATCCCGGTTTACGTCATCAAGGATTACAGCATCAGCCTTTACGGCGCGGCAAACGCGAGCCTCTGCCTGCAAAAGTGACCCGTCAATCGCAACGGGTCACCCCGAAGCTGTTCGTCCTGCAAGACATTCGGGCGAAAGCCGATGACGCGAGCGACAGAAATACGACGATATAGGGAAAAATTCGCATAGCAAGTTCCTTTCCCTTAAAACTAAACCCGTTTCCCGACAAAATTTGTCCAATCCAGATAAAATCCGGAGAATTCGGGGGCGCCCTCAAAATTCCTTAGCCAATCGAAGCCGTCTTTTTTATCTTTGGAAAAAACAATAAAGGAATCCCCGGATGCAAGACCGATTCATTGTGACAGGAACCTTCACCGACGACCCGTTTGCCATCGACATTGCGCAATACATCGGGCTTCGGGAAGACATTTCCGACACGGTTTCACTCAAAACTTACGCCAACACGGAATTTTGCCCGCGCTATATGCTCGACGTCTTTGACGACGAAAACATCGGGAAGCGGCTAAAGGGAAAAATCGTGCTCATCTGCTCTTCGACGACCCACGAATGGAGCCGGAACGACTTGGCCATGCGGGCATGCATCTTGGCACGGGCCGCGAAGGAAAACGGAGCGGAGAGCGTCGTCTTGATGGAACCGGATTTATTCTACAGCGCACAGGACCGCGGCGCCCACCGCATCGGGGAGCTTGAAAAGGACCGCCCGACTTCGGACTTGAAGAAATTCGACGGGCAACCGTTCACGGCGCTCCTCTATGCGCAACTGCTGAAGACCGCCGGAGTCGATTCCGTCATCACGGTGCACAACCATTCGGTCAAGGTCCAAAACCTTTACAGCGAGCTTTTCGACGGGCACTTTCACAACATGATCCCGACAGAAGTCTACGCCCATTACATCAAGACATCCAACTTCGTGCAGACAGGCAAGGACGGGGACAATCTGGTCATCGTCGCGCCGGACAAGGGAGCGACGCCTTTCGTGAATGCCATGTTCGACGCCCTCCAACTGCCCAAGTGCAAGCGCGTCATCATGAGCAAGGTCCGCACCGGGGAGCGCGAAGTCAGCATGTCCCTTTCCCCGGAAAGCGAAGTGCAGCTCGATTATCTGAAGGGCAAGGACGTCATCGTCTTCGACGACATGGTCCGCACGGGATCCACCATCGTCCGCTGCTGCGATTACCTGAAGACTGGCAGTCCAAACCGCGTCTGCTTCTGCGTCACGCATTTCAACTCCAGCCCGGAAGCCCGCGAAAAGCTGAACAGCCCGTCGATTGACGAGATTTTGACGACAAGCACTCTCCCGGACATTATGAACCGCGACTGCCAAGGTCGCCTGCGCCACAAGCTCACCGTCTTGAAGCTCGCCAAATGGATGTCCCGCTACGTGATGCGCCTGTACGGCGAAGACGACGGACGCTTCGACAAGAACTTCTATAAAGTCGACATGAGTTCCAAGAATCCGCGTTGGCCGCCCCCCCATATGTATTGATTTTGGACAAAACAGCCCGGCTTGCGGCTAAAAAGTCTCCGTCATCGGGGACTTTTTTTAAATTTGGACACACAAAAACGACAAAGGATTTGCCATGTCTGGAAAAGAAGTTCTCGGCGCAAGGATTCCCGGCGCAAAAATTGACAAGTTCGTCGACCCCGTACAACGTTTTTTGAAAATCGAAACGACGGCAGGCATCGGCCTCATCGTCGTAACGGCTATCGCACTCTTCTGGGCGAATCTTTCTCCGGCTTCTTACCATTACATCTGGACTCTTCCGTTCGACTTCACGATCGGCCCGTGGAGCATCGCGAAGGCCTTGGGGCGCGTCCCCACCCTGGAATGGTTCGTGAACGACGCCCTGATGACGATTTTCTTTTTTTCCGTCGGACTGGAAGTGAAAGGCGAAATGGTCCACGGGGAACTGCGCGATTTCCGGAAAGCCCTGCTGCCCATCCTGGCGGCCGTCGGCGGTATGATTTTCCCCGCGCTGATTTACCTCGGGATTTGCCCGTCCTCGGCACACCACGGCTGGGGAATTCCCATGGCGACGGACATCGCGTTCACGGTCGGCTGCATGGCCCTTTTGGGGTCGCGGATTCCGCACGGACTTCGCGTGATGATTTTAACACTCGCGATTGCGGACGACATCGGCTCCATCATCGTCGTCGCGGTCGGCTATTCGTCCGGAGTCCAGTGGGCGGCCTTGGGCGTCGCCGCCATATTCCTCTGTCTCACCTGGCTTTCGTTCCGGCTAGGCATCCGGAACTTCTTCGTCCACGGCATTTTGGCCCTGATATCGTGGTTCTGCTTTGTCCAGAGCGGCGTCCACCCGACCATTTGCGGCGTCATCATCGGCCTTCTGGCTCCCGTCACCCCGATAGTCTCCTCAAAATACATGAACAACCTGATTGTCACCGTGGGCGATGCGGTCAAGGAAAACCGCCCCATGACGAACGACCAGCGCAAGGATGTCCTGGACGCCCTGAAGAACGCCTCACGGGAAAGCGGCTCTTTGCAAGAACGCCTGATGAAGCAACTGCAGCCCTGGGTGAACTTCGTCATCATGCCGCTCTTCGCCCTCGCGAACGCCGGAGTCATCATCGAGCCGTCGGCGATAAGCCTGGTCACCCTTTCCGTCGCCCTGGGCCTTCTGATCGGCAAGCCTCTCGGAATTTTCCTCGTCTCGTACCTCTCCATCAAGACGGGTCTTTGCAAAATGCCGACCGGAGTCAACTGGCGGATTCTCCTCGGGGGCGGGATGCTCGCCGGAATCGGCTTCACCATGTCGCTCTTCGTCGCCGGGTTGGCCTTCTCCGATCCCGCACACGCAACAGCCCTGGCCGGAGCGAAAGTCGGCATCCTTTCGGGCAGCTTCGCCTCCGCCATCTTGGGAATCCTCTACATGCGAGTCGTGTCGAAACCCCGACAGGCGGAAAAATCCCCCGAACAAGCGGACTGACAGAGACCGGGAACAAAATTCCCGTCCAAGACATTTAACCGCCCGATTCCCCCTTTTCGGCAACGGTTTTGCCTTGAACGGGCTTCATTTTCCTCAGAAAAGAGGCAAAAGTTCCCAAAAGACAGTTTAGAGCGGTGATTCAACGGCAAAAGTCCGTTTTTTTCATTTTTATTTACGTGCAAACCGCGCGGCGTGAATCTAATTTCAAGTCAGAATATTTTGGAGTTGATTATGCTCGACCTCTTGACAGTCCAATCCAGCACGGCCTATCCGACTCTCATCACGATGGCCTACACGTTGCTCTTAGCCTTTGTCTGTTCCACGGCAATCGGCTTCACCTATGAACACACCTTCCTCGGACTTTCCTATTCGCGGAACTTCGTCCAGGCGCTTGTGCTGAGTTCCGTCGTCGCCGCGACCGTGATGCAGGCGATCGGCGACAACGTGGGGCGCGGCCTCGGAATGCTCGGGGCGCTTTCCATTGTACGATTCCGCACGAGCTTCAAGGATCCGCGGGACATCATGTTCCTGTTCGCGGCGCTCGGGGCGGGAATCGGCTGCGGCGTCTTCGCATGGGGAATCGCCGCAGGCGGAACTTGCGCCTTCTGCATCATCGCCTTCATCCTTTCCCGTTCGGGACTCGGTACAAAGAATTTCTTCGACGGGATGCTCCGATTCGCCATGCCGAATAATTCCGAATCCCGCGAAAAGCTCGAGAAGGTGATGCGCGCAAACATCAAGACCTTCGTTTTGATAACGATGCGGGAGGTGGACGGCGGCGAGCGGATAGACGTCGCCTACCAGGTGCGCCTGCGCAGAAAACGACCGGCGAATGAAGTCCTGAAGGAGCTGACGGCAGTCCCGGGGATTTCCGACATCCACTTCATGATGCAAGACGCGACGACGGAAGTCTAAGGGGGACTTATGGGATTTTCAAAGAAATTGGATGAACTCGCCGACTTGAACTCTTCGCGATTCCACGCGATTGAATCGCACAAGATGCTGATTGCCTTCATTCTCGCGATTGCGGCCATCGTGTCGCTGGGATTCTTTTTCCACGGACAGAGCATCGTCTTTTCCGGGATTGCCGAAGCGACGGAGACGACCATCAGCATGCCGGAAGCCGTCGAAGTGGTCAAAATCCACGTGATTCCGGGAGAAGAAGTCCAAGCGGGGGACACCTTGGTGGAACTCAGCCGTCCCGACTTGGCGGTGAGGATGAACGAACTCAACAGACAGCTCGACGCCATCGAAGGTCGGGGAAACTTGAATTCGGCGGACATCGACCAAAAGGTGGCGAGCATCCAGTCCGACCTGAACATCAAACGGAACACAATCCAACTCGAAATCGACAAGCTCACGACGCAATACGAACAGAACAAGGCGCTTTCTTCCAAACTCAAGAGCATCGCCGGCTCGGTGAAGACGGACAGCTCGAACGGCATTCTGCTGTCCATCCGCAATTTGAAGAAAGAACTGAAAGTCGCCGAGGCGAACGCCGCGTCGCAAATCCGGCTTCTCCACGGCAGCAAGGGGCTGGCCAAGAGCAGCAACAAGACCGAAGCGGAAGCCCTCCGCCGTGAAATGGAAATGCTCCAGGAAGAGCAACGGGAACTGACCATCATCGCCAAGGAAAGCTGGGTCGTCGCCTCGGTCGACGTCCGCGACGGGGAAAAGATTTCGAGCTTCACCCCGATTGTCACGTTGACGCACAAGGAGGTCTCCCTCGTGCGCGGATACATCAACGAAAAGGTTTACACGCGCATCCAAATCGGAGACGAAATCGAAGTCATCAGCGGGGCCGGCGAACACATGAACGGTTCCGTCATCGGCATGTCCAGCCGCATCGTGCCTTATCCTGTACGCTTGCTGAAAATGGTCGACATGCCGCTTTACGGCCGCGAAGTGATGATCCGCGTACCGGAGAAGAACAACCTGCTGCTGGGAGAAAAGGTCTCCATCGCGGAAAAGACCAAAATGCCGAAACTTTTGAAAGATTCCGCCATCAAGGGAGGCGCACAATGAAGCCCCTCGTTTGGTTCGGGCTTTTGGCTGCCGGCGCCTGGGCGTCGCCGCTCACGTGGGAAGCTCTCCTCCAATCCGCCGAAGAGGATCCCGTCCTGCAAGCTTCGCAAAAAAAGGAATCCGCCATCACCGGCCATTCCGGGACAAAGCTCTGGGACGATTTGGAGTTCGAATACAAGCTCGACGGTTTCGGCTTCATGGAACACGATTTCGAACTCAAGATCAAGCCGAAGGCCTTTGGCGAGAGTTCCGCCGACGAGGCTTACTGGAAAAGCCAGACAGCCTACCAAAAGGCGCACCAGAGCCTGGACCGGGCGAAAGTCCTGTACGAGCGCTACGAGCACGCCCTGCGTTACATCAGCCGCCAAAAGACGCTCTCGCTGCACGAACAGCTGGCGCAAATCTCCGCAGACAGAGTGGAAGTCCTCCAGGCGATGACAGGCTCGGAATCCTTCCGCTTGCAAGATTTGGTGACCGCCATGGAAGAATCCGCATCGCTCTCGGCGAAGCTCATCGCGGACTCCAACGCGCTGAAAGATTCAAAGCTCAAGCTGCTTTCCTGGGTCAGCGGCTACGATTCCATTGCGCTCGACACGAACTTCATCCCGTCGATTGCCGAACTGAAAGGCATCCTTGAAAACATGTCGATGGACGCGGAGAATTTCGCAGAAGTCGCCGCAGCGCGCGCCAAATGGCAGGTGAGCGAAAAGCGGGCGGATCAAGAGGCCGTCGGAGACCGCAACTTCATCTCCAAAATCGGAATCGGCTACGAATACGTTTACGGCAAATACAAATACAAGTGGGTGGAGACGGGCTGCGACCTCACCGGGAGCTGCACCGAAGAATGGAAGTTGCAGCGCAGCGACGACGACCGCAGGACGCGGGACAAGTTTTACGCCACGGTGACGGTCAAGCTCCCCTTCTTTTCGAGCAACAACACCTCCAACCTGAAGCGCCAAATCGACGTCCTCGAAAGCGAACGCGATTACCAAGAAGTGAAGCGGGACTTGGCGCAAAAAGTGGATCGCCGCAAAGAAGAGATTCTCGGCCTCATCGCGGAACGAGAAGTGCGGCAAAAGTTCGTGGAACAGGTGGATCAAGGAGCCCTGTTCGAAGACTTCGCGACAAAGGCGGGAGGTGACCCTCTCCTGCTCCTCCGCGCCAAGGAAAGCTCCCTGCAAAGTCAGCTGAAAATCGCCCAACTGGACTTCGACATCCTCTCCGTTTACCTGGACATGTTGAACGAAATGGGAGTCCTCGCCCGCACGGACGTGACGAACCATCTGAGGGCGGGAGGGCAAAAATGAGCGAAGCCCGCGGATTCAGCCTACTTGAACGTTTTGAACTCAAGTACCACATCCCGGTTTCGCTTGCTGACGCCATCGGCGAATTCATCAAGCCGTATTGCGAAGAAGATTATTATTCAAAAATCACCCCGGGAAAATTCTACTGGATTACGAACCTGTATTTAGATTCCCCCCGATGGACTTTCCTGAGTTGGAAAAAGGCCCGGCGACTGGACCGTTTCAACATGCGGGTGCGGACATATGGCGAGCATCCGCAAGACGACGGGGCGTTCCATTTCGAAGTCAAGAGGAAAATCGGCAAGGTCTGCTACAAGAGCCGCGGCACGGTGAAAGGGGTCAACCCCTCCTTCGTCTGGGAACACCCCGTCGAAGAGTGGCCGTGCAAAACGGACAAAGACCGCAAATACATCCAAGAATTCGTCGGCAAGACGTGGCTGTACAACGCGCACCCACGTCTGCTCACCCAATACAAGAGGCGCGCCTGGTTCGGCGTCAACGAAGAATATTCCCGCGTGACGATTGACGTCGGCATGCGATTCCGCGAAGAGAACGGTTTCGACTACACGGTGAATCCGCAGGAAATGTGGTCCACGGGAATTCCCCGATTCTTTCAAAAGGACTGCAATGCGGTGCTCGAACTCAAATGCCCCGCCCTGCAAGTCCCCTATTGGATGCTCGATTTGATTCACCATTTCAACTTGAAGCACGGCGCATTTTCTAAGTTCGGGAATGCCGCCGCCGAATGGAAGCGCGTCTATGAAAGCCCTCGGGACTTCCGGGATTCGCGATTCCCCTATCTGGCCGGCGACTTCGAAGACGCGAAGGAGGTTTTCGCATGAAAAGACTTTTCCCCTTGGCCATTTGTTCCGCAGCGCTTTCGGCGGGAATCCTCTCCGCCTGTTCCGACAGTTCCAGCGGCAAGACGCGTTCGACGTCCATCCCCGCGATGACCGTGACGGAACTGATGTACCATCCCGTGAACGGCTACCCGGAATTCGTGGAAATCAAGCTTTCCGGCAAATCCCTTTCGAGCATGTCGGACGTACATCTGCGGCTAGACGGCGCAGTGGAATTCACCTTCCCCGACGAACCGCTCGAAATCGGCGAGGTCATCGTCGTCACGGACGACTCTTCGAACTTCCGAGAAAAGTATCCCGAATTTTCCGGCAGACTTTTCGAATGGGACGCGGGGTTCAAGCTTTCGAACTCCGGCGACGTGTTGGAAGTGAAAATCGACGGCAAGGGGGATTTCGACGCGCGCTTCGACAACAATCCGCCTTGGCCTAGCCTTGCGGACGGGAACGGAAGCTCTCTCGTCTATGTCGGGGAAAATCCGGCCTATGCGGAATCTTGGGCGGCAAGCCGCACGGTCAACGGAAACCCCGGTTCCACGGACGACCCTTACTACGCGGCTTCAAGCGTCCGCATCAACGAAATCATGCCCTATCACGGCGTCGGGACTCCTTCTTGGATTGAATTTTACAACGCAAGCGCAACCGATGCGGACATCGGCGGGTGGACTCTGGTCCGGGCGGACGCGAGCGACAGCATCCGCTACGTGCCGAACGGCACGACCGTTCCCGCGGGAGGTTATGCGGTGCTCTACACACTTCTCGATGCCAACGGAGCGGAAGACAGCGTCTCCTTCGTCGCCCGCGGCGAAGCCGTTTATCTGCGCGAGACCTCAAACGGGGACGTCACGGGAATCGAATCCGGGCTCGAATACGCCGCCGTTCCAAGTGGGCATTCCGCAGGAGTCATCACCCTTTCTGACACGAGCGCGCAGCAAGGGACTTTGCAAGAGCCTACGCCCGGAACGGAAAACTCGGAAATTTCACTCGGCCCGATTTACATCAGCGAAGTCTACTACAACCCACCGGACGGCGGTGTCGAATTTCTCGAAATCGTGAATCGCGGAGACTCGACCGTTTCGCTCAAGAAACTGTTCGACTTGGCCTACGTCGGTTGGAAGATTTCCGGCATCGGTCTAGAAGGCTTGAGCGCGAGCCTCGCCCCGGGAGAGGTCGCCCTGCTCATCCCCACACAGTATACCGCACAAGACGGCTACACCTCCGTCCCCATCACAGTGGAAGAATACCGGGAAAGCCTCAGCCTCCCCGATTCCCTCCAAATCTTCCAGTATCCGGGAAAACTCTCGAACCGCGGAGAAAAAGTTTCCGTGGAAGAACCGATGGAATACGCCAAGAATTTGAAGGATTCGACAATCCTTTACTACCGGGTCTCGGACGCGATTCTCTATTCGGACGACGGGCTTTGGCCGGAATCCGCCGACGGCGAGGGATACAGCCTGAACCGCATCGATTTCAGCAAGTCCGGCTTCGAGCCTTCCAATTGGACGGCGAAAGAGCCCTCCCCCGGCAAGCTTTAAGCCGTCACACACGTAAAATTTCACTTTACACGGAATCCGGCGGACTTTCAAACGTTAATTCCTGGTGAAGGGTTTCACACTTCTTAAATGGAGAAACCCCATGCCAACACCATCCATCCACCCGGACTCCTTCAAAGTGGGACTGTTCGTAGACGGCTTCACCCTTCGAAAGGTCAACGAATACTACAGGTCCCTAGATCCGGAATGCTCCGGCATCAATTTCATCGGACTGAAGAACTGGGTCGCCGTGAACGCTGCCCGCCACTTTTGGCCCGGACGGCAAATCCAAGTGCTCCCGCATTATTACCACCCATACCGCCACCCGGACGAGGACGGACGTCGTCAATCGGGCATCATCCACTTTTCCTATGAGCTTTCCAAGGCGGGCTTCGACGTGCACTTCGCCTCGGTCAATTACGCAAACGACCTATGCCCGAACCTGGAACTTCAAAATGACGCGCTCCTTTATGCGGAATATCGCCAAATCGAAGCCCTGGCATTGGTCAGCACCCAAGGACAATACGCGGAACTGCCGACAAGACTCCGCAAAATGGAAATCCCCACCCTCCTGCTCGGATGGAATTTCGTCTATCGAAACCGCGAACGCGAAGTGCACTGGCACACGGACTCGAACCTGCGGCGCACTTCGACCTTTTACGTCCCCATGGAGAAAATCATGAACAACCGCTCCGACGTATTGGCTAACGGGCTGTTCCTCGCCTCGCGGCCTACAGCTTGTCGCGGAGCTTTTTCTGGTTTTCCGAAAGGAATGTCCAGGTCAGCTTAGCCCCGAAGAACCACGTGTCGCCGTTGTTGTCCGGGTCGCCGAGTTCGTACCCGTCGATATCGAATTCATCGAATCGGATGACGCGGTAGCCCCCGTAAACGCCGACGGAAAACGGGTCGAAGGAAAGGCGAAGCTCCATCTGAGCGTTAAACGTCGGGGAAAGGGTGCTGTAATAACGGTTCTTGGCATGAATATAAGCGGAATCGGAAGAAGCGTCCGCATCGGCTTTCAAGTAATCGTAGTTGGACGCGAGGTGGATGTTCAGCAAGTTCAAACCGATGCCGGCGGAGGGAATCAAGTTGATGACGGTGTTCTCCCCGAAAATTTTCCAGCCGAACATCCAGTCGACTCCATAGGCGAACCATTTCACGTCATAAAGGCGCGCCCCGTTCACGCTGCTGAACTTCGCCGGTTTTTCGGAAACCTGCGTCGGCATGAAGTTGATGTCGAACCACGTCAAGAATTGGCGATACTGTGCGCCGATTTCGACATGCAACCCCAAGTAGTAGTCGTTGAAGTGTTCGTATTTCCCGATGGACGGGTCGGCGACACCGACCGTCGTAGTCGAATCGCTCCCCTCTTCGGCGACCTCGACAAGATAGCCTTGGTTCTTGTTGAACAACAGCCGATTCAAGTAATCCGCATATGCGCTGCGCATTCCGCGGTAATCCGCGCCCACGGAAATGAATCCGCGGATGTCGTGCTTTTCATAGAAGCCCTCTTCGGGTTCTGCAAATGCGGAAATCGTTACGGCACAAAGACTTGCCCAAAAAAGAAAAAATCTGTTTCGCATGCTCCTAAAATAGCTTAAAATTTTCCTCTTGAATCACCGCGCCTTTATTTTCCGCTTGAAATTCAGCCCAAGCGAAAGCGGCGGCGCGCAAAGGGGGATTCCCGGAACATTCGGGTTTCCCAAATTTATATGTTTGCAACATGAAAAAAATCCTCTTGGCAGTTTTTGCCCTCGTCCTCGCGGGCGCATTCGGCGGCGCGATTTGGAAAGCGTCCCGGAACGATTCAACGGTGGGGAACGCTTGCGTGGAACGCCCCGCGCTCTCCTTGTCGGAAGCGGAAAACTTCGGTCTGGACTCCTGCGGAGGCTTCCGTGTGCTGTGGGTGCAGAACGGGAAATCCGACCCGTTGCGCTGGGTCTTGGTCGACTCCCTTTCGCCCCAATCGCTCCCGGAAAATTTGAAGACCCTGCCGAAGCTCCACGTCCCCATCCAAAGGATTGTCGCCCTTTCCTCGACATATCTAGGCTATTTGGAAGCCCTCGGAGCGACAGAAAGAATCATCGCCGTCGACACCAAGAAGTACATCGCGGACTCGAATTTCTACAAGCGCATGGATTCCCTGAATCTGGCGGAAGTCGGCGAGGGGATGGCCGTTTCCCCGGAAGCGGTTTACGGACTTTCGGCGGACGTCATCCTCTCCTTTTCGACGGGTTCGTCCATCCATGACGCGTTCCCGAAGCTTTCCAAATTGGGGATGCCCGTGGCCCTCACTTCGGAATGGAGGGAAAAAAGCCCCCTGTCGAAAGCGGAATGGATAAAATTTTTCGGCGTGCTGGTCGGAAGGGAGGCCTTGGCGGATTCCTTCTTCGCCGCATCCGCCGCGCATTACCTCACGTTGAAATCGCGTCTGGACTCCATCCCCGACGCAGAGAGGCCCGTGGTCATGACCGGCGGACCCACGGCGGGAACCTGGTACGCTTCGGCGGGAAAGAGCTTCACCGCGACCCTCATCCGCGACGCGGGCGGCATCTACCTCTGGGCGCAAGACTCTTCCGCAGACGGGTTGGCCATGCCGTTCGAGCAAGCTTACGTCGATGGGCAAAAGGCTTCCGTCTGGCTGAACCCCGGAGGGGCCTCTAGCCCGGAAGAACTCCTGGGACGGGATTCCCGGGTGAAGCTCTTCCCCACATGGGCGTCCGGGGAAATCTACGGATACGATTTGCGCAAAGGCCCTGAAGGCGGACTCGATTTTTACGAAAGCGCCGTCGTGAAGCCGGACTCCCTCCTGCTCGACGTGGCGAAAATCCTCCATCCGGCCCGATTTCAAACGACCCCATCCCAATGGTATCGCAAACTTTCTAATATTTAAGACGATATGAAAGCCAGTTCGAGCATCGGCGATTGGATTACGGCCTCTTACGAAAGAGAGGTCCCGTTCTTGCAGCAGATTCCGCGCGAATCCGCAGATTTCTTTTTGCTGAATTCCCAAATCCGGGAATACGAAGCGGGGGAAATCATCATTCGCGGGGACAGCGAAGGCGATTCCTTCTGCGTCCTCCAGAGCGGCAGGGCGCAGATTTGCGGCAAGATTCTCCCCGACGGACATTACAACGCGCTGGCCTGGCTCGATACGGGGGCGTGTTTCGGCGAAATGTCCATCCTTTGCAATGAACGGACGAGCAACACCGTGATGGCCGTCGAAGATTGCACCGTGCTGCACCTCCCCCGTGAGGCGTTCATCCGCTTCTTGGAAAAGAATCCGAGCATCATGGTGTGCCTCTACAAGATTTCCGCGGACCGGCTCCGCGCCAAGAACCAAGCCTTGGACGAATTCGAAAGCCTGTCCCTCCTCGCCAGCGCGAAGGTCTTGCCGTTCATCGATTTCGCCCAGACCCTTGAAAAAAGCCGCATCACGGGAACCGTCCTGTTCGAATGCAACGGGGAGTCGGGATTCATCGCGTTCAAGGACGGGCGCATCTGCTGCGCAAAGAGCGGCCGCCTGTCCGGTCCGGACGCCTTGGAGCAGATGCTCTCCTGGAACGACGACACGCTCTTCAAGCTCGACACGCACTTGATGCCGGACACGATCAACATCAACCAGCAATCCGACACGACCAGCCTGATTCTCGACGCGCTCCGCAACATCGACGAAAAGCAGTCCGGTCAAAAGCACTAGGCAAGAATTTTGAATTCAACAACCCAAAGGAATCTCTTATGAATTACGCAGACGCAGGCGTTTCCCTTTCCCGAGCCGACGAAGCGATGGTCGGAGTCAAGAAGTCCGTCCGCTCCACGTTCAACCAATGTGTTTTGGGCGATGTCGGGAATTTCGGTGGACTTTTCACCCTGAAGCACCTCGGTCTCGAAGACCCCGTTCTGGTGAGTTCCGTCGACGGCGTGGGCACGAAGCTCAAGGTCGACATTGAAATGGGGACGCACACCCTTCCGGGGCAGGACATCGTGAATCACTGCTGCAACGACATTCTGGTCCAAGGCGCGCGTCCTCTGTTCTTCTTGGATTACGTCGCCATGGGAAGCCTCGAACCGCAGGTGATGGACAGCATCGTCGTTGGGATGGCGAAGGCCTGCCGGGAAAACGACATGGTCCTCATCGGCGGCGAAACGGCGGAAATGCCGGGCTTTTACGCCAAGGGGGATTACGACATCTCCGGCACAATCGTCGGTGTCGTCGAACGGAACAAGATTATCGACGGTTCGAAAATCCATCCGGGGACGAAAATTTTGGGGCTGCCCTCGACCGGCCTCCACACAAACGGCTACTCCCTCGCGCGGAAAGCCCTTTTCGAAGTCGGCGGCTACACACCCAAGACTCGCGTCGAAGGATTGGGCGGGACAATCGGCGAAGTCTTGACAGTCCCGCACCGCAGCTATTACAAGAGCCTCATCGACCTCTGCAACGCGTCGAAGCTCGACGGACTGGTGCACGTCACCGGTTCGGGCTTCCAAGGGAACATTCCGCGCATCCTCCCGGACGACGTCGACGTGGTCATCGACCGCACCGCGTGGGAAGTCCCACCCATCTTCAAGCTCATCCAGCAAGCGGGAACCGTCGAAAAGGACGAAATGTATTCCACGTTCAACATGGGAATCGGGATGCTGCTGTTCGTCGATGACGCAAACCTCACCGAAGTGGAAGCCCATCTCACGGCCAAGGGCGAAACTTTCTACCGCGTGGGGGAAGTGGTGAAGGGTTCGAAGAAAGTCCTCTTCCGCGACTAGAAGCCCGTCCAAAACTTTTCAAAGCTCCCGAATCCGGGAGCTTTTTTGTCGCCCCCTCTCTTTTCTTTTTTAAACAAACACCAAACACAAAAGACCGCTTTGCAGATAAAGCGGCTTCCGTAAAAAAGGGGCGAATTAGATGCCGAGTTCTTTGACGACGGCGAAGATGCCGCGCTTGGCAATCGTGCGGAGACCGGCGGCGCTCACGCGAAGAGAAACCCAACGATCTTCTTCCGGGACGTAGAAACGCTTCGTCTGAAGGTTGGGGAACTGCTTGACCAACTTTTTACGGTTGGAGTGGGAAACCATGTTGCCGACGAGGGCACCTTTTCCAGAAACTTGACAAATACGGCTCATCGTATAACTCCGTGTTTTTATGTGCCAACATTAGTTAATTTGACCCGTTTCGTCAAGGCTCAAGTTCGCCGGGCAGCGGAAACTTGATTTTTTCCTGCATCGTCTGCCAATTTTCGACTTCAATCCCCGGATAACTTTCACGCATCCAGGAGACGACATCCTGGACCAAATCCTCCGGGGCGCTGGCCCCACTCGAAAGTCCGACGACATCGATACCGTCAAACCAGCCCGGTTCGACGTCCCTGACGCTGTCTATCAATTTGGAAGGAATCCCGCGCATCCGCCCCAACTCGGCAAGGCGGTTGGAATTCGAAGAATTCTTGGAGCCGACAATCAACAGGAACTGCACCTTGTCGCAGAGCGACGAAACGGCCCCCTGGCGATTTCCCGTCGCATAACAAAGGTCGCCTTTTTGCGGTCCTTCGATTTCGGGGAAGGCCTTGCGGAGCGCATCGATGATTTCCTTGGATTCCGCGACGGAAAGGGTCGTCTGCGTGATATAGGAAAGCTTTGTCCCCGGTGGGAAGGAGAGCTTTTTCACGTCGTCTTCGTTGCGGATGAGAGTCATCGCACCGGGCGGCAATTGCCCGAGATGCCCCTCCACTTCCGCATGCCCGGCATGCCCTATCAAGATGACGTGTCGACCGGCGTCGTAACGCCTCTTTGCACTCAAGTGGACCCGTTGGACTAGCGGACAGGTGGCGTCCAACACGTGCAAATTCCGCATCTTCGCTTCTTCATAAACCTTTTCGGAAACGCCGTGGGCGGAAAAGACTACTGTTCCGCCGTCGGGGATTTCCTTCAAATCCTCGACGAAAACCGCCCCCTGTTTCCGAAAGCGTTCCACCACAAAGGCGTTGTGCACGATTTCATGGCGCACGTAAATCGGCGTGCCGAATTTTTCAATGGCGCGGATCACGATGTGCAAGGCGCGGTCAACGCCCGCGCAAAAGCCGCGAGGGCTTGCCAAATACAATTTTTTCATTGAAATGTCTCCGGATTCAATGTTTGTCGAACATATTCCACAAAGGCCTTGTACGCAGCAAGGACCTTTTCCCTTTCGTAAGCAAGAAAGCGCCCGGCAGCATCCGCACGAGCCGTTTGAACCTTCCCCAATTCGTCCGGACGCCTCAATTGCACGAGCGCACCGTCCCGGACAAGCGAACTCACCACGGCATCCTGTCCGCGGGCAAACGGGCCGATGCACGTCGTCACGCCCATCTTCAGCGGCTCCCAAAAATCATGGACGCCCAAAGTCCGCGCAAAGGACCCCCCGATGACGGCAATCCGAGAAACGCCCAGAACCGCGGGCAACTTCCCGTAGCCATCCACGACGGAAACGCAGCCCTTCCGAACCTGCGGCCACTTGAGCGTCAAAAGACCGTTTCGGGAAAACAACCTTTCCAAACGAACCGAGTCCGCATCAAAGCGGGCGGCAAAAACGACGGCGCAGCCGCGCCCGATTGCCGCCCGGAGCATTTTCAGCAACGGGCGACGCTCTTCCAGGTGAAAGGAGAGGAAGGCGAAATCCACCGTCGGATTTCGAGGGGGGCGAACCTCTCCGTCGGACTTTGCAAAGGGGAGAAGCTTCCAGTCGCCGCCGACAATCGTCTTTTGCGGCACCAAGTCGTCCCCCGCGGCGACGAAACGGTCCACGTCCGCCCCCGTCTGCATGCAAGCAAAACCGATTGCGTCAAAGTTCCGGGACGTCAGGCAGCGGTAAAATCGCCCCGAAACCAAAGCCACCCGGGGAGTCCTGAATCTTTTCCGAAAGGCCTCCAGGTAGCCGGGCCAAAGTTCATTTTCGGCGAGAATCAACATCCGCGGGTTCACTTCCCGCATGAAAAGGCGAAGGGCGCGCGGAGAATCGAGGGGCGCCATTCCCATCGAAATCCCGAGAGCTTCCGCCTGCGGATTTAAAAAATCCAGCACCTCCACCTTCTGGGTCGTCAAAACGACCCTCGGGATTTCCGGAACGTCCGCC
Source organism: uncultured Fibrobacter sp. (assembly GCA_964501065.1). Classification (GTDB taxonomy): domain Bacteria; phylum Fibrobacterota; class Fibrobacteria; order Fibrobacterales; family Fibrobacteraceae; genus Hallerella. The sequence continues at coordinate 4,185 of CAZCRF010000021.1, read as the reverse complement.
TTCAAAATCCTCGCCAACGATAGGAGCATCTTGCATTCGCCGAGGCTAGCCCCGTGCATCCAGATTGCGGGTCCGTTCGGGAACGGGCCGAAGAGCCTCGCCCGAATTTTGAACTTTTCGTCTACGGCGGGAATTTTTCCGACAGCCCGCGCGAAGACATCCAAAGTCCGTTGAATTGTGCCAAGTCCGAGCATGACGACCCTACAAAAACGCAAACGGCAAATGCCGCCGCAGCAATAGCAGCAATGTATAAAATAAAAGCCAGAACCACGTCCAGCGATCGGCGACGAAGGCTTCCCACGCAGACCTCTTTTGGCCGCCGCCCGACCTTCCCGTGCGACACTTGGGAAAGAACATCGGGACGTCCTCTCTCCAACGATCAAACGTCGCCCCGAACTTTTCCCGCAAAAAGGCGTCCTCGGCGTGCGCCAAGGAAAATTCAAAGACCGTGATTGCCGCGAAAAAGACGAACGCAGCGGAAGTCCACCCCAAATGGAAGAGTACGAAGGCATACCCGAAACACAAATTCGAAAGGTAGAGCGGATGGCGAATCCGGGAGTAAATCCCCGAAGTCGAAAGCTCCGGCGCGGACATTTCGCTCCCTCGCGAATGCTCCCCGATGACGCGCCGAGCCTCCACGCGGACAAAGATTCCGAGCAAAGCCAAAACGGCAGACGACGCCGGCACAAAACCTTCGGGATGGGGGAGCGTCCAAAGAGCTGCCGCCAGGACGGCGAGAACCAGTCCGCGGAAACGGTAAGCGAACGTCACGCGCCCTCCTTCAAATTTTCAAAATTCAAAACTTCGAATCTCCGCTCCAAACGCTCCGGCAAAGAATCGTGCACAGCGAGCAGCACCCACTTCCCGGCGCACGCCGCCGCAGCCAAAAACGCCTCGAGAAGAGGGGCGCGCTCACTCTCCGCGACAAAGGCGAACGGTTCGTCGAGCAGAATCATTTTCGACGGGGAAGCCGCCGCCCACAAAAGCGCCACCTTGGCGCGCTCCCCTCCGGAAAGCCCCGTTTTGCAAAAGAGCCTGTCGCCGTCCACCGCCCGATACAACGCCCTGAATTCCGGGCATCCCCCGATTGCGGAAATCCTCTTGCGGACAAATTCAACGGAAGGGAGAATCAAGTCTTGCGAAACGGAAAAGACGCCGTCGGCGGCCCACCGCTTCGGCAGCCGGACGCCCCCGGACACAGGCTCTTCAAGTCCCGAAATCAATTTGAGAAAAGTCGATTTTCCGCAGCCGTTCGGGCCGCGCAACAAAACGGGCCGTGGGGCGGCCAAGGAAAGGTCCAGGCGGCGAAAGACGAAGTTCGCCCCTTCGCCGTAAGAGAAGTCCACCCGGGAAAATTCCAAGAATCCTCCGGCGTGAAGTTCCGGCTTTCTCTTGCGAGGCTCCCGCTCCAAATCTTCGAGGGCGTTCTTCGCACTTTTCGAAAGGCGCATCTGCGGAAGCAACCTTGCGCACTCCTTCACCGGCTTGTAGCAGAGGAAGAGCGCGGAACAGTAGAGAATCAACCCCTCGGCGCTCAAGCTTCCGGAAAGAATCATCCAGGCGCAAAAGGTCAAGACACCCACCACGGAAAGAACGGAAAGAGCCTCCATCCCTTGCGAAAGCGCCACCTTGCGACGCCCCACGGAAGTCCCGGACTCACAGACGGCGCGGGCTTTCGAGAACAGCCCCCCGACCATTTGCGAAAGCTCCTCCCGGGAACTCCACAGCCGAAAGAGCCGCTTCGAAGACTCCATCGCCGAACGCATCTCCCCGCGGCTCAACATTTCCTTTTCGACGGAGGGCTTCATCGCGTGCATCTTCCGTTGCACGAAGGAAATCACGGGCAGGACGACAGCCAAGACGGCCAAGGTCAACTTCGGCGAGATGACAAAGAGCACCGGCAAGAAGACGACCAACTGCAAAACGGCCTGCAGCGCCTGCATCGCGGACTCCACGCTCGAACCGACGACGCGAATGGAATCGAACGCGACGGACAACCGCTCATCGCTCCCCGACCTGTGGAAGAACTGCGGGGAAAGAGTCCGCAGGCGACGCGCAAACCAAATGGAAAGCCCCATTTCAACCCGACGGGCGGCCCTTTCGACAGAAACCCCGCGCAAGTAAGAAAAAGCCCAGCGCAAAACGACCAGCGAAACAGTCCCCCAAAACCATCCGGGGAGCGAAAGCGGAGCGTCTCCATCGAGAATCTTCATCAAAATCCGGACGGCGCACAAAAGGGCCGCGTCAGCGAGGCTCGCGAGCAAAACCAGCGGGAACACGCGCCACAGCGCAGACTTCGCATTCCGGGAAAGCCATCGGGAAAGATTCATCGCCCCCAAGATAGAATTTTAGAAAGCCAGGGGATTCCGCCGACGCGCAAAAGGATTTTTTCGAAAATTCAACTGAATGCCCTTGACTAATTGAAATTCTTTCCTATATTTGGCTCATCTAAGCGATGCCCCTATCGTCTAGAGGCCTAGGACTCAAGATTTTCATTCTTGCAACATGGGTTCGAATCCCGTTGGGGGTACTTAAAAAGTCCATCTCCCGGTGGGCTTTTTAATTTTTTCAAGCGATTCCGCGCAACCGGACAGAAGCACGAGGAATTTCGAAACGAAAACGCAATGTCCCGGTCGAAGAACTGACACGGACATCGCGGACCAAAGGATTTGAAGAGGCCTCCGCCCGGACGGTGGAAAAATGTATATTTCCCCACGACATAGGCGGTCGCCCGTGAAAAGCGGACGGTTGCCGTTTGGATTTTGAGTTTCGACTCTTATTCTTCGCTGCTGAAACTACCACTTTTAAGCCATCCGAGAATAAGTCGAACGTTCATGCCCCCATTGGGGCGTGGGGCGTTTTTGCTTATTAGATGATATGGGTGTGGTAGCCCTCAGCAGCGGATAAGCGGACGGCTCCACGCCTTTTTTGTTTTTAAGGAACTTGGCCGAATCCGTTCGTGCGAATGAGAGTGGATTCTTTCACTTTCAACGAGGCGAACGGTGTGCGATTTTGAGCGCACGCCCCACCAAGAGGTCATATGGGTTCATTTCGGTATTACGATACAGAAACGGGACAACTGGAAAAATTCTACTATACAACCGTTGCCCGGGAAGGCAATCTGAAAATCGTCGTTCTAAACGAATCGGAAAATCAAATAAAACCGATAGAAATCGCCAATTCACCAAATTCCATTTATGCAGTCAAAAGCAGGTCGGGAGACATTGCAAGCATCCATTTTTTTGGGAAAGACAAAATGAAGACAAAACAAATTGATTTAAAGCACAAACATTGCGGAATCATTCCGCACGTCCATGAATTTCACGGGGAAAAATACCATCCCCAAACGGCAAGAGTCTGTACAAAAGAGGAATTGGACATCATCCATCAAGCGGAGGAACTGGCGAAATGATTCCTTTCAAATCCGTAGAGAATTTTTATGAAGAATGCACGACGGGAATTGAATTCCAATACGAAGGGAAATGGTTCTTGATTGAATTCGACAACCCCTTCACAGGAATCGGCAAAGTTCGAATTCACTTGCAAGACGAAAATTCGGACGCATACACAGACGACAAGCGCTGCTGGGAATATCCGAATTTGGAAACCTTGGCGCACACCTATCGAATCGGCGACCGAACCTTGGCGGAAATCATCTGCGACGAAAATCGCATTTCGCGAAAAGTCCTGCCCGTCAAACGAGTTTTAAAGGAATGGCAAACGGAATTCTTTGAAAAGGGAGGCCTCGGTGAAAAAAAATCCTAAAATGCCTTACATCGCCAAATGGGGGCTTCTATTTCATTCGGGAACACCTAAAATTGCAAAACAAAAAATAGATTTGGAGGACAAGGAATTCATCCTCATCAACGAAGCCTCAAAAATTCCCATAGAAAAACGAAAGCACTACATCCTCCTTTTCTTTACGGAAGAGCGCCACTTCAACGCATTTTACTCAGATTTGAACGAAACACGAATTCGTTTTTTACAGGGATTTTATGCGATTTGCAGTTTGGATTTTTCAACCTACCCAGGCTTGGATGAAAGTGAAAATATCGTGGCACTCAAGCGAAATCGGAATTTCTGTTGCTTTTGCCAGCAGAACGACATTCTTTGTATCTATAACGCCGTTTGGGAATGTGTAAATTTCTTTCTGTAAAATCAAAAGGGTCCGGAGAACTCGCCGTT